>JAQVYY010000074.1 GCA_028708425.1 Bacteroidales bacterium
TTGTGCACCCAAATGGTGAAGTGTTATTTATTAGTTTTGACACCTTTAAATTACACATTATCAGGGTATTAAACAAACTATCTTTTATCTTTTTTTGCACAAATCGCTCAATTTAGGTTATACTTATTCCTTTGTAAATTTATACGATAATATCTTATAAAGCAACTTGGCAGCAGTAAAGTCGGATGATTTTTCCTGTGGATTTGGGCAAAGCTCAACAATATCAAAGCCAACCAAATTTTTTCGCTCAATCATTTTACGTATAAACGTTAGGGTTTGATACCACTTTAGCCCACCCGGCTCGGGTGTTCCGGTTGATGGTAAAATTGATGGATCGAGGCCATCCAGATCGATGGTTAGATATACATCCTCGGTAAGCAAATCAATGGCTTTACCCATCCATTCATCGTTATCCATAATTTTATGCGCCCAGAAAACCCGACTTGGGTCAAGTCGTTCTTTTTCACCCACATCCATACTTCGAATGCCTACCTGAACTATTGGGCAAACATCCTGAGCCCTAGCCATAACGCAAGCATGGTTATTTTTGGACCCCTCGTACGAATCACGCAGATCGGCGTGCGCATCAATTTGCAGAACGGTTAAATTTTTAAACCGCCCTGCATAAGCCTGTATTGGGCCTATACTAACAGAGTGCTCGCCTCCAAGAGTAACAACAAACTTTCCGCTGTTTAAATGCTCTGCTGTTTGCTCCTCGGCAGCTCTAACCATTGCCTCTGGTGATGATTTTTCTGTTATAGCAGGTGCGGTATATATACCCTGCAAATACACCTCTGTATCAGTTTCAATATCATACAGCTCCATGTTTGCCGAGGCTTCGAGAAGAGCCTCAGGCCCTTTGTCGGAACCTTTTACCCAGGTGCTGGTTCCATCGTAAGGGATAGGCAAAACCACTATCCTACTGGTATCCTTACTGCAAAACTCGTCGGGAATATCGCCAAAATGTACCATTTGCGTAAAATATTTTTTATTAAACAGCTCATTAAAAACATAAAAACCATTATCTTTACCTTTGATTAATGCGGTGCAAATATATTTATAATTCAGATATAACTAATTAATCAGAATTAATTAGGGTAAAAAATCCCTTAAATAACCACGAAGAAAAAATCGTTGCAGCTAACCATAAGCATACACCATAAAGTAACGTACAACAAATAAATAAGTTGTAAATAATTATTGAACACCATACCAAAAAAAGAAACCATTCGGGCAAACTCATAAAATGATTGATTTAAACCCTTTCATTGTATGCTGCATCAATGTAAGGAAAAACTGCTATGAAATAAAGTTTTTTTATAATGATATAACGCACCAAAAAATACAGAACAAATTAACTCAAATCTCGTTTTAAACATGTGTCTTGCTCCTGGTGCATGCAATTTCAGGAAAAAATTAAAACAACTTTAAATAAATGTCATGAAAAAAACAAAACAGAAAATTTTAGCTGCAGCCACCGAACTATTCTTAGATAAAGGTGTCGACAGGGTTGGTGTTAGGGAAATAGCAGCAAAAGCGGAGGTTAACTTATCGCTAATGAACTACTACTTTCAGTCGAAAGAAAACTTGCTGTTTACAATTTTTGATATGCTCGTAAAAGATGGGGCACTTCAAACTCGAGAAATTTTAGAATCAAACGCTCCCATTGAGCAAAAAATTAACGATTACGCCATTGCTTATATCGATTTACTAATAGAAAAACCTGTCCTCGTTTCGTTTGTTATATCAGTAATACATCGAAACCCCGAAAAAATAAAAACCATGGATTCGGCAATGGGGCTATATAACTCTGAGATATTTTGCGAACAGCTAAAAACCGAGGCTCAAGCAGGGCGTATTAAACCAGTTGATCCTGAACAGCTATTCATTAGCCTTATATCACTAATACTATTCCCATTTACAATTAGGGATCTAATAATGGACAAGAACTCGTTTAGTTCAAAGGACTACATAAAATTTATGGAAGAACGAAAAACACATGTAAGTAGCATGATTTACAGCTTCTTAAAAATATAAACCCACGCGTAACAACACGCTTTTTATTCATTCCCAATGTTTCCTGCGGATTTTTTGGGGAGAATCGAACAGATTTCAAATCATTATAAAAAGGGAAACGTTCGCCTAACTTCATATAGCTAAACCGAAGACAGCAACGAGTAGGTTGCTGTCTTCGGTTTTTATACAAATTAACCCGCATTGTTCATTTATTAAAGATAAATGTAAATGCGGGTTACCCCAACCTAGTCGAGCCCGATTTTGTGAAACAAAATTGGACGTGAGACCTAGTCGCTGTCGGAGGCCCCAAATATTCGGGCGAATAATTGGGGTTAAATACATTGCAGCAATCAATAAGCAAGCACTAAAAACACAAAACAATCGAACATGGAACAAGTATATATAGAAGAAAAGACGTTTGAAAAAGTTGATTTTAATAGTAAACCGCTAATAAAAGGCGAGTATGAAAATTGTCGTTTTTTCAACTGCGACTTTTCAAATGGCAGCCTGTCTGGTTATAAATTTATCGACTGCGAATTTTCAGAATGTAATTTAAGCATGGCTCAACTCGAGGGAACCGCATTTAGAGATATAGTGTTTATGGATTGTAAAATGCTTGGATTACGCTTTGACAGCTGTAACGAATTTGGGCTCGCCTTTAGCTTTGAAAATTGTTCTTTAAACCACTCCTCATTCTTTAAAACTAAGATACAGAAAACATCATTCGTAAATACCCAGCTGCAGGATACCGATTTTACTGAGTGCGACTTAACAAGCTCAAAATTTGACAATTGCGACTTCACTAGAGCAACCTTTGACAATACAATAATTGAAAAAGCAGATTTTAGAACCTCTATTAACTACACCATCGACCCAGAAATTAACCGAATTAAAAAGGCGAAGTTTTCAATCCACGGACTCGCTGGGCTACTAAGCAGGTACGATATTAAAATTGATAACACATTATAGCCTTGCACCAATAATAGGTATTGAGCAGTTATTGTAGCAAGAAAATAGCAACAACTCACCAACATTTCATAACTTTGTGGTTCAATTACAAAAACCATGCGAATTGATATCATTACCGTATTACCCGAAATTTTAGAAAGCCCCTTAGGACACTCTATAGTAAAGCGTGCGCAGAGTAAAGGGTTGGTCCAAATTTACACTCACAATTTAAGAGATTATACTACCGACAAGCACCGAACGGTTGACGATTACGCCTTTGGTCCGGATGCAGGCATGGTTATGAAAATTGAACCAATTTTTAGGGCAATAGATAAGCTAAAGGCCGAAAGAGAGTACGATGATATTATTTACACCTCGCCCGATGGGCAAAGGTTAACCCAGCCCGTTGCCAACGAGCTAAGCATTAAAAATAATATCATAATCCTTTGTGGGCACTACAAAGGGGTTGACCACAGGGTTAGAGAGTATCTAATAACCAGAGAGATATCGGTGGGCGATTACGTGCTATCGGGTGGCGAGCTGGCGGCAGCCATCATAACCGATAGCCTGGTTAGGCTTATCCCAGGGGTTCTATCGGACGAGACATCAGCCCTAACCGATTCGTTTCAGGATAACCTGTTAGCACCCCCAATTTATACCCGCCCAGCCGATTTTAACGGGTGGAAAGTACCAGAAGTGCTAACATCGGGGCACTTTAAAAAAATTGAGGAGTGGCAGCTAGCCCAAGCCCTAGAACGAACTAAGCGGCTGCGACCCGAACTATTTGAGGGGATGGATGAAAACCAACAGTAATCTGCAAGAATAAAATAGAAATAGAAGCAAAATGATAAAATCAATGACAGGCTTCGGTAAGGCCGAAGTGGTGGTAAACGGTAATAAGATTATAGCTGAAATACGCTCGCTAAACAGTAAACAGCTAGATGTTTCGAATCTAAGAATGCCAATGGCATACAAAGAAAAGGAGCTGGATATCCGCAACAAGTTATCGCAACACATTCAAAGAGGGAAAGTTGACCTATACATCAATGTTGAAAAGGAGATAGCCAATCCCACTCCCACCATTAACACCAGCGTATTTAAATCGTACCACGACCAAATAAAAAGCATTTCGAAAGAGCTAAAACTAACCATTGAGAATGAACCTTTGGTACAAACTATTATAAGATTACCCGAAATTTTTTCATCGGAAGAAAAAACGGTAAACCAAGAGGAATGGAATGCCCTTAACACCTGCATTGATTTAGCCATAAGCAATTTAAATGATTTTAGAGAGCAGGAAGGTAAAATTACCGAGAACGACCTGCTAAGCAAAGTGAATAATATTCAAGAGCTACTAGCACAGGTAAAACCTTTTGAGGATGAGAGAATAGAAACAATTCGCACAAGAATTAATGAGAATCTTGATAGGCTGGGTAACGATGTTGTAAAGGACATGAACAGGTTTGAGCAGGAGCTTGTTTACTACATCGAAAAATTTGATATTAATGAGGAAAAGGTTCGATTGGCAAACCACTGCAAATACTTTATCGATACCATAAACGAACAGGAACCCGTAGGCAGAAAGCTGGGATTTATTTCGCAAGAAATGGGCCGAGAGATAAACACGCTGGGTTCGAAAGCTAATCATGCTCAAATTCAAAAAATTGTGGTGCAGATGAAGGATGAGCTGGAAAAAATTAAAGAGCAACTACTGAATGTGTTGTAAAACTAAGGTTGTTCTTTATTCTTATATAAAACTAAAAAATACTGATAAAAACATGGCCGGCAAGCTAGTAATATTTTCTGCTCCATCGGGTTCGGGTAAAACAACTATTGTGCGTAGCCTTTTGCAAAAGATGAGTAACCTTGAATTCTCTATCTCGGCATGCAGTCGTGAGATGCGTAAGTGCGAGGTTTATGGGCACGACTACTACTTTTTATCGCCCGACGAATTTAAGGCAAAGATTGATAATAACGAGTTTGTTGAGTGGGAAGAGGTTTACACCAACTCGTACTACGGCACGCTAAAATCGGAGCTTGAGCGAATCTGGGCAAAGGGTAATCATGTGGCTTTTGATGTTGATGTAAAGGGCGGTATAAACCTAAAGAAACAGTTTGGCGACAGAGCGCTTTCGATATTCATTAAGCCACCATCCATTGAAGAGTTGCAAAACAGGCTGGAAAAACGCAGCACAGAAACCCCCGAGAGCCTTGCAAAAAGATTAGGGAAAGCCTCGGAGGAAATGACCTACGCCAATAAATTTGACAAGATAATTGTGAACGACAAGCTTGAAGAGGCGATTATTGAAACGGAAGAAATTGTAAAAAAATTCATTCAATAAATCCTGAGTAGTAAATTCTAAAATCTTTTTAATCCGTTTTAAATGAAAACAGGCTTATTTTTCGGTTCGTTTAACCCAATACACAATGGGCATATAGGCTTAGCGGGTTACATACTAAACGCTAACAAGGTTGATGAGGTTTGGTTTGTGGTTAGTCCGCATAACCCGCTAAAAGAGAAGAATGACCTAGCCAAAGATGAGCATCGCCTAAAAATGGTAGAACTTGCCATCGACGCATACAGCCCCAGGCTATCGGTTTGCGATATTGAGATGAGAATGCCACGCCCCTCGTACACCGTTGATACCATAAATGCGCTAAAGGCAGAACATTTGGATAGAGATTTTGTTATTATAATGGGTGCCGATTCAATAAGCTCAATTACAAGGTGGAAAGATTATAAAAGCCTTATTGCCAATAATATTTTGGTATATCCACGATTGGGATACGAAATAGATAAAACTAGGTTACCAAAAAACACTAAGCTAATAGATGCGCCAATTATTGAAATTAGTTCAACCTATATTCGCGAGCTAATTGCTAGTAACAAACGGGCCGATTTTTTTATGCCCCAAAAGGCATTTGAATATTTAGATAAACACAAACTTTACAAGTAGAAAATGAGCAGTAGCTACGATAAGGGAGTTGAAGCGCTTTACCAAGGCGACCTCCCAAAAGCCGAAGAGCAGCTAACCAAAGCGATTAAAGCCGATTCGCAAAATGCTGATGCATACTTTTACAGAGGAAAAGCGCGCTGGCAGGGCGGTAAGCAAACAGACGCCATGAGCGACTTTCATAACACGCTGGCTATTAAACCAAATCATAATCAGGCGAAGGTTATGCTTGAGATGGCAAATCAAATTATGGGCTTTAGAAATCCCGATATGTATAATCCATAGGTTCTCTGGAAGAGAACATCTTTCGTTAATTGCCATATTTCGTTATTAAAAATTAAAAACCATCACCCCACTGGAGTGATGGTTTTTCTATGCACATTCTGAAATGCATAACGTGAGAAAATAGCACCCGCCCTTAGGGTATAAGTTACAAAATCAAAAAATATTAAAAACTAAGCGCAAGTTTTTCAATAAAAAAGAGTCTTACTACCAAAACAACATCATTCACATTATTTACTCAAACACCTATGAGATCGAAACTACTTGCAGCAACAATTTTGCTCGTCTTAACCGTTACATCGGTATGCGCTCAAACCCAAAGGGGTGGCGGACAAGGAATGGGCAGCAGCATTTCCGGCACTGTTAAAGGAAAGGTAATGGATAAAATTCAAAATATTCCCGTTGAATATGCCAGCGTCGCATTTTACAAAGTTCAAGACTCCAGCTTGGTAACAGGCGGCATTACCGACGAAAATGGCGAATTTATCATTGGAAATGTTCCGGGCGGAAGGTATTACAGCGAGGTAAAATTTATTGGCTACAAATCGCTAAAACTAGAGCCCTTTGCAGTAAATCCTAAGAATATGGAGGTTTCATTGGGTACCATTTTTCTTGAGCTGGATTCGAAAAACATTGAGGGCGTGGTGGTTACTGGTCAAAAAAAGATGCTTACGCATAATCTCGACAAGAAAGTTTTTAATGTTGAGAAGAATCTAAATACCGAGGGCGGCAGCGCATTGGAGATAATGGAAAGCATCCCGTCGGTTGAGGTTGATATGGATGGTAACGTTAGCCTTAGGGGTAGCCAAAATGTAACCATACTGGTTGATAATAAACCATCTACATACTCGAGCATAGATGAAATACCAGCAGATATTATTGAAAGCATTGAGGTGATAACAAACCCATCGGCTCGATATGACCCGGATGGGCTATCGGGAATAATAAATATCGTTTTAAAAAAAAAGCGAGACCCTGGGTACCATGCCATGGTAATGCTAAATGCAGGTACGGGCGACAAGTACAATGGTAGCCTAAATGTTAACTATCGAGAAGATAAGATTAATATATTTACCAACCTGAGCTACAGGCAGAACAGGATGACGGGACAAACCATTTCGGATAGAACAACCACGCTAAGCACCGGTAATGAAAGCACCCTATTTCAAGATCAGGATTTTAGGCGACAGGGCAAATTACTGAGCCTTAGGGGCGGAATAGACTACTTTATTAACAGCTCGAATACGCTTACCCTATCGGGAGGTTACAATTCGCGCGAGCGTGACATGTGGGACTTAACGCAGAACAAAATAGCCACACCAATACAAATATCTCAATACCAACGTGAGCATACCGGTGGCAAAGCTGGCGATTCGTATAACCTCGCGCTAAACTATAAGCTGGATGGCCAACAGAAAGGGCAAGAGCTAACCGCCGATATATTCTTTAACTCGATGGCCGACCTAAGCTATAACGATATGACCCAATGGTGGAATGAAGACCTAACCACCAGCCTGTACGAACAAACCGAAACCGATTTCAACGGTAACATTTTATCCGCACAAACCGATTTGGTTCAACCCATTGGCAACGGCGGACGGCTAGAAACCGGTTTAAAGGCAATGACCCGTGCGCAGGATAACGACTACGTTTTTCGAAATCTAGTAGATGATATTTGGACACCAGATACCCAGCGAAACAACAACTTTATTTACAAAGAACAGCAGTTCTCGGCATACGCTATCTACTCAAACACCTTTGCCGATGGCAAGTTTAGCTATCAGGGTGGTGTAAGAGCCGAACAATCATTTACCGATGCCGACCAAAAGGCAACCGACGACGATCCCATTAAACGGGATTTTTTCAATCTCTTCCCCAGCGCACATATAAAATGGGACATAAACGAAAAACATTCGGCACAGGTGGCATACAGCAAAAGGATTAGCCGACCACATACTCGATTTCTGAATCCATTTATCAACTATACCGACCCGCTTAACCTAAGCAGGGGTAACCCATACCTAAACCCCGAGCTAACCAACAGCTTCGAAATTAGCTACTACTTTAATCTACCCAAAACCAAGATAAACGCAACCGTTTATCAACGTTACACCACAGATATAGCCACTAGAATTGTTGAGGTTGACAACGATGGTGTTGCAAGGTCAACTTTTCAAAATATAGATAAAAGCAACAGCCTCGGTATCGAAGGGGTTGTTTCTCAAACCATAACCCCTTGGTGGCGTATAAACGCCAATTTCAACTATAACCAAATAAAGCTTACCTCTAGTTTTCTGGACGACAAATCGAGCCAGGGCGACAGCTGGAGCCTCAGAGGAACCTCATCGTGGAATATTGGCAAACACGTTGAAATTCAGGCTACCGGAAATTACCGCTCACCATCGGTATCGGTTGGGGGAAGCATGAAGTTTTGGCAATCGGGAGGTGGACAAGGCACTACCCAGGAAATGTATTGGTTCGATTTAGGAATGAGGATAAACGTACTCAAAAATAAGGGCTCGATAAACATTAGGGTTAGAGATGTTCTTGGTACCATGGAGTTTAAATCGAATACCTGGGGCGATAACTTTACTAGCAACATACACCGTACTCGCGAAAAACAAATTATTTTTGTAGGATTTTCATACAGAATTAACGAGTACAGAGCGCGAAGAGATAAGGAGGGCGTTGAGGGGCTAGATATGGATATTGACTAAGCTCAAAAAAACGTAAAAACAACGGGTGCTGGGGTGCTCGTTGCTTTTTTGTTGTCGTTCTCCGGCTCCGCTTAGTTTGATTTTACCACTACCTTAATGTTTTCAAACAAAGCGCAATAGAAAATCATTCCTACTCGGTCCAACAGTTACCAATGGAGTAGGTTTTTGCCATTCCGCTAATAATCACCCTATCGCCAACGTTTTGGCAGTGCAGCTTACCTACCCTACTGGAAAGTTGCACTGCATTTAGCACGTTTTTGTTAAGCCTTTCGGACCAGAATGGGATTAACGTACAATGGGCAGAACCCGTTACCGGGTCCTCTAGTATTGATGCTTGTGGTGTAAAAAATCTCGATACAAAATCACAGTCATCTCCCTGTGCGGTAACAATTACTCCACCCGGATCAAGGTTTATCTGGTCAAAGGTTTGCCTATCAATTTCAATATTTTTAATCTCGTCCTCCGTATCGTAAACCAGCATATAATCTCTCGACTTAAAAACCTCTTGGGGCTGTATGCTCAACGATTGGCTAATTATTCTGGGCAATTCCGAAGGTATTGGCATTCGGGATGGAAAATTTAAGCTATACAAGTCATTTTCAACCATTACAGTCAAATCACCGCTCAGGGTTTCAAACACTATTTTATTGTGCGGATAATTTAAAATGGACTCTAAGCAATGCGCCGTTGCAAGGGTTCCGTGTCCGCATAAATCCATCTCAATATCTGGAGTAAACCAGCGTAGGTGTATCTTATGGCCCTTGTCAACAAAAAAAGCGGTTTCGGCAACCGCATTCTCTTGGGCTATTTTTAGAAGTATATCGTCGGGCAACCAATCGGGTAAAGGAACAACGCAAGCTGGGTTCCCCCCAAAAACTTCATCCGTAAATGCATCTATTTGGTAAATGTTTAGCTTCATATTTCTATTAAAGTATTTTTTATATGCGATGCGGCATAGCACCAAGCTAATTAAAAGCGAGCTGCAACGGCAATAAAGTTACGAAGATACTACCAATGCATTGGTAAGGGCCGCCCTACTCGTTGCTCTTAGATAAAGCTATGGCTTTCAGATAGTTTTGTGCGCCTTTTATCGAGATATCGCTAACAAAACCAGATAGTTCGGGATGGTTCTCGTCAATCCACGAGGTTAGATTATCGCGCCTGGGTTGCCATTTTAGGTAATCGAGAAATACGTATTCGGTGGTCTGTATTTCCGAAATTTTATTGTCGGTAAAATAGATTGAAACATTAGAAACAAGCGCCGAATCTTGTAAGAATTCGATACGCTTACACGTTTTAGAAACGGTACCAATTGCACAATCGCCATCAACTTTTAAATCGATTATATTGTACTTTGGTGCAAAAACAGAATCCCATTGAAAATGCCTATGGAAATCATTACGAGCATGCACTATCACGTACTCCTTTTCGGTAATCTTAATGCTATCGCTAATAGAGTTCGAAATCAGGTTGTAATCGCCCGTATTAAATCCATGGAAATAATCCCTAACCAGCTGCTCGTGAGCCATATCTTTCTGCTTCGAGTTACACGAAAACAGCATGGGAACTAGTCCGAGTACTATTAGTATAAACTTGGTTTTTAGTCTCATTGTTGTATTTTTTATGTGGAGAATAGTATCTTAATTATGTTACTAATCTATAAAAATCTTTCTAACTAGTCAAGTAAATGGGGATTTTTACGTGGTTTTAAAATGGGTACGTAGTTGGGGTTGGCAATAAATATTAACCCCAATTATTCATCTTTGGCTATTCCAGTTCGTTTTGTGCCAGTGATTTCGGTCGCATAGTGCCAGTGATTTCGGTTCAAACTGTGCCATTTTTTAGCATTAAGGCATAATGAATTTGAAAAGGTAACGGTTCGTTTTGTGCCACCCGTTGCCCGGCCCCGTTTCAAAAACGGTTCGTTTTGTGCCACTTTGGAAGATCAAGTATAAACCGCTATATCGCAAGAAAAAAAATGTGATATGGCTAACACACTTGATCCGATGGATTTAAAACAGATTATTACCCTAAAAAGGGACGGTATGAGCAACCGACAAATTGGCGAGATGCTCGACATTTCTCGCAATACGGTAAATACCTACATTCATTTCTTTAAGGCAT
>JAQVYY010000112.1 GCA_028708425.1 Bacteroidales bacterium
GAAACTATCTGCATAATTGTGAATCCCAAATAATCCAGCACCAATTAAACCAATCAGAACCGTATGTTTGGCTTCTGCATATTTTAGCCAATTGTTAGTGTTTTCAAAAATGTCTTTAAGTGTCATAATTTTTTTTTTCTTAAGCATTTTGCCCAACGGATGGCGGTATGTTTGCGCCCCGTCGAACGAAGCAAGTTATTCATCCCACGTTAAAAAGCCAAATTGGAACTAACAGAAACCTAATCAGCCGAAAAGTGGGGCGTAAAATATACCGCGTGTTACCAACTGGCTGTGTATCCTGCGATGAATCAGGGCACTTTCAAATATAGTGAATTGTTCTATAAATTTGAACACGTTCTTTGAAATTGATTCATCATAACTTTAAATGAGATGAGAGGGGTTTAGATTTTACTCTGGACTGGTCTCTCGGATACGTTTTACTGGAAACGTTTCCAATCCACCCTGCGGTGCTTCCCTTTCAAGGGGTTGGTACTGAGCGGCAGGGCTAAAAGGCTGAAAGCGTCCACTGTTTTTGTGGATGAAATCTGTCAGGAATGGATATAGAAGCTGAACGAAAGTGAACCGCTCGATGAGGCGTCGTTACTAACTAAATTGATACTAAGAACCGATTATCCGCCAGTTAGTCGGGATAAGTGCAGGGATTACCAGTTTATCGACTGCATTGGTATTCGGCGTAAAGACGGCAGGAGCTATATCTTGGCTCATTTAAGGAACAGGAGAACCTATTCAATGTTGTTAAGGGAACGGAACAAGTAGCCATTGCTGAAATGCAGAACCTGCGAGTCCAAATAACCAATACATTGAAATAGGGGCGGATTAGCCCGTAGTAGCTGGCTGTGCCAATTAAAGGCTTTGGAAACTTAGTCACAGCGAAGGGGCTAAAGTACTCAAGGTAATTTTGCCAACTTGCCCCATCTGAGGGTTTTAGTTTACAGAAACCTCATTTTCCTCTTTTATATCTGCAAATACTCGTTTTTTTTCTACTGGTTCAGGGTAACTAAAATTTTCTTCGTTAATATCCTTACGAAAACCTATAATGTATATTCTTTCACGATTTTGAGGAACTCCAAAATCTTTTGCATTTATAATTTTAGGCTCTGGCACATTGTAACCCAAATCATTTCTTAAAACGTTTAAAATTGTTGATAACGTTCTCCCTTTATCGTGATTAACTAAACCCTTTACGTTTTCTAGAAAAATAGCTTTTGGTTTCTTCTTTTTGATTATTTCTGCAACATCAAAGAATAGGGTTCCCCTTGTGTCTTCAAACCCTCCTCTTCGTCCTGCAATTGAGAATGCTTGGCAAGGAAATCCGGCACAAAGTACATCAAAATTATCTGGGATAAACATTTTGGTTTCTTTCTTTGTGATGTCGCCAAACGGCACTTCGCCAAAGTTTACTTCATAAGTTTTTTTTGCCTGTTCGTCCCATTCGCTAGTAAAAACGCACTTTCCTTTAAGGTTTTGCATTGCTAACCTAAATCCTCCAATGCCCGCAAATAAGTCTATAAATGTAAATTTATGCTCTTTTGGTGTGGGAAATGGAATATCTTGTTTGAAGTCTGCTATTATGTACTGCAAAGCGCTTTCAGCGACTTTGTAATCAATGTTTTCAGTTGGGAATTTTACTTTAAGTGCTCTTTTTACTTGAGAGAGAGCTTCATTTTTATAAAACCCTGATTCTCCGTTAGTGTAATTGTGAATGTAATGAGTTAAGGCAGCTCTACCATTATCAATAGGTTCAACAACTCTAATTTTAAAAGCTGCTCCAAGAATCTCTTCAAATGATATTTTTTCCTTAAGTTTCATTCTGCTTTTATTTCAACCAATAGATTATCAGTAAATTATTCATATCTACACCTTCAAAGATAGTCTTTTTCGTGCGGGTTGGCAAAATTTGGCTCTTTTGCAAGCCGAAGTATTGGATTGTGGGTGGGGGCTTGCAAATGTGCCAAATGTGCGGTGGCTTTTTAATTTATATTCGTTTTATTTTGCAGCAACGTTTTGATTCTGTGTGGTTTTCTTCGCTTGTGGCTAACGGTTGACAATATGGCCAGTAAGGGATTGCGGGGGATTTCCTGTCAAGGTACACGAAAAGTTGAAGCGGGCTACTACCCTTGGCTATTCCAGTTCGTTTTGTGCCAGTGATTTCGGTCGCATAGTGCCAGTGATTTCGGTTCAAACTGTGCCATTTTTTAGCATTAAGGCATAATGAATTTGAAAAGGTAACGGTTCGTTTTGTGCCACCCGTTGCCCGGCCCCGTTTCAAAAACGGTTCGTTTTGTGCCACTTTGGAAGATCAAGTATAAACCGCTATATCGCAAGAAAAAAAATGTGATATGGCTAACACACTTGATCCGATGGATTTAAAACAGATTATTACCCTAAAAAGGGACGGTATGAGCAACCGACAAATTGGCGAGATGCTCGACATTTCTCGCAATACGGTAAATACCTACATCCATTTCTTTAAGGCATGCGGCCATCATTTCGATGAGCTTTTGAAAATGGAAAACGCGCAGC
>JAQVYY010000075.1 GCA_028708425.1 Bacteroidales bacterium
AAATCTTCTTTTTTCATAATGAATAGTGTAAGTAATTTTATTAAAATAAAAAAATTAATCAGGGGGTTAAAAGTCTAGACTTTTAACCCCCTGATTAATTACTTACACAGTTTATGGGATACTCCCGGTAAAAGCATCGTAACGGCAATGTTACTTTCAGCTTGCACCTTTTACCTTTCACCTACCATGGCACAAGAAAGCATTAACGCCACAGGCGGCAATGCTTCGGGCAGCGGAGGTTCGGCTAGCTACTCCGTTGGCCAGATGGTTTACACCACAAACACCGGAACAAATGGTTCGGTGGCGCAAGGCGTGCAGCAGCCATTCGAAATTTCGGCAGTAACCGGAATTGAAGAGGCCAAAAGCATTCAGCTTTCGGTCTCGGCTTACCCAAACCCTGCTACCTACTATCTTACGCTGGAGGTTAGGGATTTTAGACTTTCGAACTTAACCTACCAGCTGTACGACATGCAGGGTAAACTTTTACAAAGCGAAAGGATTACAGGCAACCAAACAAGCATTGTTATGAGCAACCTTGTACCTGCAATTTATTTTGTAAAAGTTATAGAAGGAAACAAGGAGATAAAAACGTTTAAAATCATCAAAACTCAATGAGGTAGCGTTTTTTAAATAAAAAACACGTAGCCGAATTAGCCTCGATAGCGAAGCGTTTCGGGAACGAATAAAGCGAAGTTGAATTAAAAAACTACAACCATGAAAAAACTAATTACAATTTTAGCAACCTCTTTATTAGCTGCAACAATGTGGGCACAAGCGCCACAAAAAATGAGCTATCAGGCGGTAATTCGCAACAGCGATGATGCCCTAGTAGCTGAGACGGTAATTGGGATGCAAATAAGCATTTTGCAAGGCTCCGAGACCGGTTCAGCGGTGTATGTCGAAACCCAAACCCCGAACACCAATGCCAATGGCTTGGTAAGCCTACAGATTGGTGCAGGCACACCTACAAGTGGGGATTTCTCTGCTATTGACTGGGCAGAAGGGCCCTATTTTATTAAAACCGAAACTGACCCTGCCGGAGGAACAAGTTACACCATAACAGGGACAAGCCAACTGCTGAGCGTGCCCTTTGCTCTGCATGCAAACGAGGTTGATCCAAGCGTACCCCAAGGCACCCAAGCAGGTGAAATGCAGTACTGGAATGGGTCGGAATGGGTAATAGTTGGAGCAGGCTCTGAAGATCAGGTTTTAACATTCGTCAGCGGCGTGCCAACTTGGATGGACAGCGACGGAGGAACAGGGGAAGGCGAAGTAGAAAACCCAATTTCTGGAAAAATATGGATGGACCGCAACCTCGGAGCATCACAAGTAGCGACAAGCAGTACAGATGCCGATGCCTATGGCGATTTATATCAATGGGGCAGAGGAACTGATGGGCACGAAAAACGTACTTCGGGCACAACCTCCACATTAAGTGATAGCGACACGCCTGGTCATGGCGATTTTATAATGAATCCCGACAGCCCTTTCGATTGGCGTAGCCCACAAAACGACGACCTGTGGCAGGGAGTAAACGGGGTCAACAACCCCTGCCCTAGCGGTTACCGCTTACCAACCGAAGCAGAGTGGGAAGTAGAACGCTTGACCTGGAGTAGTAACAATGCAGCTGGTGCTTTTGATTCTCCGCTTAAGCTGCCCGTGGCTGGCCAGCGCAAGTTCAGCGATGGTTCTTTCAGCGGTGTGGATTCCAGTGGCAGCTATTGGTCAAGTACACTGTCTAATGAAGCTGGTGGCATCTACTCACGTTTCCTGTCCTTCAAAACCAATGCCTACGTGATTAGCAGCCACAGGGCAACTGGATGCAGCGTGCGTTGTATTAAGGATTAGCCCTGTGGAATAAAATCTCTGATATTAATGCAAGCTAGTACTCGTAGGATTAGCACTTCTGATTCATTCAGAAGATTTTACACTTAAACTCCCTGCCCAAAAAGGCAGGGGGTCTTTAATTTAGCAGCTCAATTATAGTATCTTGCACCGCTCAACCAGAACCTTTGATTGTTAACCCGCATTATTCATCAAATTTGCTTAAGATTAATGCTAATTTTTAAACGGAAGTTCTATGGAAAAATTGAATGCCATACTTATTTTACTGCTTACTTGTGGTTTTGCATACTCTCAAAACACCATTACAAGCCATTTTTCTGGCCTTGTCAACCAACAAATTAAGCTTGTTGGCTTTAACGCCTTCGAGACCTACACTATAGATAGCACGCAAGCCAATGCAAAAGGAGAATTTAGCTTAAAATTCACCCAAAATGATTATGGCATGGGCTACCTTACTGCAGAGGACGGGAAAAGTTTCATTGTAATACTAGCTGAAAATGAAAATTTACAGCTCAGGGGTAATGCATTGGCAATTCCTCAAACCATTAAAATTGTTGAAGGAACACAAAACCAACTGTTTGAGCAATATGCCACGGAGCATCCACGCCGTGAACAAGCACTGAGTGCCTGGGATTATTTAACCAGAATTTATAAGCACGACTCCCTCTTTGCAGTGCATAAAGTACCTCAACAAGCAATAGGAAAAGAAAGGTTGAGGATTAAAGCAGAGGATAGCTTGTTTTTAGCAAACATGGACAAAACTTCATATCTGAGCTGGTACCTACCTGTACGCAAATTAGTTGGCTCAGTTTCCACCATAGCTCAGTATCGCACCGATGAAATTCCAGCTACTATAAAAACTTTCAGAGAATTAGATTATACCGATGAACGGCTATATAAAAGTGGATTACTAAAAGAAACCATCGAAAGTCATTTTTGGCTAATTGAAAACAGCGGGCGATCATTGGAGTCGGTATATATCGAAATGAGTACCTCAATTGATTATATAATTGAAAGCCTCATCTTTGATGCGGAAAAGTTTAATAAAATAACCGATTTTCTTTTTAAATTATTGGAAAAGCGAAGCCTATATACCGCCTCAGAGTATCTGGCTTTAAAAGTTTTGAACGAAGCAAGTTGTACCATTAACAACGACCTTGCTTCACAATTGGAAAGCTATCGTGCTATGAAAATAGGAAAAACAGCTCCCGATTTCGAATTTAACGGAGATGTTTTTGCACCAGGTTACGCATCTGCTACAGCTCCAACAAAATTAACCGACATTAACGCCAATTATATCGTTTTGGTTTTCGGTTCAAGCTGGTGTCCATCGTGTCCGCAAGAACTTTTACAAATTGCAGGTTTGCACCAAAAATGGGGGAAACATGATGTAGAGGTTGTTTTTATTTCTCTAGATGAAGACCCTGAAGTTTTTGAGAAATTTGTGAGCCCTTTCCCTTTTATCAGTATCTGCGATTATCAAAAGTGGGAAAGCCCAGTTGTTAAAAGTTACCATGTGTTTGCAACACCCACTATTTTTTTATTGGACAATAAAGAAAAGATTTTGCTTAGACCCAACTCTGTTCAACATTTAGACTCTTGGGTGGATTGGTATCTTGTGCAAGGTAATAAGTAAAAGCTTATAGAAACTTTTGCTGAAATTTGAACGAAGTATTATCAGACAGTAAAACTAAACTTGAAATAAACATCAAATGATAGCGATAAATACGAGTATTAACCAAAAATTAGGAGGTTATATATGAAAAACAAACGATTAAAATTCTGTGCCCTGTTCCTATTGGGACTTGGATTAACAGGATTACAAGCACAAGAAAGCATAAACGCCACAGGCGGCAATGCTTCGGGCAGCGGAGGCTCGGCTAGCTACTCCGTTGGGCAACTCGTTTACACCACAAACACCGGAACAAATGGTTCGGTGGCGCAAGGCGTGCAGCAGCCCTTTGAAATTTCGGCAGTAACCGGAATTGAAGAGGCCAAAGGCATTAACCTTACCGTTTCGGCTTATCCAAACCCTACTACCGATTATCTTACGCTGGAAGTTAGGGATTTTAACCTTTCAGCCTTAACCTTTCAGCTGTACGACCTGCAGGGTAAACTTTTACAGAGCGAAAAGATTACGGGCAACCAAACCAGCATTGCCATGGGCAACCTTGGGCCTGCCATGTATTTTGTGAAAGTGATGGAAGGAAACAAGGAGATAAAAACGTTTAAAATCATCAAAACTCAATGAGGTAGCGTTTTTTAAATAAAAAACACGTAGCCGAATTAGACCCGATAGCGAAATATTTCGGGAACGAATAAAGCGAAGTTGAATTAAAAAACTACAACCATGAAAAAACTATTTACATTTTTAGCAACCACTTTATTAGCTACAACAATGTGGGCACAAGCGCCACAAAAAATGAGCTATCAGGCGGTAATTCGCAACAGCGATGATGCCCTAGTAGCTGAGACGGTAATTGGGATGCAAATAAGCATTTTGCAAGGCTCCGAGACCGGTTCAGCGGTGTATGTCGAAACCCAAACGCCTACCACCAATGCCAATGGCTTGGTAAGCTTGGAGGTTGGGGCAGGCACACCTACAAGCGGTGATTTCCCTACTATTAACTGGGCCGAAGGACCCTATTTCATTAAAACCGAAACAGACCCTGCCGGAGGAACTGATTACACCATATCAGGAACAAGCCAACTGCTGAGCGTGCCCTTTGCTCTGCATGCAAACGAGGTTGACCCAAGCGTACCACAGGGCACCCAAGCAGGTGAAATGCAGTACTGGGATGGTTCAGCGTGGGTAACGGTTGCAGCAGGAAATGAAGGAGATATAATGACTTTTGTTAACAACACTCCCACATGGGTTGGAGAATCAACAGTCGACAGTGTAGAAAATCCAGCCACCGGAAAAATATGGATGGACAGGAATCTGGGTGCCTCACAGGTTGCGGAATCACTGGCAGATGAAAATGCGTATGGCGGTTATTACCAATGGGGTAGAGCAGCTGACGGGCACGAAAAACGTACATCCGGCACAACCGATATTCTTAGTGACAGCGATACGCCTGTGCATGGTGATTTTATCGCATCACCATATGAACCTTATGATTGGCGTAGCCCACAAAACGATGATTTATGGCAGGGCGTAAACGGCATAAATAATCCATGTCCAAGTGGATACCGTTTACCAACTGAAGCAGAATGGGAAACAGAAAGGCAAAGTTGGAGTAGCCAAGATGCAGCTGGGGCTTTTGCATCACCGCTTAAGTTGACTGCGGCAGGCTACCGCTACTTCGGCAATGGGGAATTCTACCTTGAGGGTACCGACGGCTCCTATTGGTCGAGTACAGTGATTAATAACGGTACGTGGGGCCTATTCTTTAGTAGCACCTATGCCGACATTTTTGGTACTTACCGTTCTTACGGCTTATCTGTACGCTGCATTAAGGACTAGCACTTCTGATTCATTCCGATGATTTTACACTTAAACTCCCTGTCCCAAAAGGCAGGGGGTTTATAATTTGGCTGCTGAATTGTAGTATCTTGCACCGCTCAACCTGAACCTTTGATTGTTAATGCTAATTTTAAAATGAATAGGCTATGAAAAACTAATTGCCCTGCCTGGTTTCATATTTGTAGCTGTTTTTGCTTTTGCTCAGCAGAGCATTAACGGTAATTTCCCTAATCTTACCAACCAACAAATTAAACTTGTTGGTTTTAAAGGTTTCGACACCTACACAATAGATAGCACGCAGGCCAATGCAAAAGGTAAGTTTAGCTTAAAATTCACCCAAAATGATTATGGCATGGGCTACCTTACTGCAGAGGACAGGAAAAGTTTCATTGTAATACTAGCTGAAAATGAACGTTTACAGCTCAGGGGTGATGCATTGGCAATTCCTCAAACCATTAAAATTGTTGAAGGAATACAAAACCAGCTGTTTGAGCAATATGCCACGGAGCATCCACGCCGTGAACAAGCACTGAGTGCCTGGGATTATTTAACCAGAATTTACAAGCAGGATTCCCTTTTTGCAGTGCATAAAGTACCTCAACAGGCAATAGAAAAAGAAAAGCAACGGATTAAAGCAGAGGATAGCTTGTTTTTAGCAAACATAGACAAAACTTCATATCTGAGCTGGTACCTACCTGTACGCAAATTAGTTGGCTCAGTTTCCACCATAGCTCAGTATCGCACCGATGAAATTCCAGCTACTATAAAAACTTTCAGAGAATTAGATTATACCGATGAACGGCTATATAAAAGTGGATTACTAAAAGAAACCATCGAAAGTCATTTTTGGCTAATTGAAAACAGCGGGCGATCATTGGAGTCGGTATATATCGAAATGAGTACCTCAATTGATTATATAATTGAAAGCCTCATCTTTGATGCGGAAAAGTTTAATAAAATAACCGATTTTCTTTTTAAATTATTGGAAAAGCGAAGCCTATATACCGCCTCAGAGTATCTGGCTTTAAAAGTTTTGAACGAAGCAAGTTGTACCATTAACAACGACCTTGCTTCACAATTGGAAAGCTATCGTGCTATGAAAATAGGAAAAACAGCTCCCGATTTCGAATTTAACGGAGATGTTTTTGCACCAGGTTACGCATCTGCTACAGCTCCAACAAAATTAACCGACATTAACGCCAATTATATCGTTTTGGTTTTCGGTTCAAGCTGGTGTCCATCGTGTCCGCAAGAACTTTTACAAATTGCCGGTTTGCACCAAAAATGGGGGAAACATGATGTAGAGGTTGTTTTTGTTTCTCTAGATGAAAACCCTGAAGTTTTTGAAAAATTTGTAACCCCTTTCCCTTTTATCAGTATCTGCGATTATCAAAAGTGGGAAAGCCCAGTTGTTAAAAGTTACCATGTGTTTGCAACACCCACTATTTTTTTGTTGGACAATAAGCGAAAGATTTTGCTTAGACCCAACTCTGTTCAAAATTTAGACTCTTGGGTGGATTGGTATCTTGTGAAAGGTAATAAGTAAAAAACTAAACGTTTGCAAAGCCAACGGATTACAGACAGCCAAACAAGCATTGTTATGAACGTTCTTGTATCCGCCATTTTTTTGCAAAAGTTGGGGAAGAAAATAAGGATGAAAAAACGTTTAAACACAGATCTACCATTGAGGTTTTCAATCCACAAGATATGGATGCTCCAGATATTTTATGCCATCCTGACTAGTTTGACAAATATTTACCCCAGAATTGGGTGATTTAGTAAATGCTTTTGCTGCAAGGTTTTGCTGAATCCATTGCAGAAACCTCCTATTCATTCGAAGATTTAGACCTAGGTACTCATACAGCTGGTGTTGAGGCGGTATACACAACGGGCGTTAGCGAAATGATTACTGTTGGGTTTGAATTGACACCCCCACCAACCTATACCGTAACCCTTACCGTAGTTGGTGGAGATGACGGAGCTACACCGATTGAGGGTGCTACCGTTACCATTAATAATGATGAGCAGACTACCGATACAGACGGTGTAGTTGCTTTTAGTGATTTACTTAATGGTACCTATGCCTACACGGCAACCATGGATAATTACTATAACGCAACAGGAAGTATAGTGGTTGATGGAGCAGATGTTGAAGAATCAATTGTTCTGACTCCTATAACTGGAATCGATTCTGAATTATTCAGCAAACTTAAGGTTTATCCTAACCCATTCAGCAACAAAATTAGCATTACCCATGCCGATAGGGTTAACCGTGTTATTATAACCAACGTTGTTGGTCAGTGCGTAATGGATATCACCCTGAATGGTAACAAGGAGATAGCTACAAGTGAGTTAGGTTCCGGTATCTACCTAATTACCCTTGATGGGCTGAACGGTGAAAGAATCGTAAGGAAGATGATAAAAAGATAGATGTTGCCTAATATATTATGAACTAAAAAAATATTTACTAAACCCAAAAAACTTTTACTAAAAAGATATTATTTCATATCTTGGGCGATGTTAAGTTATTGTTTCTTTATATGCTCTATATTCTAATTAAAAACGATTTTATGAAAAGATTTTTAACCATTTTAGTTGTATTCGCCTGCCTAGTGCCGGCAAGTGTTGCCCAAGATTATTTTATTCCCTTAGGGGATAAAAAATCTGAAGCAGTAGTACTCCAAAACAGCCTGTCCAATGTTAACATGCTGTTTTCCATTCAGGGAATTTATGGTAAGGATGTTCAAACCCCAAAGGGAGAAAACTTTACCGAGCTCTACTTTGGTAAGGGATATGCAAGCGGTGATCTTGGTGAACCAAAACTACCCGCTTTCAAAAAGCTTATCCAAATTCCTCATGGTGCTAGCGTTAACCTGAAAGTGTCGGGTTACAGCGAGCAAGAATTCACTCTTTCAGAACATGGAATAGAGAGTAAGGTATATCCGGTACAACCCTCGTTACGAAAAGATCAAGATATTGAGAATGAGCCATTCCATTTCAACGAGAATGCTTATTTACGCGCTCAGTATCGGGATATGCCCATAGCAAACATTGAGGTTCTTGGAACCATGAGAGGTGTAAGAATAGCTAGGTTAGAGGTTTACCCTGTAGACTACAATCCGGCTAGCGGAAGCATTAAGGTTTATAATGATATTGAGGTAGAGGTTTCTTTCGAGGGTGTTGATAAAGCCCTTGAACAGGAAATTTATGCCAAAACCCGCTCACTATATTTCGACCCCATATACGATGTGATGGCAAACTCCTATAGCAAGGATTCTTTTGATGACCACCCCGATCTGGTTAACCACCCTGTTCGCATGCTCATCGTTAGCCATAGGATGTTCGAGGAAACCCTGGCCCCCTTTATTGATTGGAAAACCAAAAAAGGATTTTTTGTTGAGGTGGCCTATACCGATGACATCGGAACAACATCGAGCGCAATAAAAACATATATTCACGGCAAGTACAATGATGCTACACCCGAGAACCCAGCCCCCTCGTTTATTTTACTCGTAGGCGATGTGGCACAGGTTCCCTCTTCTGGAACCGGTTCCTCTTCAGGCAAGCAAACCGACCTGTACTACGCTAGCGTGGATGGCGACTATTTCCCCGAAATGTACTACGGTAGGCTTTCGGCGCAGAATACCAATCAGCTCCAAAATATAATCAACAAGATACTTTATCACGAGCAATACCAATTCGAGGATCCTACTTATTTAAATAATACTACTCTTATTGCTGGGGCCGACGGAAACTGGAATCCCAAATTAGGTCAGCCAGCCGTCAAGTACGCAACTGCCAACTACTTCAATAGTGAACATGGCTTTAGTAGCGTTTGGGGCTATGGTGTTTCTAGTGATCCCAATAATCCCAATAATAGCTCGGGGTATACAGGTTGCTATGATAATGAGCGGATATCGGTTAGCCTGATAAACTACACAGCCCACTGTAACGTAACGGTTTGGGGCACTCCGCAGCTTACCATATCCGATATTAACTCAATGTCCAACACCAATAAGTACCCATTATCTATAGGTAATTGCTGCCTCTCGGCCGATTTTGGCTCTAGCGAGTGTATAGGCGAGGCCTGGATTCGTGCTGAAAACAAGGGTGCCGTTACGTATATTGGCTCCTCACCAAATTCATACTGGTTCGAAGATTTTTACTGGGTGGTGGGCGCTTTCCCGCTGCAAGGGAATAATGATGGGTATGTACCCACATTCGACGAGACCACGCTGGGTGCTTACGATGCCCCATTCGTTTCAGATTATATTACCACAAGCGGACTTATCTTTGTGGGAAACTTAGCGGTAACGGAGGTGGATCTTCAGAACTACCCTTCGCATTCATCACCCCTATACTACTGGCAAGCCTATAACGTACTGGGCGACCCATCGCTTGTACCATTCCTTACTGAGGGAGAGGTGAATACGGTAACACATATGGCTATTCTTCCAATTGGACTTGATACCTATACCGTAAGTGCTTTACCAGGCTCCTATGTGGCCATAAGTAAGGATGGTGTGCTACATGGTGCAGCCTTGGTAGATGAAGCTGGAGAGGTTGAAGTGAGTATCGAACCTATTCTTGATGGGGGTGATGTTGACATCGTTGTTACGCGTCCTCAAACGGTTCCATATATGGTTCAGATTCCAGCTGCCGCTCTTGAAGGACCTTATATTGTTCTTGATACCTATGCGGTTAATGATGAAAGTGGAAACAACAACCAGGAGGCTGACTATGGTGAAGCGTTTACGCTTCATGTTACGCTTAAAAATGTGGGAGCCGACCCAGGAGTGGCAATTAATGCCACACTAACCGGCACCGACGAGTACTTTACCATTACCGATGGTGAGGCAACTAGCTTTGGTGATATTGCGAATGGTGAAACAGGAAACACTGCTACTGTTGAAAATGCTTTCGCACTAAGCGTTGCCGATAATGTTCCCGACCAGTATCAGGCATCATTTGTTTTGGAAGCAACCGATGGGACTAATTCATGGGAATCAAATGTAAAGATTAAGGCGAATGCTCCCGCTTTTGAATACGGTGCTCTAGCAATTGACGACTCGGAAAGTGGCGATGGCAATGGGATTCTTGATCCTGGCGAGACCGCCATGGTATCGGTAGTGCTAACCAATGTGG
>JAQVYY010000076.1 GCA_028708425.1 Bacteroidales bacterium
TCAAGGGGGAATCGCTAAGAAGAGGCATTCTGAAAAATGAGTAACTATTTTTTTGTATAATTGCAAGATCTTTCAAAGTGGCACGGTTTGACCGAAAAGGGTGGCACCATTAGACCGAAATAGCCATTATTCATAACCTCCTTGATAAGAGCATTAAAATCTTCGATATAAGTCCAGATGTAGCATATCTTATGACAAGTCTAGGAGATTACAATAATGGTTATTGCATTCAAATCGATGATAAAATCCTCTCAAAAAATAGTGTAGTGGCTTTTATTTGTGATTTAAGAGAACTATTCTGTGGAGATATTCTTGATTGTGAAAACCATAGAGAAAAACCGTTTGTCTTCTACCCAAAACTTAAGATTCTGAAAGATAAATCAGAAAAGATACATATTGGAGAAAATATTCTTTATAAATTAAAGGAACTATATCTGTTTATTAACGGTAGTTGTGAATTTAAGTGCATCGATTGCGATAAAATTCACAAACAAACTTTTCATTGTACAAAAGCATCAGGCAGTTTAAATATTAAAGACATTCAACGAGTAATTACCACTTTAAAAGAATCTAACCTAAACAAGGTACATATTACAGGAGGTGATATTTTTTCACATCCAGAGCTTGAAAATTTTATTGAGATGTTGAATGGCATTAATTGTGAAAAAGTATACTATGTCCATTATAAAAATTTCATAAAATTTAAAGATGAAATTAATAAAATTTTGAGAGGCAATGTAAGTATCAGAGTGCTGGTCAATTTTCCTGTTGACGAAACTATTTTCAATAATTTAATCGGGGATAATATTACGATTAAAGGATTTGACGCAAAAATTATTTTTATGATTAACTCATATGATGATTTTATTGATTATAATAAATTAAATTTAGTAATCAACAGTAATATAGTGCCTTACTATAATGGTTTTAACTATGACTTCTTTGAAAATTATGTTTTCATAAGAAAAGAAGATTTAAACGGAACACATCTCTCGAGAAATGATTTCTTTGCTAAAAGTTGTGTTAATCTTAACTATTGGGGGAAGCTGATTGTACAAGCTAATAGTAAAGTACTATTAAGCAACAATACCCCTCCTATAGGTAACATCCATCAGCCATTAAAAGATTTATTGATTAACGTATTTGATGATGAGAGCCCTTGGTTTAAATTAAGAGATTTTGGAGTCTGTGAAAAATGTTCATTTAACTTAATTTGTCCTCAAATATCAGAATATGAGTACTATATGAATAAATGGGATTTATGCTTAATACGAAACTAGCATGAGTTGGCCCAAAGTGATTATCTAATCGAGAATAAACTATTTTTAAAAATTTATGGTTCAATGGCTATGGGAAAATGATTATGTTCCTGTGGAAAAGTTCGGAACCTATACTAAGAGAAACAGGTTTTATAGTTAACCATAAGCGCATAGAAAAACTTAATAGCCTAATATGGAAAGAGTAAACCGTCACTTCCGTCACCCATCACTCCTGTCACTCGTCACTTCAATTACTTTTGCCCGTCACTTATCAATTGGCTCCAAAAATCTTTTAACTTCGCAATAAACAACCAAAATAACCAATGCCCTTCCCCCACTACTCCCAACTCGATGCCATGGACTGCGGCCCCACCTGTTTAAGGATGATAGCGCGCCACCACGGCAAGCATTACAGTGGTTTACAAAATTTCGGGTAAATGCATGTTTTTATACCACTCTCTATAAAGAAGCGGCGCATCACCAACCAATAAACTAGGGAAACATACGCCAATAAATCAAAGACACCACACAATAGAACCATTCTAAATTAGAACGACTGACTGTTTTTAACCTAAGTTTATTTGTATAATTGCAGTCTGTTTTAATGATTTTTATCATAAAAACAAAAAAAGTTGGCACCATTACACCGAAATGCCCAATTAGGATAGAGAAATATGGTAACCTTTAAAACATTGTAAAACATTGGTGTCCGGTTAAAACTTATAGATTCCTCCCTACGGTCGGAATGACAGGGCGTTGAGTCATATTTAGGAGGGGAGGGCTTGGTTAGCGGCGAAACCGCTACCCAAGCCCTCCCCTAAAAACTAAACATTTGTCATTGAAAAAGCCATTTCTATTTTCAAAGGTTTTATCGAACATACGTTTCAGGGCGAAAACGTAGTGAAGCAAAGAATCTTAAATTCAGAATTATTTTTTTACCGGACAATACTGATTGTAAAAAAATTATTGAACCATGAACTTTCTCAAGCTACAGGAACTACTCGAAGGGCTGGTAAAACTAATAGAACACGAGTGTACAGGATCACCAACCGAACTTGGCCAGAGGCTGGGGGTAACCGACCGCACCGCAAAATACTACATCGCGCAGCTGCGCGATATGGGTGCCGACATTAAGTACTGCACTCACCTTAACAGCTACTACTTTGCCAGCCCCATAACTTTTAGGTTTGGGTTTGAGCCAAAGATAGATATTGAAGACACCCCATCAAACGGAGAGGGGGGGGGTAACCTGCACAGAATAAGCAACATAGCTGCAAAATGGTTTGCCTTTCTAAAAAAAACCGTTTTATTAATCCAAATATCAACATTAACAGGTACACGTATTTGCCTCACAAGCAACTCCTTACGATTTACGACAAGCAAAACATGTTATACAACATACCTGAAGATTGCTCGGGGAAATGTCATTTCCCCGAGACGAGTTACCTTTGAAATATCAAATCACCTGGTAAGGCGCCAATGGTGGGTTGACCATTTAATTACCTAACATTAAAAAATAATTAAAATGAAGAAACTACAAAAAATTAACTTTAACAAATGTGATGCTTTGTCGCAAAAGCAACTAAACACTTTAAGAGGTGGTCGCGACACTGCAACTGTTTGCCACTGTGAAACTAACTGTGGTAGTGGAGATATTGGTTATGAAATTACCTATGAAGATGGATCACGAGCATGTGGTATGATTATGTATGACGAAATACTCGCTGACGAATAAGGCATAGAGTATTGGATCTTTTTAGTGGGTGGGGAGAAAATCACCCCATCCACTGAATATATTGCTATACATTTATTAATTCACTATTGACTGAGTAAAATAACTGCACAACCCCATAGGCTTTCTTGCTATAACATAATTATCAATATACTGCCTCTATCACATAATTTCGTTAAACATATAATTATAGATAAAGGCAAAACAAAGTCTAACATTAATTAAACTTCAAAGGAACAATAGCATTATAAAATTTACAGTTGAAACAAATGAATTACCAGATACCATTAATATTCATTAATCATAAGTTTTTTTTAGATTAGAACCAAAGAATTTCAGTTACCTAGAAAAACTGCATGCTGAAAACGATGAATTTACAAATGGAATTAAGCTACCGATATAGTATATTTTAACCTACAAATAAAACTATGAGATTTTGTTTCCTATTCGTATTAACGGTTAATTGTTTCTTTTTGTCTAGCTATTCCCAGGAGAACCATTATAAGTACTATTACAATAGCAACGGTGAAGTAAGCGAGAAACTTTTCGAGGCACTCGAAAAAGATCTGGGTCGAAGTATAGGTTACAATGTATCCTCTGTACATTATTCATATCTTCAACATTTAAGAAACCAAAATATATACCTATCAAAATATGACCAAATTAAGGCTTTAGTAAAAACTGGAGACTTAGATCGGCTTTACCTACTATTGGAAGAAATTATTAGTATGTTCCCATACCAAACACCAGGGTACTATTACTTGACTCGATACTATATGGATAAACAAAATATTGATAAGGCTTTAGCTGTTTTAAAACAGGCTGTTCTAGGTGTTGGCTTAGAAGTAAAAAATTTCAACAATCTAGATAAAATATATGCTGAAAACAATGAATTTGCAAATGGTTTTAAAGATATCCGAGAACTTTCCGAAACAAGGGTTCCAGCAGTGGCTAAAGATAGCTTACTAGTTGCTACCGTTGATTCTATATTAAACACTGATCAAATGTACCGCAGCGTTCGTAACCGAACAGACCCGCGTTTCATTAAACAACATAGGATGGATTCAATTAATGCTGCCACATTAAAAGAAATAGTAAAAGAGCGAGGATGGATAGGTAAGTATTTAGGACGAGATTATGAATTTGCCCATATTCCCTTGTTACATATTAAGCTTGCAGAAGAGCAACTTTTCTTCCTCAACTACATAATAGCCGATTGTATTTCATACAACGGAAAGTGGGTAGAAGCCGAACAGGTTATTTGGAAAATCGTAAACTCTAGTTCAGTATTAGAGAAAGATAATATACGATATCATAGTATACCCCTTTTATATTTTGATGAACATACAGGTAAGCTTGATTTAGAAAAATCCTTACTATCCATAAACTCAACAGTAATAGCCCTGTTAGAATCGACAAAAAACAGGCCCATTTGGTTTGTTGCCACTTCGGAGCATCCATCAAATCAACATAAAGAAAATCTAGCCCTTCTAAAAAAATATTTTTCAATTCTTGGTTACAACGAAAAAAAAATATTTATACAAACGGACTTACTCGACTACGAAACTGAGAGTAACCTTTTATTTAAAACCCCTGTGGTAATTAAAGTTGAATATGGTACTAATTGAAACAATTAACAATGATTTTTCAACTCTTGATGTTATTGAGTGGTTGAAATTTTATAAAGTTGACTATCATATCATAACACCAGCAGATATTGTTAGCATTTGCTTAAATCAGTATGATAAAACAGTTGAAATCACAATCGGCGAAAAATCATTTAGCTTAAACGATATCAGTGGCTACTGGTATAGAAGAGGTTTATATGAGGTTAATATGAAAAAGAGTAGCCCTTACTATGATGTTAATGATGAAATGGTAATTTCCTCCTATTTTCACTCAACGAATGAGAAAAACGTTATCCTTGATTATTTTCACTATTTACTAAATCAAAAAAAAACAATCAATAGTTTTTTAAATCCCAATGTTAACAAGTTAGCAGTATTACATAAAGCCAACGAATTTGGTCTAAAACATCCAAGCCATCTATTGACCAATAGTAAGAGTGATCTTGAAACCTTTTTTAGAAAGTGTAAGGGGAAAGTTATAACGAAAGTTGTCTCTCCATCTGGGGGGTTTGATACAAAAAAACATATAATAAGCTCTTATACAGAATTAATTGATAAAAAGTTCCTCAACAATCTGAACCCTACTTTTCCCTCCAGTTATTTTCAAGAATGCATCGACAAGTATTTTGAGATAAGAGCTTTTTACCTGAATGAAAAGTTTTACAGTATGGCTATTTTCTCGCAGGAATCAAAGAAAACATCAGTTGACTTTAGAAAATATGATAGGGATACGCCTAACAGGTGTATCCCTTATAATCTTCCAACAGAGATTGAAAAGAAACTTAAACTTCTTTTCGATTCGTTAAACCTTAATTCTGGTTCTGCAGACTTAATTTTATCCAAAGACTCGGACTATTACTTCCTTGAGATTAACCCTGTGGGACAGTTTGGAATGGTATCTTTTCCCTGCAACTACTACCTCGAAAGGGAGATTGCACTTTACTTCAAAAATTCAAATTATTATGAATGAAAAGAATCAGGTAAAACCAGTGGTTGAAATACTACCAGTTGTATATAAAAAATCCAAATGCACACCAAAAGTTCGTATGATTGAGACAAATGAACTTATCAATCGCCGTTATATTGTAAAAGACGGTTCTTTCCAAATAACCCTTACGGTCAAACCTTTTTATAAAAGTATATTATAAGTCGTTCAAGATATTAAAATGAGTAAAAAAACATTCAAACTTTTTCCAAATGTCATTCCTGTTGTTGGATATCAAAATGGTATTCTCTGCGATTTATTTACGGGCAAAATCTATATGCCTCCTAAAGATTTAATTGAATTATTGAGTAAAAAATTTGATTTAAATCACAGTAAACTAGTGGAAAGATACGGCATTGAAAACAAAGTAACAATAACTGAGTACCTAGATTTTCTTATTGACAGGAAACTAGTTTTTACTACAAATAAACACATATCCAATTGTATTCCTAATTTTAATCTAGAATGGGATTGCCCTTCAATAATAACAAATATTCAAATTGCAATTGGAATGAACTCCAACTTAAATGTGTATAAGAATACCCTTTTCGAATTATCTAATCTAGGGTGTAAAGCCATTGGTCTCATTATTGAAGATATGCCACTTAGCAAGCTGACTAACTTCATTTCTTTTATTGAAAAGGAGTTTAACTTCATTCTGGAAATTAGTCTAGAATATAAACATAATCGTGATATAGAATCAATAATTAAAGCAGGAAATAGTATGAATAAGGTAGTACGCATAAATACATTTGGTAGTAATCAGAACAAAGTTAAAAATAGTAAAATATACCATAACCTAACTTTTCAATGGCATACAGTGCCACTTAACTACATGCCTTGCATCATTCCATCCCATAAATCATTCAGTGCAAGTATAGATTTCTTCTGTGAAGCCCACTCATATAATACATGCCTAAATCGAAAGTTAGTTATCGACAGTAAAGGCAATGTAAAAAACTGTTTAGCTCTACAAAAAAGTTTTGGGAATATAAAGAATAAAAAAATAATGGAAATACTTCATACAACCGAAATTAAAATGTTATGGGGTATAAATAAAAATCAAATTGATGTATGTAAAGAATGTGAGTTTCGCTATGTTTGTAGTGATTGTAGAGCATTTATAAAAGACCCCAAAAACCCCCTCTCACAACCATCTAAGTGTACCTACAACCCATATATAGCCAAGTGGCAAGGCGAAGAGGGTTATGTTCCTGTGGAGGAGTGCGGAACCTATACAAGAGAAACAGGTTTTATAGTTAACCATAAGCGCATAGAAAAACTTAATAGCCTAATATGGAAAGAGTAACCCGTCACTTCCGTCACCCATCACTCCTGTCACTCGTCACTTCAATTACTTTTGCCCGTCACTTATCAATTGGCTCCAAAAATCTTTTAACTTCGCAATAAACAACCAAAATAACCAATGCCCTTCCCCCACTACTCCCAACTCGATGCCATGGACTGCGGCCCCACCTGTTTAAGGATGATAGCGCGCCACCACGGCAAGCATTACAACCTCGAAACGCTTCGTGAGCGTAGCCATATTACCCGCGAGGGGGTGAGCATGCTGGGCATAAGCCGTGCTGCCGAGAGTATCGGTTTCCGTACCATGGGTGTTAAGCTCAGCTTTGAGCAGCTGCGCGATGAAGCCCCCCTACCCGCCATTGTACATTGGAATCAGGAACACTTTGTGGTGGTTTATAAAATTTCGGGTAAAAAGGGTAATGAAATTGTTCATATATCAGACCCTGCGGGGGGATTGCTGAAATTTCCTCGCTCTGAGTTCCTAAAATGTTGGGTGTCGACAATTGAATCAGCAACCGAAAAAAAAAGCGAGCATAGTGCTGAAGCCGAAGAGATTATAAGCCGTATTAATTTATCAAGTAAAGAAGTGCAAATTTCGCCTGATGATTTAGCTAGTATCTTTTCTGCTCAATCGGTAAAGGGCGAGGAGCGTGGCATTGCCCTACTACTTGAACCCACACCCGAATTCTACTCATCCCGCGATGAGAAGCCCAACCGTCGTAGCTTCGGGTTCCTGTTTAGCTACCTGCGACCGTACCACAGAATGGTTATTCAGCTATTCCTTGGGTTAATACTGGGTAGCCTGCTTCAGCTGCTGTTCCCATTCCTCACCCAGAGTATAGTCGATCAAGGTATTGGCAACCGTAATATCAGCTTTATCTACCTTGTGCTTATAGCACAATTAGTGCTAACGCTTAGCCGGGTTTCGGTGGAGTTTATCCGTGGTTGGATACTGCTGCATCTAGGAACTCGCATTAACGTTTCGCTAATTTCCGATTTTTTAACTAAGCTTATGCGCCTACCCATGCGCTACTTCGATACCAAGATGACGGGCGATCTTATGCAGCGCATAGGCGACCATAGGCGTATCGAAAGTTTTTTAACGGGCACATCGCTAAATGTAGTGTTTTCGTTGATAAACCTACTGATTTTTGGTGCGGTGCTACTTTTTTACAGCGTGCAAATATTTGCTGTGTTCTTCATTGGTAGCGCATTGTATGCTATTTGGGTGTGGCTATTCCTAAAAAAGCGTGCCGAGCTCGATCACAGGCGATTTGCGCAAATGTCGGCCAACCAGAGCAACCTTATCCAGCTAATTCAGGGGATGCAGGAAATTAAGATTAGCGGTTGCGAACAGCAAAAGCGGTGGGAATGGGAGAGCATTCAGGCGAGATTATTCCGCGTAGGAGTTAAGGGTCTTGCGCTAAGCCAGTACCAGCAGAGCGGAGCCTTACTGGTTAATGAGTTTAAGAACATTATAATTACCGTTATTGCCGCCACAAGCGTGGTTGATGGCAACCTAACGCTGGGTATGATGATGGCCATTCAGTATATTATTGGGCAGCTTAATAGCCCAATCGACCAGCTAATCAGCTTTATAAACGTAACCCAGGATGCCAAAATAAGCCTTGAGAGGCTTGCCGAGGTTCACCTTAGAGATGATGAGGAGGATATGGATAGTTCACGCATTACCGATATCCCATCGGATGACGGCCTGAGCATTCAAAACCTTTCATTCCAGTACGAGGGTCCCGACTCGGAGCTGGTACTAAACGATGTGAACCTTACCATACCCGAGGGCAAGCAAACTGCCATTGTGGGCACATCGGGCAGCGGCAAAACAACGCTGGTAAAGCTAATGCTGGGATTTTATCCACCCGCAAAGGGTGAAATTCGGCTTGGATCCAGCAACCTAGATGCCTACAGCTTACGAACTTGGCGCGAGGAGTGCGGTGTGGTGATGCAGGATGGATTTATCTTCTCGGATACCATTGCACGAAACATTGCGCCCGGGGTGGAAATTATTAATAAGAGTAAACTAATTAATGCAGCTTTCATTGCCAATATTGACAGCTTTATTAGCACCCTACCACTGGGATACAACACTAAAATTGGAAGTGAGGGTCATGGTTTAAGTCAGGGGCAGAAACAGCGTATTCTTATTGCACGTGCTGTTTACAAAGATCCTAAGTTCATCTTCCTTGATGAAGCCACAAACTCACTGGATGCCAATAACGAGAGGGCTATCCTTGATAATCTACAAGAGTTCATCAAAGGTCGAACATCCATTGTTGTTGCCCATCGGCTTAGCACCGTAAAAAATGCCGATCAAATAGTGGTAATCGAAAAAGGGGAAATTGTTGAAGTGGGCACACACAAGGAGCTAAGCCAAAAGAGGGGGGCGTACTATACGTTGGTGAAGAATCAGTTGGAACTTTAAGTGCAGTGACGGGTGACATTGAGTGACGAAAGTGACAAGTTACGAGTGACTGGTGACTGGTGACTGGGAAATGTAGAATGAGACTATAATATAATGAAAATTAACAATCTTATAAATAAACGCAAATACTCCCTTGTCTCCAGACACTCGACGTCACTTGTCACCCTTTGTCACTTGTCACCGATGTCACCCAAATCATAAAAAATCAAACAAAATGGCACCAATAAAAACGCACAAAGATTTAGAGGTTTGGAAAACTTCCGTCGAATTTGTATCCAAATTATATCGTATAACAAGCAGTTTTCCTAAAGAGGAAACTTTTGGAATTGTCAGTCAGATAAGAAGGGCTGGTGTTTCTGTTCCAGCAAATATTGCAGAGGGATTTGGCAGAAACACAACAGGAGAGCTAAAGCAATTTATTGGTATTGCAAAAGGCTCTTTATCTGAGGTAGAAACCCTGATTGAAATATCGTGTAACCTAAACTATATTGATATTAAAGTTAAATCTGAATTAACAGGAACAATTTCAAAAATTTTCCGAATGCTTGTAGGTTTAAAAGCTAGTCTAAAATAACACTTAAAATAACCAGTCAGTCACCCTATGTCACCCTATGTCACCCTATGTCACCCTATGTCACTCTTGTCACTCGTCACCAGTCACCAGTCTCTTATTACAAGGCACCTCACTAAAAACAAATGGATAACAAAATAAACATAAAGTCCGACGAGATCACCGAAATACTTGGTACTCCGCCCCGCTGGATAGTTCGCTGGGGTATAACTCTTATCTTTACAATTATTGGTATTGTATTTATTGGCAGTATCTTTTTCCGATACCCCGATACGATTATAGCTCCCGTTGTAATTACGGCCGAGAATCCACCTTCGGT
>JAQVYY010000031.1 GCA_028708425.1 Bacteroidales bacterium
GCCAAGCCGCCAGCAAGCCCCCTCTTCTTACATCTAACATGTTGTCATTCTGAACGTAACGCAGTGGAGCGAAGAATCTAGTAATCAATATTAGGGATTCTCCGGGCAATAGTGACTAAATATATTGTCTTTTTTATTTAAAAAACCCTAGCTTAACCTGCAGCACAAGATCTTCTTTTAAAAAAAACATACATTCTTCAAAAGTAGGTTTCGCAAATTGGGGTTTCACATTATTCGAAAACCCAAATGGCTCTTTAGGAATTCCAAGAAAATTACGGTTCATCTTACCATCAGCATTTTTATCGTGATACAACAAAAATGCGTATTCGCCTTTTGGCAAATCATCAATAATTATTGTTTCTACAGCGTTTTTAACAGCTATTTTATAATTTTTAAAGGTAGAACCTTGTGTTAAAAATTTATCGCTCGTGTTAAAAACACCAATTCTAATATCACCCTCAAGGGTTTCAATATTTTCAATTCTAATTGTCAATTGAGGACTTTCGTTGGAAACAAAACCCGCGAGAATCGAAAAACATAGGAGTAAGCTGTACATATTCAGAGTTTTAAAATAAATTGATATTGCTTTTCAATAGCTACGCCATTATGCGTTGTCATAATCCGACCTCGGGTACGCTATATTTATCATCACTAAATGCAATGATTGGCAAACAAATTATTGGCAGAAATAGTGCCAGGGTAGCAAATCCTTTACTCCGCCCAAAGCATAAACATAGCTTGTATGTAAGTACTAATGGCACTACAAGTGTTCCAAGAGGAATAAGCATAAGCCATAACCGTTTGCCAGGCTTGTTAATAATCTTTAGAACATAGTAAAGACTGTAAATTGGTATAAAGCTTCGCCAGCAATCGTAACCCGCTTTAGTAAATATTTTGCATGAAAGTGCTAACGACAAGAAATGAAATAGTAGGATGGCCATAATAGTTAATTTATTAATTACACCTTCTCTATTTTCGGTTTTCAGAAATCCCGATTCAATGTCGATTTGTTAAGGGAGACGGCTTCGTCTTCGCTCAGCCTGACCGTTACCCTTAACTAAACGACATTAAATATCGATATATTAAGAGTAAATAGAATATTAATAGCCTAAATTAATCTCGCCTCCTTTTTCTTAAACTACTTTCCCCTCGACAATCTACCCCTCCCAATTCGTATCTTGTTATTAGAACGCTTGTAAATAAAGTCTTTTAAGATTGATTGACTTTTTGGCTGACCCAGTGTCGAAGTCAGGTGTTAAACGTACTTAACTTTCAGCAATAAACAAGGTTAAAACGGCTCTATTTTTGTATTTGCCAATAAAACCTAAGAATGCAGTATATTTCCTCGCTACACCAGATATATTTTTTTGCAGCTGCCATATTTTTCCTGTTTGCAACTTGTAGAATCTCCAAAACCCATATCTTTGCGGCGCAATGACAAAAAGCCCCCTTCACAATATAATCAGGCTATACATTATAAAAGCGGCCAAATGGTTTATGCTGATAATGCCCATTGTGGTGCTTTTTTATCAGGAAAATGGGCTTGGAATGCAGGAAGTATTTACGCTTCAAGCAATATATTCCATTGCCATTGTGTTGCTCGAAATTCCCTCAGGATATTTTGCCGATGCGCTTGGACGAAAAAACACGCTGATAATTGGAACCGTTTTAGGCTTTTTAGGGTATCTAGTATACTCTTTCTCGTTTGGTTTCTGGGGTTTTCTTATTGCAGAGGTGGTGCTAGGCATGGGGCAAAGTCTAATTTCGGGAGCCGACTCGGCCATGCTGTACGATACGCTACTCCAGCATAACAAGCACAACGATTACATGAAACACGAGGGGCGCATGATATCGGTTGGTAACTTTGCCGAAGCCCTGGCGGGCATTGCCGGCGGGTTGCTTGCAACCATTAGCGTACGATATCCCTACTACGGGCAAACCTTAGTTGCATTTTTGGGCGTGCCAGCCGCCATTACCCTAATTGAACCCAAAATTTATGGCGACACTATTAAAATGACGCTCGCGAAAGTACTTAACGTGGTAAGGTATGCCCTAATTGACAATAAGCAGCTGCGCTGGAACATTATTTACTCCTCGTTTGTTGGAGCATCAACGCTAACCATGGCGTGGTTTGTTCAACCTTGGCTTATTCGTGCCGATGTTTCGGTTTCGGGCATTGGCATACTATGGACTGCACTAAACCTATCGGTTGGCGTTGCCGCCCTTTTTGCCTACAAACTCGAAAGATTTCTTGGTATGAATATAACCGTTACAGGCTTTACTATTACACTAGCTATCGGTTTTTTTGGTGCGGCATTTTTCGAGAGCTTATGGGGGCTGGCATTCCTCTTCATCTTTTACATTGCCCGAGGTGTAGCCACACCGGTTTTAAAAGATTATATTAACCGCATTACCGAATCGGAGGTTAGGGCAACTATCCTTTCGGTTCGGAATTTTATTATTCGCATAATTTTTGCGCTATGGGCACCATTTTATGGATGGTACACCGATAAATTTAGCCTTACGGGAGCGCTAACCATTGCGGGTATAGTGTTTGTGATATTGGGAGGTATTAGCTACTACTTATTCAGTAAAACCAATTTTCCTAAGCAACAAACAGCCTGATTTGGTCAAAAGAATCGCTCTTGCTTGCAAATTCGAACTATTTAACCTTATCTTTGTAGTATTAAACTTTTAGGGGTGCCTTAATACAACGGGCTGAGATCAAACCCTCTGAACCTGATTCGGTTAACACCGACGAAGGAAAAAAGAGTTCTCATAGTTCAACCTTACCGTATTAAACCCCTTTTACTGGTTTTTGACATTAGCAATACGCAAATGGAGTGTACAATCCTTTTCGTACTGCCTAATGCCAAGCCGTTTTATTAACCAATAAAAGGATTTTAACCATGAAAAGAATTGTATTATTAGCGTTAACTGTAATGGTAACATTTTGGTCAATGGCATCACCCATTGGGGGCGAGGCAAATTTTGAAATTACTGGAAAAGTGCTCGACGAACACAAACAACCACTAATCGGAGCAGTTATAACCATTCAAAATACGCTGCTTGGCACATCTACCCAAATTGACGGTACGTACCGCCTGGGGCTACGCAAAACCGGCCGCTACATTTTAACCGCATCGTTTTTAGGTTATGGGGATGTAACTAAAGAAGTAACGGTTGACAATGACACACAGGTTGACTTCTGGTTAACCCCCGAGGCCATAATGAGCGAGGAGGTAGTGGTTACATCAACCAGGGCAAGCAGCCGTATGCCCATTGCACAAACTACCATTAATGCCGAGGAGCTTGAAAAACGAAAATCAGGTTTTGACATCCCTTACCTGCTCGAAATGACACCATCGGTAGTGGCGGTTTCCGAAGGGGGAACAGGTGTTGGAAACTCATCATTCCGCATTCGCGGAACGGATATTAGTCGCATTAACGTAACGGTAAACGGCATTCCGCTAAACGATCCCGAATCCCAAAGCGTATTCTGGGTAAATATGCCCGATTTTGCCAACTCTGTCGACAATATACAGGTGCAACGCGGGGTTGGTACGTCGAGCCAGGGTGCGGGTGCATTCGGTGCAACGGTAAACTTTCAGACATCAACTCTAGCACCCGAACCGTTTGCCCTTGGCGAGGTTATGGCAGGCTCGTTTAACACGCTTAAAACATCGGTAAAAGCCGGAACAGGATTAGTAAACAACCTTTTCAGCTTCGAAACACGCTACTCAAAAGTAAAGTCCGATGGTTATATCGATAGAGGCTGGTCTGATCACGAATCGCTATTTATAACTGGTGCTTTGCACACAGAAAAGAGCTTACTTAGGGTTAACCTGATTCATGGCGTACAGCACACCGGTATAACCTGGGAAGGCACACCAAGCAAGATGCTAGAGGATAATAGGCGATACAATCCGGCAGGATACATGGGTGATGACGAAAACGGTATAGCACAGTTCTATCCAAATGAATCGGATAACTACCTACAAAATCACTACCACCTTATCTACAGTCGTCAATTAGTTCAGAGCCTATCGCTTAACGTAACAGGATTTTGGATTGCCGGTGAGGGGTACTATGAGCAGTATAAACAAGGGCGAAAACTTGTAGAATATGGCATTCCCACTTTTGATGTAAATGGAGAGACCATTAAAAAGGTAGATATGATTAGAGAAAAATGCCTCGACAATAATTTTTATGGGGCAACTTTTTCTCTTAACTACAATAAGAAGAAGCTAAACTCAACCCTTGGGGGTGGATGGAACCAGTACAAAAACGCTCACTTTGGTAATGTGCTGTGGACAAGTATAAATATTAATATCCCTAACAAATACGAATGGTATCGAAATACTGGCGATAAGCAGGATATGAATATATTTTTAAAATCGACATACCAGGCAGCTAGTAACCTATCACTTTTTGGCGATTTACAGCTACGAACAATAAGCTATAAGATGGGCGGTTTCGATGATGATTTGCAGTCGTTAACACAAAAACACGATTGGACATTTTTTAACCCAAAAGGGGGACTCTTATACAAGATAAATCATAATCAGGAAGCATTTTTCTCGGTTGCCGTTGCACATCGCGAACCCAGCAGGGCAGATATTAAGGATGCGATGAAATTTGGCGGAAACAACACGCCAAAACCCGAGCAGCTAATCGATTACGAGCTGGGGTACAAGCTAAAAACCCAATCGTTTGCGCTGGATGCCAACCTGTACTATATGGATTATAGGGACCAACTAGTGCTAACTGGAAAGTTAAGCGATAGCGGTTACCCACTAATGACCAATGTTGATAACAGCTACCGTATGGGTATTGAGATTTCGTCGGGACTAATTATAACCAGCTGGTTGAAATGGGATGCGAACATTACGCTCAGTGAAAATAAGATAAAGGATTTTGTTGAGTATGTTGACCTTTACGATGCTAGCTGGAATTTTGTGGGACAAAAAAGATATGAACTTGGCAATACCAACATATCGTTCTCGCCCCCTATTGTTGCAGCGAGCCAAATTAGTATTGAGCCCATTAAAAATCTAAGCCTTGCATTCACATCAAAATACATTGGCTCACAATACATTGACAATACAAGCAACGACACCCGTATGCTTGATGCATACTTTGTGAACAACCTTAGGGTTGGCTATAAACTAAAAGTTAAAGGCACAAAAGGAGTTAATTTTCGCATACTCGCAAATAATATATTCAACAATAGCTACATTGCCAACGGTTGGGTGTGGCGCGCAGAATTTAACGATGGTAGTCCAGAATACCGCGAGGATGGGTTCTTTCCGCAGGCAGGAATAAACTTTATGGGCTTAATTTCGGTTGAGTTTTAGCATTGAGGCGAAAAGTACTAACCAGAAGACTGGTTGAGTAGAACAGCACATCGGTCTTCTGGCCTTTAAAACACAAAAAAAAATGCTTAGCTGGTTGCAAGGACACTATATTGAGGTAATAGGAGCTGTAACAGGAGTTATTTACCTGTTTCTAGAGATAAAGCAAAAAATTTGGCTTTGGCCATTTGGGTTTATCACCTCGGCATTTTACGTGTACATATTCTTCACCTCGAAGTTCTATGCCGATATGAGCTTGCAATTTTACTACCTGGGTGTTAGCCTTTACGGTTGGTGGAACTGGCATTACGGAGGAAACAGAGAGAGCAGTAACTCGCTTCCCGTTACACGTATCAAGCCAAAACTAACGCTCAAGTTAAGCCTGTTTACCCTAACCGTATTCGCCATACTAGTTTTTGTACTAAAAGAATTTACCGATTCACCCGTTCCCATTGGCGATGCGTTTACTACAGCGCTGAGCATAACCGCAACATGGATGCTTGCAAAAAAACTGCTTGAAATGTGGTGGCTGTGGGTTGTGGCAAATTTGGTCTCGCTAATTTTATACATTTACAAAGGGCTTTACCCAACATCAATACTATTTCTATTTAACTTTACAATGAGTATTGTGGGGTATGTACAGTGGAAAAAGAGTATGCTACAGGCACAGGGAGAGCTTCGAGAGCCTCAGCTACCTTAATGGATGAGAAGCGAGAGGCGAGAGGCGAGAGGTGAGAAGTAAGAGGTGGGAAGTGAGAAAGTAATCTATGGGTTATGGGCATTAATGCAGGAGAAAAAGGACACTGATAACACTAAGTAGGCACTAAAAACACTAAGTCGTAGATGGCAAATATTTGTGTTGCTTTGTGCGTACTTTAACGTCTTTGAGTTCGCAAAATACGCTCAATCGTGTATTTTATGAAACTAAAAAAATCCTTCGTCGTTCCCCCTCGTAATGACGGTGATAAGGTTGGGGATTGGGTGCCCGAATAAATAACGCGGAACTCGAATTCCTCAAAAGGCTAAAAGCCAAATGCCAAATTAAAAGGTTTCTCGGGAAAGCATAAAAATACCTACATTGCACACTGATTAACAAAATAACATATCGCCATATAATATCATGTCAACAGTAATACTTGCAAACGGTAGATTCCCCACACACAGCATCCCGCTAACCATGCTAAATAACGCTTCGCGAATAGTTTGCTGCGATGGTTCGGTGGAGCACATTGACTCGTTGAATATTGAGCCCTTTGCCATTGTTGGCGATTTAGACTCGCTTCCCGATAAATTCAAAATAAAATTTGCCGATAGAATATACTACAACCCCGATCAAGAATCGAATGACCTTACCAAATCGGTACTATGGTGCAAGAGTAAGGGGTACTATGATATTACAATTTTGGCAGGTACTGGCAAACGCGACGATCACACCATTGGAAATATTGGGTTACTTCCTAGGTATAAAACAATGGGGATGAACGTGAAAATGGTAACCGATTTTGGAGTATTTACACCAATTCTTACCAGTAAGAGATTGGATAGCTTTGCCAAGCAGCAGGTTTCCATCTTCTCGTTTAACAACAGCACATTAATAACCACCAAAAACCTTAAATACCCCATAACCAGCACGCCCCTATCCTCACCCTGGATGGGTACTTTGAATCAAAGTTTGGGCAGCTGGTTCGAGCTAACATTTGAGCCTGGCCCCTTGATAGTATTCCAAACCCACAAATAGAATAAGAGCCATTCCGATAACGAAATGGCTCCTCTTGCTATTATAAAACTAACTGGTAACTAGTCGATAATGGTTACCCAACCATGCTTATCCTCTATATCACCATACTGAATTCCCACAAGGGTTTCGTAAAGTTTTTTAGAAACGGGCCCTACCTTGCCATCAGGACAGAACTTGTAAACCTTACCGGTATCAAGGTCGTTAACCTCGGAAATTGGTGAAATTACTGCTGCTGTTCCGCATGCACCTACCTCATCAAAGGTTTCCAGCTCATCAACAGGAACTGGACGACGCTCTGTTTTAATCCCTAAATCTTGAGCTAAAGTAATTATACTCTTGTTGGTAATTGAGGGAAGTATTGATGTTGATTCTGGTGTAATATAGGTGTTATTCTTAATACCAAAGAAATTAGCTGCGCCAATCTCGTCAATATATGTTCTTTCTATACAGTCGAGATACATTGGTGAGCTGTACCCCAATTCTTGTACCTTAACAGTACCTCGTAAGCTGGCAGCATAGTTACCACCAACCTTAAGGGTGCCAGTTCCCAATGGCGCGGCACGGTCGCTATCGCGAACGATGGCTATTTTTGTTGGGTTAAATCCTCCCTTAAAGTAAGGGCCAACAGGCATAACAAAAACTATAAGGGTGTATTCTCTTGCTGCTTTAACACCCATTTCGGCACTTGAACCAAAAAGTAAAGGCCTAATATACAACGAAGCTCCGGTTCCATGAGGAGGAACAAACTCCGAATTCATTTTTACCGTTTTAACAATAGCCTGATAGAAAAGATCTTCTGGCACCTGCGCCATAAGGATACCTGCTGCAGAGTTTTGGAGGCGTCGAGCATTCTCTTGCCAACGGAAAAGTCGAACCTTGCCATCTTTCCCTTTGTAAGCTTTCATTCCCTCAAATGCTTGCTGTCCGTAGTGAAGAGCAGTTGCAGAAATGTGCAATGGTATATATTCTGAATCTGAAGCCTCTAGCTCGCCCCACTTACCATCTTTGTAAGTACAACGAACATTATAGTTAGTTTTCATGTAACCAAAAGGTAGGTTACTCCAATCAAGTTGTTGCATAATAAATACGATTTTGAGTTATTAATAGTCCAAAATTAAACAATTTATTGAATAAATAGTTACAAGTAGTTATGTTATTTAGCAATTGGGATGCAAAGTATTTACAGCATAAAATACGTCACGGCTCTTTCTAAGACTTTTGCCCTCTCGCTTAGCTTAATGGAACTCAAATTTAAATCGTTAGCTTTTTCGGCATTCAGCTGTGCCTTTTCGCTAAGTTGCAGTATAGCCTGATTAATTTGCTCTGCACCAATTGCCTGCTCCGAACTTGCTGCCGAAATTTCCTGAACGTGACCTTTAGTAGTATCTACATCAGGTACAATCGTTTCAATTAAACCCGTCGATTCCTTGGTTGCCAATACGGTAGAATTTGCCGACTCAATTATATCACCGGCAGCAAGGTTGCTCATTTCGGCTAGTTTTCGGACCTCGGCAGCAACAACGGCAAACCCCTTACCGTGCTCACCTGCTCTAGCCGCCTCAACAGCAGCATTTAATGCCAAAATATTTGTTTGGAATGATATGTCGTTAATAATATTAATCTTTTCATTAATTCTATTTATTGCCTCCAAACTTTGAGCCGATGAATGGGATACTTTCCTAATCCCTTCAGCAACCTTAAGAGTAAGCTGCTCAGTTGTTTTTGAATTATCAGAGTTTTGCTGAATATTAGATGCCATTTGCTCCATTGACGACGAAACCTCCTCTATTGAGGATGCCTGAATATTTGCACTCTCGAGAATATAGTTCGATGCTTGGCTTACATGCACGCCCTCGGTGGCTAACATCTCGACACTCAATTTAATTTCAGTAATAACATCACGTAGGTTATTTTGCAATGAGAGGATTGAGTTTGAAACTAGTCCAACCTCGTCTTTCCGCAGAGTGTACTCTTTATCAATAGTAACAGCCAAATCTCCTTTAGCCACCTCATCAAGTTTTCCGGTTACCTCACGAAGAGGTTTTAGCGACCTGGCTGAATACGCTATGCATACAACCGTAATAATTACACCTATAGGATTTGACACCCAAAACGGATACTGGTCGGGAAACTTGGAAGCCAAACTTGTGTTTACAACAACAATTAAAAGATTTGTTACCCATAAAAGGCCCACTTTAATAAAAACGGACCCTTTGAAATAGTATCTTAAAATAAAATACGCAATGGGTACACCTATCACAAAGGTTGGCAGTAGTTTAAGTAATGCTTGTAGCATAGCGGTAAACTTTAAATGAAAAAAAATAATCTAAAACACATTGCTAAGATATGGATTATTAACAAACAATATTAAAACATACTAGATGTATTTTAGTACACAACACTTGATTTATATCACCAGAAAATTACCCTAAATAGCAATATCCTTTAATAAGGGGCACCCAGAAAAGGGCCAAGATTATTATGTACCCAGTTCAAACCAGTTTATACACTTTTTTATAGATTTGTGTTTTAACCCCAATTATTCTTTCGAATAATTGCTATCTTCGACAGCGACAAGGTCTCACAACCAATCTTGTTGCCCAAAATTGGGCACGACTAGGTCGGGGTAACCCGCATTTGAATTCATCTTTAACAAAGATGATGAATAATGCGGGTTAAGATGAAATTCAATTTGCATTACCTTATTGATTAGCGAGCATAAAACAAACAATATTAAGATAAGAGGCATCAGTTAAAATGATTAAAAACCTACTAATAGTTGCACTTGGCGGAGGAATAGGGACGGTATTACGATACCTTATCTCATCATATCTTCAGAAAGGGGCCAATGGAGCATTTCCGTGGGGCACGTTTACTGTAAATATTGTGGGCAGTCTGATTATTGGGGTGCTTTACGGGCTCTCGGAGCGAGGAGAATTTATGACAAACGAATTGAAATTACTTCTAGTTGTAGGGCTTTGTGGTGGTTTTACAACGTTCTCGGCATTTACCAACGAAATTTTCACTCTAACTAAAGGAGGAGAATTTTTGCAGGTAGCGCTTTACACAAGTCTAAGCGTAACTCTGGGCTTCCTGTTCGTTTATTTAGGGTACTCGACAATTAACCTTACCCGGTAGAAAGTAAAAACAGCGATTACAGAGCAAAAGCGATTTTAACCCCAATTATTCATCTTCAATAAATTTGATGAATAATGCGGGTTAAGGAAAATCTCATCTAAAAATTTTTACAACCAAAATCCTTAACACCCCATCATCTGTATTGCTAATACCACGGTTAATATCCTTTTCAATTTCGATACACATGTCTGGCTCAACGCTAATTCTCTCATCATCAGTTTCAACAATTCCCCTACCCTCTAGTATATAAAAAACCACATCGAACGGATTGCTATGCTTCTCTAGAACTTCGCCAGGTTTAAGATTCAAATGTATCAATTCTACATTTTGCCCAACGTACATTTTCCTGCCATCGAGGTTAAAGGGTACCTTATCGGCTGTAGATAGTGATTTTACTTTCATTCCAAATCGATTTTATTTTAACTCGAGCTAATAATTTTCACACAGTGAATTTAAGAAAAAAAAACAGAAAGGATGTTAATATATCAGCTATTAACCTCAATTATTGGGGTTATTGTAAAGGTTAGTTTCCTACCGTTATTGTTGCTGCGGTAAAATATGCCCAGCTGAACACTTCCTGCTGATGCTGTAAAAGATAATTAGAAACAAGCAAACAAAGAACCGAATCTTTTTTAAAGATTCGGTTCTTTCCATTTCAGCTAGCCTGCTTTAGTAGCAGTGGCGGTAGTTACGGTTAGTATCCGCAAAACTACTCCACCACCACCGAAAAAATATGCCTTGAACCATCTACATTCACGGCTATCATGTAGCTTCCCCTCCCGAGATTTGCTAATGATAGCTGTTTACTGCCGTTACCACTACCGGTTAGCACACGTACACCCACTCGGGTAAACACCTCGTAGGAGAAAAGCATCTCTCTGTCGCCCTTCACCTCAATACTAACTAGGCCGCTGGTGGGGTTTGGGTAAACCGATACAATTGGAGCAGCAATATCCTCCGCGGGATTAGGGTCAACCTCGACCTGCTCCGCACCCTCCACCACAAAAGAGGTTCGGGCCAGGGTTTGCTCCTTATCCATTAGGTTAACGGAGTATAGACCTGGCAACCAGCCATCAACCTCAACAAGCAGCTCGAACTGAGCACGGGTTAAATCGTGCTGGTACGCTGTTTTCCCTTGCTGGCTTTTGATGCTCAAATGGGGTTGGTCGGTTGTAATCCCTCCCATATCGTAGTGCACCACCACGAAGCGGGTAACGGGATAAGGCTCAACCTCAACGTAGGGGCCATGAGCTGTGGGCGCATCGGCACCGGTATTCCTGTCTAGAACATAGTCTTGGGCAAGAAACGGTATGGTATCGATAGACGCTAGCAGATTATGCGCTAACGCAGAGGCGATACCGCTACCCTGATCGACTATACCAAGGAGTGTTACCCGTGCCGTACTATCCAATGCCAGAGGATCCTCCCCTGCTGCATCCAGAAGGTTGGCCAGGGTTATAACCCCGCTCAACTCCTGAGCCTGTAATGGCGTAAGCGTATTATTTACACCCATATCGTTAAGCTGCTGCTGAGCACCTGCAGCATCCCCCATCTCACGGGCGGCAAAAGCCGAAATGTACTGGTAAATTAGGTCGGGATGGTAGTCCTTAAGCATCTGCAGACTATCGTACTGCTTGCCCAATGTGTCGCTGGCAAAGCGGTGGGTAAGGATACCTGCAACCATATCGCGGGTAGCCCGTTGGCTGGCAACCAGCGATTTTACCACATCGATGGGCGAGATGCTGGTGCCGCTCTCCAAGATGGCCTCAATTAGGTAGGCCGGAAGAGCGTTTTCCCTTGCCGCAAGTGCATCTAGCACTGCGGACGATTTGGCGGCCTGCGGGTTGCTCATAAGCACCTGCGCCAGCATGATATGGGGCAGTGGCACTTCATCATCCGATGCTCGAACCATCACGGTATCGGATAGCATGGGCGATTTTTCCATTAGCGCATCCCTAAGGGCAAGCGGGTCGTTACCCGAAGCACCCTCCACCTCGGCAAGCAGATCATCCGTACTGCCCATGTCCTGCATTTCAACCAGCAGGTTCTGCGCCAAAGCTAGCGACTCGCCAGCATCGGACACACTTTGTAACCCCGCATCTTTGGAGCCAATAAGAGTATTGCAGTTTGCCAACTCCCTTGCCTCGAGAACCGTTATCTTACCCTCAACCCTGGTGGGGAAATAGGGCCCTTCATAACCATAGTATGTAATGGGCATGTTCTCGGAGATGATATGAAAGCTCGACTCCCCAAACACATTGGAGGCCGAAACATTTTCTGTACCCTGTATTGACGACAGGCCAACCCCTGTGACCAGAATATCGGAAAGGCTGTTGTAGTCGAACTGGTTGCACTGCACCTGAATGGTGTTAAAGCCACCCAATGACCCTGACGCTGTAACACCCTGTGCCATAACGCCAACCGATAGCCCCTCGATTGCATTGGCCCACACCTGTCCGGCACCTCCATTTATGCTCTCAAGGTAAACGCCGTAGCCCATCCCGTTGCCCAGTATGGTGTTGCCCTGCGCAACAAAGCTGTTAAGGTTTAGGATGGACAGGGCGGTGGGAACAGCAGACCCATCTTTGAGGTTGGGTAACTCGAAACTACAACCCATAATCAAAGGCGAGGGGCATGCGCTTACGCGAATCCCGTTGAAACAGCTCTCGAAAACCTGATTAAATGCAAAGAATGTGGGTGTGGCTACCGTGGCGCTGGCCTCAATGCCGGTGAATAGACCTATGAACGTATTGGCATCGCCCACTAAGGACAGATCCGTATCCAATGCACGTATGCCATACCCTGCACAGGAAATAGGCGAGCTAAATGGGGTAAGATTTTGGAAGGTATTCCCTGATATACTCAACCAGGGCACTTCCCTAAGGTCAATAAAAATGGGGGTAATCTTTTTTTGATCTGCCTCGCCGTCATCCTCAAAGGTAAAGGTGGAGCCAGCCACCCGCAACAGGCTATAGCCTGTTGGCAACGCCCTGAATGAGATGCCCACCCTGTTGTTCGAAAAGGTTGCGCCGTTCACGTCTATAACACATTCACCCATAGCCTCAACCCCAGTAATGGCCTTTCCTACAACGGTACCATTCAAAATTAGCTTACCCTGCTCAGATGGGTTGCCCTGTACCGAAATACCTATCCATTCACCTTTACAATTACAGTCAGTTCTGGGGAGCAGCGCTCCTCCTTCAATATTTAGCTCAGCCCCAACGCCCACTCGCACGCCCTTGTCTGGAGAAAAGGAGAGGGAGGGATTAAGTAGCGTTAGCTTGGCCCCTGTTTCAACAACCAAATTACGATACATTCTATAGGCAGGGTTTTCCCACACATGCGTTCCGGAGGCAATCCGGTAGGTTGGTGGCACCACATCGTTGGGGTGGACAAAACCTGTGGGGATTACAGCATTTGGATGAATGCTAAAGGCTGCCTGCCCGTTGTGTACATTGAGGATGGCGTTGGGGGAGATCTTGAGGGTTGCACCCTCCTCAACAACTAGCTGCCCCCCAGCAGCTACCAACAGCTCTGAACAGTCAGGCATAGAAAATGATGAATTCGATTTTGCGATAAAAGTGCTGTTCCCAGATAATATAAGGCTTGCACTTTCATCTGCTAGTGATAATGCAACACCTTCATCAAGTATCAAACTACCACTTTCTTTAACAATTAAAGAAGTGTATTTAGGGAGACCTGTATTGACAGAAATCGTGAGCGTTAAACCCTCTGGCACAACAACATTCCCTCTTATTTGCTGTTCCGATGCCCAGGTCTCGTTCTCGGTAAGTATGTATGTGTAAGAGGGTAAATAGTTGTGCTTGGTTGCGCTTACTTGAGTAAGCGGGCTGATTTCAAAGGGGCATGCTGCAACACCATTCTGGTTTGTAATTGCTACGTGGCGTTGGTTGCCGTCATCAAAAACCACCCCAACGTCACTCAGGAGTGCATCATTTTCGTCAACCACCTTTACATTTCTCCCTGTATAGTTTATGTTCATATACTTACGCTGGGGTGCGGCTGTCCACAGTTCAGTTTCGGGGCAGCCCAACAGGTTGTGGCTAAACCGCAAATACCTGTCATTATAAACTTGTTTTGAAATAGCCTCAGCTTTCCCTATTCCATAGGCTAATCCACTGGTAATTACACCTATAAATTGGCTAAAAAGATCTCTAGAAGAAAAAACATACCCATAACGTGTATTACCTATATATGCGGGACCACCTCCCGAACTAATACCCGTATAAACCTCGCCCATATTTCTTTCACCTGTATTAATTTTATACTCATCGAATGGCATGGTTTCACAGGATATGGAGTAGAAAACCGTAGGGTGCGTGCTGTTGGTCATATTATCGATTCCATTTCCTTCCTCGGGTATCTCACACCATGTTAAATACGAATCCATTGAAGTTACCTTGCGTTGCGCTGGAGGATCAAAACAACCGTTATTACCCTGGGTTGCAACTGCAACGCACCTTGGTCCACCATGGGCAAAAAAGCTGGCAAATCCATAGTGGGTATTAAACTCATCGATCACATCCTTTCCCTTTGGAAAGTTCGGGGTGTCGGGTGTGTCATACCCTCCTTCCTCTTCGAAGATTTCAATTACATCGCACCATGTAAGCCTTGCTCCAATATAATTTGCTGCACCATATTGTTGTAGATGATCTGCTTGGGTTAAGAAGGCCTTGGTAAGGTAGCCAAAATCGCCGTTGCCGGGGAAACTCTCATACTGAATCAGCTTATCTGTCCAATTTTCAACCTCCTGTGCGCTCTGCACCAATAGCCTGCCCACATAGATCTCGGGGTAAAAGTCAACGCTATCAGCCGGCTCGCCATATAGCCCATTGCCGTTAGAGTCCCAGTTGCCATCAAAATCGGCAAAGTATAAATCTGTTGGTATAATATGACTTTCAAGTGTTGTATTATTCGAATCCCAGCCATACCTGATGGGAACTATATTATGCCTACCTGCTAAAAGGGCATACTCTATTCCGCTACCATTATTGTAGGCTTCCTTTAGGAACTGTCTGAGCTTACCGGCATCGTCGTATATCCCTGAAACCAGATCGCCCGTATGGGCAGCATAAATATCCTCTATGGTAACCACCTCAATGCTCACCCCCTTCCTACGCTTCCACTCAACAAATCGATTAAAAGCCGGAGCAAGGGTTTGGCTTGTAACAACTACATACTTACTGCCTATTGGGATTGATGCTTGGGTTGCAGTGGTTCCGGCAGGAGCCATAACGCCGGCAGACCCGTCAATAAACGATGGGTTATCTATCAGGTACTCTAAAACCCTTTGGGTACTTCCATCGAGCAAGGGTACTTGGCTCTCGGTTTTATGGCTATCGGGCTCATACTGAAGTTGGATGGATACACTACGGTAGCAGCTAATCTCGCCACTGGCCGGCGTGTACTGTAGGGGATAAATGGCAAGGGTTGCTATGGAGTTACCCCTAAATGTACCCTCATCAACTAACTCGGCAATTTTACCGGGATAGGGGTCAGCTGAACCGTACAGCGACGGGAACGGTGCTATAAAGTCTGGGGGGGGGGGGGGGGGGTAGAAGAGGTTGGTATTGGGTGCTGCACCGGCTCAACGGGGTGCTCCAATGTATAGCTCTGCACATTTGAGAATGATGCCTCTATGCTGCTAATCTTTGTGTTAGCCGGCAGAAGAAGCTTAATATATCTTACGGGTAAATTTGGATGCCCCGCAGTATCAATGGTTGCGTATTCCTCTGAAAGTATAACCCGGCTATAAGTATTTCCATCCTCAAGCAGCAGGGTTTCAACTGTAACATCCTCGGTAAAGTTAGCCTGATGGGTAATCTGACCAAGCAGACTATAGGAGCTTACCATGAATATGGCAAGTACAAAAAGCAAATTTTTTTTTGTTGTCATGGCTTAAAGGTTTAGTTAACAATAAATTTTCCGTTATACCGCTTGCCATTCCTGTCAACGGCAGTAAAAATGTAAAGGCCGGCGGGCAGCGTGTGCCTGTGGGTGTAGGTTTCGGCAGGCTCGTTAACCCTAACCCAATCAACAGCTACCCCCTTGGCGTTGTAAATGGTTATCTGCTCAATGGGGGCTTTGCCCATGAGGAAGTTAATTGTAGCCCCCGTAACCGGGTTGGGGAACACTCGCAGCGAGTTCCAATCCCACCCCTGCGACCCAATGCCCATAATGGGGGGCATACACTCCGAAAAATCATCATCAAAAAAGAGAATCTCATCGTCCTGCTTAAAGCAGATAAGGTAGTTGTACAGGCCGTTGGTCGGCGTATCTCCTGAAGTAAAAAGCAATCCCCGGCTGCTCCCCATGCCCTCAATCCATTTAACACCATACTCATCACAATTATTTTCAAGACAATACCTCTTCCTTAGGGTACCGCCCATCTGCACGGTGTCAATATCCTGAACAATTAGCCAATGAGCCTCGTTCCAGGACATAAAATTCCCCTCTTTTATGGTGTCCCCAATGCCAACCGAGAAGTCGAAAAGCATGATCTCCTCGTAATCAACAAATTCATTCAAGGGTTTAAAGTCATGGATCTTTTCTCCCTTGTAGTAAACCCTGCGCTGCTCGTCCTCGCGTATCCCCCCAATGGGGGTGGCCGTTCTGTGGTCGAACACGGTGTCGTAAAAGATGTAGAGCTTCTTGTAGATGTGCCCATTTATAACCGTATCCTCGCCCGAAAGGGCAAAACGCTCATAAATAGGACCACACCCTTCATCATATGGAGGCTGGTAAGCCTCACTCCATATCACCCCGCTAGTGGGGAATGGAACGTACTCGTACTCCTGCGAAAAGCAACTAGCAATAAATGCTATTAGCATAATTGTAGTTAAAATCGGTTTGTGTTTCATAATCGTTTGGTTTAATGGGTTAATAATAGGTTAAAAGCTGGGTAAAATACCCAAGAGTAGCGTAAAAGCATGTAAGCACAAAATAAATAGCATACATATACACATATTTATCATTGTTACAGTAATCATTATTGGTGTTTAAAGTTACGTAAATTTAAGCTGCAAGTACAAATTATTGGTGAAATAAAAACGATTGTAACTTGTTTTACAAGGATTGTCAATTGTTTGGCTGCACTTTTTGGGTGGTGTAATCTAGCTATTCACCATATTTGCTAAGGTAACCCGGGAGGTGGTACAGCGCATTGGCATTTGGCTTAGCGCAACCATGTACAATATCTAGCTTTTGTGTTTTTTAGTTCTTTGTGTTTTTAGTTCTTAACTAGCTTGGTTGTAAGTACCCCATTGGGTGTGGTTAACGATACGATTAACGGGCCGGCAGGCCAATTTGCTGTCGAAAGGGTTAGCTCCCCATTGCCCGCAACGGGCTGGCTATGTATTACGCTACCCAAAAGCGTTTGCACCGTAAGCGTACCCTTTGCCCCTGTGGGTAGGGTTACCACCACGGCATCGTTGGCGGGGTTTGGGTAAACCATAAGCGGCATTGTATCCGCTGCGGAGGGTGTGGTTACACCCGTAGGATTCCAGGCCTCCAGCTTGGCTATAAAGATATCTTTACCCGTAAACGGACCCCCAAAAGGGCCGTTCTCGCCGGTGCCAAATATAACGGGCCGGCCATCGCCCCCCTCCAGCACCTTTACCAGCATCATGCTACCTGCTGCTCGGTTAATCGCTGTATCGCCCAGATGCTGGCCCAAGGAGCTGATCTTCACCAGCCCTATGGAGTAGTTATCGAAGTAGTCGAAGTACCAGTTAAAGGGCACAAGAATGCTGCCATCGGAGAACTCACAGGGTGTAAAAATCCATGGCTGGTCAAACCCCCAAACATCATCGCCGCTAAAGCACCTGGGGTTAATGTGCAGCACCTCACCCGCATCGGTGGTGGTGGCCATTTTAAATATTTTTGGATTGCTTAGTTCTGTTCTAAAGAAAACATTGTTCCCATTTTGAAGGCTTTGCATTGGGTACATACCATTAGCTAAATCTCCAAACGGATCGGGGAAGGAATCGAGCACCTCACCTTCTAGACTAATAAGGTAGTGGTAAAATATACTATCGAAATGCTTGCCCTTATACATATAGCCAAAAGGCTTGGGAACATGCTCTGGGTTGAAAAATTCAGGGATTTCAGTAAAAGCCAGCGTATCCAAATTGTAGTTCAGCTTAAAAATTTCTGTTTTGTACTGGCTATTTAAGGATAACCGGTATGAAACATAAAAGGATTCATCGAAATCGCTTTTAATAAGCTTAATATCATTTAGGCTCATTGTCGGAGAGCTCCAAGTGATTGTAGATAGGGTATCCCCATTTGCATCTGAGTTAATAAGGATGCAAGAGCGAGGATTTGTCTCATAGGCATAGGCCATAATTCCAGCCATTAGAAAACCCCCATCAGGCTTTTCAATCAAGCTGAATTGAAGGAGATTTTGGTTATCTTCTATGGTTATGGTATACTCCTTCTCCCACAACAAATCGCCCCCCTCGGAGAGGCGATAAAGAACCAAATTATTATGGGTTACGGTATTGCCCTCAAAGTAAGCGTTTGTGCCCATCACCAGGTAGCCGCCACTGCTCAAGGCAATGGCATCACGTGCGGTGTCTGAAGATCGAGCCGTGCCCAGCACCACCTGCCACGCAAAGCCGTTGCCGTAGCTAACGGAGTGGTCGCGGGTGGTACCATCTGGCGGGGGCGAGCCACCCCACCACACGGCGTGCTGGGCAGCTAGCCAGCTGGTGGCGGTTAGCATTAGCGCTAGTAAAAAAAGAATTCTGTGTTTCATAAGCATTTGGTTTTAATGGGTTAGTAATATGTTAAAAAGCTGGGTATAATACCCAAGGGTGGTGTAAAAGTATGTAAGCACAAAACAAATAACATACATATACACATATTTATCATTGTACTAATAATCATTACTGGTGCTTAAAGTTACGTAAATTTAAGCTACAGAGGCAAATTTTTATGGGTTTAGCACGGATTACAAATCCGCGCTAGCGGGTTGGGCAACGCTTGCCAATGTAAAGCTTATCAGTAGAGTTATTGCTATTCTTTTCATCGTTTTATGCTTTTTTAGTTTTTTATAATAATTGAAGAATATGCCCCAATATCAGTGCGGTAGGTTACAATGTAGCTGCCCTTTGCCCAGGTGGTGGTATTGAGGTGAATGGTCTCGGGCTGAGCAATCTCCTGTGTTAGCACCCTATTACCGCCCATGCCCGTAACGGTTAGCTGCCCGTTGGGCATTGGGGGCAACTCCACCACCACATGCTCACTTGCTGGGTTAGGGTAGGCGTGCAGGGGCTGCGTAATCGTTTCGACCGTGGGTATGCCTACCGGGTTCCAGCTCTCCAGCTTGGCAATAAAAATATCTTCCCCCGAAAGCGTTCCGCCGAATGGGCCATTCTCTGTGGTACCAAAGATAATCGGCCGCCCATCGGCCCCCTCCAGCACCCTGGCCAGCTCCAGATTACTCCCCATACGAAAAATGAGCGTATCGCCCAGCAGCTGCCCCATGGAGTTGAGCTTTACCAGCCCAATGTCATACTTATCATCCCATTCGGAATGGACCGGGATCGGCAGGCAGATGCTCCCATCGGAAAACTCATAAAGGGGGCGATTAGGCGCACCGACACCTTTAAGCCACCATGTTTGGTTGTGGAACGGCTCGCCATACAGCAGCTCCCCCCCATCGTTGGCAATGGCAGTAACAAACACAGCGTGAAGTTCAGGGTGCTTGCGGAAAAAAATGTTTTTACCGTTCCGCAGGCTCTGAAATCGAACGGGGTGGGTATAATAGTTCCCGTTTATCCCTATGGGATCTGGGAATGAATCAATCGGCTCGCCTTGGAAGTTAATCAGGTTATAAAAAAGCATCCCATCATAATAGCGCCCTTTGTGGATATAGCCAAAGGGCTTGGGCGCGTACTCAATACCGTGATAATTGGGGAACACCGTGTAGGCCAGCGTATCCAAATTGTAGCTGAGCTTAAACATCTCTGTGGTGTAGATACCATTCTCAATCTGTCTATAGGATAAGAAGAAGGAGTCGTCGTAGGTGCTCCTGCTCATTCTCAGCTCACTGATAAAACCGTTGGGCGGCCTCGCCCAACTCACCATGGAGAGGGTGTCGCCATCAGCATCGGCTTCAATTAGAATACCCTTTTGTGGGGGGGCAACCATCCCTGCAATAAAAAACCCGCCATGGGGCTTCTCAATCACCGCAAAGTCTGAAAGCTCTTTGTAATCCTCTATGCCATACCCCTTTTCCCATAGTAATTCGCCCTCCTCGGTAAGGCGGTAAAGCACCAATTCGCTTTTAATTACGGTGTAGCCACTGAAGTACACGTTTTTTCCCACCACTAAAAAGCCCCCGCTGCTTACGGCAATGGCATCAAAACAGAAGTCCTCGGAGCCGGAGGTACCCAGTGCCACCAGCCACGCAAAGCCGTTGCCGTAGCTAACGGAGTGGTCGCGGGTGGTACCATCTGGCGGGGGCGAGCCACCCCACCACACGGCGTGCTGGGCTGCTAGCCAGCTGGTGGCGGTTAGCATTAGCGCTAGTAAAAAAAGAATTCTGTGTTTCATAGGCATTTGCTTTAGTTGGTTAGTAATAGGTTAAAAAAGCTGGGTAAAATACCCAAGGGTGGTGTAAAAGTATGTAAGCACAAAACAAATAACATACATATGCACATATTTATCATTGTACTAATAATCTATATTGGTGTTTAAAGTTACGTGAATTTAAGCTGCAGATGCAAATTTTTATGAATTTAGCACGGATTGCAAATCCGCGCTAGCGGAGTCTTCGCTCAATGGTGTCTTCGAGAGCCTGAGACACCGACTAAAATATCAAAACTCGCCACAGTAAAGGCGGGTTTCGCTTTTAAGGGTTTAGCACGGATTGTAAATCCGCGCTAGCGGGGAGCCGAACTAGGGATTATTGGCTTTATTTTGGTCTTTTAATTCCGTATATTTGCAAATACATAGTATTATTGTACTCAAAAAAGGACTATATGAATAAAATAGCAGTTGTGATAGCCAACCTTAGAAAGGGAAAAAACTGGTCACAGACCGATTTGGCTAACAAAAGCGGAGTATCGCGCGAGATGATTAGTAAATATGAACGGGATATTGCAATTCCTTCCGTGGATGCGGCTAAAAAAATTGCGGATACTTTCGGAGTTTCTCTGGATTATCTTGTTGGGGAAGGCATTAATTCTACTTTTGACAAGCAGACTTTAAAACGTTTACAGGAGATTCAAAACATGAAGCCGGATTTTAAAGTACATTTATTCTCTATTATTGATTCGGTTATCCGTGATTACAAAACACAACAAGCGTATTTAAACCATTAAAACTTTAAATTATGAACCTCCAATATATTTCAGATAGCTCAGGGCAAACAACAGGCGTGTTTATCCCGATTAAAGAGTGGAACGAATTAAAAAACAAATACAAAGGCATTGAACAGGAAAAGATAAACGTTCCCGAGTGGCACAAGGATATTGTAAGAAAACGACTTGACGATTATAAAGAAAATCCTGACCAGGCTTTGGATTTTAATAGTGCCATGGATGACATTGAAAAAGAGTTGTAATGTACAAGTCCATCATTCTACCCCTTGCCAAAGAAGATATCACGAATGCTGCTCTTTGGTATGAAGAAAAACAAACTGGGCTTGGTAAACGCTTTACCCAGCAAGTGCGGGAAAAGGTTTATTTTATTAAGGAAAATCCTAAAGCCTGTAATATCAGGTACGACAATGTTCGTACAGCAGTTTTAAACATGTTCCCTTTTATGCTTCATTATATTGTTGACGAAAACAATAAAACTGTAGTTATCTCTGCCCTGTTGCACACAAGCCGTAACCCTGATTTATGGAAGAAAAGGGAAAATAAATAATCTTACTTGTTCACTCGTGTTCGATAAAAACAATACGTTTTGGGACAAACAATTCGTGTTGCGATTGGCATCGGCCGGTGATCCGAAAAACAAGCACAGCGGGCGTTAACCCCAATTATTCATATGTCTATTTATTTATTTTCAAAGGAACACATGGAACATTCATGGAGTAGTCATTCTCCTGTGTGTTAACGTTGTTAACATGAATGTTTCATTCGAATAATTGCTGTCTCCGACAGCGACTAAGTCTCGCAACCAATTTTGTTGCCCAAAATTGGGCTCGACTAGGTCGGGGTAACCCGCACTTGCATTCATCTTTAGCAAATTTGATGAATAATGCGGGTTAAGAAAAATCTGCTGTTTGCAGCACCGACCGCAGGGAGGTGCAAGTTCAGATTTTTTAGCCCGCATCGCGTAGTTTTTCGGGTGAGGCGGACGCAGCCTTGAACTTCTTTGCTTACTTTCTGCTTTCAAGAGAAGAAAGTAAGTGGGGTCTGGGGCAACGCCCCGGGTATTAGATATGGGTGATTTACCAGTAAAAGTAAGGTTCCTGCATTGATGTAATCTTCTTGTCGGAGGAGATGCTGCTGGAACTGCAGGAAATAATCCGAAAAACTGAAAAAGAACCGAGCAAAGCCTTGTTTAATATTTGGGCGGCGGGATAACTTGTCCCGATGTTCTTTATCAGGAGCCGACCGCCAAACGCAATTCCAATTTGGCAAACTCGGCTTAGCGGTGGTTCGTATATTCAAGACACCCAGGGGTACCAGCCTTACTTGAATCTTTGTGATTATTCTCGATCTTTCCAAATTTTTGGATTTCTGCTGGTATGCAGTATTGCCAAAATGTAAATGGCATCACTCTCAACTATAAAAAAAATTCCATAGGGAAACCGGCTGGTTAATGCCCTTCGGATATTTTTATAAACTACCTGAAAATGGTTTGGATTTCGTTGTATTTCATTGATTTTCGCATCTAGAGCCCGTAAAAACCCATTGCCCAAACCCTCGCTTTTATCGTTATACCAAACAGCTGCCTTTGCAGCATCTTCTTCGGCAAAGGGTTTGACAATCAACCTGTACATTAGAGCTGTTCCTTAATTCTGACTTTAGCTTCTGTCCAGCTTGAACCTTCGTCTCGATTCCTTTTGTGAGCTTCAAGCCTATCATCGAGAACTTGCTTCGCATCTGAGGATAATTCTACCTGGTCATCCTTTTCAGCAATGCTGTCCCAAATGGCTTCCACCATTATAATACGTTCTGATACACTCAGCTTTAATATGTCCTGTAGTATCTGTGTCATAGTACAAATTTAACGAAATAAAATTACAATAGTTGCGGTTCTCAAGCAAATGTTAAAAACTCACAACCCATCTATATACCTGTTAAAACGCAACAAAATCCGCGCTAGCGGGATAAAACATTCGTGTCCATTAAAAACAATACAGTTTGGGGTAAACGATTCGTGCTGCGATTGGCATCGGCCGGTGAACCGAAAAACAAGCACAGCGGACGTTAACCCCAATTATTCATATGTCTATTTGTTTATTTTCAAAGGAACACATGGAACATTCATGGAGTAATCATTCTCCTGGGCGTTAAGGCTGTTAACATGAATGTTTCATTCGAATAATTGCTGTCTCCGACAGCGACCAAGTCTCGCAACCAATCTAGTTGCCCAAAATTGGGCTCGACTAGGTCGGGGTAACCCGCACTTGCATTCATCTTTAGCAAATTTGATGAATAATGCGGGTTAAGAAAAATCTGCTGTTTACAGCACCGACCGCAGGGAGGTGCAAGTTCAGATTTTTTAGACCGCATCGCGTAGTTTTTCGAGTGAGGCGGACGCAGCCTTGAACTTCTTTGCTTACTTTCTGCTTTCAAGAGAAGAAAGTAAGTGGGGTCTGGGGCAACGCCCCGGGTATTAGATATGGGTGATTTGACCAGCAAAAGCAAGGTACCTGCATTGATGTGTTTTTTTTAATCGGACAACAATGGAAATAAAACAAAAATTGTTGCAGCTTGCAAGCGAATACTTACTAATACTCATTCAACCTCTAACCAATTATTATGCAACAAAACCCATCCCAATAAAGGCAAATTTTGCTTTTAGTATCGCTTGGCACAGCCAAAAGAGATATATACGGCTTAGCCACAGCCTAAGCCGAACGGAGGGGGCAGTGGCGGTAACTACAATTATTACTCACAAAACTATTTAATAAGGTATGCATGTAGCATTTATGGCTATCATGTGGTTTCCTTTCTCAATGTTTACTAATACCCTATTTTGTGCTCATCATGAACACTCCAAAAACCCATGCCTAATTATCCGTTGTGGCTCATTTTGATAAAAAATACGGCTCAATAACATGGGGGTTTGAGCCATATAGATTATATTTGTGAGCCGTAAAATTAACACATCATGACAACTGAACGAGATTCAGCTATAATTGAGTTCATAAAGAAGCATCAAGAGGTTTCTTCAAAAGAAGTTTTTGAAGGTATTTCCACTACAGTTAGCTATGCAACTGTTAAAAGAGTTCTCTCAAGGCTAATCGACGAGAATTTATTGGCTAAAAAGGGGCAAGGAAAATCAACGAAATATTTAATATCCCCCACCTATGAACTTTTGTATCCTGTTGACATCAACAAGTATTACGAACAGGAAATTGACGAAAGGGATATTAAAGGAAACTTTAATTTACGGCTCATTCCAACAATTCTAAAAAAAAGTAGCGTATTTACTGCTATGGAATTAGAGAAGTTATCGTTGCTGCAAGAAAAATTCAAAGAGAATGTTTCTCATCTGACCGAAACTGAATACAAAAAGGAGTTTGAACGATTAGCCATTGATTTAAGCTGGAAGTCTTCCCAGATTGAAGGGAATACATATTCACTTCTGGAAACTGAAAGACTGCTCAAGGAAAAGGAAACCGCATCAGGAAAAACTAAGGAGGAAGCAGTTATGCTCTTAAACCATAAAGAAGCTATTGACTTCATAGTTGAAAACCCTGCCTATCTAATTCCATTATCCGTTTCAAAAATTGAGGATATCCATCGCATTTTAATAAAAGAGCTTGGTGTTGAAAAGAACATAAGAAAGAGAAGGGTGGGTATTTCTGGGACAAACTATCGTCCATTAGATAATGAATTTCAAATAGCGGAAGCCTTATTGAATATGTGCGATTTGGTAAATAGTAAGGAGAATGTTTTTGAAAAAGCCTTGCTACTTCTCGTTCTAATCTCTTACATCCAACCCTTTGTTGACGGGAATAAAAGGACAGCCAGAATAGTGAGTAATGCTATTTTAATGAATCATAAACATTGCCCCATTTCATTTAGAACAGTTGACTCCGTTGAGTACAAGAAAGCAATGCTTCTGTTTTACGAGCAAAATAACATCTCAGTTTTAAAAGAAATATTTATAGCCCAATTTGCATTTGCTGTAAATACGTACTTTTAGAGGGACAAAAAAAACGAACTAAAACACAGGGCACATAAAATGCAGCCAGGTTTTGATTATAGTATCGTCTGGCGCGGATTACAAATCCGCGCTAGCGGTACGTGTCCAGTAAAAACAATACAGTTTGGGGTAAACGATTCGTGCTGCGATTGGCATCGGCCGGTGAACCGAAAAACAAGCACAGCGGGCGTTAACCCCAATTATTCATATGTCTATTTATTTATTTTCAAAGGAACACATGGAACATTCATGGAGTAGTCATTCTCCTGTGTGTTAACGCTGTTAACATGAATGTTTCATCCGAATAATTGGGGTCTCCGACAGCGACTAAGTCTCGCAAACCATTTTGTTGCCCAAAATTGGGTTCGACTAGGTCGGGGTAACCCGCACTTGCATTCACCCTTAACAAATTTGATGAATAATGCGGGTTAAGTTACGTAAATTTAAGCTACAAATGCAAGTTTTTATGGGTTTAGCACGGATTGCAAATCTGCGCTAGCGGGGGTTTCACTCAATGGTGTCTTCGAGTGCCTCAGACACCGTCAAGTATATCAAAATCCGCCCCAATAAGGGTGGGTTTCGCTTTTATGTGCTTAGCACGGATTGCAAATCCGCGCAAGCGGGGAGCCGAACTAGGGATTATTGGCTTTATTTTGGTCTTTTAATTCCGTATATTTGCAAATACATAGTATTATTGTACTCAAAAAAGGACTATATGAATAAAATAGCAGCTGTGATAGCCAACCTTAGAAAGGGAAAAAACTGGTCGCAGACCGATTTGGCTAACAAAAGCGGAGTATCGCGCGAGATGATTAGTAAATATGAACGGGATATTGCAATTCCTTCCGTGGATGCGGCTAAAAAAATTGCGGATACTTTCGGGGTTTCTCTGGATTATCTTGTTGGGGAAGGCATTAATTCTACTTTTGACAAGCAGACTTTAAAACGTTTACAGGAGATTCAGAACATGAAGCCAGATTTTAAAGTACATTTATTCTCTATTATTGATTCGGTTATCCGTGATTACAAAACACAACAAGCGTATTTAAACCATTAAAATTTAAAATTATGAGCCTCCAATATATTTCAGATAGCTCAGGACAGACAACAGGCGTGTTTATCCCGATTAAAGAGTGGAACGAATTAAAAAACAAATACAAAGGCATTGAACACGAAGAGATAAACGTTCCCGATTGGCACAAGGATATTGTAAGAAAACGACTTGACGATTACAAAGAAAATCCTGACCAGGCTTTGGATTTTAATAGTGCCATGGATGACATTGAAAAAGAGCTGTAATGTACAAGTCCGTCATTCTACCCCTTGCCAAAGAAGATATCACGAATGCTGATCTTTGGTATGAAGAAAAACAAATTGGGCTTGGTAAACGCTTTACCCAGCAAGTGCGGGAAAAGGTTTATTTTATTAAGGAAAATCCTAAAGCCTGTTATATCAGGTACGACAATGTTCGTACAGCAGTTTTAAACATGTTCCCTTTTATGCTTCATTATATTGTTGACGAAAACAATAAAACTTTAGTTATCTCTGCCCTTTTGCACACAAGCCGTAACCCTGATTTATGGAAGAAAAGGGGAGAAAAATAATTTCACTTATTCACTCGTGTACAGTAAAAACAATACATTTTGGGATAAACGATTCGTGCTGCGATTGGCATCGGCCGGTGAACCGAAAAACAAGCACAGCGGGCGTTAGCCCCAATTATTCATATGTCTATTTATTTATTTTCAAAGGAACACATGGAACATTCATGGAGTAGTCATTCTCCTGTGTGTTAACGTTGTTAACATGAATGTTTCATCCGAATAATTGGGGTCTCCGACAGCGACCAAGCCTCACAACCCATTTTGTTGCCCAAAATTGGGTTCGGCTAGGTCGGGGTACCACGCACTTGCATTCACCCTTAACAAATTTGATGAATAATGCGGGTTAAAATATTTGCTTGCGAGTAATTACAAAGGGTATACCAATGGGTAATTGTTGTAAATATTGTAAATACAAAGATAACTAAAGAATGATGTGTTTTTAGCTAAAGGGCTATGGTTGATTTTAAGCAGGTTTAAAAATTTCCGAACATCCACCAAACCCACTCTACGCCTAGAGAAATTAGTCGTTATCAGCGTAAGAACTCCGCAGCCTTGCTAAACACCTGATTAAAAGCCCTATCAACCTCCTCCGATTTATCTAATGGAAGTGTTGGGAAAGGGGTTTCGTGCGAGTAATTAAAAGGGAAATCTAGCTCTGTAATCATATCTTTAGCCCCATTACGTATACATGCAAAAGCTGCCTGTATCGCTTTGCTTGGAATAACCTTATCCTTTTTCAGAGAAATTACCCGTATTTGCTCGCGTAACCTTTGGAGCTTATGCTCTCGGTAAAATCGATTGTTCTCCTCACGAATCATCGATATAAATGATTCGCCCCAAATCCCTCCCTTAACAAAGGACGACAGTGGGGAACGGTTCTTGAGTTCAAAGGGAAAATCGTTTAAATAGTATTTTCGTAAGCTCCCAAACGCATGGCTATCCATAATAAAACGCGAGGTTCCGTTCATCTCATCAAATAACGACCCTCCGCAGAAAATGAAGAGCCTAGCTTGGCTAACTAGCTCCTTTGGGTTTGCAAGAAAAAGAATTTGAGCAAGGAACGAACCAATGGAGTAAGAAAAGAAATCAACCTGTGCAGCCTTTTCAAGAAAAGGAATGGAACCATCGTTGATTAGCTCCAGGAGCTGAACTAGGTCGTCGGCGCTCTGGCCCCCTGAGGTAAAAAATCGCAGGGGGTCATCGCTTAAGCGTTGGCTCAAGGCGATGTTGGCAACAGTAGCCATGCTAATATCCTTATTCACCTTGCGGTTGATAAGATGGGGCATCATAAGCCTTGGCTTGGACCAGCTAAGGGAACCACGATTCATATGAAATGCAATGGGGAATAGAATTACTGGTCTGTTGGTTTTTTGACCAAGATAATGTGCCCAAGGGAGATATTTGTGCCAGCTCCGCTCATTTAAGCCATGTAAAAGTACTATCGCTTTACTATATATTGATGATGAGCTGGGCAAATAAACGGGAAGATTAAAATGCATATTTTCCTTAATTTTAGCATCTTCCGATGCAAAGGAATTCCCATTGGTGTTATTAAAAATGCCCGAGAGCGTGCAAGGAATTGGTTTGGAACTACTACAAAACGGGATAGATTTAAATGAAAAACCCTGCCCATTTGGTTCGGTATTACCACTGGTTATGGAAAAGTTCTGTTTTAGCGCGTTAAATGTTTTTTTAAATTCCATGGGTAGGCATTTTGTGTTTAGTTAACCCCAACTATTCATATGTCTATTTGTTTATTTTCAAAGGAACACATGGAACATTCATGGAGTAATCATTCTCCTGGGCGTTAAGGCTGTTAACATGAATGTTTCATTCGAATAATTGCTGTCTTCGACAGCGATTAAGTCTCAGAACCAATCTAGTTGCCCAAAATTGGGCTCGACTAGGTCGGGGTACCCCGCATTTGCATTCATCGTTAACAAATTTGATGAATAATGCGGGTTAAAAATCTAACAAAAATAATTCCATACCAAATTTTTGGGTTTGCTGGCATCGCAGAGGGGTAAAATCATCAATTGAGGGGTAGAATCATGTACTCAGGTATCAGTTTTTCATGTAACTTAGTACCGTCATTAAAAAAAAGGGTATTCATAAGGCTTCTATTTGCTATCTTTGAAAAAATAAGTTACGGAAATGTTTAACACTCCGCTTCCAAAATATTTAACCGACAAAAAGAATATCGTTAGGCTCATTGTTCTAACGGCTCTTTTTGCGGTGGTTTTTATTAACATTTATGCGCCCTTTGGACTTAAAGAGCTTAAAACCCTTTATAAATTAACCGAATTTGAGATTTTGGGTTTATCAACCCTAATTATACTCACGGGTGTGCTGGTTGTGGTAATTAGCCGAATGATTATGTATCGCATTTCCAGGCGCAAAAATTTATTGGTATGGCAATACATACTTTGGGCGTTTGCCGAAGCCTTTGCAATGGCCGTTTTTTACACGCTATTCGAAAAACTATTTTTACACGATCCTAGATGCATTCTCGATTTACTGAAAACTTCAGCGAAGAATACCGCATTGGTCCTGTTTATTCCCTACTCGGTGCTTTGGCTCTACTTTTCGTGGCAGGACAAAAAGAATGAGTTGCAAAAATTGGCTAATTCCCAGGTTGAAGTTGAGGCTTCGAAAAAGATGATTCCCTTGCATGACGAAAAGGGGGTGCTGAGATTTTCGGTTAAAGCGGAACATTTTCTTTATATTGAATCTGCTGATAACTACGTAAATATATATTACATTGATAAGGGAAAAGTTGCTCGTTTTACGCTACGGAACAGCATAAAGAATCTGGAATCACTACTAAAAAATGCGGAGGTAATCCGATGTCACAGATCCTTTATGGTAAATTTTGAGAAAGTTAAGATTTTGAGGAAAGATAAAAACGAGCTTATACTCGAGCTCGATAGCCCGAAAAAAATTGAAATTCCTGTTTCAAAAACCTACGCACAAAGTGTTATGGAAACATTTACGCGGTATAGCCTCTCGCACTAAGTAAACGTATTGTGAATTCCGACTACTCTATTGATACGTTCCTCTTTTATGACACCTGCATCTAACTAAATATTTTAGGCGCTATAGATTAACCCCAACTATAGCTCCAATTATAACATGCTGATATGGTTTTTTAATCATTGTTGTCCGGTTAAAACTTATAGATTCCTCCCTATGGTCGGAATGACAGGGGGTTGGGTCATATTCGGGAAGGGAGGGCTTGGTTAGCGGCTTCGCCGCTAACCAAGCCCTCCCTAAAAACTAAACACTTGTCATTGACAAAGCCATTTCTATTTTCAACGGTTTTATCGAACATACGTTTCAGAGCGAAACGTAGTGAAGCGAAGAATCTTAAATTCAGAATTATTTTTTTACCGGACAATAGTGTTTTTTAATCTACCATTGAAGGATTTTGAAACTTTTTTCAACAAAAATTATTGAGCATACCTTGAGCGAAAAAAATGCTAACTTTACTGGTGTTTAACCCCAACTATTCATATGTCTATCTATTTATTTTCAAAGGAACACATGGAACATTCATGGAGTAGTCATTCTCCTGTGTGTTAACGTTGTTAACATGAATGTTTCATTCGAATAATTGCTATCTCCGGCAGCGACTATGTTGGGGTATCCCGCATTCGCATTCATCTTTTATAAATTTGATGAATAATGCGGATTATAAGGTACAAATAATATTTTGCCTCTGGCGTAATAAATACTTCAAAGATTCTGATGATCTTTCTGCTAAAGCAAACCCTTATACTTATATCCCTTCTGCTTAGCTTCTTACAATCTGAAAGGAGTTGAACCAGACAGTCTAGCCGCATATGCCCTTAGAGATAGCATAAGGCATGAGTTGCAAAAGGCTAATACCAACCCAAAATCCTTAAGGACCGTACTGGTTGCCATAAGTAAAAACCGAAGAAGCCTAAAGAAACTATACAAACCCTTAATGGAGGAGTATATAAATCACGCTAAAAGCGTGAACTTTAAACCGGGGCTAATGGAAGCTCTCGACAGGCTTGGGCATAGAGAAAGGCAAGAGGGTAACTACAGCAAGGCCATTGAGCACCACTTACAATCGCTTGCAATAGCAACCGAACTGGGCGACAGTAACCAGCTAGCATATAACTACTCAAATTTAGGGCAAGCATACCGCAGGCAAGATTACAACATCCCAGCCTTACAGTATTTTCATAAAGCCCTTAAAATTCAGCAAGCCGTTGGCGACTTAAAAAACACCCCCATAATACTTAGAAAAGAGGGTGAATTTACCCAATTCGAAGGGAATACGTTCTCAAACATTGCAACACACCCAATTGATATATGTGCAAACCACGTACACACCATTGGCGCAAATAACACATTTAATGCCGCTGCTAATACTGGTATTTTAGTAAACAGTTACAAAAATCTTGACGTACCGGGTAACTACACCTGGCTTAATCATGATGCCCCCTACGTAATTGGAGGAGAATTGCGAATTGGAGCCGAGGGTAATCGCGTAAACCTTACCATTGAGCCTGGCACTACTGTGAAATTTTTAGTTGGTGCAGGATTCCAAATATCATACTGGGACGAACATTACGCCAAGCTAATTGCCGAGGGAACTGCTACAGATATAATTATATTCACTAGCAACAGCCCAGCCCCTGCCAAAGGCGATTGGGATGGTCTGTTCTTTTATAAAGGGGTTGCAGGAAGTTCGCTAAAGCATTGCGAAATACTATACGCAGGCTCCAGTGAGTACTACGGCGCAATGGCGCTATCCCAAAGCGGAACTAACACTATTACTATTGAAAATTCGCGAATAGCATACTCAAAAAGCCATAGCATATCGGTTGACGAAGCATCAATTGACTATTCAACTGTTACCTTTGAAGACAATAATGGTGTAGACTATAAAGTTTTTTAAACTAGTTAAATACAACTAACCCGTATTATTCATCAATTTTGATAAAGATGAATGCAAATGCGGGTTAATGCTTTTGTCCTTAATCTACTTTATAACGTGCGCTTTGTGGTGCTTTTTTAGAACCGCTTTATAATGGTTCAATAAACGGTAGTAAAAGTTCTCAAACACTTGCCAGTCAGCCTTTTTACTACCATCGCTCATGGCTTAACGAGCTGGGGCTTGTTGTAAATTAAGGTCGCCAATAAAGAATTCGCTCACGCCTATTCCAAACGATAGGTCATTCAAAATCTGACACTTATTAGCAGTCCGAACATTAGGACCACGAATTGGTCGTATACCTTATATTTACTGCACCCTTTATCCGTTCGGTAGGCATTGGTGCGCCTATAAAAAAATCCATCGGTTTACCCGATCTAAAATTTGCGGATAAGCGGTTTATTATTACTTTTGCTTCGCCTGAAGAGTCCCGTATTTATAAAGTTTTTTGTCGAACTCAAAAATAAGGGATTCTTCGGGTTTTTTAAAAAACAGACTTTCAGATGCTAGTGATTTGCAACTAAAAACAAAAATAATGAAAATCTCAAAAATTTTTTTACCATTATTTTTCATAACCTTTCTTGCATGCAACGGGGGTAGCAAAAACCAAAATCGAGAAAGTAACGAGGAAGTAAAAAAAGAGAATTCGGCAGAAGCGTTGGCAGAAAAAAACTGCTTAAAAACTACCAAGACGCTAGAAACCAATACCCTATCGCATGGCGACTTAAACAAAGTATTTAAAGAAGAAACTTTTGAAGAAAAAATCCAGCAAGGATTTCCTGAAGTTGATGGTGCTGTCAGTATTCCCATAAGTTCTGCAGCTTCTCTTCGTGTGGGCAATAAAACGTTTCCACACCAAAATTCGAACAGCTTTATGGCATCCAAAGAGATGATTGCATCAATAAAAGAGGGATTAACCCTAAAAGCTAATGAGAATGCCATTACAATTCATCAGGCTTTAAATATTTTAGACCCCGATGGTACGGTGCGCAGCTACGGATATGTTAACAAAAACAATACATGGTTTTTTTATTCGTCGTAAAAACAATTTTTTAGAAGAACATAATGGTTGTATTTTTGCTATGGCTCCATGGCATCAATTTCAGCTCACACAATAAAAAATATGGAAACAGATAAGGTTGTTATTCTCGATATAAATTTAAGCAAAGAAACAGATCGCCCCCAATCAGTATCGAATTCAGAGACAGAGCTTGTCCTTAATTACATTAAAAATAGCTCAAATGCTTCGTTCGGGGTTGATACACTTGAAACGCCCAGACTAAATGCGCTTAACGCGAATTTATTTGCCTACTCAATTATTCATACCTACGAACAGGATGGTTTCTCCGGGAGCAAATTACATAGTGGAATGTTTGTGCTTGAGCACAATGGAACAATGCAGCATATTGAGAGTATACGAGAAATACCTTGCACAAAGCTGTTTAAGCAAATTGCAAACGCCCAAATCACGTTGGTCACAAATGATGATGCGCTGCTACTTGAGGAACTACTAGACGAGATTATCCCTGCAAAGGATGAGGAGGTAAAATCGTTTTATAAGGAAGGTGATAATTGGCTCTTTGTTCGCGACACCTTTTTCAACGATAAATCGGGCTATGCTGTAGAAGTAGATACAAATGGTAAAATTGCAGCCATTAGCTATAAACTCAAGCTGAAGAATTAAATAATTATATTTCCATTCAGTTTTCTTACCACCCAACACTCCGATTAAACCATTTTTTGGGGGGACAGGTAAAACGCCATAAAGCATACGCTTTCAAACTCAAAGCATACACTTTCAAGACTTACCCAATTGGGTAGGTCTTTTTTTTGTACGTTTACGCTACTATTTAATATGCATTGCCATAAAGTTGTTATTTTTACTAATCCTAAAAAATCAATTCGTATATTTATTGGGGTAAAAGGTATTATTTTCTACCAGCCCCCTCTTAATATCAACTTAAAACACTAACAAACAAAATATTACTTACAAATTAAACTAAATAAAATGACCACAACAACTATGATTATTATTGGAGCAGCAGTACTACTGGTACTGATTTTTGTAGGAATGTACAACACCCTAGTTCGCAAGCGCAACGAGGTTGATAACGCCTTTGGTGGAATGGACGTGCAGCTTAAAAAGCGGTACGATTTGATACCAAACCTTGTGGCAACCGTGCAACAGTACGCCAGCCACGAAAAAAAGCTGCTTACCAAAGTAACTGAAATGCGTGCCAAAGCAACAAGCGGAAACGTTAGCAATGAAGAAAAAGTGGCTCTGGACAACCAAATTTCTGCCGGGATGAAAAGCATTATGGTAGCGGTTGAGAACTACCCCGACCTTAAAGCCAACGAAAACTTTATGAATTTACAGCGCACGCTTAACGAGGTTGAATCGCAAATTTCGGCAGCACGAAGAACCTATAACGCTGTTATTACCGATTACAACAACGCCATTCAGGTATTCCCAAAAAGTATTATTGCCGGAATGATGAGCCTAAAACGCAAAGAGGTTTTTGTAATCCCCGAAACGGAAAGGCAAAATGTAGACGTAAAAAACCTTTTCAACTAGATTGCTTCGTAATATCAAAAACATTATTGCTGCAGCTGTTGCAGCAATAGTTATATACTTCCAAAATCCTTAAACCCAAAAAAGCAACAACCATGATTGGTAAAGAAGAACTAAAAGCGCTATACAACAACGAGCTAAAAGAGAAGCTCTCCGGCTTAGAAGGACTACGTAAAAACATAAAACGAAATCAAATATTTGCTGTACTCCTATTCATTCTTACTTTCATACTATTTGTACCAGTAAGTGCGGCTTTCGAAAATAATAGCTTCGAAGCCCTCCCCTTTTTGGTACTAGCACCATTAGTTATACTAGGCATTGTACTTTTGGTAATTGCCTATATCAAGAAAAAAAAATACAGAGCACGGTTTAAAAACGAGGTAGTTTCCGAAATAGTTAAAGCCATTGACCCTAGCTGGAATTACAATGCCAACCAGTGCATTAGTAACCACGAGTATAATCAAAGTGATATTTTTAGGCAATCACTAGATCGCTATAAGGGCGATGACTTTATAAGCGGCACTATTGACAAAACAGATTTTGAATGCTCTGAGCTTCATACCGAATACAAAACCGTTTCAACCGATGATGACGGCAACAAAAAAGAGACCTGGCATACGGTTTTTAAAGGGCTATTCTTCCATGCCGATTTTAACAAGGAGATAAAGGGCAAAACCTACATTGAGCCCGATACGGCCGAACGACTACTGGGGAAATTTGGACAAAGCCTGCAAAAAAGCCAAAAAGGAAAACTCGTAAAACTTGAAAACCCTGAATTTGAGAAAATTTTTGCCGTTTTCGCCACCGATCAAACCGAGGCGCGCTACATACTCACCCCCACTATTATGGAAGCGTTGGTTTCAATCTACAAAAAGTACAAACGCAAAATGCACCTCTCGTTTATTGGCTCCAGGGTTTATGTTGCCATGAGCTTTAAGCAGGATCTGTTCGAACCAAAAATATTTAAATCTGGTGTAAAATTTGACGATGTTGAATTCATGTACAACCTATTTTTAATGAATGCAACCATTATTCAGGAGCTGAACTTAAACACCAGAATATGGACAAAAGAGTAGTGAAATACTACGGATTCAAATTTATAGCCTACAATTTCAAAACTCGCCAGCATGTGGCGAGTTTTTTTTGTTGCTTTACTTAAAGAACACGAATACGAAGCAGCATTTTGCAACACGAATTAAAAACAAACCAACAAAAAAAGATAATATGAAAAATCGAAATCTTGCGATTATTGCTATTATAGTTGGATTTGCCACCACTAGCTGCTCATTATCGCAAATGAGCACAAGTAAATTGGTTAAGAAAACAACAACCAAAGTAGCCACAAACGCCATTTACGGCAACTATAATTGGGCCAGCAACAATTTGAATGTGAGCACCTTTCGCAATGGCGACCCAATACCCGAAGCTAAAACCGATAAGGAATGGAAAAAAAGCTGGAAAAGAAGGTAAACCTGCCTGATACTACTATAATAACGACCCCGAAAACGGTAAAAAATATGGCAAGCTATACAACTGGTATGCAGTATCGGCCCCGCACGGATTAGCTCCCGAGGGGTACAAAATGCCAACTGCCAACCATGTAAAAAAACTTATTGAAATACGGGTGCATCAGCAGCCAACTATGTTACCAAAGAGCTAATTAAAGGCGGAAAAACGGGATTTAACTCAAAACAAGCTGGTGAACGAGATAGAAACGGTGCTTTTCATGGTTTTAAAAAGTATACAAGCTATTGGACATCCGATAAACATGATGTCAGCAATGCAATGGCGTTATACGTTGGCGGGAGACACAATATGTCAGGTAATGCTTACTACCACTGTGGAAAAGGTTTTTATGTTAGATGCATTAAGGAGTAACTAAATCGTTAACCGTAGTAAATATACAATCAAATCGCTTTAAATAACACAAACCGCTGCATTTGCAGCCTAAAACCACCAAATATGAAAAAGATAATCGCATTTTTTGCAATCGCAGGGTTACTATTTACGCTAAACTCATGCGAAGAGGGCCTATCCTTTAAGTTCAACTCAGACTTTAAGCTGAACATGGATATTGATATCGAAGACGTTTCAAAAGGTAATACCTATCCATTTACGCATACAACTTCTCTGAATATTGAGGACGATGAAGATGTAGCAAATCGGATTGAAGAGATTAAAGGTCTTGAAGTTACAGAGATTGAATGCAGTCTTACTGGCATACCAGAGGGCGAATCTATTCTAGAGCTAAACGTCACAGTTGAGAACGTTAACTTAACGGTTACCCTTAACAATATAACAGAAAGCGATACGCTAATGTTACCGGTATCGGATGTACTGCTCGATGCGCTTGGAAATAACCTTTTCGAAAATCATCAAACGAGCATTACTGTTTCGGGCGAATCAACCTACGCACCAATGGTACTGGGGGTTAACCTGTTATTCCGTTCAAAAATTGAAGCATCACTATAAACAGGCTTAGCTTATAATCCTGCATTATTCATCAAATTTATTAAAGATAAATGCAGATGCAGGTTACCCCTACCTAGTCGAACCCAATTTTGAGTAACTAGATTGGTTGTGAGGACTAGACGCTGTCGGAGACCCCAATTATTCGCATGAAACATTCATGTTAACAACGTTAACACACAGGAGAATGACTACTCCATGAATGTTCCATGTGTTCCTTTGAAAATAAATAAATAGACATATGAATAATTGGGGTTAGGTTTACATATCATTTATTACAGGGACTAAAATAGTTTGGAAAAACATATCCTATATTAACTATCACTATTGTCCGGTAAAAACAAAGTTAAACATTATAGATTCTTCGCTTCACTGCGTTTCGCTCTGAAACGTATGTTCGACAAAACCGTTGAAAATAGAAATGGCTTTGTCAATGACAAATGTTTAGTTTTTAGGGGAGGGCTTGGCTAGCGGCTTCGCCGCTAGCCAAGCCCTCCCATCACAAATACAACTCAACGCCCTGTCATTCCGACCATAGTGAGGAATCTATAAATATTAACCGGACACCAATGATTAACTATAATTTTAGTATAGGGTTTGTTCCTATTTATGTAACTTTACTTAACAATTATTAACCCCATAAATCTTAAAACACAAAATCATGAAGAAACTATTCATTCTTTTTTCTTTGGCACTGTTCTCGCTATCAACCAATGCCCATAACAATCAGAACAACCAACTTGCCATTAAATCGGGTTACGTTGAATATAAACTCACTGGTAGTATTACTGGATCCAAAAAGTTCTGGTGGGACAATTATGGCCACAAATCACGCACCGAAATAAAATCAACAAGCGAGGTAAAAATATTCGGCATGACATCCAAAGAGGAGCAGCATTCCATTACCATTACCGATGATAATACTATTTACACTCAGGATCTTATTAAGGGAACTGCATACAAGTCATCAAACGACGAGTACGAAGAGATTGGCAATGAAATGACAGAGGATATGACCGAGGAAGAGATTGAACAGCTGGGCGAAGAAGTTTTAGCCTCTATGGGCGGCGAGCGCCTTGGAACAGAAAAAATACTTGGGAAAGAGTGCGAGGTAATAAAAGTAATGATGGCTAAGGTGTGGATGTATAAAGGGATACCGCTTAAATCAACAGCCAAGGTAATGAGCATTGAAACCAATGAAACAGCGGTTAAATTTGATGAAAACATCAGCATACCCTTCTCAACTTTTACGCCCGATAAAAGTGTTGAATATCAAAAGATGCCAGAGTATGGTGAGGAGTATTAATGCAATATAACAACCGAATTACCTACCAATTGAAAGAGGGCAGCTGAATTAGCTGCCCTCTTTCAATTATATGAACGCCATAAACTATCTTTTATGAGAAGTTCTTTGGCTAGGCCTTTTACCTGAAGCACTTTGGCGTTGACTAGGTCGTTGTTCTGGTGTATTCTGACGCTGGCTAGGGATATAAGCTTTACCAGTTGCAGGATCTATAAGATACCATTCGCAATGAATTGCATTGTGGTCGCTCCATAAATGAACATTATTTCCGTTAGAATTATTAGAGTTCTTTAGGTTGATAATCTTTCCGCTTCGGTGGTAAATTTTATATCTTCCATCGCCCAAATGCTTAAGATAAAAATCCTGAGCCGATCCGTTATTCACTTCCCACACCTGAACATTGGTACCATTACTCGTTTTCCCTCCTGAAAGGTCAACCACTCCGTTTGAAGTTTTACCTACATAAATTTGGTAGTACTCGCTATCACGTTTTTTCTCAAAACGGTACAAACGATCTACACCGTTATCAATAGTCCAGATTTTAATACTTGCCCCTTTACTCACCGCTTCCTGACCTTTTCCAGAAAGATCCCAGTATCCCTCTTGAGAACGACCGTAGCTCATAGCCGATTGAATGCGAAAATTCATTCCCTCAGGTACAGCATCACCCTTTAATTGAGCTTCGGCTAATTGTTGAGTTCTTGATGGAATAAACGCTTTTCTGGTATTTGCATCTAATAGATACCATTCAACCGAAATACCATCGTGATCTTCCCATATATGAACATTAGTACCGTTATCATTTTTACGACCAGCAAGACAAAGTATCTTCCCGTTACGATCATAAATTTTAAAACGCCCATTGCCTAAATGATGAAAAAGAAAACGCTGCGCAGTTCCATTGTTGCGTTCCCAAGTATGTACATTGGTTCCATTTTTTGATTTGCCTCCAGCAATATCAACTCTTGAATTACGGGTATTGCCAATAAACATCTCATAATATCCTCCCTCTGGGCTATCAGTAAGTGTAAAAAATCTATCTACGCCTCCATCTATATTCCAAACCTGAATATTTAATCCCTTGCCAATTGCGCCAGGACTGCCAGGTATATCCCAGCACCCGCCTGGGTTTCTACCATAATTCATGGCAGACTGAATAATAAACCGTTTTCCTGTAGGCATAACAGATGATTGAGGTTGAGCGCTTACAACGCTTGAACCAATAACTAGTAGTGTAAAAGCAAATGCTAAATATTTTTTCATAGGGAATAAAAATTAAATTAAACCTAAATTGAGCGATTTGTGCAAAAAAAGATAAAAGATAGTTTGTTTAATACCCTGATAATGTGTAATTTAAAGGTATCAAAACTAATAAATAACACTTCACCATTTGGGTGCACAAAACTATCTT
>JAQVYY010000077.1 GCA_028708425.1 Bacteroidales bacterium
ATAAGAAAAAATACCCTAAACCAGAGAAAAGAATTATTTTCACAATCCCGTCCTTAAAAATCAACTAATTGTTTGAGCCAAGCGAGAAGAAAAGAAACAGTGGAATTATGAATCGCTCAATTTAGGTATTTATTATTTCAGCGCCAAGAGAGCAAATGTGAACTGTAAATAAAAATCTACAACACTATGCTGCGTGTGGACTTTTGTACACGAAAAACCTCTCTGCTTCCTCAATAGCATTGTTTTTTCAGTATGGCACTGTTTTTTCAGTATTTTATTAAGAATCATTGGTGTCCGGTTAATATTTATAGGTTCCTCCCTACGGTCGGAATGACAGAGCGAAACGCAGTGAAGCGAAGAATCTATAATGTTTAACTTTGTTTTTACCGGACAATAGTGATTAAGAATTATGAAGAACAGAAATAAAGTAAGCTAACGTAAATTTAAAAACAAAAAAAATGAGCAATTATCATGAACCTGCTGAAGAACTCAGCAAAGAGACCAGAGACTTTTCAAGAGCTTTAAATAGCCTTAAAGAGGAGATAGAGGCTGTTGACTGGTATCAACAGCGAGTTGATGTTACCAGCGACCAAAACCTTAAACCCATATTAGAGCACAACCGCGACGAGGAGATTGAGCACGCTTGTATGACCTTAGAATGGTTGAGGCGCAATATGCCCGCTTGGGACGAGGAGCTGCGTAACTATCTTTTTAAGAATGGTGAAATAACCCATCATGAACCTGATGAGGATGGTGACAAAAATGAAGCTAAAGGATTAGGAGATTTAAACATTGGAACTTTAAAATAAATAGATATGGATATTCTAAGGAAATCATTGGCACCCATTTCGGACAAGGCATGGGAAGAAATAAACGAAGAAGCAAAACAGACCCTAACAACAGCACTCTCGGCACGAAAATTTATTGACGTGGATGGTCCCAAGGGCTTTGATTTTGCTGCAGTACCAACAGGGCGAATAGATACACCTAAAAACCAAGAGAAAAACAGCGTGCAATATGGTACTCACAGCGTGATGCCGCTTATTGAGGCTCGCATACCTTTTGAACTAGATATTTGGGAGCTCGATAACGTATTAAGGGGCAATGAGAATATTAATCTGGATAATTTGGTTGATGCGGCAAAAAAAATTGCCCGATTTGAGGATGAGGCTATATATAAAGGCTTTAAGCCAGCAAACATTGAAGGGTTGCTTAATATCTCAGAGCATAAAGACTTGCAGCTTACAGGTAACTACGAAAAGCTAGTTGACCTACTATCGCAAGCCATTATTTCATTTAGGAATGAGGCAGTAAAAGATTCTTACACTCTGGTGGTAGGTTACGAACTATACAAATACATTAATAGTTACAATAGGCATTACCCGCTACGGAAACATATTGAAACCATTATAAATGGGAAGATAATTTTATCAGATCATATTGAGAATGCTATATTGGTGGCTAATCGAGGAGGAGACTTTAGATTAACCCTGGGGCAGGACTTCTCTATTGGTTATGAGTCGCATACAAGTCAGAGTGTGCAACTTTATTTAACCGAGTCCTTTACTTTCCAGGTACTAGATCCGGCTGCTGTTATTGTTTTTAGATAGCTTCTGTACTAACCCTATGTTGTGTGCTAATTTCTAGAGAGCGAAATCTGCGAAATGCCATAAGCAGTACCCTGATTATATGGACAACACCTAAGAGTCTGAATAGTTACAATTTGAAGAAAAGACTGGTATTATCCTACCCTGCAATGCTGTTGTACAACCAATTGATGACAACCAGGTATAAATTGCAGCAGTTGGCTTATCAGCATTTATGCAGGCTATAGAAAATAAGGAGTTAGCAGAATTAACGGAGGGAGTAAAGATAAAGTTGAAAAAAGTTATCTCAAATATCTTTTAATTCATTGTTGTCCGGTTAAAACTTACAGATTCCTCCCTATGGTCGGAATGACAGGGGGTTGGGTCATATTCGCGAAGGGAGGGTTTGGCTAGCGGCAGAGCCGCTAGCCAAGCCCTCCCCTAAAAACTAAACACTTGTCATTGACAAAGCCATTTCTATTTTCAACGGTTTTGTCGAACATACGTTTCAGAGCGAAACGTAGTGAAGCGAAGAATCTTAAATTCAGAATTATTTTTTTACCGGACAATAGTGCTTCTAAATATTATTCAATAAATCTTTTTTGCCGAATGATAAGAAGAGTGAGAAAAACATCTCCCTACTCTAAATGGAACTGTTACAGCGAGGTAGTATTTGCTGTGTTAAGCCTTTCAAAACTTCGCTTTTATTCACATTTTATTACAGATTCCAACTACTTTATTCATGTTGTGGGTTTGCAGTACTGCAAATTATGATAGCGGAGATGCACTCCGAGGGTTAATGAAGCCAGTATTACCTTACAAATAGTGAGGTGATTGTTGAAAAATAGCCGCAATGCTTTGTTGCTTATGCAGAAATAAGTTCATACAAGCCGTTTCATCCTCTCAATGCTGCTCATTATCCTCAACGGGCACAATTTTAGGACATGAAATCAACTCAAACAACAGACTACTAACCATTAAAGCGAAAAAATTATGAGCAAACATTATGCACATGCCTACTGGGAAGGAAACCTACCCGAAGGCAAAGGGAAATACAAACTGAAAACTAGTGGATATGAGGGTTACCTTACTTTTTCTTCACGTTTTGAGGACAGCAGGGATGCATCAAGCCCCGAAGAGCTAATGGGAGCAGCCCATGCCAGCTGCTTTTCTATGGCATTTGCGCATGCATTATCTCAGGCTGGCTACAAGGCCGAAAAAGTTGAGACCGAAGCTGAGGTTACTCTGGCAAAAGCAGGTAATTCGTTTGCAATAACTGAAATATTGCTAAAAACCACAGGTAAAGTATCGGGTATTGATAAGCAAAAATTTGAGGAAATAGCAACCGATGCTAAAAATAATTGTCCGGTTTCAAAAGCTGTAAAAGGAGTAAACGTAACGCTTAACGCAAAACTACTATAATTTAATAATGCTTAGGTAGAGGAGGCTGCACAAGCAATTTTTTTTTAAACAAATTGCTTGTGCAGCCTTTGTTTTGATTTTTGTGCAGTAAGCAGGTGCTTAAGCTGACAAGTTATTCTGTACCCTCTACAAAATTGATTTTAGTGCTCATGCCCCAAAGCGTCTTAACTTCATTATTATGCAAAGTTCCATCCCGCAATAGTTTGCTCTAACCATTGCTTTGCAGGACATCATTATTCTTGATAAACAGAACATTTTGATTATTCTGGAGACGCTTTTTACCCGCTCAGTATTTTTATAGGATAACTCATTTAACCTTACCAGGTGGTACTCTTGTAACAACTCAATGGCAATGCGCCCAGCACCGCAGGCCACATCAAAAGGTTTGTCGCTTGCTTTCAGGTATTAATTAAAGCGTTTGGTTATGGGAGTTTCGAGCGGATGGTGCGTTAAACGGATATCTTCCTAGTCAACGTGTATTAAAATAACCCCCTAACATTCTGATTACAGGTTAATGAGGTTTTATCAGTATCAACCTTTATCTTTTTTAAAAAGCCATGTTAATTCTTATAATATATTGCCTATAGTTTTATAAAAGGAAAGGTCGCTAATTTTTATGAAAATTAGCGACCCTAACCCATTGTAATAAAAAAGCATTACGCATTAAATCGTTGCTCTACAATATCCCAATCCAGTAGGTTCCAGAAGTTTTTAAGGTATTCCGGTCTTTTGTTTTGATAATCAAGATAATACGCATGCTCCCAAACATCGCAGGTAAAAAGGGGCTTAGCATTCCCAGTAATTGGTGTATCTGCATTTGACTTTCCTGTAATAATAATCTCGCCATCTTGAACAGCTAACCAGGACCATCCCGACCCAAATAATCCCGCAGAAACCTTTTCGAACTCCTCTTTAAACTTATCGAAGGTACCAAATTTACTGGTTATTAAATTGGCAACATTCCCATTAGGCTCTCTTGCTCCCTCGGGAGATAAACCTTCCCAGTAGAAGGTGTGGTTCCAAACTTGGGCAGCATTATTAAACATTCCTCCTTTCGACTCTTTCACAATATCCTCAAGGGTCATCTTTTCAAATTTGGTTCCCTCAATCATTCCATTTAACTTTTTAACATAACCCTGATGGTGTTTAGTATAATGGAACTCTACGGTTCGCTTGCTAATGTATGGTTCAAGCGCATTGAGTTCGAATGGTAGTTCAGGTAGTTTAATCATAATAAATTATTTTTTTTGGTTTAACACTTAAAATTAAGAGGAATTACATACTAGATTAATTACTGAAGTTTTAGTTGCAATAACCATTCCTAATCTAGCTGCTAGTTTATTATCAACATCAAATAATCAGGGATTTAGTTGTGCTATTAGATGTGGATGACAGGAAAAAAATCCAGTTAAATTATTCGGTTAAGCTAAGGTTGTTTAGCTGTTGACTTATTTCTACACCTATGTTGAAGGTGTGCACCAAAACGGAGGGTATTTAAAAACCGAGTTTTTTTGTAAAAAAGAGCTCTCACAACTTTCAGCAGTAATTCAGAGAGTGCAGGCTCAGGTTAAAATGTCGTTTATGTTCCGGCTAACGAGTTTTTATGGTACAGCTTAAAAACCGTAACACCTTGATTGTTAGCCGCAAAACCGAAGAAGTGAATTATGCAAATGGTAAAAGTAGTTGAAGTTATTGCATCGTCGGACAAAGGTTTTACAGAAGCAGCTCAGAATGCATTTATCGAAGCATCGAAATCAGTAAAAAACATCAAATCAATTTACATTAAGCACATGAATGCTAATGTTTAGAATAGCAAGATAGTTTCATACGCTGTAAATTTAAAAATCTCATTTGAAATTGACGAGTAAAATACTATTATCCCCAATTGAATAAGGTTGTTATTACAATAACTCTATGTGGCAACCTCTTTTATTATATTGTTATAGCTTAATGCCATAGCGCTCAATTTTGTTGTAGAGTGTTTTTCTGTCAATTTTTAGAATCTTGGCTGCCAATGATTTGTTAAAATTAGCTTCTGCCAGCGCTTTTTCAACCACACCCTTTTCAGCTACCTCTGCTGCATCCTTTAGGCTCAGCGAATTGCCAGTGGGAGTTTTATGCTCTGTTTCCTTAAAATTATCGCATTTAAGCTCCTGAGGCAAAGCGTTAATAGTAATATAATCACTACGGGTAACCAGCACGCTGCGTTTCACCACGTTGCGCATTTCGCGCAGGTTGCCATGCCAGGCATAGCTCATAAAGGCATCTGTAACACTATTATCAAAACCTTGTATATTCTTGTTGAGGTTTTGGTTGGCCTCGGCCAGGAAATGATGGGCAAAGGTCATAATATCATTGCCCCGTTCGCGCAATGGGGGAAGCTCTATTTTAAATTCGTTTATCCTGTGGTAAAGATCCTCTCTAAAATGTCCATCACCAATGGCCTTTAGCATATCGCTGTTAGTGGCAGATATGATACGTACATCAACCTTAATTTCTTTGCTATCTCCCACACGAGTAATTACTTTCTGCTGAATGGCGCGTAGCAGCTTTACTTGGGTTTCATACGTTAAATTACCTATCTCATCAAGGAAAATGGTTCCTCCATTGGCCTGCTCAAAATACCCCGATTTATCAGAAATAGCACCTGTAAATGCTCCCTTTATATGCCCAAACAACTCGCTTGATGCCAACTCCCGGGGTATGGCACCGCAGTCGATAGCCACAAAATTTTTGCCTTTGCGCATGCTGCTTTTATGAATTAAACGGGCAATATACTCTTTCCCAGAACCGGTTTCGCCTTGTATAAGAACTGACATATCGGTGGGTGCAACGAGTTTTGCCTGATCAATTACCTCGAGCATTTTGGTGCTACTACCGGTTATAAAATCTTCAGCGGGTTTAACCCCTTTGCCAATATTTTTATTTACTGCCCGCCTTACGATGTCGCTAATCTCGTCTGGCAAGATGGGTTTTGTTACATATTCAAAAGCACCAGCTTTCATGCTTTCAACAGCAGTTCTAATCTCTGCGTATGCGGTCATCATAATCACAACCGTATCGGGAGAAAGCTTGAGAATATGCCTCAGCAACTCTGTCCCTTCAAAATCGGGCAGGCGTATATCGCATAGAACCACGTCAATTTTCTCATTATGCAGTATCTTGAGCGCTGGCTTACCTTTATATGACGTATAAATTTGGTAGCCTTCTCGATTAAAGTAGTTCTCGAGCAAAGTGATGATATAGGGATCATCATCTATAATAAGAATAGATGCTTTCATAATTGTTCTATAAATTATCAGTAAATATAGCAATAAAAATAAACTTGTGAATCATGCTACACGCCATCAAAGCACAGCTGTACCATTAGGTAGCTTTATTTTGAACAGTTTCATTTGTTCCCCTATTCAGATATATGCGTTTAATAATGAGCTTACCCTACAAGCTATTACTCGCTTTTCTAATAGATTCAATGCATTTTGCTATCTTGCTTATGGCCTTCTCAATTAGCTTGGGATCTTTGGTAAATGTTTTTTTTCTGAGGTACCTCCTCTCAATGCTCTTGAGCAGCTTGGTGGTGCTGCCAAAACCAAGCTGCTCAACCGATGGTATTAATCGATGTATCGATTCAGAGAGGGATAAGTAATCGTTTTTATTTAAATCGGACTTGATACTTTCTAGCAGATTCGAAGTGTTGTCAATAAAGGTTTTCAGCATCAAAAGGGTAAACTCTTTATCGCCTTTTGTAATTTCTAATAATTTATCTAAATTATATTTATCCTCTGCGGAGTTGTAGCTGGCACTCTGATAATTATCAAAATCTACATCCACTTTAATATGAGTGTGTCTCGCTATCTTTTGATAGAGTTTTTCCTCGGTAAAAGGCTTTAGCATAACGTCATCCATCCCAGACTTTAGGTACTGCTCAATATGCTTTTTTAACACATTGGCTGTCATTGCAATTATTGTTGTAGGGGTAAGGTTTTTTGAGTTTTTCTCTGCCTCTCTCATATGCTTTGCTACATCAATACCGCTAATAACAGGTAAGTTTATATCGAGCAGCACTAGGTGAAAACGGCCAGGCCGGAATCGTTTTATTGCTTCTTGCCCCGTTTTTACGAATACAACTTTGGCTTTGTACTTAGTAAGAATAGCTTTGCCCAGCAGCTGATTTACGGGATCATCATCAACAAACAGGATGTTTATGCCTTTCAGTAAATCCCCTTGAACAGAAGGACTTATGCTTTGTTTTTCGGGTAATGGTTCTGTAGATTTTTTTAAAGATAGCATAAACGAGAATGTTGAACCCTCTCCGAGCTTGCTGGTTGCGCTTATTTTACCCCCTAACGATTCTACCAACTCCTTGCAAATGGTAAGCCCTAGTCCCGACCCAAAATAAGTTCTACTTATTGAGTTGTCAACCTGATGAAAGGGAGTAAAAATAGTTTGCAACTCGTTTGGAGAAATTCCAATGCCCGAGTCGGAAACATCAAATCGTATAGTATGATTTTCGGTTGTATTACTAATGGATGTGCAGGAAAGAGATATTTTTCCTGCGTGTGTGAACTTAATAGAATTGCCCACAAGGTTTATTAAAATTTGGCGTAACTTTGCCGGATCGCCCAGCAGTACTTCGTCATCGGGTATATCGCTATCTATGGTAAATGTCAAATTTTTCTTCATTACTCTATGCCCAAGGATATCATAAACAGCTTTTAGCACCTTAACAACCTTAAACGGTTTTTCATCAACTTCAATTTGTCCCAATTCTACCTTTGATAGAATTAGGATATCATCAATTGTTGATAGTAAGTGTTGTGATGAGTTGCTCACTATATCTAAATAATCTGTTTGCTTTTTGGTAAGCCTGGTTCTTTGGAGCTGATCGGAAAAACCAATAATTGCATTTAGGGGCGTTCGTATTTCATGCGACATCTTAGCAATAAAGTTGCTTTTAGCCTCGTTGGCTTCTTCGGCCTCTTCCTTTGAAAACACGAGTTTCTTCTCCACTAGTTTTGTTTCGGAAATGTTCTGTATAACAATAACGCACAAACAGTTTCCGTGCTTATCGGTAATGGGCTTAAGTTTTACAGCGTAGTGCTCTTCTTCGTAGGTAAATTCTCTACTAACGGAGGTGCCCTCAAAGGCAATTTTAAGGATTGGCTGCAAAACAGTAATAAACTCGGGGGGGAGCTCATCAATTAAATTCATTGCACCTCTTTCAGGCTCAATAGAAATATGCTTAATCGTCTCGTAACCAATACTACACTGAATATCCAGCTGTTTGTCCACAAGGATAACCAGTAATCCAGGAACATTCCCTGCAAGAATATTCCAGTAATCGAGTTTTCTTTGATGATCCTGAATGGCCTGCTGAAAGCCATTGAAATAGTTAAACCCCGATTGAAGATAAAAGGATGTTCTGGGACTTGTATGGTCTTCCACCTTTTTGAATTGCGAAAATAGTTTAATGCGCTCACCATCCTTTTTCATATGCTCAATCTCCCTACATTGAGTTGATTCTTTAAGTAACCGCTGCAGGTTATTTGAATTCTGATACTTCTTAATGAATAAAATATGGTTTATCGATTTTTTGTAAAGTTCCTCAGGCTTTGAGTAACCCAAAAGAGCTAAGGCAGGTTTATTTATTTGTCTAATCCTCCAGTCTAAATCGTAAACTATAGCCGGATTTGGTATAACATCTACCTGAAAGTCTTTCATAAAAATGAGATTTAATGTGGTCGATTCATCATTTAAAAGTAATCATAAATCGTGAACTGTTGATAATAATCCACACACTTTAGCCTTAAGAGATATATGAGCAAGGTTTAATTTATTGATAAACTGAGTGATATAAAAATTGTATGGGGATGGTGAGATATATGGTATAGAATTAGACCTGTTGAGAATTAAAACTTAGAAATGAGCGAATTATGAAAACAACAAAAATGCTAGTTACAACAGAACTCGATGAATTATCGGCAAAGGTTGCCAGATTTGCTGTAAACCTTTCTACCCAATTGGGTGCAGCTGAGTTAGTTTTACTAAATGTTATAGTACCCGTAACCAACCAGACTTTCTCTGCTACCGGAGATAGCTCCATATCCAACACAAAGGATATAAACCTATTTAATGCCGCGCTTCTAAAAAAGCATCAGGCACTGGTTACCAAGGAGGCCGAAAAACTTACTACGGAAAAGCTCAAGGTAAGGCCTATAGTTAGGTTTAGCGATAGTAAAACGGACCTGAATGGCTATATGGAATACTTTAATGCGAACGTAGCTGTATTTGGGAGCCGCGATGAGCATAGTTTTTTAAATAAATTTTTTGGAATTGATTCTGAAGAGGTGGTTAGAAAAGTTGATTACCCCTCAATTATACTAAAGGACGAAACAAATTACGGTGATATTAAAAATATTCTTGTAGCAATTGATGTTAATGAAGATAACCAGAGTGGCCTAAACGATATTGCAAATTTTGCGAAACAACTAGAGGCCAAGATGCACCTGCTACATGTGCTTGTTGATGGTGAGGCTTCTTCAGATGAAGCCATAGAAAAACTTAACAGCTTGGCCAAGGAATTTAAGTTGATAAACTATGCCATTAATGTTGTTAATAACACCAACCTTGAAGATGGTATTAAAGGTTACGTACGAAAAAATAAGGTCGATATGATTGCGGTTCAATCACAGGGAAAAGGAAAAATAAAGAACCTTATTTTTGGAAGCAGCACCCAGGATATAATCAAGGAAAATGACAAGCCAGTATTTGTAAGCAAAATCACCTAATTTCGCGTCTCACAAAATGCTTGCAAATATACCAGCATGTAATTATATCTTTACTCCCGAAAATAAGCAGGCAACTAATTAATTAGCGAATGTTTTTTATACCACAAAGGAACCCTATGGAAAATCCATAGGGTTCCTTTGTTCATGGAGCTAATTTCTATTCTGATTCAGGTTCTGATTCCTCAAACCACTCCTCAATATCCTTGGCAATCTTTTCAGTTTTTTGTCCTGTCTTCAGCGTTGCAACACCCTAAAAATTTTTGCTGATTATTTGATATAGTTCAGCCTGTTCTTCGTCCATCTGTAACAACCTTGACCTGGTATTTTTTGAATCTGGCAATGTGTATGTTATT
>JAQVYY010000032.1 GCA_028708425.1 Bacteroidales bacterium
TGGTCTTCAGGTGGCTATTGCGGTGGGGCTCCACCTCTTCCCATTCCGAACAGAGAAGTTAAGCCCACCAGCGCCGATGGTACTGCCGAAAGGTGGGAGAGTAGGTCGCCGCCAACCTTTAAAAGCCTCGATAGTGTACATTGTACTATCGGGGCTTTTTATTTATTCTATATTACTTAGAGAGCTGAAAGGAAGTGTCCAATAGAATTTCTCCAGGGCATAATTTTAACCGCATGTTCTACAATTGCTTTATTCTCATATTTTTTCTTCAAAACAAAAACTTCATGATTCCCTTGGGTTTACAATCAATAATAAAGAGGTCTTGTTTTCAAGCATTTTCAGCTAAGCCTTTTTATTCGATTTTGGTTTAAGCCCAATAATTTATCCTAATAATTGCTGTTTCCGACAGCGACTAAGTCTCACAACCCATTTTGTTGCCCAAAATTGGGCTTCACTATGCCAGGGTAACCCGCATTATTCATCTTAAATAAATTTGAAGGTTATTGCGGGTTAATTGAAAAAAATAGTTGTAATTTCCATTATTTTGAGATTATATGGACTAGTAATCTGTAAATTAAGGATTATTTTGTATATTGTGTATTCAATATAAGAGTTATGAAACATTCATATTAACAAAGTTAACACAAAGGAGAATGACTATTCCATGGATGTTCCATGTGTTCCTTTGAAATCAAATAAATAGACACATGAAATACCTGTATATTATACTCACAATTTTAATTTTCTCTTGGCCAACGAATGCTCAGGATTATAAGCAGAGAAGGGAAAAAATGGTGGACAAGCAGATTTATAAGAGAGGTATTAAGCATGCTAATACTCTTGATGCATTGAGAAAAGTAGAGCGGCATTTATTTGTATCTCCAAGGTATAAGCACATGGCCTATAATGATGGGCCTTTGTCAATAGGTTATGGTCAGACTATTTCGCAACCTTATATTGTTGCCTATATGACGCAGATTATAGACCCAAAACCAGAGCATAAAATTTTGGAAATCGGTACAGGTTCAGGGTATCAGGCTGCTATTTTAGCAGAGATTGTTGATGAGGTTTATACCATCGAGATTATTCCTGAACTTGGAGAAATAGCTTCGGAGAGGCTCAAAAAACTTGGTTATGATAATGTAGCAGTTATTAAAGGTGATGGTTATTATGGTTTGCTAGAACACGCACCTTTCGATGCTATTGTTGTAACTGCCGCTGCTGAGCATATTCCTCCCTCTCTAATTCAACAATTAAAAGAAGGTGGGAAAATGGTTATTCCCGTTGGTTCCCCTTTTCTTGTTCAAACACTTATGTTGGTTGAGAAAAAGAGGGGAAAGATATCAACATCGAGCCTAATGCCGGTTAGATTTGTGCCATTCACCAGAAGCCAGAAGCAGTAAAGTTGAAGCGTCAAAAATGAATAGAAGGATTTATTTCTCCCTTGGGCTTCTTTCTGCATCATTAATAGCATTTCAGTTGTCGTTAATGCAATTGATCTCGGCCGTGCAATGGAATCACTTTGCCTATATGGTAATTTCGGTTGCATTACTGGGATTTGGTGCCAGCGGTACACTTCTTGCGTTGACTAGGAAATGGTTTGTGCGACACGCCGAGTTTGCCTTGTATTTACTGATGATTCTTACAGGAGTTTCGATGTGTGGAATTATTCTGTTTTCATCGGTACTTTTTGGGAGATTCGATACATACCTAATCTTTATTGATTTTTCCAACGCTAAATATCTTTTTCTCTCCTATTTTTCTTTTTTTATCCCTTTCTTTTTTGGAGCACTTGCCATTGGCTTAATTTACACTCAATACGTTAATCGTATTGGAACTATGTATTTTGCCGACTTGCTAGGATCTGGCCTTGGAGGAATTTTTATGTTGGGGTTACTCTGGCTATTTTATCCTGCTCAGCTGCCTGCAGCAGTATCTATCCTTCCAATTGTTGCCGGAATACTTATCATCCCTAAATCATGGTTCAGAAGATTAATAATTCCATCCTTACTTCTTCTTTTCTTGCCAGTTTATCTGATTATTTTCCCATCAGAACTTCCAGTTTCGGAATTTAAAAGTATTTCGGGGGCATTGAATATGCCCAAAAGTGAGATTTACATGGAGAGAAAGAGCCCTTATGGACATATTCAGGTAATAAATTGCCCGTCATTACGATATGCCCCAGGTTTAAGCCTTTCTTTCACGGAGGACATTCCTGTTGGCGATATCTTATATATAAACGGGAATTGGTTTGGGGCACTTACAGCTAGAGCTAAGAATGACAATATTCATTTTCTTGATTACACTACCCATAATTTGGCATATGTAATTTCTGAACCTACCAGTGTACTTATATTGGATGGAGGAACGGGTTTACATGCAGGCCATGCACTTTGGAATGGGGCTTCAAATGTTACTGTTGTAGAAGAAAATAAAAAGGTAATACATTTACTTAAGAATGAACTTGCATTTAAGATTGATTCTCTGTTCTCTAATCCAAAACTTACATCAATAAGTTTGCATTCGCGAAGTTTTCTTCTGGCAGATACTTCCCATTATGATCTTATTGTTTTACCATCCATAGAAAGTTTTGGGGGCAGCTCTGGGGTTAATGCGCTTGAGGAGCAGTATATATTAACCCTAGAAGCCATGAACGATGTCTGGGGCCACCTTAGCGATGGAGGTATGATTGAGATTACCTCCTGGATGGATTATCCTGTACGAAACCCTCTAAAAATTCTGGCCACACTTACCGAAACGCTTGAGCAAAATGGGCATATGGAGGTTGGCCAACATCTGGTAGCGATTCGAAGTTGGGGAACTATCAGTTTTATTCTTAAAAAATCACCATTTACCCCTGGCGAAGTATCAGAAATAAAAGATTTTTGCGAGCTAATGTATTTCGATCCAGTTTTATTGCCAGGGATTACCTCTTCTAAAAGATCGGTTTTTAATCATTTGCAGGACACCAGTTTTTTTAGCTCTGTTGATCAGATAGTTTCTCCAGAAAGAAACTCTTTTTATAAAAATTATGATTTCAATATTAAACCTGCTACCGATAATAAACCCTATTTTTCGCAATTTCTAAAACTCGATCGATTAAGTAAGCTACGTAATTTATTTGGGCAAGGGGCTGTCCCTTTCCTTGAAATAGGGTACTTTATTACGCTGCTTACTTTTATACAGATATCATTGATTGCTTTTATTCTGATTATTTTCCCCTTGTTTTTTACCAAATGGAAAGGGAAAGGGAAGTTTTATACGTTACTTCATTTCAGCGGGATAGGGGTAGGATTTATGTTTGTTGAGATTGTATTTATTCAGCAGTTTATTCTTTATTTTGGTAACCCTGTTATTGCAGCTTCTGCCGTGTTAAGCGGGATGTTAATATCTTCGGGCATTGGAAGTTTGGTGTCATCGAGACTTAAAAGCAGAAGCAGGAATATTTCGGTAATTCTTTCGCTGGTTATCCTCTTTATATTATTTTATGCGTTCATTCTTACTCCTGCCCTAAGGGCATCAATTAACCTACCTTTTGCCCTAAAAATTCTTTTTTCCATTCTTCTTATATTTCCAGTTGCATTTTTTATGGGTATGCCTTTCCCAATAGGACTAAAATACCTCGACGGGCGTAACAATACCCTCATCCCATGGGCATGGGGAATTAATGGGTGTTTCTCGGTAGTAAGCACAGTTTTGGCAACCATTATAGCTGTTGAAGCAGGATATATTTGGGTTATGCTACTTGCCAGCATGGCCTATGGACTTGCTTTAGCGGCAAACATTTTCAGATAGAGTTTCTCTTTAATGCCCATTAAGTATTGTTCTTCTTATAAAACCTATTAAAACCTTGTCATTCTCAGTATTAGCTAAGAATCTCAAAAGATTTACTGGACAACAGTGATATTTGATAATTAATTCGGATTATTTTGAACTTTTAGTTTTTACAGGGGTTTATCAAAGACTAGGGAATGTTGAGAATAGAAATCTCTGTTGTTTTTAGTAACTTTGCACCGTTGAAATAAATTCATTCAGCTTATTAAATTTTTACATATTCTAGCTGTAGTATATTTCTATAGTTTCCCTTTTTTTAAATCAAAAGTATGGTAAGTAGGAGTTGGTTAAAGCATACACTTATTACTGTTATTGTAATTGGTGTGGTATTATTTGTTCTATTTGTTTTAAAGTCATCGGCTTTTAGCAGTGGGGCCTGTTTTTCGGGTGTTTACAAGAGTAACGATAGCACGAGGATTCAGAATCCTGTTTATCAGGTTCCTATTCCACAAACTTTAAGTTTTGCAGGAGAGGAGGTTCCTCTTAACTATTTCGATGTTAGAGAAAGCTTAGATAGAGAATTACAGGTTAATACCTATTGGCATTCGCAAACAGTTTTACTGCTTAAACGCGCAAATAGGTTTCTTCCTATAATTGAGCCTATTTTAAAAGAGTATAATATACCTAATGACTTTAAATACTTAGCTGTTGCCGAAAGTGCATTAACCCAGGCAGTTTCACCTGCTCAAGCTGTCGGGTTTTGGCAAATTTTAGAGGGTACTGCCATGGAACTGGGTTTAGAGGTTAATAAAGAGGTTGATGAACGGTACCATATTGAAAAGTCAACCCGAGCTGCATGTGAATTCTTACAACAGAGTTACAACCGATTTGGTAGTTGGACATTAGCTGCTGCATCGTACAACTTTGGAAGGACTGGAATGCTGAGACAAATGGATAGGCAGGCTGGCACCTGTTACTACGATATGGTACTTGGTGAAGAAACAGGTCGCTACATGTTCAGAATTTTAGCCTTTAAACTAATCTTTGCTAACCCACAGCAATATGGATTCTTTTTGGAACCCCATGAGCTTTACCCTCCCTTAAAGTTTTTTGAAGTACCAGTTGATACTGCGGTTACTGATTTTGCACAGTTTGCCAAACATTTTAGCACAAACTATAAGATTTTGAAGTTGTATAACCCATGGCTAAGAGAGAGTTACTTAACAAATAAAAATAGTAAATGTTACAGTATAAAAATCCCCAAAGCTAGTTTTAGGGAAAGCGCTTACGATTTATAGTATCTATTTTGAATTACCTAGTTCTAATCCAAGGAAAAATTACCTAAAATTATTTGATATTAACATGAAATCGCAACCAGGTGAAGCGCTTGAAATAAGTGTTCAGGGAGCAAAAGTGCACAACCTAAAAAATATTGATATTGATATTCCTCGAAATAGGCTTACCGTGATCACAGGATTAAGCGGGAGTGGGAAATCATCCTTAGCTTTTGATACTATTTATGCAGAAGGGCAGCGTAGGTACATTGAGACCCTTTCGGCCTATGCGCGCCAATTTTTAGGGGTTATGGAGCGGCCCAATGTTGATAAAATATCTGGCTTAAGCCCCGTTATATCCATAGAGCAAAAATCTACAAATCGTAACCCACGGTCAACTGTGGGTACAGTAACCGAAGTGTATGATTTTCTTCGCTTGCTGTACGCTAGGGCTTCAATTGCCTATTCGTCGGAGACTGGTCAGGAAATGGTAAAGTACACTGATGAGCAAATAGTGCATTTAATTACTAAAGAATTTAACCAGAAGCGAATAGCTATTCTTGCCCCTGTTGTTAAAGGTCGTAAAGGGCATTATCGAGAGCTTTTCGAGCAGTTCAGAAATAAGGGTTACTTGCATGCTAGGGTTGATGGAGAAATTGTAGAGCTACTGCCATCAATGAAACTTGACAGGTACAAAACTCACCATATTGAGCTGTTAATTGATAAGATAAAGGTGGGGGATAGTGACGCTAAGCGGTTGTCGAGCTCTATTTCTACGGCTATGGGGCAGGGGAAAGGCACTATTATGGTGCTGGATGTTGATTCTGATACTCATCGTTACTATAGCCGTAATTTAATGTGCCCCTCAACAGGAATCGCCTATGAGGAACCAGCACCCTATACCTTTTCATTTAACTCGCCCAGGGGTGCATGCCCTCGATGTAATGGAATTGGAACGGTTGCTGAAGCTGATTTAAGCAAAATTATACCCGACACAAGTATTAGCATAAAGAAAGGCGGGATACAGCCCATTGGACCATATAAAAGTACGTTAATATTTTGGCAACTTGAGGCTATTGCAGCAAAGTATGGTTTTTTGTTAACCGATGCCATTGCTGATATTCCAGAAGATGCTCTTAATGTAATACTTTATGGGTCCGAGGAGCAGTTTACCCTAAAAAATGCTCACCTTGGTGTGCGTACCAACTATTTTTTAAGCTTCGACGGCGTTATAAATTATATCCATAGTTACCATACTAACGACGAAATGAATGGGAGAGGCCCTAAATGGGCTAAGCAGTTTCTTTTGCAAGTAAAGTGCCCAGTTTGTGATGGTAGTAGGCTAAAGCCCGAAACCAGCTGGTTTAAGATTGATGGTAAAAGTATTGTAGAGGTTGCTGCGATGGATATTCTAACCCTGTTGGAATGGCTTAATGGTATAGAGGATAGGTTGTTGCCAAAGCAGCGAGCTATAGCAACCGAAATTTTAAAGGAGATAAGGGAAAGGGTTGGTTTCCTTTTGGATGTTGGGTTGGAGTATCTCTCATTAGACAGAGGGGCTTCTACTCTTTCAGGAGGTGAAAGTCAACGAATAAGGCTGGCAACACAAATAGGGTCTAAATTAGTTAATGTGCTGTATATTCTAGATGAGCCAAGTATTGGCTTACATCAACGCGATAATATCCGATTAATTGAATCGTTACAGAGGCTTAGAGATTCGGGGAACTCGGTTATTGTGGTTGAACACGACGAGGAGATGATTCTCTCGGCAGACCATATTGTTGATATGGGGCCTCGTGCTGGTCGGTTAGGGGGAAAAGTGGTTGCCATTGGTTCTCCAGAAGAAATCAAGAAAACCGACTCGTTAACGGCAAAGTATTTAAATGGAACACTTGAAATACCTTTGCCAGAACAACATAGGGAGGGCAATGGAAAATATCTTCGTTTAAAGGGTGCAAAGGGAAATAATCTTAAAAATGTTAATCTAGAGCTACCATTGGGAAGACTTATTTGCATAACCGGTGTTTCGGGTAGCGGAAAATCAACATTAATAAACGGAACCTTACGCCCGGTACTTAGTAAACAGCTAAACAGAGCGCTTGATGTACCCTTGCCGTATGCTTCAGTTGATGGGATTGGAAATATTGATAAGATTGTTGAGATTAGTCAGAGCCCAATTGGAAGAACGCCTCGTTCAAATCCAGCTACATACACAGGCGTATTTACTGATATCCGAAAATTGTTTGAGATTACCCCTGAGGCACAGATAAGGGGGTATAAAGCGGGTCGATTTTCTTTTAACGTTAAGGGTGGGCGATGCGAAACATGTAAAGGTGCTGGAGTTCAGTCAATTGAAATGAATTTTTTGCCCGATGTTTACGTAACGTGTAAAATTTGCAACGGGAAAAGATACAATAGAGAAACGCTTGAGGTGCGTTATAAGGGTAAGAGTATAAGCGATGTTCTTGATATGACGATTAACCAAGCGGTCGATTTTTTCTGTAAGATACCCTCTATTTGTAAAAAAATTGCAACATTACAGGATGTTGGGCTAGGGTATGTAACACTTGGCCAACCATCAACAACCCTCTCGGGTGGTGAGAGTCAGCGTGTTAAGTTAGCATCCGAATTGGCCAAGCGTGATACGGGTAAAACACTATATGTCCTTGACGAACCAACTACAGGGTTGCATTTTGAGGATGTAAAAGTATTATTAGATGTGCTTAATAAGCTTGTTGATAAAGGTAATACTGTGGTTGTTATTGAGCATAACATGGACGTGATAAAGATTGCAGATCATGTTATCGACCTTGGTCCCGAAGGAGGGGCTAAGGGAGGAAACATCCTGTTTACTGGTACGCCCGATGAGTTGATGCTATGCAAAAAAGGGTATACTGGCAAATACTTATATAAGCATATACACAGGTCTTGATGGTATTATAAGATAACTATTTATTGAGAAAAGAAGTAGTTGTTTAGTTCGTATATCTCTTCAACACTAAGCGAAAGCGAGCCATCAAAAAATGATTCAATAGCTGTCATTAGTTCCTGAAATGATATGTAACCATCGCCATCCTTGTCAACCTCTTTAAACTTTTCGGGAATAACGCCGGGGGTAAAAGAGATACTCCTAGTCCATATTGGGGCGATAGGCATCATCTTGGCTTCTTCGCGTTTAACTGCTGTTGGTTTGCTAAACATTTGTGCAAGGGTTTCAGGAGATATTTGTACCCCGTTCTCGTCAACAATTGCTCCTGCTGGGGTGTTTGGCTCTTTGTCAAGGTAGTCAGGTATTCCGTCACCATCGCTATCAAATGGGCAACCCAATGAGTCAACTGCAACGCCCAGGGGAGTGTCAGGGCATTCATCTAGCCAGTCGAAAACTTGGTCTCTATCCTGGTCAGCAAGCATCACCTCATAATCAAAAGCATCAGTAATGTCGGCAAAAAGAAGCTCAACTTTTATCATTTCCGGATCGGAAAATAGGTCAAAATTAAGCGAGAAGTTTGTGAACATGAACATGTCGTTTCCGCTAAACTTCTCGGGGTTGGGGACGTCAAGTTTTTTAGCAATATCATAATTGAAATTGTCTAGCAAATCGGTAAATGCGTAGTGTAACGATGTTGCTACTCTTAGATTCATTCGGTATGATAGATGGAAGTCAAAACCCATTTCTATAGGTATTACTACCGTTGTTGTGGGGTATTTTAAATCTAAATCTAGCTTTTTGTAGTACTCATCTGTCGCAAAGTTCTGTTCGTAATTATTCTCAAGTTTAATAATTTCGGCCTTAAATGCGTTGGGGTTGGTTTGGGCAAGGTTCCGAATTGTTCCATCGTCCCAATAGTGGTAGTATGTACCATCTGAATGTATTACATTGGTGTTGGTACCTAAAATTTGCAGGGGCGATACGCCAACCGACACGAATGGTCGGAAGCGCTTGTTTTTTCCGAATAGATGACCAAAGTTGTACTCAGCGCTAACACCAATTTCCAGAAAATCTGTTTTAAATGAGGAGTTGTGATAAATAGGATTCAAGTCGTCATCTAAAGATAGTAGCTCTGGTTTACTTTGAATTTGTCTCGATATGTCGAAGTCGTGTCCTTGCACACTACCACCGAAGAGAACAAATACATTCCATTTAAAATTATTCTTTTTACCAAAAGGTATAGATATGCCAGCTTTGTATGCCTCTTTACCCATAAGGGGGCTAGAACCTGGATACCGTATATCGCCGAGGAAATGAATAATTCCAGCACCCCCAAATATTACTGGTTTGTATACAGGGTTAAGCACCTCTACCTCTTTGGTTAGCATACTTTCATAGTACTCCTCATCAATATCCTGACTAAACGATTTTGAAACACTTATTGTGATTAAAATTACGCTTAAACAAAAAATCGAGTATTTTTTTGTAATCATTTTCAATTTAAGAATGATGTTCGTTTTAACGATACCACTGCTGGTTTGTTATCATTAATGCTTCTTGAACTGTAATTCTTTTTCCATTGTTGTATGCTGCAACAAATGCATCGTTGATGGGGGTTGTTTCCCATATGTCATTTCGTTTGTTGCGAGCTAATTTGTATTCGGGAAACGAGCCAATTGAGTATTTATACCATCCCTCGTGCTGCTCAGTTCTAACATCAACAGTAATTTTTAGTTTTTTAAAGTAGCGCTTTATATTAACTGGTTTGTGTCCAGCAGCAATTTGTACCCTATAGTATACACCCTCTTCAGGCTCAAGTTGGTACGACATGTCAAGCTGAGATTGTTGTTGAGGTGATCTTGGCTTTTTGTCCTTAATCTCTTGAAACTGCACAGGAATTTCTCTGCCGCCATCGGCTCCGGTATAGGTTGAACTGGTTGGGGTTGTTACACCCTGAGTAGGCGATACCGTTGGCTGTGTTGGTGCTGAAGCAATTATACCATCAAGATTTGATGGATCGAGATTTGATAGGTCAATGTTCTGTTGAATAATATCGATAACTTGCGTCACTTCGTTTAGGATGTATGAGAATGTTCCATTAATAGGCAGCTCGGTAGTACCAATACCATCCAAAGGGCTAAGCTTGTAGTTAACAACGAATCGCGGTTCGGGAGGTAGGTTCATCCAAAGGAATTTTGCCTTTTGGTCTTTGAAAGTAAAAATTGCATCGCGAGTTGAGATGGCCTCAGCGGTGTAACCATTGGGTATATCCTCCTCTATCTTGGCAAACTTATCGGCAGAACCCCTGTTAACAAGTATGTTAACAAGTAAACCGTTGCCCTCGGCACTAAATAGTGGTGCCTGGCGAATACATTTTACGTTGCTTGCCATAAGCGACACGGGAGCTTGATATGGGACCATTTCTTGAAATTCTTCAATATCGACAATTAGGTTTGGGTTAATCGAAGTTGAGGGGCGTATGGTAATGGTTTTCGATTCTAAATTTACCGATTTTCTATCATTCCCGTCAATATATGAGAATAGGCCATCAATACTAAAATTTCCTTTTAGACGTTCATCAACCTTAACCTTGTAAGCAATGGTTATTTCGCTTTCAGCAGGTAATCTCAACCAAATAAACTTCACGTCTTGGTTATCGAAAGCAAAGCTGGCATTTTGGTTTTGGACCACCTCGGCTGTTAACCCTCGGGGAAGTTTTTGCTGAAATCGAGCGAAGCTCTCAGCGTTGTTTTTATTAAGCACGATCTCAACTTGAAATTCCGACCCCGCATTAACCTCACTGGGAGCTTTAATTTTAAGCGTTACATTGTTGGGGAACAGGATACTTGATAGCAATAACCCAACTATATTTATTAAAATAACGAAAAACTTAACCATATTGGTTGCGCTTTATTTAAAGTTTACCTTCAGTACTTTTGGTATTTACATACAATATTAACAAATAAAACTGTTACAATGCTAATAAATGTTACTAAATATTACACTTTACCGTTAGTTTTTTTGATGCTAAAAACTTTTTTTCGATCTTTTTATATTTTATTCTGATGGTAAAGTGTTGGTAACTAATGTTTTTATTTTAAAGATTTTAGGGTCTTAGTAATTAGCTGTTTGTTTTTAGTTATATGTAAAAGTGCTTCCACCTAAAAACTCGCGGAGGATGGAGGTTGGTGGCACCTCGGTATCGGGCATTTTTTCGAAAAACGTTAAAAATTTCAACAGCCTTTTAGCCTCGGAGTACTCCGGAACATTCATGGGCACCTCATTAAGTATTGGCTCCGCATAGCTTTTTAGTATCCCAAACTCGTAGGGCAAGGCCGAGTTAAACATAACATCTGCTTTCTCCTGATACGGAAAGATGTTTTTATCCTCGCCTCGTCGTACGCTGTTCCAGCGTGATATGGTGTCCAAGGCGCTGTATCCTCGGTATTTGTAATCGCGAATAATTCTTCTTAGTAGCCTGTTGTCGGTTGTTGGAATTCTGGTTGACCCATCAATTGATATGGATGTTAATGCAGAGATGTAAATTAGAAATTTTTTCTTCGCCTCAATTAGTGGAGTTAAGCTTGGATTTAGGGCATGGATACCTTCGATTATTATTATGCCATTTTTCTCAATTTGTAGCTTGGTCCCATCGTAAAATCTTTTGCCGATGGCAAATGAGAATTTTGGCAGCTCAACCTCTTGACCATTTAGCAAGTTCACTAGGTCCTCGTTGAATTTATTGATATCTAGGGCGTGCAGCGATTCAAAATTATACTCTCCGCTCTCATCAAGCGGTGTATCTTCTCTGTTAACAAAGTAGTTGTCGAGCGAAATGGTGTAAGGGGTTAGCCCCGATACTGTTAGCTGAACTGCTATGCGCTTTGCAAACGTGGTTTTGCCCGACGAAGATGGCCCCGATATTAGTGCGATCCGAACATCATCTTTTCTATCTAGTATTTTATCGGCAATTTTTATAACCTTGCGTTCGTGTAAAGCTTCGGTAATTTTTATTAGCTCGCTTGAGTTACCTTGTCTTATACGCTCATTAATAGCCGATACGGTACTAAAGCCTAAAATTTCTGTCCAGTCGCTATACTCTCTGAAAATTTCAAACATTTTGTCCTGCAGCACTATATCTTCTAATTCAGTGGGGTTGCTCTGTTTAGGAATCATAAGCAGCATCCCCTGGTAATACTTTACAAGGTCGAAAGCTTTTAAATACCCTGTTGACGGGACCAAGGGCCCATAAAAGTAATCGGCCGTTCCGTTTATGTAATATATTGAGGTGTATAGCTTGCTTCGGGTTTTAAAAAGACTAGCCTTTTCTAGGTTGCCACTTTTAGCAAACATGTTAATAGCATCCTTGGTAAGCACCTTATCGCGTCTTATGGGTAGGTCTTGCGCAACAATTTCTCTCATTTTGTCAACAATGCTAAATATTAGCGGGTATTCTATGGAATCGGTTATACCCTCAATGTCGCAGTAAAACCCTTTTGATACAGAGTGCTTAATTTGAACTCGGGCACCAGGCATTACGTCGTCAATGGCTTTTTGTAGTATAAAAAACAGGCTTCGCTGGTACATCCTCATCCCGTCGGGGTGGGTTATATCGATAAAACGAATGCTCTTGGGTGAATAAACTTCATACTTGAGCTCTTTAAGCTCGTTGTTTACCATGGCCCCTAGTATTTGATGATTTAGGGTTATGTTTAGCTGTTTCGATATTTCCAGCAGGTTTTGTCCGGGTTTAATGCGTTTACGTTCGTTAATATTTTCGCAAATTATTTCTACTTCTTTTCTCATTTTGCTGTATTATTAGTCAAATTATTTATTCTGGCGTTTTTCATTCACTTAAGAAACCCAAATATACTACCAAATTTATGCAAACACTAGTCGGCCCTTAAAAATTAACGAAAATGTGGCTCGTTGATCTAATTTTGAAGAACATGTTTTAGTAGTATTCGTATTGCTACTACAAGGTAAATGTTTTTTGGCTTTGTGCGACTGTGTAACTGATTTGGCTGATGTTGTTGCTGTAAGTTAGAATTGTTCTAAACTGTGTTGGTTATGGTTGTTTTTATCGTAAAAAGGGCCAAATAATGTCTATATTTAAATATATTGCAATTAGAATTTGAAGTAAAGATTTTGTAGGCTATGAAGAAACTTATCAGGTTTTTTATTCCTCCCGACCGCTGGAAATTTCCTGTGATTATTGCTCTAGGCATTTTTATTGGATTGGGCGTTTATTCCTTTCATGTATCCAATGCCTCGTCATATTTAAACGATAAACCTGAAACATGTATTAATTGCCATATAATGGTACCCGAATATTCTACCTGGGCACATAGTGCGCACAGGGAGTACACCAATTGTAACGATTGCCACGTACCGCATAATAATATTTTAAACCACTACTACTTTAAGGCAATGGATGGACTTAGGCATTCTGCCATTTTTACGCTAAGGGCCGAACCTCAGGTTATTCGGATAAAGAAGGCGGGAGTTAATGCCGTTCAGAATAATTGTATACGTTGTCATGGCGATTTAATAGCCGACTCTAAAATGATGAGGCCAGAGTTTACCACGAACGAATTACGCAAAGAGCGGAAGTGTTGGGATTGCCATCGTGAGGTGCCGCATGGTAGGGTTAAAGGATTGTCGACAACACCATATGCAATAGTTCCGTTGCTCGAGAGCCCTGTGCCTGGGTGGCTTAAGAATATAATGGAGAAATAACCTTAATTTGATAATGATAAATCTAAAACATAAAGCAAATGAAATCAATAGGCAATATTATTAACGAGAAACCTTGGGTTGGGTGGGTTTTGTTCTTTGGCACCATTATAATCGTTTTCATGCTAGGGCTTTTAGCCTCATCAATAATTGAGCGCAGGGCCGAGGCCGTATTTGCCTATACACCAGAGGTTGAGCATGAAGAATGGGACCCTAGGGCCGAGGTTTGGGGAATGAACTACCCTAGGCAGTACGAGACCTACTTGCAAACAGCCGATACAACTTTTACTAGTAAGTACTATGGGGCGGCAAAAATTGATGTGTTGGCGAATGCGCCAGAACTTGTTGTGCTATGGGCTGGTTACGCATTTTCGTTAGAATACAATCAGGGGCGCGGTCATATGCATGCTATCGACGATATTTGGAATATTTTACGTACTGGTGCTCCAATGACCCCCGAGGATGGCCCCCAGCCAGGAACCTGTTGGGCATGTAAAAGCCCCGATGTACCCCGGTTAATGAACCAAATGGGTATTGCCGAGTTTTACTCGTCAACCTTTGCTGAGCTGGGGCCCGAAATTGTTAACCCCATTGGCTGTGCCGATTGTCATGATGCAAAAACGATGCAACTTCAGATAACAAGGCCAGGGCTAGTAGAGGCTTTTGAGCGACAGGGTAAAGACGTTTCAAAATCAACACATCAGGAGATGCGTTCGTTGGTTTGTGCCCAGTGTCATGTAGAGTACTACTTTAAGGGCGACGGAAAATATCTGACGTTCCCATGGGACAAGGGTTTTAAAATGGAGGATATGGAGGCATATTACGGTGAGATTAATTTTGCCGATTGGACTCATCATTTAAGCCGTACCCCAATGATTAAGGCTCAGCATCCCGATTACGAGCTTTTCCGCTTAGGTGTTCATTTTGATAGAGGTGTTGCATGTGCCGATTGCCACATGCCCTATAAAAACCAGGGTGGGGTAAAGTTTACAAATCACCATATCCAAAGTCCACTAAACAATGTTGCAAACACTTGCGCCGTATGCCATAGAGAGGAAACTGAAAAAATGATTCAGAATGTTTACCAGCGTCAGGATGCAATATACCAAACTCGCAGCTTACTCGAAGAGGTTTTGGCAAAGGCCCATTTAGAGGCTAAGTTTGCATGGGATAAAGGAGCCAACCAAAAGCAAATGGAAAATGCTCTAAAACTAATTCGTGGTGCTCAATGGCGCTGGGATTTTGTTGCGGCTAGTCATGGGGCATCATTTCATGCGCCCTTTGAAAGTGGGAGGATAATTGGACTGGGCTTAGAAAAAGCGCAGGAAGCACGCATAGAAATTGCCAGAGTTATGGCTAGTATGGGGTATTCTAATCCAATTCCTTTACCCGATATATCAACAAAAGAAAAAGCGCAAGAGGTAATAGGTGTTGATATAAAGAGGTTGAATGCCGAAAAAAAGGTTTTTCTTAACACAGTAATACCCCAGTGGATAAAAATAGCCGATGAAAGGGAAGCAACATACCCTACAAAAAACCTTTAAATTCAATATTTTAGAAATTGTAAAAAGGGTCAACTTTTATTCGACCCTTTTTTATTTTTTTGTAAATGAAGAAATATGCTGTATAACCTAATTTTTTAAGTGTAAAATCATATCCTTTGTGTAAAGGATTGGGTAATTTTACAAAAAGTAATAATAGGATACTATATATAAGGTTTTTACCATGAGCAGACATTTAAAAATACGTGATTTAACCCTGCGCGATGGGCAGCAGTCCCTTTTTGCTACACGCATGCAGCAGGTTGAAGTAGATAAGGTTTTACCCCTTTATCGCGAGGCTGGTTTTTATGCTATGGAGGTATGGGGTGGGGCGGTTCCCGATTCAATAATGCGATTCCTTGGCGAAAACCCTTGGAATCGTCTCGAATCAATAAAAGAACAAATTGGCGATAAATCCTTACTAACAGCCCTTTCAAGAGGACGGAATCTTTTTGGGTATAGTCCATACCCCGAAAAAGTTATCGAGGGGTTTAATTCTAATGCTGTTAAGTCGGGTATTAGCATTATGCGCATTTTCGATTGTTTGAATGATACTGAAAATATAAAATCTACCATTAGCTATGTAAAGCAATCTGGTGGTTTGGCTGATTGTGCGGTGTGCTATACCATAGACCCTAAAATGCCCGAGGACGAAGCCCTAAGATCGCAATTAATGGTTAAGAACTTACCCGAGCAAATTTTTGATGTTGACTACTTTGTGAATAAAGCCAAAGAGTTTGAGGCCCTAGGTGCCGATATGATTACCATAAAGGATATGGCGGGTTTGGCAACACCCCTTAAAACGGCACAAATTATTGCTAAGCTTAAAGAAACAGTAAATATTCCTATCGATTTTCATACGCACTGTACCCCAGGGTATGGTTTGGCTTCAACTTTCATGGCCATTGTTAAAGGGGTTGATATTATTGATACAAATCTGCTGTACTTTTCGGGTGGTAGTGCCGGGCCATCGTATGAATTGGTGTACCTATTTTGTAAAAAGTTAGGTATTACAATCGACGGTGATGCAAAGGTGATAAATGAGCTAAATAAGCTACTAAAAGATATTCGAGTAAATAGCTTGTCAGAGGTTGATAGCTATAAGCAGCTTCCCATCCATTTTGATATTTCTGATAACACCTTACCCGACGGAGTAGATGAACTCTTTTCTGACGCTGTTCGCTTTGCGAAGGATGAAGACGAGGAGCAGCTGCTGAAAACGTGCCATGCCATTGAGGATATATTTAATTTCCCCAAACCCGATGAGCGCGTTAAGAAAGCGGAGATACCAGGTGGTATGTATACCAACATGCTATCGCAATTAAAAATGTTGGGCCTCGATCAATTGTTAAATAGGGTGCTTGAGGTTGTTCCTGTAGTTAGGCTAGATGCAGGATGCCCCCCATTGGTTACGCCATCGAGCCAAATTATAGGGGCTCAGGCTGTTAATTGTGTGTTAGACGAGAACGCAGGGAAACCCTTCTACTCAAACATATCAAACCAATTTTATAATTTAGTTAAGGGGGAGTACGGTAAAACCCCAATACCTATTAATCCTAAATTTAGGAAAAAAATATGCGGCTTTACCGAAGAGCAACCTTACGATTTGGCAAAGTATAAAGAGCCCGAAAATCCAACGCTCAAAGAGTTTGGAAACGTTAGATTAGCTAAAAACGAAAAGGAGTTTTTGCTTCTTGGGCTTTTCCCAGCTGTTGCTAAAGATTTTTTATATAACCAGCGTAAGGCAGAGCATAAAGCTTTTAGGGAGGAGAATAGGAAAAAGAAAGCGAGCGAAAGGAGCAAAATGCAGCTTAAGGGTAGGGTACAAATTAGAGATTTAACCCTTCGTGATGGGCAACAATCCATGTTAGCCACTCGAATGAATATTGAACAGGTGCAACGCTTATTACCATACTATAAAGAGGCAGCATTTTATGCCATGGAGGTGTGGGGTGGTGCTGTTCCCGACAGCGTTATGCGTTATTTAGGCGAAGATCCGTGGTACAGGTTGAGGGTTATTAAAGATGAAATTGGAGAGCTGAGTAAGTTAACAGCCCTTTCGCGTGGTCGGAATCTTTTTGGTTATGAGCCTTACCCTGAAACTGTAATCGAGGGGTTTAACCGAGTTGCGGTTAAGGGTGGAATTGATATAATGCGCATTTTTGATTGCCTTAACGACCTGAGTAATATGAAATCGACCATCGATTATGTTAAGGCGAATGGTGGATTGGCCGATTGCGCAGTTTGTTATACCGTAAATCCAAGGTTTACGAAAAAGCAGCGAGCTATTGCATTTTTAAAGGGTAAAAAGTTACCAACGGATGTTTTTAGTGTTGACTATTTTGTTGATAAAGCGAAGGGGCTAGAGGCAATGGGTGCCGATATGATTACCATTAAGGATATGGCAGGGCTTATAAGGCCAGCCGAATCGGCTGAGCTGGTTAGTAGGCTTAAAAAGGAGGTTAAACTTCCCATTAATTTTCATACACATTGCACCCCAGGGTACGGGTTGGCGTCAACCCTAATGGCAATAATTAATGGTGCCGATATTGTTGATACATCCATGTTGAACTTTGCTGGAGGCCCTGGTGCACCGGCGTTTGAAATTATACAGATATTTGCCGATAAGCTGGGTATTGATACAGGGGTAAACCTTGATGCAGTTGTTAAAATTAATAGCGAATTGAATCAAATTCGTGCTGAGTTAGCCGAATTTGATTCGTATAAACAGTTCCCTCTCGATTTTGATATTACTGCAGACGATCTGCCCGATGAAATTGATAAGCTTTTTAATGATGCCATAACCTTTGCCAACGAGAATAGGCCCGACGAGCTGCTTGAGGCTACCTTGGCTATCGAGCAGTGGTTTAATCTTATTGCGCCTAACGACAAGATACGAAATGCTGAAATACCAGGAGGAATGTATACCAATATGCTTGCTCAGCTGAGGCAGCTGAAAATGGACGATTTACTACCCAAGGTGCTTGAAATGGTGCCCCTGGTGCGTATCGATGCAGGGTGCCCCCCTTTAGTAACCCCTACTAGCCAGATTATTGGTGTTCAGGCTGTAAACTCTGTAATGTCGCTCAAGAAAGGTGAAGAAATGTATGCTAACACATCAACCCAATTTAAGAATCTAGTTAGAGGGTCATACGGGGAAACCCCCATTGCCATTGATCCTGATTTTAGGGAGAAAATTTGTGGCGTTAGGGATGAGCAGCCTTTTGATGCCAGTAGCTATAAACCGCAGGACAACCCAATTATCCTTGAGGATTTTGGTGGTATAAGGCTAGCCGCAACCGAGGAGGAGGAGCTGCTTCTAGAGCTCTTCCCTAATGTTGCTCGAAATTACCTTACCAACCGAAAAGAGGATGAGGTTGCTGAGCTGAAGAGGCAGATTGCATTTGAGATGAACGCTATTTCTGAAGAGAAGCGAAAGGAGTTTATGAATTTAAGCAATGAGCAGAAGGCCCAAAGGATAATTAAAGGGCTTAAATAATAAAAGGGTTTATGAAACAGGAATTTGCTTAGGCAAATTCCTGTTTTTGGTAGTGAAAAAGCGAGCTGCTTAGCATGGGGTGTGGTAGATTTTTCCAGCTTAGGGGGTAGTTGTTCTAAAATAGGTTAAAGATTTTAACCCGCAATATTCATCATATTTATTAAGGATGAATGCTAAAGCGAGTTACCTCAACATAGTCGAACCCAGATTTGGATAACAAAATTGGTTGTGAGACTTAGTCGCTGTCGGAGACAGCAATTATTCATCTGAATAATTGGGGTTAAGGTTTCCTAAAAGTTATTAGAAAACAAAAGGAGACTTAACCAAAGTCTCCTTTCCCCAAAAACACGGGCTTGTTCAACCAAAAATGAAAAAACCATGCATTTTTTGCATGTAAAAAATGCTAAACATTTGCAATTTACATTATTTTAGCAACATATCAATGGGCTTATGTTAATTTATTTTTATCGCCAAGGTTTATTGTTTTTTAACCAGCATTTTTCATCTTTAAACCAAAGTTGGGTTGAACACAAACTTGATAAATAATGCGGATTAAGGTGTATAAAAAAGCGCCCTGTAAATATATTATTAAGGGCGCTTTTTTAAGGTATGTTTTATATTTTTACGGTTGATATTCTTCTACAACCTCTAAGCCTTTCTTAATAGCTTCAATATTCATAGGAATTAAATGGTGATGACGTTCGGGTAACGATTTCTCTAACCCTTTTTCAACATTCTCCATTTTTACAATGGGCTTTATCTTAAGGTATGCGCCTAAAACAATCATATTAAATGTTTTAGCACTTTGCATTTTAGTTGCTTCCTCAGTTGCCTCAATCTTGTAAATTTTAATATCCTTACGCTTTGGGTGTTGAACAATTCCGTTAGGATCGTAAAGTAAAACGCCACCAGGCTTCACCGAATCTTCAAATTTATTCAGCGATTGCTGATTAAGGATGATTGCGGTGTCAAATTCTTGAAGAATTGGAGAGCTTATGCGGTCGTCGCTTAGGATAACAGTTACGTTAGCTGTGCCACCCCGCATCTCAGGGCCATACGATGGCATCCACGAAACTTCTTGATCTTGCATAATGCCTGAGTAGGCAAGGATTTTTCCCATTGACAGAACTCCTTGTCCCCCAAAGCCAGCAATTATTATCTCTTCAGTCATGTTTTTAATTTTTTTAATTACTTATTAACCTTTTAAGTCGCCAAGGGGATAGAATGGGAACATGTTCTCAACCATCCACTCATTAGCTTTTACAGGGTTAAGTTTCCACCCAGAGTTACAGGTAGAAACCACTTCAACAAATTGGGTACCCTTTTTCTCGCCAACGTTTTTAAACGCTTTTAGGATAGCTCTTTTACACTTACGAACCGCCCCAGGGGTGTGTACCGCTTGGCGAGTTACATACTCTGTACCTGGCAGCTGAGCAATAAGCTCGGTAATTTTTAGCGGATGACCGTGAAGAGCTATATCACGCCCATAAGGAGAGGTTGCAGTTTCCATACCTTCAAGGGTAGTTGGTGCCATTTGTCCACCGGTCATACCGTAAATACCGTTGTTGATAAAAATAACTACGATATGCTCACCTCGGTTTGCGGCGTGTATAATTTCTGCAGCACCAATTGATGCTAGGTCACCATCGCCCTGATACGTAAATACGTATTTGTCGGGCATTAATCGTGCTATTGCCGATGCTACAGCTGGTGCTCTACCGTGAGCAGCTTCTTGCCAGTCTACACTAATGTAGTTGTATGCAAGTACAGCGCATCCAACGGGCGATACAGCAATTGTTTTCTCCTGTATCTCCATCTCCTCAATAACCTCAGCAACTAACTTGTGAACCACTCCATGGCTACAGCCAGGGCAATAGTGTGTAACGTTGTCGGTTAAAAGTGATGGTTTTTTGTATACCAGATTTTCTGGCTTTATGATATCTTTTACATCCATGATTACTTCACTTTAATAATTTTTTCTTCAAGTGCACTAACTACTTCATTCGGAGTTGGTATCATGCCACCCAAGCGTCCATAATGTTCAACAGGTACTTTACCGTTAACTGCAAGACGAACATCTTCAACCATTTGCCCTGCGCTCATTTCAACGGCAAGGAAACCCTTAACGCGAGTAGCTAATTCCCGAATAATTTTTGTTGGATATGGGAAAAGGGTAATTGGACGAAGTAAACCAACCTTTATTCCTTTTTCGCGGCATATCGTAATAGCCTTTTGGCTAATTCGGCTCGATGAACCGTATGCTACGATGATATATTCAGCGTCTTCGCAGTCTATCATTTCGTAGCGAACCTCATTCTCCTTAATAGTATTGTACTTAGCAATTAGTTTATGGTTAAATTCCTCTTGCTTAGCACTGTCTAGTTCAAGTGAAGTAATTATATTATAATCTCTATCGGCCTTTTTGCCTGTAGTTGCCCAAGAACCGCTAATCTTTTGAATCTCTTCATCGGTCCAACGTGGTTTAACTTCGCTTAGCTTTACCTTTTCCATCATTTGACCGATAACACCGTCTGATAAAATCATTACGGGGTTGCGGTATTTGAACGCTAAATCGAAACCTAAACCAACAAAATCGTTCATTTCCTGAACTGAGGCTGGTGCTAAAACAATTAGGTGATAATCACCGTGTCCACCACCTTTAACTGCCTGGAAATAGTCGCTTTGTGCGGGTTGAATGGTTCCCAATCCGGGGCCTCCCCTAACCACGTTTACAATTAAGCAGGGTAATTCAGCACCTGCAATGTAGGTTATCCCTTCTTGTTTTAGGCTAATGCCAGGGCTCGATGAGGATGTCATCACTTTTTTTCCGCAGCCTGCACCACCGTATACCATATTTATAGCGGCTACCTCGCTCTCGGCCTGTAGAACTACCATTCCAGTATCTTCCCATGGCTTTTTGAGCATTAGGGTTTCCATAACTTCTGATTGAGGGGTAATAGGATAGCCAAAATAACCGTCGCAACCACAACGTATGGCCGCCTCGGCAATAACCTCATTACCCTTCATTAGTTTGTAATCTGCCATTTTGTAATAATATTTTTAGTTATTAACAATGTTTTTTAGGTTAGGCTTCAACCTTTACCTTGTAAACTTCAATAACGCTGTCGGGGCACACTAGCCCGCAACTTACACAGCCTATGCACGCATCTGGATTAGCCATATACGAGTAGTTATAGCCTTTTCCATTCACCTCATTGGCTAGTGCCAGTACATTGGTAGGGCATGCTACAACGCAAAGGCCACAACCTTTGCATTTTTCCACGTCTACCTTAATAGCTCCTTTAATTTTCGCCATTTCAAAATTGTGTTTAATGATTACTATTCCTGTAATTTAAGACTGATTGTATAGTAAATAGTTTACTGACTATTTAATTGGGTTGTTCTCGCTGAATTTTTTAAGCCTATATTCAAGGTCGGCAAATTGGCTCTCGTGGGTTTGCGAAACACATGCCCTAAGGCCTTCGGTTCGTTCACTGCCTGTTATACCCAATGATATTGCGCTAATTCCATGGTAAATAAGCTCTTCAATTAAATCTTCGCCCGAAAGCCCTGGGTACGAGATGGTGAAGTAAAAACCATCGGCAAGGGGTTCATCTTCGTCCATATCGTAAACAATTTTAAAGCCATTCTCGGTAAAGAGCTTTTTCATTATATGCGCTCTTTCGCCATAAACCTTAACTGCTTCCACAAAGTTGAAGTCGCCGTCGTTTGCAGCTTTTAGCATGGCGGCTAGTCCGTATTGTGCCGAGTGTGTTGTTCCTGATGATAGTGCGTATATGGCACCGTAAACCATGGCGCGTCCAAACTCGTCGGATGCGAAGAAATTCTTTAGATCCGGATATTTGCGTCTATAAAGCTTATCGCTTATTACCATGCTGCCAATTCGTTGCCCTGCATAGCTGAACGCTTTTGAGCTGGATATTAGCATAATCCAATTGTCGGTATAGTTTGCTACGGTAACTTGGTATGGAGGTTTACCAGGTACCGAAAGGTCTTTACGGAAATCCATTGCGAAGTACGCAAGGTCTTCAATTACAATAACATCATACTTGTTTGCCAGCCTTCCAATGATTTCGAGTTCCTGTTCGGAGAAGCAGATCCACGATGGATTGTTTGGATTTGAGTAAAGTATAGTGCTAATATTTCCCTTTTTGAGATAGCTCTCAAGCTTTTCTTCTAACTTCTCGCCCCTAAACTTGTAAACATCAAAGGTTTCGTGTTTCATGCCCAATACCTTTAGCTGTTGCTTTTGTACCGGAAAGCCTGGGTCGATGAACAGTACGGTATCTTTTTTGGCATTACAGCGGTTTGCCACAAGGAATGCAGCCATTCCGCCTTGCATTGAACCAACGGTTGGGATACAACTTTTTTCATCAACATCGATGTTAATGAAGTTTTTTACAAATCTTGAGATTTCTTTCTTTAGCGGAGGGATGCCATCAATTATAGGATAAAATTGTGCAACTCCACTATTTAGTGCTTTTATTTCGGCTTCGATACCAATTTTAGATGGTTCTAACCCTGGCACTCCCATTTCCATGCGAACATACTTTAGGCCTGTTGCCGCTTCAATGTCGCTAACTAGTTTCACAATTTCTCTAATTGAGGCTTTGCCTACTTTTTGTAGTCCAGACTCTTCAATTTTTTGTTTTACTACATCGTAGGGGATAGGTGTGTTTTTCATATTTAAAGTGTTTTTAATGTCTGTTAATCTGCCATGTACTCAATCAGAATTATCTGAGTAGAATACGATACAAATTAAATCTTTTAAAGATACAATTTTACTAAAGATTTATATAAATTAAAAGTGTTTTAAGGGTATTTAATAACAGATTGTAACCTTTAACGTATATTTAGAATGATTTCAAGATTGTTTTAGTCATTTTTTGTAGTAAATGAAACTTTGCCTTGAGTGCAATGTTTTAGCGTTATTTTTATGTGAAATTATTTTGCAGCTGTTTTGTTTAAGGAATAATTCGAAAGCTAGTGTATTAACAACAAAAATGGTCGTTCCAAAGGGAAGACCATTTTTGCTAACCAAGGGTATTGTGTACTCGTTTTTGTTTTTATACAAACAGCTTCTTTAGTTGCTCTACCCATTCGGAAATTCTTAGGTCGGTTTTCTCGGCTTCAAAATCCTCATCGATGGGCAAACCAATAAATTGCTTATTGATTACTGCTTCAGAGTCTGTAAAGCTGTAATTAGAGGTAGGGACCTGGCCAACTATCTTCGCATTTTTCTCTAGCATTATTTTTGCTAAAACACCCATTGCGTCAACAAAATTTGCAGGATATGTTACAGAATCGCCTAAGCCAAAAAGGGCAAAGGTTTTTCCGTTATATTTAATTTTATCCATTTCGGGTCTGAATTGAACCCAATCTGTCCTGGTTCTTTCTGCATCCCAGGTTTCTTTACCTATGGTTGAGCAACCTAGCACGATGTTTTCATAGCTGTTAAAATCCGTTGCCTTGCTGTTCTTAATAGGAATTAGGTTGGCCATATCGGGCCCAAATGCTTGTTGAATCTTCTTCGCAACTTTTTCAGTCTTGCCACCGGTTGGGCCGAAGAAGATTCCTACTTTTTTTTTCATATTTATAAAGTTGTGATTTAAATAATAGTGTGAGATTTTACAATCTCGTGTTGTACAAATATACACTTTTTATTGAAATTTATCAAGTTTCTATTAATCTTAGTCTGCTCGTATTATGCATGTTTAATGCAATATGCATTTATTCAACGCATTAAGATAGAGAACCTACTTGGTTGAATATTTAGGGGTTTTTTATACCTGACTGCTTTCGTTTTTACAACAGCTTGTTTGGGAACAGGGTCATTCTGTTTCTGTTGATACTGGTGCGCTAAACATATTTGAAACACTTTCTGAAACCTCTTTAGAAACTGTGTTCCAACGCATAATAATAAGGATTATTAAAAAAATGGCTGTGCCAATCAGCATTAATTCCGTGGTTGTTCTCTTTTTATACCAGTCTTTTATTTTGGCCATAATTAGCTTATTGTTTGTTGTTCGTTCCTTATTTCCGATTTTAAAGAACGTGTTAAAATAGAAGCAGCTTAGCCCCAGCGCTTTTTATACAAAGCTATTTTTTTTCGCTAATGGCTGCCACCGAAAGCAATACACCTAAAACTATACCTAGTAATGCGGCAAATAGCACTTGCATATTTTCAGGCAAGCAAAATGTTATTGTATGGGCAGGGATCCAGAAGAAAGGGATGGTTTTTTTAAAAACGAAATTCCATTGGATATCCCAGTTTAGCGCAGGTATAATCTCCTTGAATTTGATAGGTTTTAACAATCCAGCAACCGTTCCCCCATTATTAACAATATGCGTGTCGGTAATTTTATGAAATGTCATAAATACCGGGGCAAATGATGTGTTCATCGCTGTGCTGATGCACAATGCAACAAATACTTTGGCCCACGACAGCTCTCCTTTGAGAGCAGGAATGGCGTTTTCTATTCCAATGTAGGTAAGGAATGTTGGAACCCCGCTTGTGAATATCACGAATGACATCTTTATCCAAAGCCCCAGAAAGCCCCAAACAATGGCTCTAGGGATAATTCCGAAGCCTGGCTCGTTGTAATTTCCAGCTCTTATTCTAAGGCCAATCATTTCGCCAAAGGTTGCCAGAATGGCGAATTTGATGAAGCTCATTATCATTCCATGAGCCGTATTAAAATCGGTGTATATTTTATAAACCGAGGGGGAAATGAAAAAAGGTAGCAGTAAAATTGCCACTATTACTATTACCAGTAAATCTTTTTTTTTCATGCTTACTACTTTTAAAGGTATATATGAAACATCCATGGAACGGTTAATTTGGACCTACCGTTCATGGATGCTTTTATAGTATCAAATATTTGTATTTATTCCTTTTCTATCCTTATCCTTGCGTCAACGGCAACCACTCTATCTTTTCTACCAAGAAGCGGATTAAGGTCCATTTCGAAAATTTCGGGTGCCGCGGTAACTAAGGCCGAAACGCGGGTTACTATTTCAGCAAAATGTTCTACGTTAACAGGCTCTTGCCCTCGAACCCCTTCAAGTATTTTGTGGCTTTTTAAACGGCTAATAAGATCTTTTGCAGCTTCCTTAGAAATGGGTGCTATGCCTGTGTTCACATCTTTTAAAACTTCAATAAAAATACCACCAAGACCGCATAGAACCATATGGCCAAATAGATCTTCGCGTTTTGCGCCTACAAACAGCTCAGCACCGCTTAGCATTGGCTGAATAAGGATGGCTGTGGTATCCTTTATTTTAATCATTCGGTTAAACTCGTTAGCAACAGCTTCGGGGTTTTTAACGTTAAGCACTACGCCGCCAACGTCCGACTTATGAACAGGGCCTACCACTTTCATTACCACAGGATAGCCAAGTTCTTGAGCCGCTTTTTGTGCGTCATCGGCAGTTGTTACCACCGCTTCGCCAGCGCGGGTAATGCCCGCAGCGTCTAGAAGCCCTTGAACCTTATCGGGTGCAAGATACCCGTTGTTAGCATTATCAATAATGCTGCGAATGGCTTTTTTGTCAATTTTTGGTTGCTCAATATTCTCGGGCTGTGGCTTTGGCGTGTGGTAAACCTTTGCCAGCGCATTACCAAAGATTACCTCATCGGGGAAGTTTACGCGCCCCTTGGCAATAAATTGAGCAATTTCATCTTTTACATTAATGATTGAGGGTAAAATGGGGTAGATGGGTTTTTTGCATTCCCCCATTTTTTTATGTAGCACATCATAAACATCGTAAACAGGGAACAGGCCAGGGCTACCAAAGATTACAGCCATGGCGTCGATATTGTCGAAGTCGTTTTCGCAGGCATCAATAATATGGCCTAGCTGCTCTGCTGTTCCGGTTGCAAGAAAATCGATAGGATTTGCAACCGAAGATCCTGCAAAAAGTTTTTCTAGTAGAGCATCAGCTTTTGGGCCAGCTATAGCGGGTACTTCAAGCCCGTTATTCGAAAGGGCATCGGTAAGCATTACGGCTGGTCCGCCAGCGTGGGTAATAACGGCTATGCGTTTCCCTTTTAGTTCGGGATGCACAAATATGCTTGCTACGCTTACCAGCTCCTCGCGGCTATGGCAACGAACAATCCCAGCTTTACGGAAAAGTGCTTCAACAGCAACATCACTACTAGCTAGAGCACCTGTGTGCGAACTGGCAGCGCGACTTCCAGCTTCTGAGCCACCCGCTTTTACAGCGGCTACTTTACAACCTTTACGAATTAGCGACGACGCATGCTTTAAGAGCATATCGGGTTTGTTTATGCTTTCAACGTACAGAAGCTTAACCAGTGAACTTGTTTTGGGGTCGAAAGTCTCATCCATCTCTTTAAGAATTTCTTCAACACCCATTTGTGCGCTATTTCCAACGCTGTAAACCGATGAAAATGTTAACCCTTTTGTAATTCCAGTTTCGAGAATAAATACGGCGGTTGCTCCCGATCCGGTAATAAAGTCGATGCCTTTGGGCTCTAACTTAGGGATAGGAAGTGAGAAAACGCCAGTATAGTTCGAATTCATCATTCCAATACAGTTGGGCCCAATGAGGCTGCCACCTACAGAGTCAATAATCTCAACAATTTCTTTTTCAAGCCTAGCACCCTCTTCGCTTTCCTCGTGGAAACCTGCCGAAAGTATAATGAAACCACGGGTATTCTTCTCTTTTGCAAGCACTCTAACCGCTTCGGGGCAGTGTCTTGCTGCGATGGCAAGAATAGCTAAGTCAACCTCAGGTAGGGTATCAACACTCTTGTTGCAGCTAATGCCTTGAATAGTATCGGCTTTTGGGTTTACTACGTAAAGATCACCCTTATAGCTATTGTCGATAAGGTTTTTTAGTACTCGTCCACCAGGTTTGTGAATATCGTCGGAACCACCTACAATTACTATACTTTTTGGGTCGGTAAGTTTACTGTGAATCATCTTATTGTGTTTTATTATGTTATTTAATTGTTTGTTTCTGTTAGTTTATAGTGTATGCTAAAACGGCAACAAACTTACAAAAGTTTTTGCAAGCATTTTATAATAAAAAGGATGCTATACAGCTTTAGGTGCAATTTTATAGCGATTTTTGCTAAAAACTATGTTTTGCTTCGTTTGATGTAGCCTAAACTTGATGATTTATTTCCTTGGTTTTACTGCTAAAAATGTAGCGTAGAAAAAAAATAGTTGGGGCTATCATCAACTAAAATATTCGAGACAATAGCTTTAGCCCCAATTATTCATTTGAAGAATTGCTGTCTCCGATATCGACTAGTTTCACAACCAATTTTTTTACCCAAAATTGGGCTCAACTAAGTCGGAGTAACCCGCATTTGCATTAATCTTTTACAAATTTGATGAATAATGCGGGTTAGTACAACCAAAAGGCAGCTGTATCTGTTTCCTTTAAAAACAAAAAACAGCAGACAGATAAAACTAAGCTTGTATATTTGCGACAAACTTTAAGGGAATGAATGTGATTGAATCAATTTTGAGCAAGGACGAACTTACAAGGCAGGATATAACCTTGCTACTGCAAGCAAATGACGAGGATAGGGCTAAACTTTTTGCCAAATCGGCCGAGGTAAAAGAAAAATATGTTGGCAGAAAGGTTTACCTGCGTGGGCTAATTGAGCTATCGAATATATGTAGTAAGAATTGTTTTTACTGTGGAATTAGATCTGGGAATCAAGATTTTACAAGATATAATTTGTCTGACGATGAGGTTGTTGAGGCAGCACGATATTCTTGGCAAAATGGTTATGCTAGCATTGCAATCCAGTCGGGTGAAGTGAGCAATAGCGCCTTTACGCAACGAATTACCAACCTGCTAAAGAAAATTAATGCCGCAACCAGTAGCGAGCTAGGTATTACCCTATCGATGGGAGAGCAAACAGAAGAAACCTACAGGGAGTGGTTTGACAATGGCGCCATTCGTTACCTGCTTCGTATAGAGTCATCTAGCAGGGAACTTTACGCAAAGCTGCATCCAAATAATAAGGCTCACGATTTTGGTAAGAGAGTAGAATGCCTGCGCTTACTTCAGAGGGTTGGTTACCAGACTGGTAGCGGAATTATGGTTGGCTTACCTTTTCAAACTATCGAAAATTTGGCCGACGATTTGCTGTGGCTAAAGGAGATGGATGTAGACATGGTGGGCCTTGGACCTTATGTTGAGCATCCCGATACCCCCTTGTATAAATATAAAGACATGCTTTTGCCTTTGGATGAGCGCTTTGCCCTTGCGCTTCGAGTAATTGCTATTCTGCGTATTATTATGAAGGATATAAATATTGTGGCACCAACCGCTTTGCAAGCCATTGATAAGCTAGGCCGAGAAAAGGCCATTAAAATTGGTTCGAACGTGGTAATGCCAAACGTAACCCCTGGTTTATATCGAAATGAGTACAAGTTGTACAATAATAAGCCAAGTACAGCCGAAGCCGATGAGGATTGCAAGAAATGCCTCGAGGCTCGTATACGGCTAACGGGCGATGAGATTGGCTATAATGAGCATGGTAACCCAATACACTTTACCCAAAGAAATAAAAGGATTTTGTAGATATTTTGTCGACTTTTTCACCAGTTTCGCCGATTAGTTGTTTCATATCGGGTTTTAGCAATATACATTTGTACCATAAACTAAAAAACAGTTAATATGGAACGAATTGAAAACGATAGGCCACAAGGAAATAACGCTCGCCTTGTTATTGGTGTTGTATTTTTAGCTCTTGGCGCACTTCTCTTTGCTGATAGGTTTAATATTATTCCGTTCGCATGGAATAAATACATCTTCACATGGCAGAGTCTGCTTGTTTTTCTTGGTTTAATTAGCCTAACCAAAAAAGAATCGAGAGCAACGGGCATAGTGCTTATTGCCATTGGTGGTTTTTTCTTAGTTGCCAAAATATTCCACTACCCATTCGGTATTCGCCATTTTTTCTGGCCCATAGCGTTTGTAGGGGTGGGGTTATTACTTATTCTCCACAGGAGTGGTAGAGGACATCATTCTAAGATCGGGTCAACAAAAGGGGTAATTGATATGGATTTTATTGATGACGTTGCCATTTTTGGTGGAAGCGAACAGAAGGTAACATCGAAAAATTTTAGGGGTGGAAAGGTTTCTAACATTTTTGGCGGTAGCACGTTCGATATGATGGAAGCCGAGTTGGCACCTGGTCAGAATGTGTTGGATGTATTTTGCCTGTTTGGTGGTTCAAAAATTATTGTTCCTGCGGGGTGGCGTGTAAAAATTGAAATAATCTCAATATTTGGTGGTTATAACGATAAACGCAGGGTATCGCCAACCGTAGCAACAGATAACAGTCGCGAACTCGTGCTGAGGGGTGTTGTAATATTTGGTGGAGGCGAAATAAAAGGGTACTAAATCAATGAATCATCCCGTATTTCGAGCAGTAATAGGGAGAACCGTTTTTGCGGCGTGGTGGGTAGTGGTTGCCATTATCCACTTCGCTATTTTATATTTTTATTTTGATATAGGGGCACCAATAGCTTTTGCCGATAGCTTGGTCTGGAATGGTTTTTTTGCTGTCCTGTCGTTAGGGTTATGGTTTTGGGTACAAATAACCGACATTGAAACGCAGCGACCGCTTACCGTTGCAATAAATCATATAGGTGCTGCTGTAATTAGCATTTTATTGCTAGTTACAGCGCATAGGTTTTTGGTTGCCCAGCTGTTTTTGCATGAAGCCGACTATCTTGAATTTCTCGATTACGCTTTTCTTGGAAGATTTATTCTGGGTGTTGTTTTTTATGTGCTTATTGCTTTGGTTTACTATCTTGTGGTGTACATCAATAATTTTCGAGAAAAACTGGCGCACGAAGCCGAGCTAAAAGCGCTGGTTAAGGATGCCGAGCTAAGCTGGCTAAAACTTCAGATCAATCCACATTTTCTTTTTAATAGCTTAAATTCGGTTAGCTCATTAACGTTAACAGAACCAAAAAAGGCACAGGAAATGATTACCCGCCTCTCGGAGCTATTGCGTTACTCGCTAAAGCAATCGCCCGAAGCTATGGTTACGCTTAGCGACGAGATTAGCAACTGCGAAAAGTATCTTGAGATTGAAAAGGTTCGATTTGGTAAAAGGCTAAGCTACGCTATCAACAGTAATCCTGATTGTTTAGCGATTAAGGTTCCCAGCATGCTTTTGCAACCCTTGTTTGAGAATGCCATTAAGCATAGCGTTGCTCAAACTGCCAGCGAGTCGATTGTTAAGGCTGATATTAAGATTGATAAAGGATTTGTGCGCATCGTAATAGAAAACTCGTTACCCAATTTCCCTACAGATTCGAGAAGTAGCGGTGTTGGACTAGAAAATATAAAGCGTAGGTTGATACTTATTTACGGTACCCCAAGTTTACTTGTAATAAACAAGACGGAGGATGTTTTTCGGGTAACCGTTTCAATCCCCATAAATTAAATATGCTATGAGAACTGTTATCGTTGAGGACGAAGCACCCGCAAGCGCTTTGCTGAAAAAATATCTATCCGCCCATGATGATATAGAGCTTATTGGCGAGTATGGCGATGGATTTTCGGCTGCAGTGGCCATTAATAGGGATAAACCCGATTTGATTTTGCTCGATATACAGCTGCCCCGCATAAATGGTTTCGAAATGCTCGAGGTGCTCGACCATATGCCACTAATTGTGTTTACTACCGCATACGATGAGTACGCTGTAAAGGCTTTTGAGCGTAACGCAATCGATTATCTGCTTAAACCATTTTCTTCTGATAGATTTAATGAGGCCTTGGCAAAGGCAAGGGAGAGATTAGCGCTTTCGGGTAACGAGGTTAAGTATTCAACCACAATGGCCAACGATTTATCCTCGTCAATACCGCTTGCTCGAATTGTAGTAAAGGATAACAAGGGAATACACATAATTGGAACACCCGAAATTCGTTACTTCGAGGCGCAGGATGATTATATTATGGTACATTGCGAGCAGGGGCGTTTTGTGAAAAAACAGACCATGAAAAGCCTTGAAGAGAGGCTTAACCCTAAGCAGTTTGTTCGCATTCATAGGTCGTACATTGTTAATGTAGCCAACATTAAGCGCATTGAGCCTTACGAAAAAGAGTCGTATTTGGTTTTTCTGAAAAACGACGAGAAGATAAAGGCTAGTGCTTCAGGATATAAACTTTTAAGAAGCAGGCTCGATTTTTAGGTATAAGGGTGAACGTTAGGCTTTTTCATGAGTGTTACTATTAGGCTTAATTCTTGTTAAGCATTATCGAAATAGTATGGTATTATTTTGTAATAATGTTAAATTTGACCCATCTACTGTTGCCTTTACCCTGAAAATATGAGGTTGATAAGATCCAATATTTTAAAAATATGCATGTTTGGCTTGCTAAGCCTTGTTGCGCTAAATGTTAGCGCACAGCACTTTGGGCGCAATAGACCCCTCTATAGAACTTTTGATTATAAGGTTTACCAGTCGCCAAATTTTGAGCTTTACCACTATTTCGAGAACGATTCGGTAATTGAGAAGCTGGCTCAAGCAGCGGAGCAGTGGTATGCCATGCACTCGCAAGTTTTTGGCGATACCATAAAGGATCGAAACCCAATAATTTTTTATGCCAACCATCCCGATTTTCAGCAAACCACAGCTATTTTTGGAACCGTGGATGTGGGAACGGGCGGAGTAACCGAAGCCCTAAAGAATAGGGTGATAATGCCCGTTACCGAAACCTGGGGGCAAACCGACCACGTGCTTGGGCACGAGCTCGTTCATGCGTTTCAGTTTAACGCTATACTAGAGCGCGACTCAACCAATTTAAACTCGCTTAGCAACCTGCCCCTGTGGATGATTGAGGGTATGGCAGAGTACCTCTCTATTGGCAGTGTTGACTCGCACACGGCCATGTGGATGCGCGATGCGGTGCTGAATAACGATTTCCCTACGCTCGAGCAGATGTCGCGAAGCTATAAATATTTTCCCTACCGATACGGACAGGCATTTTGGGCGTTTGTTGGAAGAACTTTTGGCGATAGCCTGATTGCACCAATATTTCTCGAAACGGCTAAGCGAGGGTATGATAGCGCTTTGAAACGTTACTTGGGGCTGAACGAGAAGGAGTTCTCTGATATCTGGAAAAGAACCAATATTGAGCATTTTAAAATGGTGATGAAGGATACGGTAGATTCGCCATCGGGGAGGAGTATACTAGATGCTGAAAATGCAGGTTATACAAATATTTCACCCTCAATTAGCCCTAATGGTAAGTATGTGGCTTTTTATTCGGAAATGGATCTATTTTCACTTGATCTGTTTTTAGCCGATACCCAGACGGGCAATGTGGTACATAAGCTGTATTCAACGGTACACCGAAACGAGATAGACGCCCTTAACTTTATCGAATCGGCCGGTGCATGGTCGCCCGATAGCAAGCAGTTTGCCTTTGTAGCATTTAGCAAGGGAAAGAATAAGCTTATTATTGTTGATGTTGACCGGCGAAGAACGATAGATGAGATAGAGATACCGAATGTTTCATCGTTCAACTATCCGGCTTGGTCGCCCGATGGGAAAAGTATTGTTGTAACTGGACTTGTTGAGGGGCAGAGCGATTTGTACCAATACCATTTTGATACGAAAGCGGTAGCTAAGCTAACCAACGATGGGTATGCGAATATTCATCCCTCGTGGTCACCCGATGGCAACACCATCGTTTTTGTAACCGATAACCCTTCAGCTCAAGATATTTTTGCTAAACGTACCCCAGGGTACTATTTGGCAACCCTCGACGTGAAAACGAATAGTATCAAAACGCATCATTTCTTTCCTGGAGCATCAAACCTAAATCCCGTTTTTGCACCAAATTCGCAAGATGTTTACTTCTTATCGAATAGGGATGGTTTTCGAAATTTGTATCAGTACAATATAGGAACGGGTCAGATTTTTCAAAAGACAAAAATATTAACCGGAATTACTGGTATGACCCCGCTATCACCCGCGTTTAGTGTTTCGTCTGGAACTGGAGCAGTAGCCTATTCATACTATTTTAATGGGCGGTATTCCATATTTGCGGCAACCCCCGATGAGCTAGAAACCCTTGAGGTTTTTCCGTTAGCAGTCGATTTTTCTGCGGCTACATTGCCCCCTTTTAATAGGGCGGTTAGGGGTATAGTTGATAAAAATATGAGTCGTAGAGAGGGCCAGCCCGAAACACCAGCCGACTCGTTCAAGGTTTTACAGTATAAACCAAAGTTTAGGCTCGACTATATCGCTAATTCGGGTGTTGGCGTGTCTACAAGTCAAATGGGAACTGGTATGGCTGGTGGTGTTGAAATGATTTTTAGTGATATTGTAGGGGCCAATGTTTTGCAGGTTGGTCTTGCATTGAATGGTGAAATATACGATTTTGGAGGGCAGTTTTCGTATATAAATCAGAAAAACAGAGTGATTTGGGGTGCAACCGTATCGCATATACCCTATTCCTATGCGTACTATGGACAACGTTTCGAAGAGCTGGATGATGGGAATCTATACAGTATTCTTACGATGTACCATACCCGTATATTCGAAACCATGGCTGGTGGTATGGCTCAACTTCCTCTGTCCAGAACTAGGCGCATCGAGGGTGGAGGGTATTTTAGTCGATATAGCTTTAGGGTAGATAACCACGACTATTACTACCTGGGAGGGCTCTACACAGGGTATAACAGAGAAAAGGGAAAGGCTCCCGATGGATATTCGTTGCAACGACTTAATGCCGCCTATGTTGTTGATAATTCAAGCTTTGGAATTGCTTCGCCAATGAGCGGTTCACGACAACGTTTTCAGGTTGATAAGGTGTTTGGATTTGTTGACTACTGGGGATTCCTTGCTGATTTTAGGCAGTATCTGTATGTTAAACCGTTTAGCTTCGCTTTTAAAGCCTATTATTTTGGCCGGTATGGCAGTGGATTGGAGAAAATGTACCCTCTTTACTTAGGGTATCCTTGGATAATAAGAGGGTATGATAATTCGGCCTTTAATAAACAGATGCAGGTGGGTACCGATTTTTACATGACTCCCGAGCAGCTTATGGGTAACCATATGGCAACGGCAAGCTTCGAAATACGATTCCCTTTTACTGGTCCCGAACGCTTAACGCCTATTAAGTCGAAATTTCTTTTTACAGAGCTAGCCCTTTTTGCCGATGCTGGGTTGGCTTGGTTTGATGCGAATACGGTGAATTTTAAATGGGAAGCCGATAGTTTTGAACACCGGATTCCAGTGTTTAGTGCAGGAGTTAGCCTAAGAATCAACGTTTTTGGCGCACTTATTCTTGAACCGTTTTATGCTGTGCCTTTTCAGCTGGGAGGCTTTAAGGCCGGTACCTTTGGACTAAACTTTACGCCGGGTTGGTAGCACTAGCCTGGTGCATTTGTTAAAATCTGCGCAACTATATTTCTATTCGGGTTAGTATTTGTTTTACAATCAACCCAACGATTACCGCATTACTCTTTTAGTTCTCCAAATGTATATCGAATTCCCCAAAGGCTTCGTATGTTTATATCACTTTCAATAATGAATTCGGGGGTTAGTTCGAGCAAGAGCGATAGTTTTTTAAACTTTTGCAGTGGGAATATTTCTAGTTGAGCAGGAATGGTAATTGCATTTATATGGTCAAACCCGTAAAATGGCCCAAAATTAATACCAACACCAACCGAGAATCTATGATAAGCTCTTGGTTTAAAGTTATAAAACATATCGGTTTCCATAATGAGGTTGTCAATGGGCCTATTGGCAAAAATTTTTAATTCGCCGCTTATCATTTTATTTTGACTTGTATTTATCCCAAGCGAATAAATTGAATAGCTTGTTACGCTCATTTGCGAAAAGCAATCAAGGCATAATAATGCCATAAAAATTGTTGCAAGTAGCTTAGTTAGGGTTTTCATAATTCTTCTTTTAAATTATTAGTTGACAAATTGGATGTTGGCTTCTATTTTCATTGTGCTTAGGTGCTAGTTTTACGTATTAACTTATATCGTTACAAAGCTAGTATTGATTACTTTAGCCTTCTACACTCGCTTGCTTCATCCTGCGAATAGTTTTGATGATTTCAGTTTTTTATCATAATCGAAGCTGTAAATGGAAGAGAATTTACTCTCCTGCAAGATGTTAAAAATAAAAACTACAAATACTAAATAAGGCAAACAGCAAGCTGGCTATACCATTAAGGTAGGCAAATGCAAAGTTTACGCCTCGTTGCGAGTTCGATATCATCACAACCAAATGTTGGGCTATTAAAAGTGCAATAAAAATAACTGCTCCAATTGTATATAAATTCCCTGTATTCAGATCTATGCCAATTTTTATAACTAAGCAAATCACAATAAGGTGCAGTGATGCGGATATAATCTTGGCCAATTTACTGCCAAAAATAGCTGGTATAGATTTAAGTGATTCTTCTTTGTCAAAATCTTCATCAAGGGTTGAGTATAGAATGTCGAACCCGGCAACCCATGTAAAAACTAGCATGCTAAGCAATATTGGAACAGGGTGCCATTGCCCGGTAGTTGCCAAAAATGCGCCTATGGGAGCAAGCGATAATCCTAAGCCAAGCACAAAATGGCAAAGTACGGTGTACTTTTTAGTGTAGCTATAGCCTAAAACAACCAAAAGTGCAATGGGCGAGAGGCAGAAAACGAGCTTGTTTATAAATAGGGTGGTTACAATAAATAGTATTGCGTTAACCATAGAGAAGATAAAGGCATGGCGTGGCTGTATTTTGCCCGATGGGATTTCACGACTCGATGTGCGAGGGTTCCGTTGGTCAATAAATCTGTCGGTAACCCGGTTGAAGCTCATGGCGGCGTTACGGGCAAAAATCATGCATAGCAATACCAGTAAAAACACCCTTAGGGTAAATGTGTTATTGGTTAAATGAAGGGCAAGAAAATACCCGATTAAGGCGAATGGAAGCGCAAAAATAGTGTGGCTAAACTTTACTAACGACAGGTAATCTTTAAAGGTTGGCGATGTTTGCTTATTCATTTCTTATTATAAATCTATGTATAGGCAAATGTAATATTGAATACTTTAATAAGCAACAGAATGAAATAGAGTGGTTGCAAAATTATTGTGTTAGTAACTTAGGGGATATGCATAAACTTATGAGACTGAAGAGATACTTGCCATTTTGGATTTGCCATAGTATACTCAATAATCTTTGGGGTAATACTCTTAAAAACGCTCCATTCGGGTTGCAGGTATAATTTGCAGGTTGATTTTACTTTTTTTGCATTTTCCTCAGCCCAACTTAGGTCACTAACGCTTGAAATAATAACCTTTAGCTCATCGGTTTTCATGTGTATACCATTTACTGGAGGGTGTTGGCGTTTTGGTGATAGGCATATCCAATCCCATAATCCTGAAAGGGGATGTGCACCTGACGTTTCTACATGGGTATCAAACCCCTTTTCTTTAAGCTCTTTACAAAGAATATTTAAAGGATAAAGACTAGGTTCGCCTCCCGTTACAACCACAACTTTTGCGGGGTATTTGCAGGCCTCATCAATAATACTTTTTACGCTAACCGGAGGGAATGATTGGGGATTCCAGGTGAACTTTGCATCGCACCAGCTGCATCCCACATCGCAACCCCCAATACGAATAAAGAATGCAGCTTTTCCTGTATGGTATCCTTCGCCTTGTAGCGTGTAGAACTGCTCTACCAAGGGGAGTAATTGGCCGTTATTTAGAATGCTCAAATCTATTTGCACCGTGCTGCTATTTATCTTCTATTTTAAAAAGTAATCGTTTGTCTCTCTCGGCTGCTTGGGTGGCCCAATCCTCGGGGATTACTTTCCAGTTATTGGGATATTCAGGAACAATTGTATATACGTGTTCAATCCATTTCATAAGGTAGTGTCGCATGTCGAGGGGTGAAATATTTACAATTCGTTGCTCTATCTCATCTTTTGTTAATCCAGCCCCTTCGGTTAGGTGTCCACCTCCGCCAGCCCCTCTGTACGAGTTAACGGCAACTTTATAGGTTTTTTCTAGGTCAAATGGGGTACCATCTTTCATCGAGGTAATTTCTATTCTTCTACCCTTAGGTTTTGATACATCTACTGTGTAGTTTATCCCCTCGGCCGAGTCGAAGTTGTAATAGCTCGATTTAAGATAGGCTTTACCCCTTTTATTTAATATAGGCTTGTGCTTGTGATCCTTTCTGAATAGAAGCAGGTTGTCATTTTCCGTTCTCATGGTATTGTACCATAAACCGTACGAGTATTCAAGGTAATCTTTTATCTCTTTTCCTGAGAGATTCATGATGTACAAAAGGTTTTCGTAGCTGTATAGTTTAAACATATCGCGGACATATATATTGCCTTGCTCAATTTTTGTGTCAAAAGAAAGCGGTGCTGCAATAGAAATATCGCTATTAGAAACCCCAAGTTGTGCCGAGTGAACAAGGTGCATAAATGGGGAGGAGCCAAAGTATGCATCTCGAGACGAAATAGGTTGAGTTATATATCCAATTTTTCGATCGGTAAACTGTTCAACTTCGCGTGTAAAATCCGAGAATTTACTCACGAACTCGTGATCGGGCAAAAGCCCTCTCATGGGTTGTAGTTTTCCCCTAATCGATTTATTGTGAGTTGCGTTGTTTTTATCGAGTTCAAGCTTAATGGTAATGTCAGATACCGTGTATCCTTGTGATCCAGGGTCGGAAACAAGAACCGTATCGCCGTTAATATTTACCACATGCTTAATCGTTTCGTCGTGGTCGTGCCCAATTAAAATCACGTCGAAGCCTGGGACCTGTTGGGCAACAAGTAATGATGCATTTTCGTTAAGGGGTTCTGATGGCTTGCCCCCTCCGTAGTAGGCATCGTGCCCCGAATGGAATAGCCCAATGATAACATGTGGAGACTCTTTTATTTGAATTGAGTCGATCCATATTTTAGCTGTTTCAATCATATCGGTAAACTCCATGTTTTCCCATAAATTTGGCGATAGCCATTTTGGAATGCCGGGAGTGGTTAAACCCAGTATGGCAACCTTAACGCTATCTCTGGTTATGGTGGTGTAGGGCTTAAAATAAGGTTTTCCTGTTCGGGTATCAATAGTATTTGCCGAGAGCCAGGGGAAATGGAACTCCTCAACCAGCCTATTGTAAATATTTGGACCAGCTTCAATATCGTGATTTCCAACGGTTGCAGCATCGTACGCCATGTAGTTCATCACTTTCGAAACCAGGTGTTGTTTCGCTGTATCGATGTAGTTGGCAAAGTAAACGGGTGGCTGACCTTGGAGTATATCGCCGTTATCGAGTAAAATAACATGTTGATCTGGTACTTGCCTTTGTTTTTTTACATAGGAGTGTACATGTGCCAAGCCGTGATTAATTGCCCTGTTGTTTATATAATCAAAGGGAAAAAGTACTCCATGTACATCCGATGTTTGAATAATTTTAAGTGTTACGTTGCGTTGAGCTGTTGTGGTAAGGGCAATGAGCGAAATGGCGATTGCGCTTATAAAATGTCGAAAGGTCATACTCAGGATTGTTGTCTTCTAAATGTTGTTGGTTATGAAATGAATTTTTGAAAATCTTGGTAATTGAAGCTACAAAAATACTATAGTAAAGTACAACTTCGGCATATTATAGCATCATTTAACGGTTAAAGGTGTTAAAAGTTCATTTTTCTACACTATTGTCCGGTAAAAACAAAGTTAAACATTATAGATTCTTCGCTTCACTGCGTTTCGCTCTGAAACGTATGTTCGACAAAATCGGTGAAAATAGAAATGGCTGTGTCAATGACAACTGTTTAGTTTTTAGGGGAGGGCTTGGCTAGCGGCGAAGCCGCTAGCCAAGCCCTCCCCTCCCAAATACAACTCAACACCCTGTCATTCCGACCGTAGGGAGGAATCTATAA
>JAQVYY010000033.1 GCA_028708425.1 Bacteroidales bacterium
TTCTCCAGCCCTCTCGGGCCAGAGACCTCCTACGTTAAGTCCATTATCTTCCCGTCAATACTACTGCATTTACTACCCCGAGCTACGGACGACTTTTGGGCGTCTGTGTCTATTGCCACATGACCCCCCGGGTAAGCCTTAGTATGCAGTTTCTGTTCGTTAGTACCAACTTTTGTTTTAGGCTTCTTTCAGATTTTACCTCGCGGTAAACACCCTTGCCATCAACTAACGGTTCTCGTCAAAATAAGCCCGTTCGGGACTTTAACCCTAGAGATAATGAACATGCATAGCAAACAATACAAACAACCCGAGGCGTTGCATCGGGCTGATTTTAGTTGGGCTTCCAGCCCTCGAAGGCTTTAAATAGAATCAGCAAGTGGTTCATATCATAGCAATTAAAGATCCTATAAACACGCTAATTGCAAGCGTGGCAATCCATAGAGCCAGCCTACTAATGCCAATATTTCGATAAAAATTATACTCATTGCTGCTCCTTATCTCATAAATAAAGTAATGAAACAGGAGCGCAACAAGAATATACCCTAAACCAATAGTTCTGAAAGAAAATTTGCCCGAAAACAAAAAACCCATAAACCCAATAACTATGGCAATAGCTACGGATGGAACAAGCAATTTGTTATAGAAAACGAGAACGCTTTTTATTTTTCGCATTGGCTAATGCCTAGGGCTAAATTAACCCCTTAGCATGCTTTTCGCCAATAACCTTTAGCATATCCTGGGTCATGGTTTCTAGGTTCCATGTGGGCTCCCACCCCCACTCCTGACGAGCAGCGGTATCATCCATTTTATTTGGCCACGAGTCTGCAATAGCTTGTTTTACCGGCTCAACATCATAATCCATTTCGAAATTGGGCAAGTGTTTTTTTATTTCAGCAGAAATAATTTCGGGGTCAAAACTCATTGCGGTAACGTTGAACGAGTTACGATGCTTTAGCTTATCAGGATCAGCTTCCATTAGATCGATGGCTGCTTTTACAGCATCGGGCATGTACATCATATCAAGAAAAGTGCCAGCCGAAAGTGGGCAAGTAAACCTACCCGTTTTTACGGCAGCGTAATAAATTTCAACAGCGTAATCGGTTGTTCCACCACCAGGAAGGGTAACATTCGAAATAATTCCGGGGTAGCGTACCGAGCGGGTATCAACGCCAAAACGTTTGTAGTAGTAATCGCTTAAAAGTTCGCCTGCAACTTTTGAAACACCGTACATAGTTTGCGGGCGCATAATAGTATCCTGTGGGGTGTTATCCAGTGGTGTTCCGCCACCAAATGCACCAATAGAGCTGGGAGTAAAAACGGCACACCCATTTTCACGGGCCACCTCGAGGCAGTTCATTAAACCACCAATACCTATATTCCACGCAACCTGTGGTTTGCTCTCGCCAACTGCCGATAGAATGGCGGCAAGGTTATAAATGGTATCTATTTTATATTTTTTTACCACGTCTGCAATTAGCTTCGCATCGGTAGCATCAATCATTTCTGCAGGGCCCGATTCGAGCAATTCGCCAGTTGGTTTAGTTGAACGGAAACCGGCAACCACATTGCTGCTGCCATATCTTTTGCGTAATTCGAGGGTAAGTTCAGATCCAATCTGACCTACGGAGCCAATAACCAAAATGTTTTTCATGGGTACTTTTTTGAGATTAAAACTGTTTTAAAAAGGTAGACTACAAGTTGCGCAAATATACAATATTTTGAAGAACTGCAAAACGAAACCAATGCTACTCAAAGAGCCAAAATAGCAAGGAGAATAGTAACAGGGTCGGGTTCTTTAGCTATAGTTTTAGTCGTTAAGCACCTTACACGTTTTAATAATTATTGTTAAAGCAATAATAATTATTTTCAAAAAAATCGTTCTTCGGCTTCAATTTAATATCTTTGCTATAATATTATAGAACATAATGCATATTAACCTTTTAAATTTTTAGCTATGTACAATCGCGTTCAAGCTCATCTTAAAAAAGAATTGACCGACATAAAAGAGGCTGGTCTATATAAAGACGAAAGAATAATTACTACCCCACAGGGTGCCGAAATTGAGGTGGAAAATGGTGGTAAAGTACTTAATTTCTGCGCCAATAACTATCTTGGCCTTTCTAATGATTCCGAGCTGGTTAAAGCAGCCAAAGAAGCACTTGATAGCCATGGATATGGACTTTCGTCGGTGCGTTTTATTTGTGGAACCCAAGATATACATAAGGAATTAGAAGCTAAAATTGCTGAATTTTTTGGTACCGAAGACAGCATTTTGTATGCAGCTTGTTTCGATGCCAATGGAGGTGCTTTTGAACCGCTACTTGGCAAAGAGGATGCCATTATCTCCGATGCACTTAATCATGCTTCCATTATTGACGGCGTACGCCTGTGTAAGGCTCAGCGTTATCGCTATAAAAACAGCGATATGGAAGACCTTGAAGAGCAGCTGAAAAAGGCTCAGGCTCAGCGTTTCAGGCTTATCGTTACCGATGGTGTTTTCTCGATGGACGGCAACGTGGCCCCAATGGATAAAATTTACGCGCTCGCTGAAAAATACGATGCAATGGTTATGGTTGACGAATGTCACTCTGCCGGCGTTGTAGGTGAAACAGGCCGTGGGGTTACCGAACTGTTTGACCTTCGGGGAAAAATTGAAATTATCACCGGTACATTAGGCAAAGCCTTTGGTGGTGCAATTGGTGGTTTTACCACGGGTAAAAAAGAGATTATTGATATGTTGCGCCAACGCTCACGCCCATACCTATTCTCAAACTCTATCCCTCCAATGGTGGCGGCTGCCGGTATCAAGATGTTTGATATGATGAGCGAAACCAACGATCTGCAGGATCGCCTGCATGAGAACACCATTTATTTTACCGAGAAAATGGAGAAAGCTGGCTTCGATATCAAACCAACCAAGAGTGCTATTACTGCCGTTATGCTTTACGATGCTAAACTTTCGCAAGAAATGGCCGCTAAACTACTCGACGAAGGCATTTACGTAATCGGATTCTACTTCCCTGTGGTACCTAAGGGTGAGGCTCGTATACGTGTTCAGATTTCAGCCGCACACACTCGCGAGCATCTTGATAAATGTATTGCTGCCTTTACCAAGGTAGGAAAAGAAATGGGTGTGATTAAATAATCATAACTCTTAGACAATATTTTAATGAAATGATAAAAGAACAGCCTTTATGGGCTGTTTTTTTTATCTCCAGCTCTTTGGAGTACAACCTGTTCTCCGTAAATATTACTTTGGTTGTTACCCTTAATTATTCAGATGGATAGTTGCTGTCTCCGACAGCAACTAAGTTTCACCACCCATTTTGTTACCCTAAATTGGGCTCAACTAAGTCGGGTTAATAGCAGCAAAGGTTTACAATTATAAAACATTTTTCGACTGTTTGGCAAAACTAGTCGAATGATTACTTGCTTTAAACAATCAACGGTTGTACCTTTGTACTGTTTTACTAAAATGGTCGAAAATTCGAAATGATAAATAAGGACAGTACACGGACACACAACGATATGCGCAATAACATTGTCAGCATTGCATCGAATGTTTTTGAAAAGTTTGGTTTTAAAAAAACCACCGTCGACGATATTGCGCAGGCTCTACGCAAGGGTAAAAGTTCAATTTACTACTACTTTAAAAGCAAGGAGGATATTTTTAAAGCCGTGGTAGAAAAAGAGGCCGATGCTCACAGGGCGGAGATAAACAGAATAATGGAAAGTAATTTGAACACCATTGAAAAATTAAAAAGTTACGTTAAAGCCCGCATGCTAGCCGTTAAGATTATGGCAAATTACTACACCCTAATTCGAAATAACGATGTTAGCAACCTCGACCTAATAGAGAAGCTAAGGGCTAAATACGACACTGAGGAGCTCTCAATAATCAAGAGATTGCTGAACGAAGGCATGGATAACGGTCTCTTCAAGGTAAAAGATATTGAGCTATCCTCTATTGCGCTTCTAACTGCAATGAAAGGGCTCGAATTTCCGCTGTTTATTGATAGCCCAAAAGCCGACAACCTAGACAAAATACTAGACGATATGCTCGATATTCTTTTCTACGGACTGGTAATAAGAAAAGCATAAAGCCATGAAACGAACACTTTATACCATCATTTTAGTAATTGGGGTTGGATTTAATAGCGCTGCGCAACAAACCCTCTCGCTAGCCGACTGCAAAAGTATGGCACTTGAGCAAAACTTTAAAATCAGAGTTGCACAAGAAGAGGCTGGTGCAAGCGAGGCGCTATCGCTTTCGGCCCGAACAAACTTTTTCCCAAACATTAGCGCAAACGGGCTTTATAACCGCTCTAACAAAAATATTAGTCTGCTTAGCGGCGATGCGCTGGCACCTGTAATTCCATTTACCGCAATTGACCCTGAAACAGGGGAGTTTAAGCCAGACCGCGACCCCGTAAACACATTCGTTTTTAACCCCATTAGTGGTGATATGGTTTACGATAAGGATGGGAATCCTGTGTTTAAAAACTATACCTGGATACCAAAAGATCAATTTGAAATTGGGAACAAGAACCTATTTATGGCGGGCGTAAATATTACCCAACCAATTTATATGGGGGGCAAAATCCGCGAGCTATACCGAGTAAGCAAGCTAAACAACGCCATAGCAGAACTAAAGCTCACACACGAGCAAAACGAGCTAATGTATAGTGTTGAAGAGAGCTACTGGAGAGTTATTTCGATTCAGGAAAAGGTAACAATGATAGAAAATTATATCAATCTGCTCGCTAAGCTTAAGGCAGACCTTGAGGAGCTATACAACGAGGGTATTATCATCAAAAATGATATTCTGAAGGTTGATGTAAAGGTCAACGAGGCGCAGCTAAACTTGTTTAAAGCAACCAACGGGTTAAAGCTTTCGCAAATGGCGCTTTGCCAGCTTATCGGTATACCCTTTGAAACGGAAATACTTTTGGGCGATAGCCTTGAAAGCAACCCGCTGGCACTACCACAAAACATTGGTCTCGATAGCGCGCTGGTAAACCGACCCGAATTTGCCATGCTAAATCGGGCCAGTGATATTGCCCAGGCAGGGGTTAATATAATGAGGTCTAGATATATGCCAAACATCGGACTTACAGCTGGTTACTCGTTTCTAAATCCAAACCCATACAACGGTTTTTCAAATGAGTTTGGTGGCGACTGGAACGTGGGGGTTGCCATTAACATCCCCATTTTTCATTGGAACGATAGGGCGCATACCATGCGGGCGGCACTACATGAGCAGAAAAAAGTTGAATTACAGCTCGACGAAGCCCGCGAACTAATCTCACTACAGCTAAAGCAGGCGCAGTTTCTGGTAGAAGAGAACCAGAAAAAGGTTTTAATGGCCAAAACAAATATGGAGCTAGCCGATGAGAACCTACGAAATACCCGCAACTCGTTTACCGAGGGCATGGTAAAAACCACCGATGTGCTCGAAGCACAAGCACTATGGTTCGATGCGTACAGCAACTTAATTGATGCTCAAATGGAAAATCAGCTGAGCATGGTAAACCTAAAAAAAGTAATGGGCAAAATCGATTATAATTAAAAAGAGAACGAGATATGAACAGAAAATATATACCACTAATCCTTGCGTTAACACTTTTTGGTTGCAAAACAAATGAATCGGATGAGACAGCTCTGGCCGAAATTCCAAATGTAAAAACAGCGGTGGCTACAGAAAAGGTTTACACATCAAAAATTATGTACACCGGCACCGTTTATGCCAAGCGTGAGGCCAACCTTGGCGCGGCCTTACCTGGCAAGGTAGAACGTATCCATTTTACCGAGGGAAGTAAAGTGAAAAAAGGCGACCTTATAGTAGAGCTCTCAGACGAGATGCTAACCCAGGCCGAAATTGAGAACCAGGCTCTTAAGAAAGATTTTGAAAGAATTAAACGGCTTAGGCAGAAAGAGAGCGTTAGCCAGATAGATTACGACCACCTAAAAGCGAAGCTTGATGCCTCGAATGCAAAAACCGAAATGGTACGCAAAAACACGAGGGTTTACGCTCCCTTTGCAGGAACAATTGTTGAGCAGATGATGGAGGAAGGCGAAATATACTTCATAAATCCTGGGCTAGACCCTGGCTACTCTATGCGCTCGGGCATTGTTAGGCTTATGCAGCTTAACCCAGTAAAAATTGTGTTTGATGTTAACGAGAAAGACCTTTACCAGGTTAAACCCGGACTAGACGTAACCATATCGGTAGATGCCTACCCCGATAAAACGTACAGCGCCAAAATAAACAGCATAAAACCCATGCTTACCACCCTTACCCGATGCGCATCGGCCGAGGTAACGCTTAGCAATACCAGCGAAGAGCTAAAACCTGGCATGTTTGCACGTATCTCGGTTATGCTACCCAACCAAAAATCGGTTTTTATTCCAATGAACGCCATTACAAAGCTACCCGGAACAAACGAGCTGTTTGTTTATGTTGTTGAAAACAACATGGCCAAACGCATAGTAGTTAAGCAAACCGAAACAGTAAATGATGAAATTGCGGTAACTGGAATAAAACCCAACCAGCTAGTAATTACCGAGGGTAAAGCCAAGGTAAGAAATGGTGAAAAGGTAAATATTAAGTAACAAAAAGTAAAGTCGAAAATGAATTTGCCCAAAATATCTGTTCGCAGGCCCGTGGCCATTGCCATGGTATTCTTAGCCGTTCTTCTGTTTGGTTTGGTATCGCTTACCCGATTGCCATTAGACGTTATGCCCGACATGGAACTACCATCGTTAACGGTAATTACCATTTACCCAGGTGCCTCGGCAATTGAGGTTGAACAGCAAGTTACACGCACGCTGGAAGCGGCACTGGCCGGGACAGAAAATCTTAAAGAGATAAGCTCTCAATCAAAAGAGAATGCCTCGTTTATATCGCTTCAGTTCGAATGGGGTTCCGACATTAGCGAATCGGCAGCCAATGCCCGCGACCTTATTGAGCTATCAAAAAACAGGCTGCCCAGCAATGCGCACAATCCTGTTATTTATAAGATTAATTCATCGTTAATGCCTGTGCTTATTTACGGTATTTCGGCCAACGAAAGCTATAATGGACTCGATAAAATAATTAATGACCAAATTGCTGCTCCGCTCCGAAAAATCCCAGGGGTTGGTACCGTTATGATTTTGGCCACGCCAACAAGAGAGATAACCGTTGATGTTGACCCACACAAACTTTCGGCCTACGGAATTACTATTACTCACATTGAGACCATACTAAATGCCGAAAACATTACCGTTCCAGGCGGTAATATTCGGGTAGGTAGTAACGACTTTGCTATTCGGATACCTGGTGATATTGAACAGGTTAGCAATCTGGAAAACCTTGCGCTTATAAATTTTAACAATAAAATTATTAGGCTTAAAGATGTGGCCACCATTACCGACGGGTTTAAGCACCTCGATGAGCACTCGCGCACAACAAAAGGCAAGGGTGTAGGGATATTAGTTCAGCGGCAATCGGGTGCCAATACGCTTGAGGTAGTAGAGGCTGTACAGAAAAAACTTGGTGAAATAATGCCCACCCTACCCGCCGATATCGAAATTGGCGAGGTTCTAAACTCGGGCGAAATGGTTACCGAGAGTATTAATAACCTCACCAAATCGCTTTGGTACGCCCTAATTTTTATCGTTATCGTTGTTTTTGCATTCCTCAGGGAATGGCGCCTTAGCCTTATCGTTTTCTTAACGATACCATTCTCACTAATCACAGCATTTATTCTAATCTATATGGTTGGCTGGACCATCAATATATTCAGCCTTATGTCGCTTGTAATTGCCATGGGTATGGTGGTTGACAACTCCATTGTGGTTCTCGAAAATATTACGCAGCATATCGAAAAGGGCTCTAGGCCCTCACAAGCTGCAATTTTTGGAACCAATGAGATGAGCTCTGCCATTACAGCATCAACCTTAACCACGCTAATGGTTTTTATTCCCATGATTTTTATGGGCGGATTGGTTGGCGTTATGTTTAAGCAGCTAGCTATTATCGCATCGGTAACCATGATAGCATCGCTGATAAGTGCGCTAACACTAACCCCAATGGTATCGTCGCGACTTTTAAAAGGCCGAACAAAGGGAGAAAAAAAGAGGCGCACTTTACTCTACAGGTTAAGCGAAAAAATATTTCTCTTCCTCGAAACTATCTACAAAAAAACGCTAGCTTGGGCTGTTATTCACAAAACGGTAACCCTTATTTTGGTTGGAATCTTGTTTGGGGTAACGCTTTGGATTGGGAAAGGACTGGGAACCGACTATATTCCCGAATTTGATGCTGGGGATATAATTGCCACCATTGAAATTGATATAAATTCAACCTCAACAAAAGCCGATAGCATATCGAAGGTTGTAATGGATATTTTTGAGCAAGAAATTCCGGAGATGACCTCTGGTAGCTTGGCATCAATCTCTGGGCAATCATCAAACGGTATGCTTACCTCGGTTGGTTTTCGCGAGGGGAAAAATATAACCACTATACTTTGCCACCTTACGCTACCCGATAAGCGCTTGCGCACTGCCAAGCAAATAGCCGACGATTTGCGGCCACATATTGAGCAAATACCCGAAATTGAAAACTTTAATATTGTGGGCGGTAGCGTTATATCGCAGGCAATTACTGGCAATGTTAAACCAATCGAATTCCATATTTCGGGTTCAAACTACGATATTTTAAATAGCCTTGCCGATACGCTCACACAGCAGCTACAGCAATCGGATAAATTTACCGATGTTGTAAATACCGTTGATAAGGGTAAACTAGAAGTTCAGATTATTGTCGACCGTGATAAGGCTTCCGCAATGGGGCTAAATACTGGAATGATTGGACTTCAGGTGCGACAAAGCATATTCGGAGCTGAAGCCGGAAGCATAAAAGAGGGGGGCGACAACTTCCCTATCACCATTCGCTACAGCCCCGACCATCGGAACAATATTGAATCGATAAAAAACATTTCGATAGTAAACCTTATGGGACAGCAAGTACCGCTCTCTTCGGTCGCTGAAGTTGAGATTGGCATTGGCTCGTTGCAAATCGATAGGCTTGCTCAGGAGCGAATTGTTAGGGTTATGGCCGAACTAAACGGCGTTTCGCTAAGCGAGGGGCAAGATGAAGCGCAGCAAATTCTATCGAACCTATCCATCCCGCCCGAGGCGGAAGTTAGTCTGGCAGGACAGACATCGGAACAAGGAGAATCGTTCGCCGACCTATACCTAATTCTCTTTCTAGGTATCGCTTTAGTTTACATGGTAATGGCGGGTCAATTCGAATCGTTTCGCGATCCCTTTATCATCATGTTCTCCATCCCACTAACCTTTATTGGGGTAATATGGGCCTTTAAAATAACTGGGGTAACGCTAAGCATAACCACCTTTGTAGGCGTAATTATGCTAATGGGCATAGTGGTAAACAACGGAATTGTGCTAGTCGATTACACCAACCTGCTCCGCAAGCGAGGGCTAAAGGTTTACGATGCCGTACAGGAGGCTGGACGAAGCCGCCTACGACCAGTGCTTATGACAAGCCTAACCACCATGCTCGGGATGCTACCCTTGGCGCTAAGTCGGGGAATGGGTCGTGAGGCATACCAACCCTTAGGCATAACAATGATTGGCGGGCTTATAGCATCAACCTTTATTACGCTACTGGTTGTACCCACTGTTTACGCTGTTTTTCATAAAGAAAAAACTGAACTTAAATAGACTGAAAATTATTTAGATATGAAAACCATATACTGTACCTGCAACGTGAGCGTACTCGAAGCGTTGGTTAAAAAAATTAACCAGTATCACGTTGATAGTTACCAAATTATTGAACAGGTAATGGCACACAATAGCGTAGGCGATAATCGCCTCAACACGGCTGTTTGGCCCGGTTATAATTCATCAATTATAATGCAAATTACCGATACTCAAAACGCTACTCAGGTAATGAATGCCATTAGAGAATTTAATAAGAATGCCTTTAACCAAAACGAGCTGGTAATAGCCACTATGTGGACGGTTGACGATTTTTGCTGTGACTAGATATTAGCTTACTATAAAATTAAACCTACATAGCGGAGCCCAATTTTGGGTAACAAAATTGGTTATGAAACCTAATCGCTGTGGGAGACAGCAATTATTCGGATGAATAATTGGGGCTAAACACTTTTTGTTTGGGACTCCCTTTGGATTAGGGTTGGCATTTTTTGATAATCGGATGGCGATACTCCAAACTCTTTTTTGAACACCCGTGAAAAATAGCTGGCATCATAAAACCCACAAGCATCGGACACCTCGGAAACAGGTATACTATCATCTGCAAGCATCTTTTTAGCCTTGTTAAGTTTTAGTTGCAACACATACGATATGGTGGAATAACCCGTAATACCATTAATTTTTCGGCTAAGTTGCGATATGCTCATTGCCATTTTATCGGCAAGAAAGGTTGAATTCAGCTCAGGGTTATTTATTTCTGAATGGATAATATTACTAACCGTTTGTAAAAACTTGAGGTTGGCATCGTTGTCCAATTTATGCTCCGAACCACTACGTGTGATGGTGCTCATGTATTTTTCTTTAAGGATGCGCCTATTTTTTAAAATATTTTCGATGCGTACAAGTAATTCTTCCTGCTTAAAAGGCTTTCGGATATATGCCTCTACCCCACAACGTAACCCCTTTATACGGTCTTCGTCGGAGGTTTTGGCTGTAAGAATAATAATGGGAATATGGTCGAGGAGCCTATTCTCTTTCATATCGCAAGCAAATTGATAACCATCTTTCACGGGCATCATCAAGTCTGTAATAACCAAATCGGGAACACTCTTTTCTGCCACTTCCAGCCCCTCCTCACCATTGCTTGCCGTAATTACTTGGTAACGCTCTTTTAACAGCGATTTAAGGTATAAAGCGATATCCTTATTGTCTTCAACAACCAAAATAAGGGGTTGCACATTACAATCCTCCTTTTCGGGTAGTTCTTGCTGTTCCTCGTTATGGTCAGCTATATTTTGCCTTGGTAGATTTGGCTTTTCGATTTCGGCCAGGGGCAGTATAGTCGATAATCGTTTATTTTTCATCGGTAATTTAATGGTAAAAACACTTCCTTGTCCCAATTGGCTCTCTACCTCTATTTTACCATTCATTTTTTCAACCATCATTAGTGTAAACCCCAGGCCTATCCCTGTTCCCGAAGAGTTTGTAGCTTGTGGGCTTTGATAAAAGAAGTCGAATATACGCTTCAAGTCCTCCTGGGGAATGCCCTCGCCCGTATCGGCTATTCTAATGGAAATGGTGTCGGGATGCGATTCCTTACTAACGATAAAATCTATTTTATCGCCCGCCTTGGTATGCTTAATGGCATTGGAAAGCAGGTTACTAATAATTTTATCGATATACGAGGGTATAAAATCCATTTCCCTAACGGAGGCATCGCTGTAAAAAATTAAATCAACATGCTTTTCCCCTGCATATAAACGGAATGTTTCTGCAATCATCTCTAGGTACGCAACTATATTGCCCTGCTTCCATTGTGGGTCATCTGCCCCCTGCCTAAGCTTTGCAACATCTAACAATTGGTTTACCAAGTTAAGCAGGTTGTTGCTTTGCCTGTCGATAGCTGCCCTAAATGCCGTTTTCTCTTTCTCCGTAAGATTTTTCTTTTGCTGAATTTGCTGGTTCAAACCCTGTATCACGGTAAGGGGTGTACGGAACTCGTGGGTAATATTGGTAAAAAAGTCTGTCCGGGTTTGCTCAAGTTCTTTCAGTATTTTATTACTACGGGTACGCTGACGAAAAGCATAGTAAAGCAGTGCTGTTATAATGGATGAAACGATAATTATTAACCACGATAAGTATATAACGAACTGCTTTCTTTGCTGCGCCATTTTACTTGCCGCCTCCATTTGTTGAATTTGAAGCGCATTCTTATTCTGCTCGTACCCTATGCGTATATCCATGTACTGGTTTGCCTTTTGTATTCCCTGCACGCTATCTTGCATTGCTTGATGCTGCTTATAGTGCTGAAGTGCAAGCTGATAATTACCTTTACTAATATCATGGTCGTGTTTAAGCAAATATACAGTGGCAAGATGCTCGGGCGATTTAATTTTATTTGCCGTACTCTCGGCCAGCTGAATATAGCGCTTAAACTCACCTATATCACCAGTAATTAAATGAATACGAGCAAGGGATAGACATGCTTCGAGCCAATGCCATCTATCAGAAATCTGAGCCATCAGCTCGTAGGCTTTTTGGTATTCTACTTTTGCCAACTCGTACTTTTGTTCCTTCTCGTATAATTCGCCTAGATATATCAAGCACAACCCAATCCCTAGCTCCGAATTGGCAAGCTTGTTTTGTTCTAGCGATTTATGAAAGTAGATATAAGCCGAATCGTATTGCTGGCGCCTTTCGAATATGGCCCCTAGATTGGCATAATTTATTGCCTGCCCTATCGGGCTATTCAGCACAATCTCATCTTTCAGGGCTTCGCGAAAGAACTTCTCGGCCTCGTTGTAGTAGCCAAGCATAAGGCTAATATTTCCAATTCCATTTAAAGAAACCACGCGATTTTTAGTGCCAGCTGACGTATGTAAACCCGACCAGGCCTCGGCGTAATGCAGCGCCTGATAGTGATATTGAGAGGCTTCGCTATGCGCCCCTATGCGCCTGAAGTTGGTGCCGAGGTTGTTCATCGCCTGCACTATTTCAACGGTGTCGCTCAGCCTTAGGGCTATTTCTAACCCTTGTTGATGGCTGCTAATGGCATCGGAAAAACGGGAGTTCCTACGCTGAAGAGACCCCAGTTGCTTGTAACAAAGCATTTTGCCTAAATCATTACCCTCCTCAACAAATCGGTATAAAACGCTCCGAAGCGAATCCTCATTTCGAATGGCGTAAAGTTTTGATGAAAGTTCCTTTTTATATTCGCTACTCCCCTCTGGTTGCTTTTTGGGTAAGATACATTGGCTAAACATTACAATTACAGCAAACAGAATAACAAGCCTTTGAGCAATCATGCGTGCGTGAATAGTAACCTGATTCATTGTTTGAGTGCATTATTGAGCGCTTTTAATCTCGCTCGTAATATTACTTCGAATACCAATATAGGTACAAACTTTGTTATAAAAAACGGAGCCCCTAATTTAGAATGATTATAGATTGCTTGAAAACCGCATATCTGCTACTAAAAAGGGAGTAGATTGATAACCTTTTGTTGCAAGTTTATAAAAAAAATTTACAACAATAAAAAATAGCCTGATTAAAAAATAATTCCACTCGAATATGTTAGTGCGAATAAAATAAACCCATTTAACCCTCATTATTCATCAAATTTGTTTAACATGAATGCAAATGCGGGTTAAATAGATTGACCACAATAATTTTACATGGCCACTTTAGGCAAGAATGCGAATTAAATAACCCCAAATTCCCTCACGTTAAAAATCAAACAAAGCTAAAAAATTAATATCTTTAGCATCCCTATACGTAAACTATTTTTTAACATGAACACAGAGCAAAATATTCATCCTTACGGCGAAAAACAGCTGGAATTCGATAAACGCTACCTCGAAATGGCTCATGTGTGGGCAAAAAATTCGTACTGTAAACGCCGGCAGGTTGGTGCCCTTATTGTAAAAAACAGGATGATCATTTCAGATGGATATAACGGCACGCCCAGCGGGTTTGAAAATATTTGTGAAGATGAAAGCGGGAAAACCAAACCCTATGTACTTCACGCCGAGGCCAATGCCATTACCAAGGTGGCCAAATCAAACAATAGTAGCGATGGTGCTACCCTATACGTAACCTCATCTCCATGCATTGAGTGCTCAAAGCTAATTATTCAGGCTGGCATAAAAAGAGTGGTATATAGCGATGACTACAGAACTACCGAGGGGATAGAGCTTCTTAAACGGGCAAAGATTGAGATACTAAAACTTGAGCAAGAGTAAGAGAATAGCGTACAATAACAAAAAAAGTTAAATTTTCATCATACTCAACAAAAGATATGGTAAATTACTAATGAAACCCATACCTTTGAACTTCTAAATTTGGCTAATAGCTTTATGCAATATAACAATAAACGAAAAGATGTTTTATATCCACTGGTGCTCGCGGCTGTTTTAGCCATTGGCGTGGTGGTTGGATTATCAATAAAAAAAGACCCCATCCGCTCAGGGCTAACCGTATACCCTCGTACCAATAAGCTATCAAGTATAATCGACTATATTGAAACGCAATATGTTGACACAATCTCAACAGATATGTTAATAGAGTCGACCATACCCACCATGCTTAAAAACTTGGACCCCCACTCGGTATACATATCATCATCAGACTTACAGGAAGTTAACGAGCCTCTCGATGGCGGTTTTGATGGCATTGGAATATCCTTTAACATGCCCAACGATACCATTGTTGTAATATCAACAATCCCGGGAGGCCCATCGGCACAGGTTGGGTTACTACCTGGCGACCGAATTGTTTCTATTAACGACTCGGTAGTAGCAGGTAAAAAAATTGACCAAGACAAAATAATCTCGATGCTTAAGGGCCCAACAGGCACGAATGTTACCGTTGGAATAAAACGAGCAAGTATTGACGAAATAATTTCTTTTGAAATCATTAGGGATAAAATCCCCATTTACAGCATTGATGTAAGCTTTATGCTTAATGAGGAGGTTGGCTACATCAAAATTTCACGCTTTGCAAGGACTACGTACTCCGAATTTTTACAGGCAATTAACAAGCTGCAGGAGCTGGGAATGCAAAAAGTGATAATTGACCTTAGAAGCAATACCGGAGGATACCTTGATGCGGCCACCAATATTGCCAACGAATTTTTACCCGAGGGGAAGTTGATAGTTTACACCCAAGGAAAAGCCCGCCCACGCCAAAATATGTACTCAAACTCACGCGGCCAATGCCTCGATACGCCAGTAGCAATTATAATGGACGAATTTTCGGCATCGGCCAGCGAGATACTTGCAGGGGCTATTCAGGATAACGACCGAGGCATAGTGGTTGGCAGACGCTCATTTGGAAAGGGTTTAGTGCAGGAACAGGTTCTTTTTTCGGACGGCTCGGCCCTTAGGCTTACCATTGCCCGCTACTACACCCCAACCGGACGTAGTATTCAGAAACCTTACGAACCGGGCAGCGATGAGTATTTTTACGATATTAACAACAGGTACGAGCATGGCGAGATGCAGGAAAGAGATAGCATACAACATCACGACTCGCTAAAATTCACCACCCCAGGTGGGCGTATTGTATATGGGGGCGGCGGAATTATGCCCGATTTCTTTGTCCCTCTCGATACCGTTGGAATAACACCATACTTCACAAAAGTTGCACGCCGAAACCTAATTTATCGATTTACTTTCAACTTTACCGATAAGCATAGGCCACAAATGGCCGAGATGAAGGACCTTGAGGAGATAGAAAAATACCTCGACGCCATAAACCTGCTAGATCAATTTGTTGGATACGCTAAAAAATATGGCATTGACCCTAACTACGACGATATAGAAAAATCGAAAAAAATAATCGAAACGCAAATAAAGGCATACATTGCTCGAAACTTTATCGACAACGACGGGTTTTATCCTATTCTTCTGCGCATTGACAGCACGCTAATTAAAACCTTTGAAATACTGCAGGACAATAACAATAACATCTCGGAGCTGCTATCGCCTACTATAGACTCAAAGCTGAAGGCAAGCTCATGGATTAACCCGCATGCAAAAATTTACAACCTGAAATCAAAAAGCTAGCAACTCATTCCTATGAACTTCCACTGTTAACCTGCTTAATTCGTCAAATTTATAAAAGATAAGTGCAAATGCGGGTTGCCTCAACCTAGTCGCTGTTGGAAACCGCAATTATTCGAATGAATAATTAGGGTTAAAAACCTTACATCCTAAATCATTGGGATTAAAGTTTGAAAAAGCTTACAATATTTTGTATATTTGGTAAAACCAAACCCCTAACAACATGAACTCAAACAACATTATTGAACGTTACGGAGGCATCATTAAAAAAGAACCCTTATCGTGCATAGAAAATGAACTTATACTAAAAGAGACATGTGTAGTTGAAGCCGTTTCACCATACTTTGGGTACTACTACGAAGTAAAATCAAATAAACAGCCACATATGGTTTACTTCGTCCTTGATGGTTACTACACATTGGAGCACCTTACTAGGGCAACCTCAACAATTCAAAAAAAGGTAAACTTCCCAATTGATGCCGCAACGGGATTTATAAGCATATTAAACCAAACCTGCTACGTAATTCGATTTTTAAACCTTCGCAATTACAGCCACATAAAAATGATTCAACAGTACTATATGGATGAGGGGCTCCTATTTAAAAAGAAAAAACTAAAGCTCGAAAACCAAATGGGTCTAATTAAGCTTAGACGCTTTTTTAAGCTGAAAAAGATTGGCAATGGCCTATACATGGATCAGGATCAAGAAAGTATTGGATATTTTGTAATTGACAGGAATATAGAATGGGAGCAGTTTAAACAGCTTACACAGGAAGTTAAACGAAACACCAAGCTGCTATTCTTTGATGCAGCCCAAGCCTATATCTACGAAGAGAGACAAATTACGGATATGGTCCGAATTTACCGAGAGAACTTAACCCACGAAACGCTTGAAACAATAAAAGAGCGATACCTTAAGGTAATGAGCTTTTCATAATAACCCTCAGCCAATTTTTAAGCCATAAAAACCTCTCCTCCTAGCAAAAAGCAGGTATGCTAAATAACATGGCTATATTATATCATTTCATACCGCTTTTACAAGCAAAATAGTTTATCTTTCTTTGCAAAAATTTAAAACAGATGGTTATGAATAGAATAGTTAGCACCTCTATTGGTAAAAAGTTGGTAATGAGTATATCGGGCCTTTTTCTCATGCTCTTTTTACTTGTACACCTTGGTACAAATCTTCTGCTTTTAGCTGGCGATGGCGAGCTTTATAATCAGGCCGCCCACTTTCTTTCCTCTACACCGCCTTTAAAAATTATTGAAATTATGCTGGCCTTGGGTTTTATCTTCCACATAATTTATGCAACAACCATTACGCTAAAAAACAGGAAAGCTAGACCTATTGGCTACGCTAAAACGGGTAAAAACGACCTCACAACCTGGTCGTCGAGCAATATGTATATACTAGGTTTTACAATACTCGCATTCCTAATTATCCACCTAATAAACTTCTTCCTAAAGCTTCGCTTTGGTAGCGTACCCCAAATAACCTACGATGGTGTTAAATACATGAGCAACGCATACCTATTGGTATCGGACTTTTTTATAAACTATTGGTGGTATAACGTAATTTATATCGTATCGGCTATTTTGCTAGGCTTGCACCTAAGCCATGGGTTTTGGAGCGCTTTTCAGACCGTTGGGCTTAACAACAAAAAATGGTTAAAACGATTTGAGGTAATAGCATCCATATATGCTGTGATTATAGCCACTGGTTTTACTATTATACCGATATACTTCTGGTTTATACACTAGGAAATATTTTAAATAGATAACTCGAAACGATAATAAGATATGACAAAGTTAGATGCAAAGATACCCGAAGGCCCATTGGCTGAAAAATGGACAAAACATAAAAACTCCCTCCGATTAGTTAACCCTGCCAACAAGAGCAAGCTCGACATAATTGTTGTGGGAACAGGTTTAGCTGGCTCTGGTGCCGCCTCAACCCTTGCCGAGCTGGGGTATAACGTAAAAGTGTTTAGCTACCAAGACACTCCACGTCGTGCACACTCGGTGGCAGCCCAAGGAGGAATTAACGCAGCCAAAAACTATAAAAATGATGGCGATAGCGTGTACCGCCTTTTTTACGATATGATAAAGGGTGGCGACTACCGCGCGCGTGAGGCCAATGCATATCGAGCAGCAGAGGTTAGTAACCAGGTAATTAACCACTACACTGCACTGGGAGTGCCATTTGCTCGCGACTATGGCGGATTGCTCGACAACCGCTCGTTTGGCGGCGTGCAGGTGAGCCGTACTTTTTACGCAAAGGGCCAAACCGGACAGCAATGTTTGCTTGGTGGTTACAGCGCATTGGTTAGACAAATACAGAAGGGTAAGGCTACCATGTACTCGCGTCGTGAAATGCTCGACCTAGTGGTTGTTGATGGCAAAGCACGCGGGATAATTGCTCGAAATCTTGTTACTGGCGAGCTTGAGCGCCACGCTGCGCACGCCGTTGTACTTGCCACAGGAGGCTATGGAACCATCTACTACCTATCAACCCTTGCGGTTAACTCCAATGGTTCGGCTGCGTGGAAAGCCTACAAGCGCGGCGCGTTTTTTGCCAATCCAAGCTTTATCCAAATTCACCCAACCTCAATACCCGTACTTAACGACTACCAGTGTAAGCTTACGCTTATGAGCGAGTCGCTGCGTAACGACGGGCGCGTATGGGTTCCTAAAACCAAGGGCGACAAACGATTGGGTCACGAAATACCCGAAGAGGATCGTGATTACTATCTAGAAAGAAGATACCCAGCATACGGAAATTTAGTGCCTCGCGACGTGGCATCGCGTGCAGCAAAAGAGCGCTGCGACGCAGGCTATGGCGTAGGTAAAACAGGATTGGCAGTATTCCTCGATTTTAAAGACGCCATTACAAAACAGGGCAAAAAGGCCATTGAAGATAAGTACGGAAACCTTTTTGAGATGTACGAAAAGATTACTGGCGAATCGCCATACGAAAGGCCAATGCGCATTTACCCAGCAGGGCACTATACAATGGGCGGCCTTTGGGTTGACTACAATCTTATGACTACCATTCCGGGGCTATTTGCCATTGGTGAATCGAACTTTAGCGACCACGGAGCAAACCGATTAGGTGCAGGTTCGCTAATGCAGTGCGCTGGCGACGGATATTTTATTGCACCCTATACCGTTACCAACTACCTAGCCGACGATATTAAAACGCCAAAGATCAGCACCAACCTACCAGAATTTGATAGCGTTGAGAATGAGGTTAAAAAGAGAATAGATAAACTCGTAAACATAAAAGGAAAGCAAACGGTTACCTCGTTCCATAAACGTTTAGGAAAAATTATGTGGGATTACTGCGGAATGCACCGCAACGAGGGGGGGCTAAAAAAAGCACTTGGACTAATTGATGAGCTTGAAAAAGAGTTCTGGAGCGACCTATGCATACCTGGCGAGGTTGAGGGATTGAATCAGGAGCTTGAAAAAGCGTGTAGAGTTGCAGATTATTTCGAAATGGCAAAACTTTTATGTAACGATGCCCTAAATCGTAAGGAGAGTTGCGGGGCGCACTTTAGAGAAGAGAGCCAAACCGAAACTGGCGAAGCCAAACGAGACGACGAAAATTTCGCCTACGTTTCTATTTGGGAATATCTAGGGGACGATGCTGAGCCCAAATTTCATAAAGAGGAGCTGAAATTTGAATTCGTTGAACTTCAGGAGCGGAGCTACAAGTAATTAGCAATAACCTTAACACATAATAAAAAATGAATTTTAAGCTTAAAATATGGCGTCAGAAAAACGCTAAGGCCAAAGGGAAATTTGAAACCTATGCCCTCAACGATGTATCGCCCGAAATGTCGTTTCTTGAAATGCTCGATTGCCTCAACAACCAGCTAATAACCAGCGGTAAAGATCCCGTGGCCTATGAGCACGACTGCAGAGAGGGAATTTGCGGATGTTGCGGATTATACATTAACGGTAGGCCACACGGCGCAAAGAATAAAACCACTACCTGCGAGCTATACATGCGCGAGTTTACAGCTGGCGAAACCATAACCATTGAACCATGGCGAGCAGCGGCATTCCCAGTTATAAAAGACCTTATTGTTGAGCGAAATGCTTTCGATAAAATTATGCAAGCTGGCGGCTTTATCTCGGTAAATACGGGTCAGGCCCAGGATGCTAATGCTATTCCAGTATCTAAAGCAAAAGCCGACGAAGCTTTCGATGCAGCATCGTGCATAGGCTGTGGCGCATGCGTTGCAGCCTGCAAAAACTCGTCGGCCATGCTTTTTATAGCAGCTAAGGTATCGCAGCTGGCGCTATACCCACAAGGTAGAGTTGAAGCAAAAGAACGGGTTAAAAACATGGTGGCCAAAATGGACGAGCTAGGCTTTGGCGGTTGTACAAACACCCGCGCCTGCGAAGCTGAATGCCCTAAAGGAATCTCAATTTCGCACATTGCAAGGCTAAACCGAGAGTTTATTGCTGCTAAAGCAAGCGACTAGAAAAACAAAAACCGTTACCGCATAGCAATGTGATAACTCGTTGTTATGTGTAGCAGATATTAATGCACATTGCGACGAGTTATTTGTTATACGCACCCCATACCCGCATTATTCATCAAATTTAGTAAAGATGGATGTAAATGTGAGTCAAGTGGTACTAAAAACTAACCGTTATGCTTCGGTTTCACTTACAATTTATTACTTTTATGGCCAAATAATCTATAAACTGTAATGCAATGGCTGAGGTAAGGTATCAAGTCGACGAGGTAGACCAAAAAATATTGGCATACTTGGTAAAAAATGCTCGCATGCCGTTCCTTGAGATAGCCCGCGAATGCGGAATTTCAGGAGCAGCAATTCATCAACGGGTAAAAAAGATGGAAGAGGCGGGTATTATTGATGGTTCGCGCATGATTGTAAGGCCAAAGGCTTTAGGCTACGGAGTTTGCGCATTTGTTGGGGTGCAATTCTCAGCAGCCAACCAATACGAAGGGGCGGTTAAAGAACTAAAAAAAATGCCCGAAGTTGTAGAGTGCAACTTCACCACAGGTCAGTTTGCGTTACTTCTCAAGGTATATTGTAGGGATAACGAACATCTTATGCAAGTGCTGGTAAACACCATACAAAATATTCCCGGCGTTTTAAATACCGAAACCTTTATATCACTCGATCAAGCCTTTGAGAGGCAGGTTTACGTAAAAGATAAATGGCTTATTGAGGGGAAACACGATTAACCAAACCTTTTTAGGAGTTCGATAATTTTTAAGATTAAATCGTTGTTACAAAAAGGTTTTTCAATAAAAGCGTTACAACCAGCCTCAAAACATTTATCCTTGTCGCTATCGCTGTAAAAAGTTGTATTCACAATAACTGGTATATTGGCACGAAATTTACGGATATTTTTGAGCGTATTAACACCATCGAGAATTGGTAACGACATTTTCATTAAAATAATATCAATACTGCTGTTTTCACGAAGCTCATTAATTACGTCAATGCCATCTTTAGCCCAAAAAATGTTCATTTGCAAACCGACAAGAAAATCCCTAATAAGGCTATAGGTTGACTCAACATCCTCGCCAATCAGTATGGTTTTCCCTTTAAGAAGTTCCATGTCGGCCTCAAATTTATCGGCACCCTTTATATAAGATCTATGCTCCTCATCGAAAGGCAGCGTAAAGTAAAACGTTGAGCCCTTACCCGGTAACGAATCAACCCAAATTTGTCCACCAAGAGCCGTTACCATTTCCTGGCATATGGCTAAACCCAGTCCTGTACCATAATGTATGGCTCCCCCTGTTCCAGCCGAAAGCTTACTAAACCTATAAAAAACTAGTTCATGGTTTTTTGGGTCGATACCTATACCAGTATCCTTCACAAAAAACACTATTTTATCAAACCCTGAAAGCCTGTAACCTAAAACAATTTTACCTTTAGGCGTAAACTTTACCGCATTCCATAGTAAATTCGAGAGAATTTGCCTAAGCCTTACCTTGTCGGTGGTTATTAACAGGTCAGCGTTACACCTAACGTCGTAATCGGTAGTAAGGGTAGCGGCCGACTTGACCCGCATAATTTCCTGAGAAAAGAAAAACCTAAGCTCTTCAAGCAGCACGTGAAGTTCAAAAGGTTTAGCTTTAATTTTTAGCTGCCCAGCCTCGATTATCGAAATATCAAGAATATCGTTAATAAGTTTTATTAAAACCTCGCCATTGCTCTTAATGATTTTTTTGAACTCTGCTTTTGAATTATCGTCAATATCGCTATTGGTTAACAGATGCGAAAAACCAACGATGGCATTCAAGGGAGTTCGTATTTCGTGCGACATATTAGCCAGAAATGCGCTCTTCAGCTTGTCTGACTCTTCGGCCCTATTTTTAGCCTCCTCTAGTTCCTGCGTTCTTTCTTCGACTAAACATTCTAGCTGTTCGTGATACACATTAAGCTGTTTTTCAGACTCCTTACGCCGATTTATCTCCTGAAGCAACACCTGATTCATGCTATTTTTCAAGCGAAACCGCTTATAAACCTGTTGCAATAGTGCAACAAGCAATAATATAAGAACAACGAGAAAAATCAGCCAAATACGATTCTGCTTTATTTTACTTTCCTCTAGAGCCCTTTCCTTAGAGAGTAGTTCTATTTGTCTCTGCTTGCCAGCCAGCTGGTAGCGGGTCTCTAACTCCATAAGTAAGCGAGCCTTCTCCTGGCTAAAAACCGAATCACGTAGCTCGATATGGGTAGTTAAATAGCTATGTGCCTTTGGGTAATTACCTGTTTTTTTATAAATATCGGCTAATTCGTGGGTTATTTTAACCATAATTACTTGCAAATTATGGTCTGATGCTATTTTGTACGCACGATTCTGGTAGTCAATGGCCTGATGATATCCTCCTATCTTTTTATACACAACTCCAAGGTAGTACTGTGAATTCGACATTCCCTCGGAATTACAAACTGAAACATAGTTTTGATAGGCATCGTGCAGAAAAGAAATAGCCTTTTGGTACTCCTCCTTTTGTATGTAAATGCTAGCAATATTTATAAGCGTATTGCCATAACTTGCCCTATCACCCTGTTCGTTTTTTTCGGCAAGCGATTTGAGCAGGTACTCGAGAGCAATATCATTCTTTCCCAGTTCAACGTATATTCTCCCAATATTATTATTCGCTTTTATAATCCCCTTAGCGTAGTCACAATCTTCGCTTCGTTGTAAACTTTTATAAAAAAAATCGAGGGCAATAGCTACCTCATTAAAATAAAAATAGATATTTCCATACTTACGGGTTAAATCGGCTATTTGCCTCTTATCATCAATTTGTATTGCCAAATGCAGGGCATTCTGACAATTATCAATCGCCTTGGAGAAGTCTCCCAGTTTTACAAAGATATCGCTGTAAAGCTGATAGGATTCCGTAAGCCTTGAACTATCGTTTTGACTCAAGAAAAACCCATGCGCAAAGTCAAGATGTTCGAGCGCAACATTATACTGCCCTAATATACGGTGTACGGTCGCTAATAAATAATTTGAAAACGCCCAGCTAACCGAATCGTTCTTCTCAATTGAAAGAACAAGGGCTCGCTCGGCATAAATTGCAGCTTGCTCGGGATACCTATTTACAAGATTTTGAGTGGAGGAAAGAAGTAATTCGATGCGTTCCTCTTCCAAAAATCGATTAAGCAATGAGCTAATGGAGTCGGGAGCTAAATTTTTCGCACCTGCTTTTACACTTATCAATACCAGTATTAAGATGGCAAAAATTACACGAAAGCACTTTTTACTGGTCATAACATATCATCATTTTTTGTAAATCTAGGGAAAAACCTAAACACAAACAACACCTTTACATCATAATTTACACGCTGTCCCAAATGTTTTACACGAAAGGCATATTTTAGGGAACGAATGATGGACAGCAAAATTTCCAGTAGATATATCCCCATTATAAAAAGAAAAAAGGGGCAAAAACTTGCCCCTACTTACTCCTGAAATCAATAAATACTAGTACTCATCGTCATCAATTAAATCATCTTCGCTAAACTCGTAGTCGCGATAATCTAATTCAATGTCTTGCAACTCGTCAATTTCATCGTAGAGGGCCTGTTTAAGGTTTTTTTCTTTTTTAACAGGTTTGAGCTTACGGCTTCTTTTTTGCTCGTCCGAACCAGAGTAGAAATCCTTTTCCGGTTTACGCATTTCATTCCTTGATTTCATTACTGAAAAGTTAAATAGTTACGTTTTAAGTTAGAATTAGTAGTTTAGGTTTAAAAACAATAACAAAATGGGTTGAAAACAGAATACAAATATGGTGCAATTTTATAATAAAAATCCAAATCCACACCACAATAAGTGGTTTTATTTTGCTAAAACGGAAAAATTAGTTTAACCCCAATTATTCGTTCGAATAATTGGGGTCTCCGACAGCGACTAAGCCTCACTACCAATTTTGTTGCCCAAAGTTGGGCCCAACTAGATCCGGGTAAGTCGCTTTTGCACTCATCTTTAACAAAAAAGATGAGTAATGCGGGTTAAATGCTAAATAAAAAAATAACGCCTAATACTAAATACTTTAGTAAAAAGTAAAACACCTATATTGCACCCTATATAAATAATCACTATTGTCCGGTAAAAGCAAAGTTAAACATTATAGATTCTTCGCTTCACTGCGTTTCGCCCTGAAACGTATGTTCGACAAAACCTTTGAAAATAGAAATGCCTTTGTCAATGACAAATGTTTAGTTTTTAGGGGAGGGCATGGAACCATGCCCTCCCCTCCCAAATACAACTTAACGCCCTGTCATTCCGACCGTAGGGAGGAATCTATAAATATTAACTGGACACCAATGATAAATAATATATCAATTCATGCTATACAATAGGTAAAGCAAAGGGGGTTTATTACAAGTATTTAGTAATTTTGTTAAATACATAAAGATGAATATATGGAACTATTTTCAAACCCACTTTTTGCGCTATTTGTAATAATAGCCCTTGGTTTTATTGTCGGCAATATCAAGATTCGGGGGTTTTCGTTTGGCATTTCTGCTGTGCTGTTTGTGGCCTTACTGCTTGGGCATTTTGGCGTAGTAATTCCGCAAATAATTGAGCGCATTGGGATGGTTCTATTTATTTTTACCGTTGGCATACAGGCTGGTCCTGGTTTTTTTGAATCGTTCAAAAAACGGGGGCGTAAACTTGCAGCAATGGCAGCGCTAATAGTAATAAGCGGTGTTTTAGTCGCTTTTTTATCGATGTTTATTTTTGATGTTGATGCGGCCCTTATGGCTGGTATACTGTGCGGTGCACTTACTAGCACGCCGGGCTTAACCGTTGCCATCGATGCAACCTCATCGCCCTTAGCATCAATAGGTTACGGTATTGCGTACCCCATGGGCGTTGTGGGGGTTATTGTTGTTATAAAGTTTATACCAAAAATACTAAAGCTTAATTTAAACGATGAGAACAAGAGGCTAGCACAAGCCGAAAAAGATGCTTACCCCAAAATTGAGTCCGCCCATTTTATAGTTAAAAATGATTCGGTTGTAGGGAAAACCCTCTCGGAAATTGAGATACGCACAATGACCGGTGCCACTGTATCCAGAATTCAGCATAAGGATAACTGTTCAACACCTCTACATGATACCATCTTAAACAAGGGCGATATAATTAGGGCTGTAGGTTCGGAGCAAGCCCTTGCTAAGGTTGAAGTGCTTATTGGGGAAAAGGTACAACAGGAGATTACGCTTAAAAAAGGCTTTTTAGTACAGCAATTCTTGATAACCAACAAGAAACTTGTAGGTAAAACGATTCATGAAATTTCGTTTCTGCATAGCTACAATGCCGTGGTTACACGAATTAACCGAGGCGGTATCGATATAGCGCCATCTCCCGATTTACATATCCGCTTTGGCGATAAGCTCACGATTGGCTTTCCAAAAGCCAGCCTTAATTCGCTTACCTGCCTTTTAGGTAATAACGAGAGAAAATTATCGGATACCGACTTCTTGCCAATTGCCCTAGGCATTGTTATAGGTATTTTATTAGGGTATGTAAGTATTTCGTTCTCTAGCACTCTTTCGATGAGCTTAGGATTAAGCGGAGGTGTGCTTTTAGCCGCAATTGCCCTTAGCAATATTGGCAAAACCGGACCAATTGTTTGGATTATGAGCGACAGCGCCAACCAACTACTAAGGCAGCTGGGACTACTATTCTTTTTGTCGGCCGTTGGCACAAAGGCGGGCGGACAGCTAGTGGATACGCTGAACGAATCAGGTATAGTTCTTCTGCTAATTGGTTTTGCAATTACAATACTGCCCATGCTTGTGGCCTTGTTACTAAACAAGCTATTCTTTAAATTTAATGTTTTTGAACTTATGGGAGCAATTACGGGTGGCATGACCAGCACACCGGGACTGGCAGCTTGCGATTCGCTAACCGATAGCAACTTACCAGGCAGGGCCTATGCTGCTGTTTACCCCATTGCCATGGTAATACTCATAATTTGCGTTCAATTTTTGGCTAAAACAGCGCTGTAAACCATACCCTATGGCTACAGAAATTATAGTAAGACAACTGCTGATTTTCGGAATTGTAATTGGTATAGGTGCCCTTGCGTACTGGCAAAAAATTATTTCTCCCGAAATAAAGAATAACCTTGCCAAAGTAGTTATTGATATTACGCTACCCTTCCTGATATTTACCACTTTTGCGAATATGGAGGCCGATGCCAGCGTTTTAAAAAATGGCTTACTGGTATTTGCGCTAACATTTGTAAACCTTTTCGTATTTTATCTGGTGGGCAACCTCTCATCGCACCTACTAAAGTTAAAAAAACCACAACAAACGGTTCACACCCTACACACCATGTTTGGTAATATCGTGTTTTTAGGCTTCCCGCTTCTCGATGCGCTTTTCCCAAATGGTATTGGTATTTTTTATGGCGCAATGTATCAGTTAGCCTCCAACACCATTACCTTTACCTACGGCGTTTATAAGCTTAGCGCTGGCACCCAAAAATCGGGAATAAAAAGCCTGATAAATCTAAATACCATAGCACTTTTTCTGGGTGCAATCGTGCTGCTGCTTCCCATAAAATTGCCCTCATTTTTAAACGTATCGCTTAGCAGTATTGGTCAATGCACAAGCCCGTTATCAATGATTTATATTGGCGCAATGCTTGCTTCAATGGGAATTAAAAGTGCCATTAAGCAGAAAAGCATATACCTACTTAGCCTTAACAAGCTACTGATTGTACCGTTAGCCCTTGCAGCGATTTACCAGCTAGCAATTAATGCGTTGGGCATTAATCTTTCAGAAGAAGCATTTTTTGTTATTATTCTTCAGGCAGCCATGCCCTGCCAAACCATTATTGTTGTGCTATCGCAGCGATACAAAGGCGACTACATCTTAGCTGGTGCCAATCTTTTTGTAACTACCCTACTTAGCATAGTTACGCTTCCTGTAGTATTTTTCCTTGTGGGCCTAATTAGGCAAGCATTATAACCTTTGATATAAATTTATATCTTTGTTTTATAAAGTTAGCTTAAAGTGATTGATACTAAGAAACCACACTGGGTTGCAGCATACACAAAGTCGCGAAACGAGAAGAAGGTTCTAGAACGCCTAACAGAAGCGGGATACGAAGCCTATTTGCCGTTACAGCGAACCCTTAAACAGTGGAGCGACAGGAAAAAATGGGTTGAGGAACCACTGCTTAAATCGTATATATTTATAAGAATTACAGAATACGAGTACTACAACGCTTTAAAAATCCCGGGGCTTGTAAGGTATATTTACTTTGAAGGGAAAGTTGCCCCCATACCCGACAACCAGATAGAGGTGCTAAAACTTTTTATTGAGGAAAAGCTGGAAATTGAAACCAGTGATAAACCTTTAAACCCTGGCGAACTTGTTGAAATCAATATTGGCAAGCTAAAGGGTTACGAGGGCGAAGTAGTTCGGCATAATGGCAAAAAGAGGGTAGTTATCCAGCTCGATCACATATCGCATGCGCTTCTGGTTACCGTACCAAGAGATTACCTGAGCAAAAAGAAAACTAGTAAACCGATTTCGCGTTGCTCCAATGTCTAAAAAAGTAAAACTTAACCCGCATTGGCATTCATCTTTCACAAATTTGATGAATAATGCGGATTAAAGGCAGCTACTCAGCTTCTATTTTAGCCACCCTTTTGGCATGCCTCCCCCCCTCAAACGTAGCGTTTAAAAAAGCTGTAGCTATCTTAAAAGCACTTTCTACGCTCACAAAACGAGCAGGTATAGCACATACATTAGCATTATTATGCTGACGGGCAAGTGTGGCAATTTCTGGAATCCAACACAAAGCCGAGCGGATACCCTTAGTCTTATTCGATGTCATGTTTACCCCATTACCGCTACCGCATAGCACGATACCCAATTCAAAATCGCCCTGTGCAACACTTTCCGCCACTGGGCGAGCATAATCGGGGTAATCAATACTTTTGCTCGAATACGTTCCAAAATCCTTAATGGTATGACCTAACTCGGTAAGATACACCACAAGCTTCTCCTTGGTATCGAAACCTGCATGGTCACATCCTACTGCAACTCGATATGTTTTCATATGTTTAAGTTCTTATTTTTAGTTGTCAGATGGAACACCCATGGAATAGCCATTGCATAGGTGGTATGGCTGTTGCTGCGAATGTTTCATATATATATGGTATTTTTGCAAAGATAAACCGTTTGGTTTTAATGTAAGGCAAAAATAAAAAAATGTCTGGAATTTATATCCATGTACCCTACTGTAAACGCAAATGTAGCTACTGCGATTTTTACTCAGTTGCCAACGATAGCGGTAAAAACGAGTTTGCAAACCTTATTGAAAAGGAGATTGAACTACGTGCGAGCTACCTGAACAAGAGCCCCGTTGAAACCATATACTTTGGTGGCGGAACCCCCTCAACACTAACAACCGAAGCGATTGGAAAGATACTAAACGCCATATCGAAACATTTTACCGTTGCAAAAAATAGCGAAGTAACCCTTGAAGCTAATCCTGATGACCTCTCGATTGAATACCTTCTAAACCTACAAAAAATTGGCGTTAACAGGCTAAGCATTGGGGTACAATCGCTTTGCGATAGCGATTTAAAGCAGCTAGGACGGAGGCACAATGCTACTGAGGCAATAAACGCAACTAACCATGCTAAAAAAGTAGGTTTTAGTAATATTAGCATCGATTTAATTTACGGATTGCCCTACTCAAGCAACCAAATTTGGGAGCACAACCTAGCAAAGGCATTCGCGCTGCCCATTACACACCTTTCGTGCTACCATCTAATTTACGAGTCGGGCACACCGCTACACAAAAATGTTAAATCTGGATTAGTAAAACCTGTTGATGAAAATATTAGCGTTGAACAGTTTAAGCTGCTTCAGCAATATGCACAGCAGTTTAACTTTGAACACTACGAAGTGTCGAACCTCTCAAAAAAGGAATACCGCTCGCGCCATAATACATCGTACTGGAAACAGATACACTATCTAGGGTTGGGGCCATCGGCACATTCGTACAATGGCGTATCCCGCTGCTGGAATGCTAGGTCGATTGAGCAATGGGGAAATTCTATAAAAAAGGGACTACCCAACCCCGAAAGTGAAACTCTTACCAAGGATGAAAAGATTAACGAGTACTTCTTAACCTCGCTTCGCACCATTTGGGGTGCCGACCTTAGCTACATCAACAATAATTTTGGAAAAGCAAGCGCAGAACTAGCGCAGAAGATGACAGTAAAATATGCGGTACGGGGCAAAATGGCCATTGATGGTAACATCATTAGAATTAAACCCGAACACTTTTTAACCTCTGATGGTATAATTATTGATTTTTTGGTGTAAATCACGCATCACATACCCTAAACTTAAATCAAAAGTAATCCTCTTCAAACAAAAACGCCCCTGCAAATTTTAAATTTACAGGAGCGTATGGTTTTAGTTGACCCACAAGGATTCGAACCTTGACTGACAGAACCAAAATCTGCTGTGCTACCATTACACCATGGGTCAATCCCTAAAAAGCTTTTCTCGAAAGCGTGGCAAAGGTAAGTGATTTTTTTATCATGAAAAAATAATTTTTGAAAAAATCGCCATTATTGCCTTCTCATGCCATCTACCCCCATTATCCATGTATTCGAAACAATTTCGTCGGGCCAGGCATTTAGGTACTTTTGCTCCTGATTAATAACACCTTCTAAACCTTGCTCAAGGTAAACGCCCCTACCCTCGGGCACATATAGGATAATTTCAACCTCCTGAACTCGCCACTTTTGGTTGGGCTCTAACATAAAATATGGGGCAATAATAAGCGAATTGTCCATTAACGTAAACTTCTGCTCAATCCCCTTTGCATTCTGCTTGGCCATAAATCTAGATCCCCCCCTCGACTTTTTGGTTACTCCCAGTTCAAACCTATTGGATCCGCTCCTAGCCAAAGTGATTTTAGGCCTACCAAATATCTGACTGCTGCCATCTGCCTGCACAACCGAATAGTCAACGGTATTAAAAACTTTCGTAAAATCAATCAGCTCATCCTCAAAATCATCGTCGGCATACACCCTAAGCACCCGAGTGGAAGTGTCGGATAATATAACATCGAACCTCTCGGTTACCGTTTCGCGAATGGTAAAGCTACGAACCTGCAAAAACAGAACCGAAGATAAAATCAGCACCGATAAAATCCAAAGGGTTGCCGATGTTACCAGAAAAGCACCTAAACGAGCGGTAAATTTAACAACCATTCGTAATCCGCCAATTATAATAACAATAAATGGTATGGCCAGAACAAAAAAGGTGGGAATGGTTACCCACAACGACGACCCCAAATCGAAGGTAGAGGCTATAAGCTGTCCAAAGCTAAATCCATTAAAATCGGGATGTAACGAGATAAGCGCTCCGCCAAAGAACAGGGAAACAAGGGTAGCAATTATCCCAAATAAGCCTACGCTTATTAATGCCACGCCCACAACAGCAACTAGCACCTTAGCCACTACGGTTAGCACTCCACCGCAAGCCATAAACACACGACCTATGGCTCTAAAAAGCCGTTCAAATGCTTCGGAAAATTTATTCTTTTTCATATTATTTTGCACTTTTTGAAACTCTTCCTTAATACTCTTCTCTAGGTTTGAAAAATTAACCTCTTCACCTCGCATCTCCATCCGCTGTCGGGCTGTTTCGGCACGCGGAACGGCAATCCACAGCACAAGATACAGAATAAGTCCCAAACCATTGGCAAAAAGAAGTGCAGCAAAAAGGATTCGGAAAACCAGAGCATCAATATTAAAATATGCGCCCAAACCCGAGCTAACTCCCGCTATCAAAGCATTTTCAGGATCCCTATACAGGCGACGCCTTGCTTTATAATCTGATGAGGCGGATTGTCCACCGGGATCATCGCCTGCGATCTCTTCGGGCTTTCCGAGTATCTCTATAACCTGGTTCACCATTTCAAGGGTAACAACCTCTTTTCCCTTTAGCATACTGCTTAGCAACTCGGCAGCACGCTCCTCAATATCGCCAATAACCTCTTCGCTCTCTGCGGTTTCACCCAGATGTTCCTTAAGTAGGTTGAGGTACGATTCGAGGGCAGCGTACGCATCTTCCTCAACGGTAAATGCAACACCTCCCAGACTGATTTTTAGTGATTTTTTCATTACTTATTTTTTAAGCGTTTTTTCGTGTTCGTATGGCATCTACCGTATTAACAAGGTTAGCCCAGCCCTCCTCAAGCTGGCTGAGATATTCTCTGCCTTTTTGGGTTAGTGAGTAGTACTTACGCGGAGGCCCCTGTGGCGATTCTTCCCATCGGTAGCTTAATAGCCCTGCATTTTTTTGGCGCGTTAGCAGCGGATACAGCGTGCCCTCAACCACTAACATTTCATCTTCTTTCAGCATATTAATCAAATCGGTTGTATAGGCATCGCCCCGCGAAAGGATTGAAAGGATACAAAGTTCTAGTACCCCTTTACGCATTTGCGCCTTAGAGTTTTCTACATTCATAGCTCATCGTTTTATTTTGTCCGTTTTCCGGACCCATGAAAAGACTTACCAATATTTTCGGCCGTAACAGGATTACCCGTCATTTCGAGCCTCTCGGCAACTGTTCGTGCTTCGGGCACAACAATCCAAAGAATTACATATATCAGCACACCACCACCACCCCACAGCGCAACAATAACAAAAAGGATTCTGATAAGTACCGTATCAATGTTCCAATAGTAACCTAAACCAGAACACACCCCTCCAATAACCGAGCCCTCGGTGTCGCGATACAACTTTTTTCTTCGGTTACTAAAGAATGGCTCGCTGGCTTTACCCGAATGTTGCTGCGAACCAATGTCGTTGGGATTTCCCATTATCTCTATAACCCTTAAAACCTCCGAAAGACCAATAACATCATCGCTATTGGGAAAACTACCCTTAAAATGCTCAGCTATTCGGGCCTCAATATCAGCCATTATTTCTATATGGTCAGGATCCTGAGCAAATCCCGCCTCTAAACTTTTAAGGTAGCTATCAAGTTTATAGTAGGCATCCTCCTGAAGGATAAAAACCATGCCCCCCAAGCTAACTGTAACAGTTTTTTTCATTTAAAATGAGTTTTATTGTATTCTACACGTTGTTAATAAGAACTACCTTGCTTTATACAGTTCTAATTTATTGCAAATATATATTTATTTACACTACCTTGCAATACATGGTATGTAATTTTTCGAGTAAACCTAGAGAAACGTGTTCTATTTAATTGATATTTAGACAGATAAAAGAATGCTTTATTTAAAATAATTATTTTGATAATGACGCTATACAGCTAAAGGATGCACTTTTCCATCAAAATATAGTTGACTAGTACCACAAAAATCAAAGCTAAACGATAGCAAATAGCATCTAATTATAACCCCAATTATTCATTCATCTTTAACAAAAAGAAATGAATAATGCGGGTTAAAAGAACCTGTTTCATAAAAACAACTGAAATTCCTACCTTTACTACGCTAAAAATCAGAATAAATATGAAAACGCTATTTACAGGATCACTTTCTAAAATGCAATTCACCAACGCTGGATCGGAACTTGAGATTAAACCCGAATATTTTATACAATCTGACAGCGGAAAGCTACACATGAACAACCTTATAGGTAAAGAGATAACCATTAGGTACGATGGTAAAATAAACTGCATGAGCTGCGGGAAGCTTACCAAAAAATCGTACGGACAGGGGTACTGCTACCCCTGCTTTATCAGCATTCCGCAAACCGAAGAGTGCGTTATACGCCCCGAGCTATGCAGGGCTCATGAGGGCATTGCCCGGGATATGGAGTACGCTAAAAAACACTGCCTAACAGACCAGTACATTTACCTGGCGCTTTCGGGTGGTTTAAAGGTGGGCGTTACACGATACCATCAGATCCCCACTCGCTGGGTGGACCAAGGGGCAAACTTCGCCATAAAGCTGGCCATTGCTAAAAACAGACATACCGCTGGGGTTATTGAAGTGTCATTAAAACAAATTTTTGCCGATAAAACCAACTGGCGGAAAATGCTTACCGGTAACGATAACGAAATTCCGCTTATGGAACAAAAAGCAAAAGCCATTGAGCACATAAAGGATAGGGACATAGAGTTCACGGAAGCCGAAAACGTTATCTACACCATAAGCTACCCCGTTGAGCAGTTCCCCACGAAGGTAACATCGGTTAATTTCGATAAAAAACCAGAGTACAATGGCGTACTAACAGGCATTAAGGGGCAGTACCTTATGTTTGATGGAAACACGGTGCTAAACATAAGGAGACACGGTGGATACAATATTGAGATGTTGGTTGGGGAATAATAAAAAAATCTTGAACTATGATTTAAAAGTGATTTGATGAATACTCTGATTATTAAGTTGCTATGATTGACAATAAATATAAATATTCTGAATTAACAGGTCAGATAATTGGTTGTGCTATGGAAGTACATAGGTATTTGGGAAATGGATTTCAAGAAGTGGTGTACCAGAGAGCATTATCAATAGAATTAAAAATACAGGGAATTTCTCATATTAGGGAGAAAGAAATGCCTTTGCAGTACAAGGGCTATGATATAGGAAAAAGAAGAGTGGACTTTTTCATTGAGGACAAAATTATGCTAGAACTTAAGGCAGTTAAAGAATTAGAAGATGTCCATTTGGCACAAGCCATAAACTATTTAGAAGCCTATGGTATGGAAATAGGACTGCTAATAAATTTTGGGAACACCTCGTTGCAATTTAAACGGGTTATGAAACCACAAAGGAATCAAGATCCTTTGTCGTACAGCTAAGTCTGTCGGCTTCGACTATCCTTCGACTTCGCTCAAGATAGGCTGCTCAGCCTGACCGTCAACCTGATCGAAGTCAAAGGGAACGTTAATATTGAACAGTAGGCTAAATTTTGTTTAACTAAACGACCATTAAATCAAAGTCAATCAAAAAATTATATATAATCATAGTTCAAGACAATAAAAGCAGAAATATAAACCAAACCCTACCCAACAAACTCCTGCTCACATAGAGCCAAACTAATATTTAATCAACTTTAACATTTTTATTCAGCCACTACAATAAACCAAACCACAGGGCATCAATCTAAAAAACAGAAAACCTTTAACCTATTTTAGAACAATGCTATTAAATAAAAATATATCTTCGTACTTTAAATAAAGAGAACACCCTATGCTAAGAAATACTCTTCTTAAAATAACACAACTACTTGTGGCATTACTCCTAGCAAGCCACTCGTTTTCGCAAGAACCATGGAGCCTTGAGCAGTGCATAAACTATGCACTAGAGAATAATATACAAATTAAGCAGCAGGAGCTTAACGTTCAGGTTAGCGAGAATCAGCTTACCCGTTCAAAGTTTAGCACGCTACCCAATTTAAACCTAAGCGGTGGTCATAATTATAGCTTCGGACGTTCAACAAACTATACCACCAACCAGAAAGAGCGCATGGACATACAATCGACCAACGCCTCAGTTAGTTCACAGGTTACACTTTTTAACGGATTGCAGCAGCTAAACACAAGGCGGCGCGATGCCATTGACCTAATGGCAAACCTTACGGACGTTGAAAAAATCAAGAATAATATTTCGCTAAATATTGCCGCTGCATACCTCCAGATACTTTTTAGCCACGAGCTACTTGAGTCGGCAAAAGAGCAAAAAAACCTCTCTCAACTTCAGGTAAACCGAACCAAGCAGCTGGTTGACGCAGGGAGCTTACCCGAGGGCAACCTACTCGAAATAGAGGCTCAGCTGGCATCGGATGAGCTACAGGTGGTAAACAACCAGAACCAGCTTGATTTAGCCTACCTGTCGCTAGCCCAAATACTCGACATAAAATCAACGGAAGGATTCACCATTGAGCAACCCAATTTAGATAGAGTCGACGATATTCTCCCAGCCGATAATTCGGTAAATATTTTTGATCAGGCAGCAACTTTTATTCCTCAAATTACAAGCGCCAAGTACAGGGTACAAAGCGCCGAAAAAGGGGTGCATATTGCCAAAGGAGCTAGGAGTCCTCGCCTATCGATAGGTGCCAGCTACGGAACGGGAACGCAGAGATTTTTAAGCGCAAACGACGGAACAGGCAATCCCTTTTGGGACCAAATAAAGGATAACGCCAACACCAATGTCGGGCTAAGCATCTCTGTGCCCATTTTTAACGGGTTACAGGTTAAAACATCAATATCGAATGCTCGAATTTCTCTTGAAAATGCCCGTTACAATCTTGAGCTAGAAAGGAATGTACTTTTTAAGGATATTCAACAGGCGTACGCCGATGCGGTAGGAGCATACAAAAAGTATAAGGCAACCGAAAAGAATGTTGTGGCGCTGCAAGAAGCATTTCAGTACGCCGAACAGCGGTTTAATGTTGGATTGGTAAACTCGCTAGACTACACCACCTCGAAAACCCGCCTAGCGAAAGCAAAAACCGACTTGCTAAGCGCAAAATATGAGCTTGTATTCAAATCGAAAATACTCGATTTTTACCGTGGCAACCCTCTTACGCTATAGTATAAAACCTTTTTTTGAAGCACTCTTTTAAATTTAATAAATAGACCCATGAAACGTAAAAAAATTACCCGATACATACTTATTGCCGTTGTAATATTCATAGTACTAGCAATTGCGGCAAAAAAATCGGGCAAGCTTGGCAAACCGCAACTAACCGAGGTGGTTGTAGAAAAACCACAGATATCAACCATTATAGAAAGCATTTCGGCCAACGGAAAAATTCAGCCTGAGGTTGAGGTAAAAATCAGCCCCGAGGTATCGGGCGAAATAATTGAGCTAACCGTAAAGGAGGGCGACAAGGTAGAACAAGGCCATTTGCTATGCCGAATAAAACCCGACACCTACATTTCGATGCGCGAAAGGGCTGCCGCCTCGCTAAATTCAACCAAGGCAAGACTAACCCAAGCCGAAGCGCAGCTACTTCAATCGGAGCTTGCATTTAATCGGAGCAAGCTGCTTTTTGAACAGAAAGCGATTTCCGAATCGGAATTCGAAAATGCCAAAACAAGCTATCAGGTTGCCCAGGCCGATGTAAAAGCTGCCCTTTTCAATGTCGAAAGTTCAGAGGCATCGCTTAAGGAAACCATCGAAAATTTAAACAAAACCACCATCTACGCTCCCATGAGCGGTATAATATCGAAGCTTAGCGTTGAGCTGGGCGAGCGCGTGGTGGGTACTGCCCAGATGGCAGGTACCGAAATTTTACGAATTGCAGATTTAACACGTATGGAAACCCGTGTGAGTGTTAACGAGAACGACATAGTTAGGGTTAAACTTCAGGACACAGCCCTAATTTATGTTGATGCATACCCCGACCAAACCTTTAAGGGTTTAGTAACACAAATAGCAAACTCGGCTAGCGTTGAGGGAACCTCAATGGATCAAGTTACCACCTTCGAAGTGAGAATATTCCTTCTGGCCAACTCTTACAATCATCTTATAAAACCAAACCAGCCAAATCCTTTTAGACCAGGCATGTCGACCAATGTGGAAATTCAAACCACTACCAAAAGAAACATACTAACCGTTCCAATACAAGCAGTTACCACCCGTGCCGATACCACAAGTGCAAGCCAAAGCGAAGCTGCAGAAAGTAGCATGGAAAACATGCTTGAGGTAGTATTCGTTACAAAGAATGACACCGCACGGATGGTTAATGTAAAAACTGGGATTCAGGATAATAAGGTTATTGAAATTACCGAGGGTCTTACAGGCGATGAGGATGTTGTTATTTCGCCCTTTAGTGCCATAACCCGAGTACTTAAAGATGGTACGATGGTGAAAAAGGTTACACAAGAAAACCTGTTCTCAAAAACGAAATAGCATAGTATGAATCCGCTCCTTTGTATCGAAACGGGTACTCCCACATGCTCGGTTGCTCTTGGTTTCGACAACAAGCTTATAGATGTTGAAGAAAGCCACGACCCCAATAATAACCATGCAAAGAATCTAACGGTTTTCATAAAAAATCTGCTCGAAAAGCACAATATAAAACCTGCCAACCTTGCTGGTGTTGCCATAAGTAAAGGCCCAGGTTCGTACACGGGCCTCAGAATTGGCGTATCGGCAGCCAAAGGTATATGCTACGGTGCCAACCTACCGCTAATTGCCGTTGGTAGTTTAAATGCCATGGCGCATGGTGCGCTGGTATGGTTAACCCAAAACAGGCAGTTCGCGCCCGATATAGTTTGCCCCATGATTGATGCACGACGCATGGAGGTTTACACCCAACTTTTTAACATAAAAGGGGAAAGTATTTCGGATGTGGAAGCAAAAATTCTCGACAAGAGCTCATATTCAGACCTGCTAAGCACAAAAAAAATACTCTTCTTGGGCAATGGTTCGCCTAAAGCAAAAGATGTAATTAAAAGCACCAATGCTGCATTTATAGATGACTTTATGCCCTCGGCACGATTTATGTTACCTCTTGCTAGTAGACTATTTAACCAAAAGAAATTTGAAGATGTGGCATACTTTGAACCGCTATACCTTAAAGACTTTATTGCTACGGTGGCCAAGAATAAGGTTCTGGGGCAAAAGTAGAATCGCTTTAAGATATTGGAGCCGTATTTCGACCATAATACTGCTGGTTTGCATGGTTTCGTTTGCCAAAGCACAGCATAAAGCATTTGAATCAGGCGAAAAGCTCAAGTACTTAATTTACTACGGCCCAATAAAAGGTGGCGAAGCAAGCCTTGAGGTTCGCAAAGGAAAATATAACGAAAAACCGGTAAATCACCTATACCTCAACGGTAAAACAATAGGACTAGCCAATGTTTTATATAAAGTAGATGACACCTACCAAAGCTTTACCAATATAGATACTGACCTACCCTATAAATCGATTCGGGATATTAAAGAGGGAAGGTACCGACATTACAGCGAACAAATTTTCGACCACTGGAGCAGAAAAGACTCTACCATAGTTTACAGCACAAAGGTTGGCAAAGCCATAGCGCCCAAAAACAGCAACGATATACTTTCGGCCTTTTATTACCTTCGGAACCACGTAATGCGAAATAGTTTAAATACAAACGACACCCTTATAGTTGAGACCTACTTCTCGGACGAGATTTACACCATGCGCGTTCGCTTTCTAGGCTATGAAGATGTAAAGACAAAAATTGGCACCATAAATTGCATTAAGCTCTCGCCAATTGTTATTACTGGGCGAGTTTTTAAAAATGATGACGACATGACCGTTTGGCTCTCGAACGATGAGAACTATCTGCCTATTAGGGTAAGGTTTAATATAATTGTTGGCGCAGCCTACTGCGACCTTATAGAGTACGATGGATTAAAGCATTCGCTTTCATCACGTAAGGCATATTAATCATTAAAAATCATTGGTGTCCGGTTAATATTTATAGATTCCTCCCTACGGTCGGAATGACAGGGCGTTGAGTTGTATTTGGGAGGGGAGGGCTTGGCTAGCGGCTACGCCGCTAGCCAAGCCCTCCCCTAAAAACT
>JAQVYY010000034.1 GCA_028708425.1 Bacteroidales bacterium
ATCTTCTTTTTTCATAATGAATAGTGTAAGTAATTTTATTAAAATAAAAAAATTAATCAGGGGGTTAAAAGTCTAGACTTTTAACCCCCTGATTAATTACTTACACAGTTTATGGGATACTCCCGAATATGTTGTTGTTGTTCCTAAATATCCCTCTACATCTAGTGCAAAAGAATTCCTAGAAGCATTATCAAGGGTAATTATTTTTACTCCTTGAAATACTTTTTTTGATCTCTGATTCCATAATTCATACCATAGTTTGCTTGACTTCTCGAAATACCCTCTACCTTGTAAGTTTTTTTTATTACGTAATAAATAATCATATAGATTAGGCGAAACAGTTTTTAATTTTTTTTCAGAAATAACAGTGTTATCAAACTCATATGGATAAATACAATATATGTTTCGCCAATTAATTTTGTAGGGCTCAATATCCCTGCCCATTAAAAACTTAGTCAAGTAATTTGATTCTATTCGGTTTTCCTTAATACTATTCTCTTTTAAAAGAAAAACATCATCCTTTCCTGTTGCAACACCTTGTAGTATCCCATTTAATAAATCCTCTAAGATTATTGAATTATTTTTAATTTTATTTAGTATGCTTTGAACTATTGGTGCATTGAAATACCAGACATCATTATTTAGTATATCGGAATTAAACATAACTCTGCTTTCTAAAAGAGATTTTCTATATTGAATATTATAATTACTAATTTGTGTCTTAATAAGATGAAAGATTCCAGTATATGTAGTTGCTTTGTCAAATTGCTGAATGTTTCCAAAATCAATAATTTCTTTTATTTTATAGTACATCCTAATATATTTCCTTAAATTTTGGCCATAATCTCTGTGCAAAAAACGTGTTGGATTAATGAATATCAAACTGCCATTTTCCTTTAATAAGAAATTAGATTTTTCAATGAAAGGGATATAAATATCGAACTTTCCTGCTGTACTTATAAAGACTTTTTTTAAGAGTGCCTTATAAGAGGAGTCTAAATTTTTAAATTCCACATACGGCGGATTCCCAATCACCACATCAAAGCCACCTTTTTCGCGCCACACCTCTGAGAAAAAGAGTTTAAAATCGAAATCTATTTTATAGCCCGCAAACTGCTCGGCAGAGTCTAATAGTTCTCGTATTTTGCTGTTTATTTGGGTGCGTAGGGCTTTCTTTTTGCTTTCGTTGGTTTGGTTGTAAAACTCTTCTTTTAAGGCTTCTAACTCTTTCTCAATATTCAAATCGTGCATTGCATTTTCTGGCATCCCTATTAGGGAATTACCACATACAATTTTGTAATCCAAATTGGGTAGGGTTTCTATGGGGTCGAGGTTGTCCTCGTCAACTACCAACGAGAGCCACAAGCGCAAACGGGCAATATCAATGGCAGAGGCATCAATATCGACCCCGTAAATGCTTTCCTGTATAATTTGGCGTTTTAGGCGGTAAACATATCGGCTTTCGTTTATACTTTCGCGAAACTGAAAACCAAAGCCATCTAACTTTTTATTTAGGTAGGCATTGCTTAGGTGCGGTTTTATTACCAGCTGCGCATTTACCAGCTCGTGCAGTAATCCCACGGGGAAAGCACCCGAGCCAATGGCAGGGTCGCAAATACGAATTTCGGTTAGCTTTTGGTCTATCAGGTCGGCATGCTTGCGAATGCTCTCTGGGATGATGTACTTATAGTCTTTGGTTTCTTTGCCTTTTTTCACTACTCGCTGGTCGTGTTCCAGCGCAAAATGTCCGTTACGGATATAGGTTTCAATATCGGTTTTTGGTACTTTAATAGCTTGGTTTTTAATTTGTAATGATTGTTGCCCCACACTACCCTGATTGCCTAGAAAGTTTAACTGATTATTGCCTAGCTCCTGGTAGGTTTCGGCATAATTATTCAGCGAGTTATCTAGGTAGTGTATCAGGCTTTCCTGGCACATATAGTGTACAATTTCGCGAGGCGTGTAGAAGGCCCCCTTGCTTTTACGCTCGGTAATCTCGAGCATATTTTCAAAAACTTTCCCCAACATTTCGGGGTCAACAGCTACCTCTTTGTCAAGCGGTTCATCCTCTTTTATGGTAAAGTTATAGCGGTCGAACACATCAAGAACGCCTGTGCCAGTATCTCCTGCCTTGTTTTTCTCTTCGTTTCTAAACAAGCTTTCAGGTATGGTAATATTTGCGTTTTGCCAATCGTATTCGGCTTCGAACAGGCCACCATTCAAGAACGGAATTCGGCAGTTAAACCTTTCGTAGTACGAGTTTTCATCATTCCGCTCTTTTGCCAACGCCTCATAAAATAGGGGTTGCAGGTAATCTTTAAAATAGTTTTTATTTTCGCTTTGCGCTTTCTCAAATAGATTCTGAATAAATTGTTTTTGCCCTTTTCCCCACGTTTCATTTTTGGGTACGCCCAACCAACCCTTTTTTTGTAAAAAGTACAGGAATACAATTTGACCCAGTAGCTTTTTGGTAAATCGGGTATTGTCGATACTGGTTTTAGCTAATTCTGATTGGATGTGAGCGTCATTTTCAAAATGCTCAAATAGCTTTATATACAAATCTTTATACTGCACAAAAAACTCATCGGTAACCTTTTCAATGCTAAAGGCATTCTCAATATCTTGTATTGTTGGGTTATTGGCAATGTTTTGAAGCAGCGGTAATATTTGCGTTTTGGCAGTATGTGTTTTCTCGTATTTGCCTACCAAAAAAGAGTAGCGCTTTGCGGGCGAAAACTTTTTTCGGGTTTTTACTTTTTGCTTTTCCTCATCTAAGTAGGATTGATACTCTCTTTTAATAAACGAGAAACGCCAATCCTCGCCATCATCTTCTTTTGAGTAAAAAGCAACAAGGGCAATGTCTTTACCGAATTTATTTAGGTGTTTAATTACAAAATTCCGCAACGAGGTTCTGGCACGTTCCAGCTTCGCAACGCTTTTTACCTCAACAATCAACACGTCTAGAGCATCACCTTCGGGGTCAATATACTTTCCTATTCGTTTGTAGGTGTTGATGTGTTCTCTGTGGTCATCCCAAATATAATTTCCAGAATATGACCTGATTTTATCTCCCTGCTCAATATCATTCAAAAAGTTTTTGATAAACAGCGTAAACTGGTTTTCATTAAACTTGGTGCTGAATGTATCCTCTATAAGTTGTTGTGCGGTTTTCTTGTCCACTTTATTAATTTTAATTATGAATTATACTATCATTTTTAGTAGCTATAATAATGCTTTTGATGATCTTGGGAAGTTCGGTGGCTTCACTCTCCGAATTTTCAAATTCACTTATATTAATATATTTGGTTTCTTTCAGTAACTCTAACCAGTATATAGTTTCGTCACATTCTTTTTGAGCAATAGATAGCTTGTGAATAAAATCTTTTTTACTTTGAGCATTTACAACCTCTCGCACATTAGCACCTACCGATATACCAGAACGTAAGAGCTGTTTACTCAGCACATATTCTTTTTTGTTTGAGGACAAGTATTTATACAAATGCACCATACGAATAGCAAACGAAAAACTTTTATCCCTAACTACATTTAGTTTTCTTTCATTCATAATTCCTCATTCCTCTTCCAATTTTCTCAAGGAATTAGTGGCTAATAAGGATTTCATTTGCGTAATGGCAACTTTATTTAATTGAACTAATCGGTCTTTTTGCGTTAGCCCTTGCTCAATTAGCAAAGCATTAATGCTTTCCATATTGCTCAATACAACAAGTTGCTCAATACTTGCTTCATCACGCATGTTACCACTTGCATCAGGATTAGTTTCTTTCCATTGTTTTGCGGTAACTCCAAAAAGGGCAACATTTAGCATATCAGCCTCATTGGCGTAAACAAAGTTTATCTGATTTTTAGAAACTAGCTTTGGTAGTAAATTTTCTTTTATGGCATCGGTATGTATTTTGTAATTAATTTTTGAGAGAGTTCTTTGGATGTTCCACTCTAATTGAAGTCTTTGGTTTTCATCTTTTTTTAGGCGTTGAAATTCTTTTATTAGGAACAATTTGAATTCAGCACTTATCCAAGAGGCAAATTCAAAAGCAATATCTTTATGTGCAAAAGTGCCACCTCCTCTTCCTGTTTTAGAAATAATACCAATAGCATCTGTAATTGTTATCCATTTTGTGGGAGATAAGGTGAAGCTATTACTGCCAGCTTCTTTTAAAAGGGGGTCGAATTCGACCCCTTTGAAATTTGGATTGTTTATTCGTTCCCACAGTCCTAAAAACTCCACTGTGCTTCTGTTTCTAAACCAATTTTTTACTACATCTTTGGGCTCTTCAGCATTTTTAACACGAGCAATATCAGTTAATGAAATATAATCTTCTTCATCTTTATAAAAGAATGATATATTTTGTTCTTTTACTTTTAGTATGGATATGTTTTTTTTCATACGCTCTGGTTTTTGCAATTAATTAAAGAGCTATTTTATCAAATAGCCCGACAAAATGACTTCACGCTTTTGAAAGGTTTTTTTTGTAGTGCTATTTTCAATGGTGGTTGCTCTAATATGCTTTCGCAGAATATTAATTACCTCTAAGGGGTCAATGGTGCGCTCCAACTCTCTCTTAATATCACGTGCAGTACGCTTCGCCATTGTTCCGAGCAACAAAATGTTTTTAACACTATCTAAAAAATTATCATCCAAATCGGTAAACCCTTTGAAGTTTTTGAACGATTTATCTTTTAAGCGTTGCTCGATATATTTCACATTAGAACGACCTCCAGGTGATTTTAGTGATTCATGGCCTATTGTAGTGTCTAGTTCAAAACGTACTCTGTTGGTTTGTAACAAATGGTAATAGTCTTCGGGTATTTTGGCTCTTTTAGTTAAAGGGGTACATTCTAAATTGTAAACAGCATCAAAAAATGTAATTTCACTTGATTTACCATTTTCATTGTTATAGAATTTCTTAAGCTTGCCAATTCTAAAAAATGTAACCAGCTGACTGTTTTCAATTTCAGCTTTTTTAAACCCTGAACGGGCTTTTTTAGGTAGGTTTTTAATTTTTTGAAACAAGTCAGGATTTTTATCCCTAATTTCTCGTATCATTTCCAGATACTTCAATTCAGAATCACCCTCTTCATCTTCGCCAGTGTAAGCCTTCTTGTTATTCAATGTATCGAATAGTTCTTGACTTCCAATTTCTTCCCCATCTGTCAAGTATTTGGAATCTTCACCCAAAATATCGTGGAACATTTGAATTTTATTGGTGATATTCGTTTCTAAGCCAAGATGTTTATCAGATTGAGTAGAAGGGAAGAAGTTGAAAATATGTACTTTATCAAAAGCACTTCCCAAACGATTAACTCGTCCAACTCTTTGTAGCACTCTGGTGGGGTTCCAGGGTAAATCATAATTGATAACCACATTGGAGCGATGAAGGTTGATACCTTCAGCCAATACATCCGTGGCAATCAATATTTTTATATCATCAACCTGCTCTTTAGGCTTTCTGTTTGGGTCGTAATTCGATTGGATAATATCTCGTGAAACATTGTGATTTGATAATAGCGTTTTATCGGTGTGGCGTCCGCCTTTACTTGAATAAAACATTACTTGGTTTGGAAACTCATCAAGTAAGGCTTCATAAATATAATCTCCTGTTTCTTTTGATTCGGTAAAAATTACCAGCTTGTTTTTCTTTAGTGCTTTTGTATTTTTGAGTTCAATAATGAATTTTTCTAGCTTAGGGTCCGAATCAACTTCTTGCCATAAATCCTTAATTGCGTTCAATATTTTTAAATCAAATTCCAATTTAGTTCTGAAGCCTTTCTTGAAATCTTTCGAATCGTATTTATTCGCTTTATCCTCATCAACCAAGCTTTCTAATTTATCTATATCATCATTATTAAGAAGGTCATACACATCAACTTTTTTACTGATGTAAATTGTACCCGAATCGAACATTTTTATAAAATTTTCATAAGAAAAAATAAAACGATTGATACTCTGTCGAAAAGCGTGGAAACTACTTTCTAATCTTTTTACCAAAATACCTTTCATAAAACCACCAACATTTCGTTGTTGTTGCTTCTCGAACTCACTTAATTGTTTGTTGCCGATATAGTACAGTAAAGGAGTGTATCGGGCATAAGTAAAGGCTTGAAGCATTGTAATGGTTTCGATAAAAGTAACTTCTAATTCACCTTTATACTCGTACACAATTTTCTCTGGATTATCCAATTCAGGAAAAACCAAACCTTGTTTTACAATATCTTCTTTAAAATAATTAACAACATCAGAACGAGTTCTACGAACCATCACATACCGAAGAATACTGTTTTTGATATCAGATGAAATTTCTTTTATAAGTTCTTTATATGCGGGGTCGTTTTTATCGACCTTTTTTAGCTTTGTTTTTAAAGCGGAAAAAAACTTTTCGAGGTTTGGAACTCCTGGAATAGTTGATTGTTTTGGTGCCTGAAATAGTTTTAGCTGAGCAAAAATATCATCAATTGTATTGTTCAATGGCGTAGCAGTTACAAGAATCACCTTTTTACCTCTGCATATATCCAAAAGATTGGCGTACGACTGTGTATTTTCATTTCTGAAGCGGTGAGCTTCATCAACTACTATGTAATCGTACCTGTTTAACCCTTTTTTTATAATGTAATCTAATTTTCCAAGCGATTCAACTTCAAAACTTCTAATTCCAAATTCAAATAGTGAGTCTTCCCAGTAATCTTTTAGTACTGGCGGACAAACCACTAATATTTTACCTCGAATTTGTTGAAGTAGCAAAGCGGTTATAAAGGTTTTACCAAGCCCAACCACATCTGCCAGAAAAACACCCTTATAGGTTTCTAAAATTTTTTTTGCCTGAATAGCCGCTTGATTTTGATATTTTAGTTTCATAAACCCAGCAGGTAAGAAAGGGTCAAATTGGTCTTCTAGGTTGATATCCTCTTCCAAGTATTCATAAATTAGTTTTAGGTATAATTCGTATGGGGTGATTTGGTCGTTCAGCCATGTTTTTGTTGTGGTTGTATCAATAAAATCGTCTGAAATATCAACTGACTCTGCCCATAAATTGTTAAACTGATTTTCTGCAAATTTCACATCTCCAGTTTTTCTCAGCTCTACATTAAACTCTCTATTTGCTACAAATCCAGATTCTGAAAAGTTACTTGAACCTGTAATAACAAAACCGTAATCCCTATCTTTAGGATGAAATTTGCCTATGTAAACTTTTGCGTGAATATTTTTTGAAGGATAGGCTCTGATTTCTAATTTTCTCCCATTTCCACCATTAGCTTTATCCTTTTCTGAGTTTTTGCACTCTTGTTGTAAAAATTCAATGAATTTTCTAATCCCTACCTCAAGCTTACTATCGTTTTCATCACTTGTTTCAATTTCTGTTTTCAGGTTTTTTTGAAACTGTTTTTTTGTTTTTTGGTGCGATTCAAAATCAATCATTCCAAGCTGTTCATGATACTGCAATATATCGTAGGAGTCCCTATCAATACTTAGCCCAACAAGTATTCTAACCTTTTCTACTGGTTCAAGAGATTCGTGAAGTTGATAAAATCCGCTTGACCTAAAATAGCCAACAAGCACATCAAAAAGTTGAGTGTCTTTTAGGGTGGCTTTAAAACGATTTAATAAAGTGTCTCCTTTTTCATTAGTAAAAAAAGTCAAATCAGTTTTGCCAGTGCCATTTATATTTTCATCCATTAATAGTCTCTTTATCCTATTGATTTAAGGGTTTTTGATGGAGCTGGTGTTTTTAATCGTAAATATCATAATTAATCGTAAATATCATAATATGAATCGGACAGAGTATCATGAAATCCCCAGCCAATATTCTTTGTTTCGTTAAGGATATTATGTGCTCTAATCTTGTAATTATTATGAAGACCATTTTTATCAATTAGTTTCATTGCATTATGATAAACGCTCTCTATGCTTGAGTAAAATCCTTCGTTTATGTCTCCGTAATCATTGGTAAATTCAACGCCACTTTCAACGTAGCACATCAATAAATCAACCAATGATTTTGAGGATGGGTTGAGTTTTCGAAAATCACTAATCGCTTTTTTGCCATTTGCCAATTTAAACCCAAATCCGCACTTAGGATAGAACGCCTCTCTGACTTTTGTCTTATAAATTTCTAAAGTCTCCTTTTCATTAGGATTAGCGAAGTAGTCAAGATACTCTTTAACTGATTTGTTTTTATCATATAAATCAGAAATTAAGCTGATAAGTTTTTTCTTATCAAGCATTTCTAATTGTTTTTTTAGTTCACGTTTACTCATTTAGCTGCTTCTTTGATAACATGTTTGCAAATTTATGTATATCTATTGTATTTATTTTACTCATAATCAAATCATTCTAAAGTGGTCGAATTAGAACACTTTAACTTTCAAATCTATTCAAATGTACACTTTTTGATTCTGATTATAAAATTTTGTTCACTTGATTGCAGGAACTACCCCAGTATGAAGCACAACTAACGTATAACCGTACACATCACCTTTTTACCCTCTCTTAAAATACCATAATATAATTTTGGTTACGGAAATGTATTGTGTGTTTATGCTGTTTTTGAATAGGGGTTGTATTGCTTAAGCATGTCCCTTTTTATATGGTATTACATTGAAATCGATTTCCCCCACAAAAAAAGGGAACAGACCAATCACAGCCTATTCCCTTTAGTTTAAAATGCCTTTACTCTTTACTAATTATCGCCTATTATACCTTGACGAATTAGATTTATTTTTTGAGGCAAAAAACTCTTTTCTTCGTTGTACTTTCTCCTTTTCAAATGCTTGCTTTTCCTTGTTTGTCATTGGGCTGTCGGTTTGCGGAAAAGGGTTGTCCTTAATTACCTCTATTTTCTGGGCTATTAATTTCTGAATATCTTTTATAAATACATTCTCTTCGGGTTCGCAAATGGATATGGAAATGCCCTCATCGCCGGCTCTGCCGCCTCGGCCAATTCGGTGAACGTAGGTTTCGGCTATATTTGGGATATCGTAATTGATAACATATTTCAATTTATCAATGTCAATGCCTCTGGCCGCAATATCGGTGGCTACCAGTACTCTTACCTCTCCATCCTTAAATTGTTGCAGGGCTTTCTGTCGTGCGTTTTGTGCCTTATCGCCATGTATGGCTGCTGCGCTAATTCTTTGCTTTTTTAGGTTTCGGGTTATTTTGTCGGCACCATGTTTTGTTCGGGAAAATAGCAGTACCTGGTCAATTTTACGATCTTGAAGTATATGAATAAGCAGCTTTATTTTTGTTGCCTTGTTCGTATAGTACAGGTATTGCTGTATGGTGTCGGCAGTAGAGGAGATAGGGCTTACATCTATTTTTATGGGATTATCAAGAATTTTTTTCGAGAGCGCAACAATGGTGTCTGGCATGGTTGCCGAAAAGAATAGCGATTGCCGTTGGGTTGGTAGCTTGGCAATAATTTTCCGAATATCGTGAATAAAACCCATGTCGAGCATGCGGTCGGCTTCGTCTAGTACAAAGTATTCAATACTGCTCAGGTTAACAAAACCTTGCTCCATCAGATCGAGGAGCCTTCCTGGGGTTGCCACAAGAATATCAACGCCTTTATCAAGCGCATCGGTTTGCTGCCCCTGCTTAACGCCCCCAAAAACAACGGTGTTTTTTAACCCCGTATACTTTCCGTAGGTCGAGAAGCTCTCTGCTATCTGAATGGCCAATTCGCGTGTAGGGGTTATGATAAGCGCCTTAATGCTGCGTGGACTGTTACCTTGCTGACGGTCGTGAACGAGGTGTTGCAGGATTGGGATGGCGAAAGCCGCCGTTTTACCCGTTCCGGTTTGTGCGCTGCCCAACACATCTTTTCTATTTAGTATGTGTGGAATAGCCTTTTCCTGTATGGATGTGGGGACAGAGTATCCCTCTTTTTTTAGTGCCCTTAAAATGGGCTCAATAATGTTTAGATCTTCAAATTTCATTGTTCAATTTTATTAATCCCATGCTGTAATATTTAAATGAGCCCTTATGGGATTATATGTTATAAAGGGGCTCAAAGGTAATGTGGTTTATCTAGAAGGATTGCTAATAATTTTGTACCCCAAAGGTTAAGGGGTAGGGGGCGGTTTTTCTGAATATGGGTCATTAATCTTTTGTTTCAACTGGCAAAGATAGCGATTTAATCCCAATTGTTCATTCGAATAATAGCTGTATCCGGCAGTGATTAAGTTTCACAACCAATTTTATTATTCAAAATTGGGCTCGACTCGGTCGGGGTACCCCGCATTTACATTCATCTTTAATAAATATGATGAATAATGCAGGTTAATGGGGAAATAAATTTTTAGCGCTATTTTTTGCTCGTTTCTCACTTTGCGCCGCTGCCGCACGAGTCCTCTCGTGTGGCTTTTGCAGCAGCAAAAAGTATACTAAGCAAATCACTATTGTCCGGTAAAAACAAAATTAAACATTATAGATTCTTCGCTTCACTGCGTTTCGCTCTGAAACGTATGTTCGACAAAACCGTTGAAAATAGAAATGGCTTTGTCAATGACAAATGTTTAGTTTTTAGGGGAGGGCTTGGTTAGCGGCGAAGCCGCTAACCAAGCCCTCCCCTCCCAAATACAACTCAACACCCTGTCATTCAGACCGTAGGGAGGAATCTATAAATATTAACCGGACACCAATGTAAGCAAATATAACTATTTTCCCTTGCTTCGTTACCACACGAGGGGACTCGTGCGGTAGCGGGTAAATAGGTGATTCTAAAGTTATTCTGATTGGACCGAAGAATGATTGAAAAATGCCCCTAAACAACCAGTAAGCCAAAATCTCTTAGTTCCTGAACGGGTTTCGAGAACCAGAATAGCTCAAAGCTTTCAAAATGGGTTTCAAAATTAGCCTTTAGCTCTCCGTAGTTAAGTAGTTTATCGCATACTGGCGATAGGCTAGGCAGGGTGTTTAGTAGCCATTCGCCTTGGTCCTTTTCAATGCTTATTTTAACCGAAGAACTTTTATGGTGAAAGGTTAGCTGAAGGGTTTTTAGGGTTGTGCCTTTCTTCGTTTTGCTTTGTTCCTTTACCAATGGCATGCTGCCAAGCCATACTATTTTGGCGCTGGCTTGCACGCTCAAATAGGGATCCGTTGCTAGGCAGGTAAGTATGTAGTTGCGCTGTATTTTGGTTTTCGGAATTTTAACCTCGAACCAATCCTGCAGCGGCAATTCAAAGCCAAGGCCATGCATAAAATTATAGAGCGATTTTTTTAAACCAGCACTGAACTGGCTATGGTCAATGCCCGTTTGGTGCGTAAAATCTATGTCATTATTGGCAAAGGTTATATCTTTTAAAATGGGGGTAATACCATATTTCTTAGGATTTAGTCCCACCAAGCTATGCGCTGTTAGGGCAAACTGATGCCAAAAGGCCGATTGCACAATTCCCTCTTCAAAAAGTTGGCGCACCATCTCCAAGCTATCAACCGTTTCTTGCACGGTTTGGGTTGGGAAACCGTACATTAGGTATGCATGCACCATAATATTGGCCTTGGTAAAGTTTCGGGTTACGCGAGCCACCTGCTCAACGGTTACACCCTTATCAATTAGCGCCAATAGCCTATCCGATGCCACCTCGAGCCCTCCCGAAACCGCAATACAGCCCGATGCTTTTAGAAGGTGGCAAAGATCCTGGGTAAAGTTTTTCTCAAACCTTACATTCGTCCACCACGTAAGGGTGAGGTTTCGTTTTAAGATCTCCAGTGCCAATGCTTTCATTAAGGCTGGTGGTGCCGCTTCGTCAACAAAATGAAAGCCTGTTTCGCCAGTTTGCGCAATCAGCACCTCCATACGGTCAACCAGAATTTTGGCATCGATGGGTTCATAACGACCGATATAGTCGAGCGAGGTGTCGCAAAATGTGCATCTCTTCCAGTAGCAGCCATGCGCCATGGTAAGCTTATTCCAGCGGCCATCGCTCCAAAGGCTGTGCATGGGGTTGGCAATCTCGATAACCGAAATGTATTCATCTAGCCTCAAATCAGAGTAATCGGGAGTGCCGAGCTCGGACTGTTTATAATCTGGTTTGGTTGAAGTGTTTTTGTAAACAACTTCCCCGTTTTCTAAAAGAAGTGTACGTTTAAAGGTACCGTTTGCAGCATCTTTGTTCGCACAAACGTGTTGCGCTAATAGCTCAATGGGTAATTCTCCATCATCTAAAGTGATGTAATCGAAAAACTCGAAAACCCTTACATCTTTTAGCGAGCGCAGCTCCGTATTGGGAAAACCACCGCCCATGGCCACCTTAATATGCGGATATTGGGCTTTAATATACTGGGCGCATCTAAAGGTGCTGTACAAATTCCCGGGAAAGGGAACCGAAAAACTAGCCAAATTAGGCTGTACTTTTTTTAGCTGCTTATCAAGAGTTTGCAGGGTGATTTTTTCAATGTACTTTGTTTCGGATTGCAGGTGTTGGTATAGCTCATCAAATGAGTTGGCGCTTCGTCCCATGCGCTCCGCGTATCTAACAAAACCAAAATTCTCGTCAATACACTCCACAATAAAATCCGATAGATCCTCGAGGTATAGCGTGGCAAGGTGTTTTGCCTTGTCCAGAATTCCCATTGTACCAAAGCTCCAATCCAAATCATCTAAGCTATTAAAGCGCGAGGCTTCGGGCAACAGCGTTCGGGTGCAAATCTCACGAGCAAGGGTTGGGTTCTTGCCCTGCAGGAACTGAATAACGCTATTTAAAACGGCCAAGTAATCAGCTCTTAGGGCGTATATCCGCTGGCAATTTTCCGATGTTATTCGGTTGCTTTGGTACGCCTCCTCGAATATATATTCAAGGTTGTTTTTTGTAAACAGCTCAAGTATAACCTCAATGCCTAAATCCATTTGGTAGGCACTAATGTTTCGGGTATTCAAAAATCCTTTTAAATAGGCCGTTGCGGGGTAGGGCGTATTTAGCTGCGTAAAGGGCGGGGTAATAAGTAAAAGGTCTTTCAAAATCGATTTTAAATTTTTCAATGCACCAAAGATAATGGAAATAATGCGATGTAGCTGTAGTTTTTTATCATAGTGATTAGCTCCAATTATTCATTCGAATAATTGGGGTTTCTGACAGCGACTAAAAGTCTCACAACCCATTTTGTTACCCAAAATTGGCTAGCTGCATCTTACTAAACAGTAATCCTACCGAAGCGGGCTAAGGGGTACTAAAAGCTGAAAAGAGGAAGGATAACGTTTTCCCATGAATCGAAGTTTAACACGTAGTAGTAAAAGAAGCTGGCAATCCATCCATGGAAAAGCCCCAATGGGTAGAGATTTCTGTACCTAAGGAAAACTTGTGAATAGTAAAGGGCTAGGGCAAACGTGATAATCATTAGGATAATGGAGGGGAAGTGTACGGCAGAAAATAGGATAGAAACTATTAAGGCATAAACGAATTCGGGAACTTTTTTCGAGGACATATCTATCAAATTACCTAGAACTAAGCTCATCATCATAAATTGCTGAATTAGGCCCCAAATGGGATATAGTAACAATACATACAGAAGATGTATATCAAGCAGTTGGTACTGTTTAAAAATGGCATTTGCAGTAAAAAGGCCAATAAGGATAAGTGCAAATATTCCAACCATTTTAAAAGTTTTTAAAAAGTTGGTTTGGGTAAATCCCCAGTATTGAAGTATATCCTTATTCCTTTTTTTGCGATAAATAATATAAATACCCCAGAATAGTATACTTGCGGCAATAAATAGTTGTTGGAGGTCAAAAATATTGACAAGTAGAAACTTGCAAATGCCTGTAAGGGCAACTGCTGAAATTTCAAACCATCGTATCTTGTTGTTTTGGTTCATGCGGGGTAGGTATAAGTTTTATATGGCGGTTTTTATTTTTACCAAAGCTATGGTATAAATAAAAGACCATGCAATTTGGCCTAAAAACAGGAAGAGGTAGCTGCTTTTTTGTTTTCCGTAGTACTTTGTATTTAAAAAAACACCAATAGGAATAGATAGTATAACAGGGGTTAAAATAACAATTCCGGGTAAGCCGTATTTATTCTTAATGGTTACTAATCGGCGATTGCGTTTGCTGAATATTTTACGTTCTTTTTTTTTGCATCGCCATTTTTCGGGCCAGTAGGTGTTTAATAGCTTAAGCAACCCTCTGGAGAGTAGGGTGAAAAATATTAGCCCTATAAGACCGCCAATATTGGTATATAGAATAGTTTCGAAAAACGACATTCGAAATATATATACTGCCACAGGAAAGGTGGCTGCAAATTTCCAGGTTGCAGATAGGATTACAACTAGTTCTTTCACAGCTTTTTAATTGTGTTACGTTAATTACTTGTTTTCCCCATCGGTTATCATTACGGTTTTTTCCAACCTGTTTAGCTGTTTTTGGGCTTTCTTATCCCCTGCTTTTGCAGCCTTTTGTAATCGTGCTGCACGTATCCAGTCGTCATCGGCTTCGGTGTGTGGTGTTGAAAAAACTTCCTTCCCGTCCAATTCGCCTGTGATGAATATTTTTTTCATAACTATTTGTATACGATATGTTTAATATTTGTTTAACCCCAATTATTCATCCGAATAATTACTGCCTCCCACAGCGACTAGCCTCACAACCAATCTAGTTGCCCAAAATTGGGCTCCACTATGTTGGGGTAACCCGCCTTTGTAATCATCTTTTACAAATTTGATGAATAATGCGGGTTAATGGGGTTACTCACTGGTCATTATAAAGAGCGGAAGCATCTCAAATTTCTTGTAGTACGGTCGCAAACGCTCAGTGTTGTAGTGTTTCTCAACATTTACAACTTTCTTTTGGCTAACTACTACATCAATGGGCATGTTATCGTAACGGCCATTTTTAAGTACTATCAACCTTCCGTGTACTCCTTTTGAAATAAGGTCAAGCGCAAGATTTCCGAAAGCCATAGGGACAATTGAGTCGATAGCATCGGGCTCTCCACCCCTTACCAAGTAGCCTAGTTTTTGGGTAATGGTGTTAATCCTTTTTCCATTGTTATACTTAGGGGTTAGCTCCTTTATCTTTTGAGAGATAACATCGCCAATTCCACCAAGCTTTGCGTGACCATAGGCATCAAGCTCTGCACCCTCAAAAACCATCTTATCCATACCCCTAAATGTGGCACCCTCGCTAACCATTACCGATGAGTAATTACTGGGATTTTTAAGCCTATCTTCAACTAGAAGTTTGGTGAGCAAATCAACATCAAACTTGTGCTCAGGAATTACACAGCGATTTGCAACACCAGCCATTGTGGGAAGCATAGCGGTAAAACCGGCATAACGCCCAAACACCTCCATAACAAGTATTCGTTCATGCGATCCTGCCGAGGTACGAAGTATATCGGTCATGGCGATTGTACGAGTAATACAGGTACTAAAACCTATGCAGTAATCGGTTCCTGGTACATCGTTATCCATTGTTTTGGGTATAGCAATCACTTTTCTTCCCTCCTGATACAGGCGTACCCCATAGCTAAGCGTATCGTCGCCACCAATAGGGATAAGATAATCAACACCTATAAAATCAAGGTTTTTAAGAACCTCGGGAGTAAGATCATTCACATCCTTGTTATACTTATCCTGTAGATGGGGGGGGACACTATTCTTTAAGACGTTCGAAGGGTTTGTTCGCGAGGTGTGTAGGAAAGTTCCTCCCGTTCGGAACGCTTTATTAACCTTCCCTTCGGTTAGGCACTCATAGCAACGGCTGTTATCAGCATCCTTATCGCGTACAATCTCAATCATACCTGCCCAACCTCTAAGTATTCCCACAACCTGATACCCCTCGCGTAAAGCGCGAATGGTTACCGCTCTAATTGCCGGATTAAGGCCAGGCACATCGCCACCACCGGTTAAAATTGCAATTACCCCTTTTGATTTAATTTTTTTTGTCATAGTTATATCGTTTTAATGCTAATGTTTTTGTTTTACCTCATTAACCCCAATTACTAATCTTTAATAAATTTGATGAATAATGCGGGTTAAAAGAATCTTGTAATTCAAATGAGCTGTTCAGCTTGCCATTTTTATAAAAAGATGTTTAGAAACTATTTGATGGGCAAATTTAGGAATGAAAATTCATTTGTCCATAAAAACTTTATTTTTGTCTGTTATCTAATTTATGTTGAAGATATTATAGGTGTTTTGGTTGTGATACGTGCTTGGATTGGCGATATATTTTGGATGGAGTTCAAAACGCCTTTCGTTGCGCCTAAAGATACGAAAAAAGTTTAACCCCCATTATTCATTCAAATAATTACTGCCTCCCGCAGCGACTAAGTCTCACAACTCATTTTGTTACTCAAAATTGGGCTCCACTATGTTGTGATAATCTGCATTTGCATTCATCTTTAACAAATTCGATGAATAATGCGGGTTAAGCCTGTTTACCCTTAGCCTTTGGGGTTTTTTCGTCATTGCGAGGAGAAACGACGAAGCAACCTTGCTCACTGCTCACTGCTTACTCTTTACTTTCTCAACCTCAACCTCAACCTCAACCTCAACCTCAACCTCAACCTACAAATTACGCACCTCAATAATCTCATCCCAGCGGGTGGTGTAGGCGGGCGATTTTTTTTCCTGTTTTACTTTCCAGTCGCGGCTATTTCCCTGTACGGCTAGCTTAACCGTGCTCTTGCCGTATTTGGCATTCAAAAAATCGGTTACTTTCGATACCGAGTTCAGCTTGTTGCTATCGTAGTGCTCAAACAGGTTTTGCTGTATGGCGTTTTCGGGGCAAATTTCGCTTACAATTACCCCCGCTTTTTTGTATAACAGGTTGGGGATAAATACTTTTTTTAGCCCATTAATGGCGGCTTTGGTAATTATGCTATCCGAGTTCGATGCAACGGGTAGGGTTACGGTAATGCTGCGCAATACGTATTTCTGTGTTTCCGAAAAGGGGTCGGTATGTATAAAGATAGTAACGAAACGAGCTACCGATTTTTGTTTGCGCAGCTTGGCGGCACAGGTGGTGGCATGCGATGAGACCGACTCCTTAATTACCTCAATATCCGATAGTTTTTTGCCAAATGCTCTGGTGGTGGCAATACTTTTTTTGGGCGGCATTATCGTTTCTAGGTCGATGCACGATTTTCCGCGTAGCTCCTCCTTTAGCCTGTGCCCCTGAACGGTCATATGCCTACGAATCCAGTCGGTGCTTAGGTTGGTAAAATCGAGGGCTGTATTTACCCCATGTTTTTTAAGAAGAATGGCGTATCGGCGACCCACGCCCCAAATATCCTCAACGGGAGTATTGGCAAGTGCCCATAGGCGCTGGTTTTCGGTTTCTATGGCGAATACCCCAGTACGCTTTTTGGCTATTCGGTTCGCAATTTTTGCAAGGCTTTTGGTTGGTGCTATGCCAATACCGATGGGCATCCCAATGTCTTTCTGAATAGTTTTTCTGATATTTTGCCCGTAAATGGTGAAGTCGGTGCGAATTCCCTTTAAATCGATAAATGCCTCGTCGATGGAGTAAATTTCAATAAAAGGGGAGAAGTCCCGCAGGGTATTCATTACCCTATGCGAAATATCGCCATACAGAGCATAATTTGATGAGTACACCCTAACGTTTTGCTGGGCAATAAGATCCTTGCGTTTAAACACGGGTTCGCCCATTTTTAGCCCAAGGGCTTTAGCCTCGTTGGATCGTGAAATGATGCAGCCATCGTTGTTCGAGAGCACAACCACGGGCACCCCCTCGAGCAGAGGGTTAAAAATTCGCTCGCACGACACGTAAAAGTTATTACAATCTATTAGGGCAAACATCGCGCTAAAATTTATGAATACAGTGCGTTACCACGCCCCATAACCGAAAATCGGACTCCTTCTCAATTTTAATGGGGGCAAAATCTTTGTTTTCGGGCATCAGGTAAAAATCACCATCAACCTTACTTACCTTTTTTACGGTAAATTCACCGTCAATAAAGCAAACTAGAACGGAATTATGCTTGGGTTCGAGCGATTTGTCAATTATCAGAATGTCGCCATCGTGAATTCCAACGTCAATCATAGAGTTGCCTCTTACCCTGGCAAAAAAGGTGGAGTTGGGGTGCTGTATAAGTAGCTTATTTAGATCGAGTTTACCCTCTAAATAATCATCGGCGGGCGAAGGGAATCCTGCGCTAATAAAGGCATTTACAAGGGGTAGTTTTAGCTCCTCCGATAGGTCGGGAACAAAAAACTCGAGGTTAGATTCTGTGGTGGTGGACTTGCGAGTCATAGCTAAATAAATATTTCCACAAAGGTATAAAAAATGCTGTTGGCTTTTCCAATTCCCCACTACCATTCGAGTAAGCAAACTTTTAGCTCTTAGTTCTTAGTTTTTAGTTTTCAACACTGCGGCAGGCTCAGTGCACCGCTTTTCACTGCTCACCGCTCACTGCTTACTGCTCACTGTTCACTTTCTCAACCTCAACCTTGCTTTTAGCTTTTAGTCTTTAGGGTTTCGCATTCCCCATTCAAACACGCATGCTTTTAGTTTTTGTTCTTACTTGTTAACTTTCCACTTTTCACTTAAGGCACTTGTCATTGCTCACCTTCTCAATCTCAACCTCAACCTCAACCTCAACCTCAACCTCAACCTCAACCTCAACCTCAACCTTACTCTCAATCCACCCAAGCACCCTTTGTTTACTGTAAAAAATCAAATAATCATATTTTTATTAACCCAAATTAATATATATGTTTCCACAACTCCTAAAATTCTGCTAAATTTGCAAGTCATAACCTAAACAGCAACGCAAATTAATTTAAACAACATAAACCCATGGGTGCAATAGACAAAATTTTATCAAAATTTTTTGGCAATAAGGCTCAACGCGATTTAAAGGAGCTAACGCCGTATCTCGAAAGAATAAAAGAGGCCTACCCTCGTTTCACAACCCTATCGAACGATGAGCTTCGTGCTGAAACGGATAGGTTAAAGAAACAGGTTGGTGATTATATTGCCGATGACAGGAAGAATATTGAGGAGATGAAAGCTAAGATGGAATCCGATACCATTGACTTTGATGAGAAAGAAAGGTTGTCGGGTGAAATTGATAAGCTGGTTGAGCAGATTGACAAGAAGGTTGAGGAGGTGCTCGACAAAATTCTACCTGAGGCTTTTTCCATAGTAAAAGAGACTGCCCGTAGGTTTAACGATAACGAAACCATTGTTGTTACGGCCAACGATTTCGACCGAAACCTAAGTACTACTCGCGATTTTGTTACCATTGAGGGCGATAAGGCGATATATAGTAACCAGTGGAGTGCTGGAGGAACCCAGATAAAGTGGGACATGGTGCATTACGACGTGCAGCTTATTGGCGGTGTTGTGCTACATCAGGGTAAAATTGCCGAGATGGCAACCGGTGAAGGTAAAACCCTTGTGGCAACCCTGCCCGTTTTCCTAAATGCATTGGCGGGTATGGGAGTGCATATTGTTACGGTAAACGATTACCTTGCACGTCGTGACGCCGAGTGGATGGGACCAATGTACGAGTTCCATGGTTTATCGGTTGATTGTATCGATAAGCACCAGCCCAATAGCGAGGAGAGGCGCAAAGCCTATTTAGCAGATATTACCTTTGGAACCAACAATGAGTTTGGTTTCGATTATCTACGCGATAACATGGCCGTTGAACCAAACGACTTGGTACAGCGAAAGCATCACTACGCTATTGTCGATGAGGTTGACTCGGTTTTAATTGACGATGCCCGTACACCGCTTATTATTTCGGGACCTGTACCAAAGGGTGACGACCAGCTGTTTGAGGTTTACAAACCAAAGGTTGAGAAGCTGGTTAATAATCAGCGTAATATGGTTACTCAGCTGTTAGCCGACGCCAAGAAGCTAATTGCTGAAGGTAAAAAAGAGGAGGGTGGAAAGATTCTGTTAAGAGCATTTAAGGGGTATCCAAAATATAACCCTTTAATTAAGTACCTTAGCGAGCAGGGCAATAAGGCACTCTTACTAAAAACAGAGAACTTTTACATGCAGGAGAACAATAAGCATATGCATGTTGTAACCGATGATTTGCTTTTTGTTGTTGATGAAAAACAGAATTCTATTGAGCTAACCGATAAGGGGATCGACCTGATGACGTCAGCGTCCGAAGACTCTAACTTCTTTATTCTTCCCGATATAGGGTCCGAAATTGCCGAAATTGAAAAGGCTGAAATGAAGCCCCAAAAGAAATTGGAGGCCAAGGAGGAGTTAATGCGTGATTTCTCAATAAAATCGGAGAGAGTACATACTGTTAACCAGCTGCTTAAAGCTTACACCATGTTCGAAAAGGATGTGGAGTACGTTGTAATGGATAACAAGGTTAAAATTGTTGATGAGCAAACCGGACGTATTCTCGATGGCCGCCGTTATTCCGATGGCTTACATCAGGCTATTGAAGCTAAGGAGCGGGTTAAGGTTGAGGCCGCTACGCAAACTTTTGCAACGGTAACCCTGCAGAACTACTTCCGTATGTATCACAAGTTGGCCGGTATGACAGGTACTGCCGAAACGGAAGCAGGTGAACTTTGGTCAATTTACGAGCTAGATGTTGTGGTTATTCCGACCAACAGGCCCATTGTACGTGCCGATATGGAGGACTTGGTTTATAAAACCAAGCGCGAGAAGTACGTGGCTGCAATCGATGAGATTGAAAATCTTGTAAATGCTAATCGCCCGGTGCTGGTTGGTACCACATCAGTTGAAATTTCTGAGCTGCTTAGCAGGATGCTTAAAATGAAAGGTATTAAGCATAACGTGCTAAATGCTAAGCTACACCAGCGTGAGGCCGATATTGTTGCAGAGGCTGGACAAGCCAAAACGGTTACTATTGCCACCAATATGGCGGGTAGGGGTACCGACATTAAGCTAAGCCCACAGGTTAAGGAAGCCGGTGGTTTGGCAATTATTGGAACTGAACGACACGAGTCGCGGCGTGTTGATAGGCAGCTGCGCGGACGTGCAGGACGACAGGGTGACCCCGGTTCATCGCAGTTTTATGTTTCGCTTGAGGACGATTTGATGCGCCTGTTTGGCTCCGACCGAATTGCCAAGGTAATGGATAGCCTTGGCCTGAAGGAGGGCGAGGTTATTCAGCATTCTATGATTTCGAAATCAATAGAACGTGCTCAGAAAAAGGTGGAGGAGAACAACTTCGGCATACGGAAGCGGTTGTTGGAGTACGACGACGTTATGAACTCGCAGCGTGAAGTGATTTACACACGCCGACACAATGCCCTGCATGGCGAACGTATTGATGTTGATGTGGCCAATATGCTTTACGATGTAAGCGTTTCTATTATTAACGAAACCCATGGTAATGTCGATTACGATGAGTTTAAGTTCGAACTTATTCGAAATCTTTCTATTGAGGCTCCAGTTTCCGAGAAAGAATACCTTCAGGACTCACCCGATGTGCTAACTGAAAAAATTTACCGTGCATCGCTCGAATCGTATGAGCATAAAATTCAAAGTATTGCTCGTCAGGCTTACCCAGTAATAAAAGATGTTTACGAGAAGCAATCGGCTATCTACGAGAATATTGTTGTACCCATTTCCGATGGGCAGAAAGTATTCCAAATAGTAACAAATCTTGAAAAAGCCTACGAATCGGGGGCAAAAGAGCTGGCCCGCTCATTCAGTAAAACCATTATTCTTTATGTTATTGATGATTACTGGAAAGAGCACCTGCGTGAGATGGATGAGCTGAAGCAGAGCGTTCAGAATGCTGCATACGAACAGAAAGATCCCTTGTTGATATACAAGTTTGAAGCTTACGAGCTGTTCAAAAATATGCTCGATCGCATTAACCGTGATGTGGTATCTATCCTAATTAAAGCGCACATACCACTTCGCGACCCCAGTCAGGTGCAAGAGGCCAAAGGTCGTCGCAAGCTCGATATGAGCAAGTACGAAACTAGCCGTACCGATGCATTGCAGGCCGGAGCAAATACTCAGGAGCGTAGCAATGCGCCAGTAAGGGTAGAGAAAAAGGTTGGTCGCAACGATCCCTGTCCATGCGGCAGCGGGAAAAAATACAAGAATTGCCACGGCAAGAATGCGGGTTAAAATCTAGCAAAAAGTATGGGCTGTCAAATTAATGGCAGCCCATACTTTTTTGCATTAAACTAATTTGAACTCTGTGGGTCAAATTTTGAAATTACAGAAAATTAGTTTCGACATAAAATTTTAACCATGCGATATAACTTTTTATTAACTTTTCTTGCTGTTGTTATTGGTTTTAGCAGCTGTAGCAACTCTAAAACGCCTCCCATTATCGACCGGGAGCTAATTTTTGGTACCCCAGAAATATCGAGCGGAAGGCTTTCGCCTGATGGTGAGTTCTTAGCTTTTCTCAGGCCCTACAACGGGATTCAAAATATTTGGATAAAGCCCAGGGATGCCTCATTCGATATGGCCTTACCTGTAACTTCCGAAACTACTCGTCCCATACGTGGCTATTTTTGGTCGGGCGATGGTAAGTATATTCTTTACGTACAGGATAATGCTGGTGATGAGAACTATAATGTGTATGCCGTAAACCCTTCCGAAGCTAAAGAAGATGTACTACCCGAGGCACGTAACCTGACCAACCTGAGCCATGTTCGTGTGCAAATTCATCATATTTCCCGAATTGATCATGACCTTATGTTTGTTGGATTAAACGATAGGGATAAGGTATGGCACGATCTATATAGCCTTAAAATATCAACAGGTGAGTTAGCTCTGCTTAAAAAGAATACCAATAGGTATATTTCATGGGTTTTCGACCATAATGATAACCTTAGGTTGGCGCAACGCTCTAGCGTTGACGGGACAAGAGAACTTTGGCGAATGGACGATGGCATGCAAAAGGTTTTATATACATCAACTATGTTCGAAACCGCCTACCCACTGCAATTTACAAAGGATAATTGCAATTTTTATTTCGTTTCAAATGCCGAGGATGGTACTGATTTTACCCAGCTTTATAGCATGAACATAGAAACAGGAGAGCTCAAATTTATTGAAAGTGATCCCGAGCAAAAGGCCGATTTTGGTAAGTTAGTCCTTTCCCAAAAAACTTTTGAGCCGTTATACACCTACTATGCCGATGCTTTTAATCGCAGGTATTTTAAAGATGTCAACTTTGAGAACCATTACAATGCATTAGCTAATAAATTTAAGGGTAAGGAGGTAAATATCTACAATGCAACCACCGATGAACGTTACTGGCTTGTAAGCGTGTGGTCCGATACGAACCCCAGTAACATCTATATTTATGATATGGAAACCGGCGAATTGTCGTTTCAGTATAATCCTCGTTCAACCCTGCCAACCGAGTTTTTATCCAAAATGCGGAGCATTACTTATCCATCGTCCGATGGACTCGAAATTCAGGCCTACCTCACGCTACCAAATGGTTATGGTGATACCGATTTACCATTGGTTGTTTTACCTCATGGCGGGCCGTGGGCTCGCGATTGGTGGGGGTACGACAAATACGTACAGTTCTTGGCAAATAGGGGTTACGCCGTTTTACAACCCAATTTTAGGGGGTCAAAAGGATTTGGTAAGAAGTTTTTAAATGCTGGAAATGGCGAGTGGGGCAACCTAATGCAGGATGATATCACATGGGGTGTTAAGCATTTGATTGATAAAGGTATAGTTGATAAGGATAGGGTAGGGATTTTCGGAATATCGTATGGTGGTTATGCTGCCCTTGCAGGGCTTGCCTTTACACCCGAGGTTTATGCGTGCGGAATATCGTTCGTTGGTCCATCCAACTTAATTACCCTTTTAAACTCAATACCCCCATACTGGGAGGCTATTCGTATCTCCTTTTACCACCGAATTGGAAATCCAACTACACCCGAAGGGTTAGCCAAAATTCAACAGCAATCGCCACTGTTCTCGGCCGATAAAATTGCAGCACCGCTACTTGTGGTGCAGGGGCAGAATGACCCTAGGGTCAAAAAGGCCGAATCCGATCAAATAGTTGTGGCCTTGCGCAATAGGGGGTTCGATGTGGAGTATATAAATGCTCCCGATGAGGGGCATGGTTTTGTTCGACCTGTAAATAGAATGGCATTTGTAGCAACAATGGAAAAGTTTTTGGCTACCCATCTAGGCGGACGGTACCAGAGCGAGATACCCGAACCAATAAAAAATCGATTAAAAGAGATAACGGTTGATGTAAGTACCGTAACTCTCGAAGAGAAATAGTCTTAACCCGCATTATTCATCAAATTTGTAAAAGATGAATACAAATGCAGATTATCACAACATAGTCGAGCCCAATTTTGGGCAACTAGATTGGTTGTGAGACCTAGTCGCTGTGGGAGACAGCAATTATTCGAATGAATAATTGGGGTTAAACACATAATATTTTTGCATGGAGAGATAATTTTTTACCTCTCCATGTTTTTTACATTTAATTCTCAACCATTGTTTAGTATCTTTGTACCTAATAAAAATTAATACAGATGAATATCGAAGAATACCTGCTTAATATCATAAGCGATACGCTACAAGAGCTTTACGGCCAAAGTTTTAACCAAAAACAGATGCAGGTATCTAAAACCAAGCGCGAGTTTGAGGGCGATTACACCCTGGTTGTTTTCCCCTTTCTACGAATTTCGAAGAAAAAACCCGAGGATACAGCCCAAGAGATTGGTGAACTTCTGGTGAAGAAGAATAGCTGTGTTGAGGATTTCAATGTTATTAAGGGTTTCCTAAATTTTAGCTTAAGCCGTTCGTTCTGGCGAAATACGCTCAACTCCATTGCAAGCACTCACAATTTTGGATTTGCCAAGCCCAATTCATCGGGCAAGGTTAAAATGGTCGAGTTCTCTTCGCCAAATACCAATAAACCCTTACACCTAGGTCATATCCGAAATAATTTATTGGGATATTCAATCTCTAACATCCTCGAGAGCAACGGGCACAAGGTGCTAAAGGTCAACTTGGTTAACGATAGGGGCATTCATATTTGTAAATCGATGATTGCTTGGCAAAAATTTGGCAATGGCGAAACGCCACAATCTAGCGGAAAGAAGGGCGATCATTTGGTTGGCGAGTACTACGTAATTTTCGATAGGGAGTATAAGAAGCAAATTCAGGAACTCGTAGATAAAGGGGTTACCGAGGATGAGGCAAAGGTACAAGCACCCCTCATTGTTGAGGCGCAAGAAATGCTCCGAAAATGGGAGGCAAAAGACCCCGAGGTGTATGCGCTTTGGCAAAAGATGAACGGCTGGGTTTACGAGGGGTTCGATGTAACCTATAAAGCCTTAGGAATTGAATTTGATAAGATATATTACGAATCGGAAACCTATCTATTGGGTAAGAAGATTGTAATGGAAGGTCTCGAAAAGGGTGTTTTTAGCAAAAGGGAAAATGGATCTGTGTGGGCCGATTTACGCGACGATGGGCTCGATGAGAAGCTGCTTTTACGCGCCGATGGCACCTCGGTTTACATGACTCAGGACATTGGAACTGCCAACCAGCGTTTCTCGGATTATCGCCTCGATGATCATATCTATGTGGTTGGTAACGAGCAGGAGTACCATTTTCAGGTGCTTAAGCTAATTTTAGGGAAATTGGGTTATGATTGGAGTGACCATCTGTACCATTTGTCGTACGGAATGGTGCAGCTGCCCGAGGGTAAAATGAAATCGCGCGAGGGTACCGTAGTTGATGCCGACGATTTGGTTGCCGAAATGATAACAACAGCCAAAGAGATGTCGGTTGACCTTGGTAAGCTCGAAGGCTATAGCGATGATGAGGCAAACCAAATAGTTAGAATGGTGGGATTAGGAGCGTTAAAATATTTTATTCTAAAGGTCGATCCACGTAAAAACATGACCTTTAATCCAAAGGAATCTATTGATTTTAATGGCAATACAGGCCCTTTTATCCAGTACACCCACGCACGTATTAAGTCTGTTTTACGTAAAGCTGACGAGGCTGGAATTGCTATCCCCATAAAAATAGAGGTTGACACCATAGCTCAAAAAGAGCGCGATCTGATAAAACTGCTACTGGATTTTCCTGCTATTGTACAGCAGGCGGGCGAGCAGCTTAGCCCTGCATTGGTTGCCAACTATGCCTACGAATTAGCTAAGGAGTACAACCAGTTCTACCACGATTTCACTATTCTTAACGAGGAGAATGAGAGCATTAAAGGCCTAAGGCTTATGCTATCAAAAGAGGTGGCAGATGCTATTTGCCTTTCGATGGGGTTGCTGGGCATTAGCGTGCCAGATAGGATGTAACTAATTTGTCGAAAATAGGTTGTAATAAGAACCCATTTGACTATTTCTGTAATTCAAAATATTAGCTATGAACACCAGTAAAAGAGGTTTTGCCAGCGATAATAATTCGGGGGTTCATCCAAATATACTGGCATCGTTGGCCGATGTAAATAGTGGTCATACCCTAGCCTACGGCGATGATCACTATACTGAGGAAGCTGTAAACCTATTCCGAAAGGAATTTGGCGAGCAGGCAGAGGTTTTTTTCGTATTTATCGGTTCGGCTGCCAATGTGCTGGGAATAAAGGCTGCAACGCAGCCTTACAACGCCGTTATTTGCCCCGATACTGCGCATATTAATGTTGATGAGTGTGGCGCACCCGAACGGTTTTCGGGTTGTAAATTGCTTACCGTATCATGCCCCGATGGCAAGCTAACCATCGATTTGGTGAAAAAGCATATGCATGGGTTTGGTTTTCAGCACCATTCGCAGCCTAAGCTAATATCTATATCGCAGGCAACCGAGCTGGGAACGTTATATACTGTGGAAGAAATTAAGGCACTGGCTAAATTTGCGCATGAGCACAATATGTATTTACATATGGATGGTGCTCGCGTAGCCAATGCGGCTGCTGCCATGGGGCTTAACTTTAGGGATTTTACTACCGATGCTGGCGTTGATATCCTGTCGTTTGGTGGTACAAAAAATGGGATGATGTATGGCGAGGCGGTGGTTTTTCTTCGCCCCGAACTAGCCAAGGATTTTATGTATACCCGAAAGCAAGGGCTACAGCTTGCTTCGAAAATGCGGTACATATCGGCTCAGTTTATAGTTTATTTAACAGGGAACCAATGGAAAACTACGGCTGACCATGCCAACAACATGGCAAAACTTTTGGTCAAGGAGCTTAGCTCAGTTCCACAGATTAAAATAACCCAATCGGTTGATGTGAATGGTGTTTTTGCCATTGTTCCGCCCCATATTATAGAAAAGTTACAGGACGAGTATTTCTTTTACATGTGGGACGAGGAGCAATCGGAAGCACGCTGGATGACATCATGGGATACAACCGAGGATGATATACACAGCTTTGTAAAAACCATTAAAAGCCTTTTGTAGCTTCTACTTACGCTAGGTATTATTTTTATTCTGCTATTAATGTCGGCTTCGCTCAGCCTGACCGTCAGGCTGAGCGAAGCCGAAGCCTATAGCCCTAACTAAAATACATTGAATAACGAATAATGAAGTAAAGAAATACGAGAAGTGGGCCGAAGCAAAAGACCTTCCATACCAAAACTTCTACATTCAATATTCAGTGTTCGATATTCAATATTAAGTTTTTCTGATACTTAAAAATAAATTATGAAATTAAATGCTTAAATGTTTGGTTTTATCTTAGAATGCTCAGCCTGACCGTCAGGCTGAGCGAAGTCGAAGCTGATAACCTTTATATGCATGCAGGCTCCCACTAAAATCTGCTGGCGAAGTAGGACTAATGCTAATCAACTTAGTATTAATCGCAATTAATTTGACTTTCAGTCATTTTTACATTTACTTTGTATTTTATTTATTTCAATTCAAAACGGCATAAATGGCTAAACGCATACTCACTATACTTACAATTTTATTTTTTGTTCTATTCGATTTCTCGTCTAATAACTCGCTGAGGTCAAGCCCAACACATGCTGAATCCGATGTTGAGTCGTTATCTATTGAGTACCTATCAAACGATATTTTATCCTCTGACGATTTTGCATCCTTTGAAAAAACGGTAAATCGGTTTATTCGCTACTGGTGGGTAACTGGGGCATCCGTGGCTATTGCGCAGGAGGGAAAACTTGTTTACGCCAAAGGTTTTGGTTATGCCGATGTTGAGAATGATATCGAAATGCAACCCTACAATCTGCTTAGGGTTGCTAGCGTTTCAAAACTAATAACAGCTGCTGCTGTTATGAAGCTAGTTGAAAATGGTGAGCTTGGCTTAAATCAAAAGGTGTTTGGCCAGGAGGGTATTCTGAATAACCCTATGTACAGAAATTATATTGACAAGAGGGTAGAGGATATCACGGTGAAAAATTTGTTAAACCATTCGGCAGGGTGGACCACCCGATGGGGCGACCATATGTTTATGTCTCAGTCAATTGCTCGTCAACTAAATAAGGAGCTACCCATTGATAAGGATGATATCATTGAATTTACTCTGGGTAAACGCCTACATTATACACCTGGGGCAGGAAGTTCATACGTAAATGTAGGATATCTGTTTTTAGAGCGGGTTATTGAAAAAGTTGCAAAGCAGAATTACGAGGCGTTTGTTCGGGAGAGTATTTTTAAACCCATTGGGGTTTCTGATGCGTTTATTGCCCATAACCACGATAGCCTGAGGTACCCGTTAGAAACTAGGTATTACGAGGTACCCGAGGCCGAAAAGGTTTCGGCTTACGATGGTAGCCCTGTAAGTGTGTATAAGAGTCGGGGTGGTAATGATATAAGAACCCTTGGTGCTGCTGGTGGATGGGTTATCTCATCGGTTAGCTTGGCCAAATTTCTAATTGCTATCGATTTATATTCAAAAGAAACGATAATTTCTAAAAAATCTATCAGGCAGCTAACCGATAATGAGCCTGGATTTCACCCGTTGGGCTGGCGGTCGGTAAAACGAAATGGTTCGAAATGGCGAACTGGTTCATTTGCTGGCACATCAGCATTGGCGGTTTCTCAAGCTAATGGGTTAACCTTTGTATTTATTTCCAATACCAGCCCGTGGGTTGGTGCTCGCTTTCCTTATGAGGTAAACCGAATGATGGCTAGGGCTTTGCATCGTGTTGATGATTGGCCAGAGATAAATCTTTTTAACCCGCTAGCCGATACAGATAATTATGTGGAGCGGCACGAAAATATTGAGGATTTTACCCCTAAAAATGAGGAAGAGTTTACTTTTTCATGGACTCTTACCGAGCTTGATCTTTCCAGCCAATCCTAACCCGCATTATTCGTCAATTTTGTTAAAGATGAATGCAAATGCGGACTAAGTTTGCCATTAGTTTGATTATAGTGGGGATTTAGAACGTTTTTCTACACATAGGTATATAGGGTATATATTTAGTAGACTTTCAATAACCAAAAGATTACTCGTATGAAAGCCAACAAAACTGTCATTTACGGGCTATTACTAACACTCATAATTTTTGTAGTAGCTTCTTTATTAGGTCAAAAAATTGGCTTAGGGGTCGATTTTATTCCATACACATTTGTTACGCATACAGCTATGCTAATTTTATCGGTACTTGCTATAGCTGCTTTTCAAAAGAGTGTAAACTATAAATTTTCTATTCCAAAATTCAAAAATATTTTCAGGCCCGTGCTATTCGGTGTGCTGGCACAAATTATCGTAAACATTCCGTTTAGTATAATTACTATGGCACTGAACGGCGAGATAGAATCACACCCTGCGTTTGATGTTATGTCGCCAATTCAGGTTTTTGTTTTTGTATTTATTTATGCCAGCATTGCCGAAGAGCTACTATTCCGAGGGTTCCTTCAAAATATACTAAAGCCATTAAGTGCTAAGGGTATAACAATTTTTAAACGATTTTTTAGCGTCCCCGTAATAATTAGCGCTGTGGCTTTTGGGCTAGCGCACACAATACTCTTTACTTCGGGAGTTGGAGTTGCCTTCGTTGTTAGGGTTGTAGTCTTTACTATGGTACTCGGATTAGTTGCAGGATACTACCAGGAAAAATACAACAATAATGCTTTTGCCATTATAGTTCACATGGCAGGAAATGCGCTTGGCGTTGTTGGCGCTTTGCTAATGAGCCTTAGTGCACAAGCTGTAGGCTAGTAGAGCTAGCATTCTATTCTAACCCGCATTATTCATCAAATTTGCTAAAGATGAATGTAAATGCGGGTTACCCCGACCTAGTTGAGCCCAATTTTGGGTAACAAAATTGGTTGTGAAACTTAGTCGCTCTCGGAGACAGCAATTATTCGAATGAATAATTGGGGCTAATAGATTGAAGTGATTGTAAGTAATGAAACCAAATTAGGATTTAACCGTTTTTTGAAAGGTGGTTAGTACGTCCTAATTGAGTTGGAAATTATCTTCCAGCTTCAATTCTTGTGCACGAATAAGCTCCATAAAATTCAGATAGTTAATTATAAATTGCTCTCTATCAGACTTATTGACTAGGGTTATAAATCTGTACTTCTCGGAGGGTTTAAGCATTAGCGTTTTTGCAATATCGAGCAAATTAAGGCTATCGGATATAATTAGCGTACCCAGCTTGGAATCGATATTGAGCTTGAGTTTTTTTACCTTAACCGCAATTTCGGGGTTTGTGGTAGATAAATCGTGGTTCAGGGTTTTAGCAATTGAGCCACCGTAAAGTTTATCGGGCAATACCGGAAAAAAATCGAGTATTTCATAAAGCGCTTTGCCCTTTATGGTTATCACCATATCGCCACTATCGTTCTGGTCAACAAGTTTTACAATCTCAACCTCGCTACCAATGTTGGTAATTTCGTTTTCTCCATCGATGTACGGAATGCCAAAGGACGATGAGCTCTCTAAGCTCTCGGTAATAAGCTGCTTGTACCGAGGCTCAAAAATTCGCAGCGGAATTTCTTCGCCTGGCAAAACGATAACATGAAGCGGGAATGCCGATAACTTATATATATTTGAACTCATTTTACTTTCTCTTATCATGGTTGGGCTTAAATTTTAATGCAGCCGAATTTATGCAATACCTTGTGCCTGTTGGCTTTGGGCCATCGTTAAAAACATGACCTAGGTGTGCGCCACAGCCCTTGCAAACAACCTCTTTCCGAATCATGTTGTGGCTAAAATCGTCTACTTCAAGTATGTTTTCTTCAAATTTCGAGTCGAAAAAACTTGGCCACCCGCAGCTCGACTCGTACTTTGTTTCCGATTCGAATAGCTCCGCATCACAAACCACGCAATGGTACTTACCGCTTTCAAAGAAATTCCAGTACTTACCTGTAAATGCTGGTTCCGTACCCTTTTTCTGGGTAACATGTAGCTGTAGCGGGGTTAGTTTTTTTGTTAAATCACTGTTGCTCATTTTATTATTGGTTTGACCGTTTGTGTGTAATGCCAAGGCGGCAAAAAATGCCAAAATAGATATCCTATAAACTATATTCATGTGTATATTTATTTATTTTAAAGGAACACATGGAACATCCATGGAGTAGTCATTCTTCTTTGTGTTAGTGCCGCTAACATGAATGTTTCATATTCTTAGCTCTTGTTTTCTTGTAAATAAACAGGCAATATGCTGTTTTGTTCATGTTTGCATGTTTTGGCTAGTGGTTTGTTAGGTATGTAGCATTGTTTTAGGATGAACTTACGGTTTATTAACAAAAATCATCACTAAAAATTCATTATTGTGTATTGTACCCAGTACTTTTGGGATACTAAAATCTACTTAATAAATTCGTAACAACTATGATTATGAAAAAAATAGCCACCTTTTTGCTGCTTACTTTTACTGCTGTAAATTTTTTGTTTTCGCAAAACACGCAGGATAGTAGAAGCCTTGAACCGTTTAATAAGATTAGGGTAACAGGTAAGATTAATACTTACGTAAGCAATGATACCAGCTTTACCGCTAAAATTACTACCGATGGTATTGACCTGGCGGATATTACTACCCAGGTGGTCGATAGCACGCTTACGGTAAAACCCAGCAAAGGTATCCATAGGGATTACTCAGTTGATTTGTACTTATCGTGCGGCCAAATTGTTGATGCGTATGTTAAATCGGGTGGAAGAATAAGTTTTCAGGATACGTTGGTGGCTCCATCTGCAACCTTTACCGCGGGATTAAACTCATCAATTGATGCTAGTGTTCAGCTAAATTCGGTTGAAGTGGCATCGAAGAACGGTGGAACCGTTAATTTAAGCGGTAAAGCGATACAGATTAAGGCAAGGGTACGAACAGGCGGAACCCTTTCTGCTCTCCAGCTGGCTACCGATACAGCCTATGTTTCAGTAAGAACCAAAGGACTTGCCAAGGTTAATGTGTCTCAGCTTATTGATGGTAGCATTCGTTCGGCCGGCTCGCTTACGCTAGCTGGTAACCCTGCAAGCAAAAAGATACAAACAGGAGTAGGCGCAACCCTAATTGAGCAGTAGGATAGGGGTTTTGGTTTTCTGGTCATACTTCGGCTTTGCTCTGTATGACAAAATCCGTTGCCCTAAGGAAGTCGAAGGATGACATTTGGCATTTTTTATTCCGCAAAACTTAATAATTTTGCAAAACAAATTTTAAACTACTTATACAGATGCAAAATATACAGGCTTACATCGATTTACTAAAGGCAGAGGTTGTTCCAGCCCTTGGTTGTACCGAGCCAATTGCCGTGGCATTGGCAGTTGCTAAGGCCCGCGAAGTATTAGGCGAAGAACCAAAACAGGTTGAACTATTACTAAGTGCCAATATTTTTAAAAATGGTATGGGGGTTGGCATTCCTTGCACTGATACCACAGGGTTGCCAATTGCCGCAGCGTTGGGTGCTGTTTACGGTAATTCATCCGATTGTCTTGAGGTGTTAAAAGGTGTTGATGATAAGGTTGTTAGTAAGGCAAAGGCATTTGTTGAAGAAAAAAGGGTGAGCATAGGCGTAAAGAAAGATTCGGAGAGACTTTATATTGAGGCTATTTGCTATGGAGCCAGTAACAATACATCAAAAGCGGTTATTACAACCAAGCACTCCAATATTTCACGAATTGAGCTAAATGGCGAGGTGGTGGAGTGTAGTGGTGAAATGAAAGTTGGCGATAATGAAAATACAGGAAGTGATAGCAAGGTGGTTATTCCGCTTACTGTTAGCAGTATTTTTAAATTCGCCACAGCTGTTCCATACAGCCAAATTGAGTTTATTCATAAAACCGTTGAGTACAACAACGCCATAGCCCAAGAGGGCTTGCTGAATGAGTGCGGACTAATGGTTGGTAAAAAGCTCAAGGAGCTTGTTGAAAAGGGGATTTTATGCGATGATATGATGAATAGCGCCATGTCGCTTACTGCTGCGGCAAGCGATGCTCGAATGGCGGGTTCCGATTTGCCGGTTATGAGCAACTCGGGTAGTGGAAACCAGGGATTAACCGCTACCCTGCCCGTATACTCTGTTGCCCTACGATTAAACTCTGATGATGAGCAACTTGCCCGTGCCCTTGTGCTTTCGCACCTAATAGCCATTCATATTAAGCGATATTTAGGTCGTTTATCGGCTCTTTGCGGATGCGTTGTAGCTGCTGCGGGTGCAGGTTGTGGTGTTGCTTACCTAATGGGTGGAGGAGAAAAGGAGACCGTTTACACCATTAAGAATATGATTGGTAATATTACCGGCATGATTTGCGATGGGGCCAAAGAGGGGTGCGCGCTAAAGGTTAGCTCGGGTGTTGGTGCGGCAATCCAGTCGGCATTGCTCGCTCTAGAGGGTGTGGTAATATCCTCGAACGATGGAATTATTGAGGATGATGTAGAGAAAACCATACAAAACCTGGGTGATGTGGGCTCCAAGGGTATGACCCAAACCGACGATCTGCTTCTGCAGATTATGGTGTCGAAGAAATAGCGGTCTGGGTCTCCATAAGAACCTTTAGCACAAGGTAAAATCAACAATTACAAATTTGGGCTAATCTACCAAACGGATGAGGACTCACTGGGATTGTTACTCCAAAACTCCAAAAACATACATTTGCGGGTAACCCCGACCTAGTCGAATCCAATTTGGGTCATAAAATTGGTTCTGAGGCTTAGTTGCTGTAGGATACAGCAATTATTCTAATGAATAATTGGGGTTAAATTGCTTTTTCTTTTTTAATCATTTTTTGCATAAACACATTACTCGGTAATGTTATTTTCTTGCCCTCTTTCGTTTTTATGGTAACGAAAAAAATGCCAATATCACTTAACGTTCCCTCAACTGGGTAGTCTTTATCCATTATTGTTAACGAGTCTCCAATTTTAATGGGGTGATTAAAAAATATTATCAGCGTAGAGGTTATATTCGAAATGATTGACCACTGTGCAAAAAACGCAACTCCCAAAATTGATAGTATTGTGGAAAGGAATATCAGTAGTTTCGATTGGTCAACTCCCCAAATAATGATTAACGAAATGGTAAGTACTATCATCAACAAAATATTTACAATTTTATTGCTGATTTTCATTCTCCCCGATTGATACCTAAACCTAGCACCTACTTTTCCAATTATCCTTTTAGATACTAATTTTGTAACTGCATAAACAATTACGATAATAACCGTTTTGATTATTTCAAATTTATATGCTTCCATATTTATATGCTTTGGTTTTTCTTATTCAATGCTTGCTGCAATTAAATTCCTGGTTTACTAGCTATTCATAATCATATACCCGTTCGGCGGTTAGTTTTGAACTTATTACTGCCATGGGTAAGCCCGCTCCGGGAATGGTTGATGACCCAACATAAAAGGTGTTTTTAAATTTTTCATCGTAATTTTTTGGTCTTAATGCACCTATTTGCAGCATACTATGCGATAAGCCTAAACCTGCTCCTTTGTATAGGTTAAACTGGTTTTGCCAATCTTCGGGCGTGTATTCCATCTTAAAAATAATATCTTTTGATATATCCTGTTTAAACCTTTCCGAAAAATCTTCTAAAATACTATTTATCATTTCGTCTTTATCGGCCCAATCGGTTTTGTATATTAGGTTTGGCACAGGGCAAACAAAGAACAGTGCTTCGCAACCGTTGGGGGCACATTCACTATTATGTTTCGATAGTACATTAACGTAGTAGTATGGTTTTTCTAGGGTTCCTGGGTTCACCATTACATCCTTTGCGTAGGTTTCGTAATTATCTCCTAAAAAGTAATTATGATGTTCTACTTGTGGCAATTGAGTTTTTACTCCCACATAAAAAGTTAGGTAGCCCATGGTCCATGTCATTTTACTTAGCTTTTTATCCGAGAATTTTTTCCTGTTAAGCACGGTTCCTCTAAACAGCGCTGCATCTGCGTTTATAACAAAAATATCGGCTTCATGCGTTTTGCCATTTTGGTCGGTTAGCGATGTGATTTTATTGTTAGTGGCTTTAAAATCAACTATCTCGGTATTGTATTCAAACGATACGTTATGTTTCGAAAGCTCATTAACCAAGCTAGTTACAATGGTGTACATTCCTCCCTTTACATTATAGTATCCGGTATGCGAAAACTCAATATGCGACAATAGCGTATACACAGCATTGGTATCGAAAGGTGTTCGTCCTAAAAAGAATGCAATGAGCGATACTATTTGTTGTGCTTCCTTTGACTCAAAGTAAGAGCTGCTCTGCTTCCAGAACGTTTTAAGTAGTACGGGTAGGTGTACCGGATTAACTTTCATTAATGCCATTAGATAGCTGGGAATGCTATCGAAATTTTGTTTAATTACCATATTGACCGTATCGTTATAAAGCGCCTCGCATTTTTTTAAATAGGCTGTAAGCTTGGTTTTAAAGTTTGGCTCTACTCCTTCAAATTGCTCGCTCAGCTTATCAATATCTTTATATAGAGAAAATTTCCTATCGCTTCCGCGAAAATTAACGGTGTAAAGAGGGTCTAGCTCAACAAAATCGAAAGGCATTTCAATGCCACAATCCTTAATAAGCTCTTCAAACTCATAGGGCATACTAAAAAAGATGGGGCCTATATCAAAAGTAAAACCATCTTTTTTAATTTGGTTTAAACGACCGCCTGGCTGAGGTGCTTTTTCTACAAATTTTACTTTATATCCTCGGGTTGCCAATCGCAAGCCTGTGGAAAGTCCTCCCAGGCCGGTTCCTACAATTACTACTGTTTTACTCATATGGTAAGTTTTTTTAGTATTTCGGGATATAGCTTGTTCTTTACCCATTCAAATTCGGGTTCAAAGGTAAGCGTTATTAGGCAATATTTTTTTGCCATTTTGTACTGCTCTAGCTCCATGTGTGCATTAATAATGGTAGCTAGTAGGTTTAAATAATTCCAGCTGTTTTTTAAATTCTGCATGTTGGTTTGCATTAGTTTTAATGCTTTAGCATAGTGCTGCATGGCTTCTGCTTTAGAACCACCAAATAGTTTTGGGGTGTAAAAGGCAATATTGCCCAGCTGTGCATACGCTAGCGGATTTAAAGTATCGGTTGCCACCGATTGGTTTGCGTATGATAAGCTCTGTGGGCCAATAAAGGGTGCTTTGTATGTAGCTAGCCCTATTTCGAAGCCAACAAAAGCGGCTCTGTATGCATATATGTATGAACTGTTATAGTTCTGCTTATCGAGTGTTTCAATTAGTTTTTCGGCTTTATTAATATACTTTCGTGCTTCTCGGCTTTTCTCTTTGCTAATACACCACGCAATATATCCGTACTGATAGTTTATTAGATCCAGTATCTCTCTATTTGTTTTAGGCTCTTTGGTTTCGATTGAATCAATAGCATATTACCACGTATCCATATCGCCACGTATGTATGCGTTGTATATTGTTTTATTATTTTGCCCTGCTGCAGCAAGACTAAATAAAATGAATGCTATTATGAATAAATATTTCGTCCTTTCCATATGTAATTTTTACTTCTTTTTACAAAAATACTTTTTAGCATTACCTGAAATAAAAATATTAGCTGCACAGGGAATAAAATGATGCTATAAAGTATATTTTGTTTGCTTGTGTATGAGTATAGCTGCTGTATAATAACAATTGCTATAATATATGGTAGTATAATGTTAGGCAGCGCTATTAGTACCGGAACAAACCCTAGCGTTGCAAATGTCCAAAATAAAAAGGCTAAGGTGGGGTGGTTTCCAAAAAACATAAATACATTTTTTGCAAAACCATTTCGTGCCTCATTGTAGCTTTTGTACATTCTGCATTGTATTCTTTTTTCGCCTATGAGGCACGCTATTTTCACTTTTTGCTGCTTAAAATACTTCGATATGGCTATATCTTCAACCGCCGAAGATTTATATGTTTTATGTGGCTGTAGCTTCTTATAGGTATGCGCATTAAATAGCATAAACTGACCGTTTGCTGCCGAATGTGACGAGAATGGTGATATCCTTACAAAAATTAAGGGCAGCAGGGTTAATAGAATATAGTTCATTATGGGCACGGTAACCTTCTCGCCAAGCGTTTTTTGTATTTGTGTGGGGAAAACCGAGAGTAAACCCAATTTGTATTTCTTAAGATAGCTCACGGCATTTTCTATAATGTTACCCTGTAATCTTACGTCGGCATCTACAAATAAAAAGTAGCTGCCTTTTGCCTGTTGTGCCAGCTGGTAGCATCCGTTGTTCTTACCCAGCCAACCCTGAGGAATTTTTTCTGACTGTACCAGCTTTACTCTATTATCGCTATTGGCGAACTGTTTTACTATTTGGGCGGTATTATCGGTTGATTGATCATCGAAAACAATAATTTCCAGCTTATCGTTTTTCATTTTTTGTAAATCAGCAAGAATATTACGGATGTTATGCTCCTCGTTGCGAGCTGGAATTAACACTGAAATTAGTTCATTCGGTGGTATGGCGTCTTTTTTTATTGTTTGGCTAAATATGAAGTTTAGTACCGTATTTGTCAATTGAAATACCACAAAACCAATGGATATGTAAGCCAGATATAGCATCATGAGGTTTTAGTTTTTTGAATGCTTAACACGCTATTATAGAATGTATTGTACTCTGTTTCAACAGCGTTATTATTTAGCTGCTTTGCTGTATACGCTTTGATATATGTGAACAGGTTTGGTTTTGAGACAGAAAAACAATCAACCAAATTAGCAACAAATAGCACCTGTACTTCATCGGCGCATAGCCCAATAGTTTTTTGTACACCTTTTTCAAATTTTATGGAATTGTTATAGAGTGAATTACTATTGTCCGGTAAAAACAAAGTTAAACATTATAGATTCTTCGCTTCACTGCGTTTCGATCTGAAACGTATGTTCGACAAAACCGTTGAAAATAGAAATGGCTTTGTCAATGACAAATGTTTAGTTTTTAGGGGAGGGCTTGGCTAGCGGCGAAGCCGCTAGCCAAGCCCTCCCCTCCCAAATACAACTCAACGCCCTGTCATTCCGACCGTAGGGAGGAATCTATAA
>JAQVYY010000005.1 GCA_028708425.1 Bacteroidales bacterium
AACTGATCTCAACGCTAAGCACACACGACTATTGCCATAGAGCATGAAGATGAAATTTTGAATCTCTTAGCGTTCACGCAGTAAAAAAACATGTACTAAAAAATGAAAATATAAACAGATGAAAAAAGCTAAAATTTTATTAATTGCAATTCTAGCAATTGTTTCAGCATGTACCATTGAAAGTACTGATGTTAATGAAGATGGGAATCTTGAATATTTAAAACAACGCATTTATTGTTCAAATTACATGATGGATTTTATAGATTCTTCTGAAAATGTTGGATTTGATAGGGATGGTGTAATTTCTGTTGATGAGGTGCATTTTAGTGCCAATAATAAAAACATGTATTATGAATATTTGGCAGAAAACGAGTTTGAAGTTGTAGAATCACTAATTTTATTGTTAGATCATGAGGGTGGTGAATTGGCTTCAAAAACATTAAGTATGGCAAATAATGAGGAATATGCCTTATTTGCTTATGGTGCAATGGGACAAACGGGAGATTTTGCACCAAATTTTGCAGCACTAAAATTTGATACTGAATTAGATGAAAATGGCGAAAGTAGCATACGATTTGCACATTTTAATCCCAACTACGACAGTATAAAAGTTAAGGTGGGAGAAGAAGAATTTGTTTTGGAATTTGGAGAAGTGTCAGAGCAAGTTAGTTTTATTGATCCATCTGCATTTGCATACGATGTGTACGGAAGAGTAAATAATAATTATGTTGCCATACACTCAATGAATGGATACAATTATACCAAGCAAAACAATCACATTTTTATTTTTTCACTTGAAGGTCAAGCAGGTGGTGATAATATGGTTTATAAATTACAAGAGATTCAATAAACCAGTTTTACTGATAGTAAATACAATTTCGATTCATGAGAAATTAAATGAGTTGGGGTAATGGCTAGTTCTTGCAATATCCGAACTATCCCATTCTATAATACATATCCCAAAATTGTCAACTTTCACAACATCAATATTTACGAGCTTCGAACCTTATGTTTCGTTAATAAAATTGATGCCATTGAGTAATATGTGTTATTTTATGTCAGGGTTTCTATTTACTTTTAGCGCATGGCTATTTCGGTCAAACCGTGCCACTTTGTAAGGTTGTGCAATTACACAAAATAATAGTTATTTATTTTTCAACTCCCTCTTTGCATAATCGCATATCCACATTTCACTAAAACTTATGGGTTCTATTTTCATAGAATTTATAAAATCGTAACTTTACAGCAAAGTGCAAAGCCATGAAAAAATTATTATTCGTTCTTGTAATGGTTGGTCTTTCGGCCTCATTGTTCGGACAGGTTACCTTTGTTTTAAAGTCAATTCCTGACGATACCCCTCGGGATTCGAAATTTCACCTTGTAGGAACCATTAACGATTGGCAACCCAATTTATCCGAATTTGAGTTTACTGAGGGAGATTTTGGAAGCCTATCCCTTACATTAAAAGATGTACCCGATACCCTAGAGTATAAAATTTGTCGTGGCGATTGGATCTCGGTTGAGGTCGATTCAGTAGGAAAGGATATTGACAATAGAATATATGTTGATTCAATTGGAAGTATGGTTATGCTTAGCATACCCAATTGGCGTGATAGGATTAACCCTAAGCGACTTGTTTCAACAGCATCAAAAAATGTATTTTTCACCCCAACAAGCATCGAGATACCACAGCTCGACCGCAGACGTACGGTAAGGGTATATTTCCCACCTAACTACTCATCTAGGCAGGGCTTTCCTGTTGTTTATTTGCTCGATGGACAGAATGTTTTCGATAAGTCAACGGCTATTGCCGATGAGTGGCAGGTTGATGAGGCTATGGATAGCCTTTTTCAAAAACGCGGTCTTGGTTGTATCGTAATTGCCATTTATCATGGCGAGGACCAACGGTTAAACGAGTATACACCATGGGCGAATGCTAATAAAGAGGGGGGCGATGGCGAAAAGTTTGCCAAGTTTATTGTGAGAGATTTAAAACCATATATCGATAAGTACTACCGAACAGTCCCCGATAGAAATAATACTATTATAGTTGGCAGCTCAATGGGAGGGCTTATGGCTCTCTATATGGCTCTTGAGTATCCCAAAGTTTTTGGCAAAGCAGCGGTTTTTTCGCCAACACTATCGTGGAGTTCGGAGATTTTCACAAAGATTGAAAAGTTTAAAAAGCGAAATTTTCAGCAAATATATTTGTATGCGGGTAAGCAGGAAAAATCGCCAATGGTTCGCGATGTTAAGAAAGCCAACCGGTTACTTAAGGATGTTGGTTTTTCAGAAAACGAGCTTATGTTAAACCTCGAACGCTTTGGCAGGAATAGTGAACTTTACTGGGGGCGTGAGTACCCTAAGGCGATTCGTTGGTTCTTCAAGTTAAAACCATAATTTTTATGGGTCTGCCCTTACACTATGGAGCTATCTTTTTATGGATTTGATGTAAGTGTTTATTCAATTTTAACTGCATATAACTTGCAACACGAGCTTTATTTTGCCGTTATGCTCAAATAGTTTGCTTTTTTCTATGCAAATTAACAACTTTGAAAGAGTTTGTAGGTGTTAGCCTAAAGTGATTTTCTTTATATATAATGTTAATATTTAGGATTTTAACCCGCATTACTTATCAAGTTTAGTGAAGATGAATGTAATTGCGGTTAAGGAGGGTTTGGCATTAACATAAAGAAATTACACATTACCTTTTAAATATTTTTCCAATGAAATTTGATAATGAGGGAACGGCCATAAAAATTCATGTGTTAAAAACTATAATGGCCATAATTTCGGGTATTTTAATTGCCTTAATGATTTTTATACCCAGCTTTTACAATTTTTTAGTAGACAATACAGGTATTCCTAAATATGTGTTTTTCATACTCTTCTCACTCGTTTTTATACTATTTTACCTTTACCACTTAGTTAGAGCATCGGCATTCTTATCGTTTGATGATGAGGAGGACAAAATTGTAATACGATTTTACCGCTTTGATATATTTAATCCAAGTAAGGTTGCATACGAAATATCTTTCGCAGATTTTGTTGGGTATAAAGTGGAGCAACGGTACCTAAAGCTTCGCAAGGATATAGTCTTATTCCGTATGTATCAAGGCGATATAGTAAAGTATCCACCCATACCCATTTCAGCATTAACAAGGTCGGAAAGGAAAAAAATGCTCACCGCACTTGATAGTCATATTCCAAAGCTACAATAAACCCTAAACTTTTTCGACGTTTCAATGAACCACGAGCTGTTAGCATATCAAATTGGTATAGGCATGATTCCCCGCATTGGAAGCATTAATGCCAAGAGGTTGATAGCCTATTGTGGGGGTGTTGAGGCCGTTTTTAAGCAGTCGGAAAAGGCACTTATGCAAATCCCTGGAATTGGTTTGGTAACCGCTCGTGGTATAGCAAATCAGGATGTGCTTGATAGGGCAAAGCGAGAGGTTGAATTTATTGAGAAGCATGGTATTAAAGCCTATTTTTACCTCGATTCTGATTACCCCAGCAGGCTAAAAAATTGCGAGGATGGCCCCATTGTTCTATTTTCTAAGAGTAGGACAAATTTCGATTTTAATCAGCAAAAAATTATCAGTATTGTTGGTACCCGAAGTATAACCGATTATGGAATTGATATGTGTAATTCTATAATCGAAGATTTGGTTAACCGGGGGCATGGGCTTATTGTTGTTAGCGGATTGGCTTATGGGGTCGATGTTTGTGCCCATAAAGCGGCCTTGCGACATGGTATTCCAACGGTAGGGGTTCTTGGGCATGGCCTCGATATAATGTATCCGTCGGTGCACCGGCGTGTTGCTAAGGAGATGGTTGAGCAGGGTGCTCTTGTTACCGATTTCCCATCAGAATCTAATTTCGACAGAAAAAATTTTATTAAGAGGAACCGAATAATTGCAGGCCTTTCTGATGCTACCCTTGTGGTTGAGAGTGCCGAGTCAGGAGGTTCACTCATAACAGCCGACATAGCCCAATCGTATAATCGTGAGGTGTTTGCCATTCCGGGTTTGGCAAAAAGCAAGTATTCTAAGGGATGTAACCTGCTAATAAAGACCAACAAGGCCGCTTTGGTCGAATCGGCCCAAGATGTAGAGTTTCAACTGGGGTGGGAGACTGCAAATAGCTCGTTTAGCCAGCAACAGCTTAGCTTTGTTCCCGATTTAACTCCCGATGAGCAGAAGGTATACAATGTTATAAAAGAGTTTGGGCAGGAGGTTATTGATGTTATTTGTTTTAAAACGAATATGCCCGTAGCAAAGGTGTCCTCAATCCTTTTAAATCTCGAATTTGCAGGTTTGGTAAACTGCCGGCCAGGCAAAGTTTTTACCCTTGCTAGAGGCCGTTAGCTAGGCTAGGTTTTATTTAACCCGCATTACTCCTCCGGATAATTAGGGTTAAGCTTAGCCAGAATAGTTCTATGTTATTTTCGGGAGGTAGAAAAATAATTACTATGTTTGCGTCTAGTTTTGCTACGAAAAATGAGGTTAATAGACTCACATACACATATTTTTGCAGAGGAGTTTGACTACGATAGATCCGAGGCCATACAACGTGCCAAAGATGCTGGAGTAGTTGCTATGGTTATGCCTAATATCAACAGCCAATCTGTTGATAGCCTTTTGAGCGTAGCGCAGCAATATCCAGATTATTGCTTCCCTTGTATGGGGGTGCATCCAACTTCGGTTAAGAATAATTTCGATGACGAGCTTGCCTCAGTTCAGAGCTGGTTCGCAAAGGCGAAATTTTACGCTGTAGGCGAAATTGGTATCGACTTGTACTGGGATAAAACCTTCGTAGAGCAACAAAAGGAGGTTTTCCGGCAGCAGCTAAAAATGGCAAAAAAGTTTCGTTTACCCGTAATAATTCATGCCCGTAACTCTTTTCACGAAATATTTAAAATAGTTGACCAGGAGAACGATGAAGATTTAGGTGGTGTATTTCATAGTTTCTCTGGTTCACTTACCGATTATGAGCATATTGCAAGCTATGGAAAATTCCTAGTGGGCATTGGTGGAGTTGTTACCTACAAAAACGGAGGGGTTGATAAGGTTGTACAGCATATAAATTTAGCCAATGTGATACTCGAAACCGATTCGCCGTACCTTTCACCAGTTCCCCAAAGGGGTAAGCGTAACGAGAGCGCAAACCTAGTTTATATTGCAAGCAGGATAGCAGAAATAAAGGGAATTTCGGTTCAAGAGGTAGCCTCGGTAACTACTGCCAATGCGACAAAACTTTTTTCACTTAGTAATCTCTAAACCATGCCGAACAGCTCAACATCAATACTTATCATTTATACTGGCGGAACCATTGGCATGAAAGAGAACCCTGAAACAGGGGCTTTGGCGCCGTTTAATTTCGACCAAATTCTCAATGAGGTTCCCGAGTTACGGAAATTCGGGTTTAATATCGATACCATTTCGTTTAACCCTTTAGTCGATTCCTCTGATATCACCCCAGAGTTCTGGATTGAACTGGCTAAAATAATTCAGGAGGGTTATTATAAGTACAATGGATTTGTTATTCTTCACGGTACCGATACCATGTCGTATTCAGCATCGGCACTTAGCTTTATGCTTAAAAACTTACATAAGCCCGTTGTATTTACAGGCTCGCAGCTTCCAATCGGGAAGCTACGCACCGATGGTAAGGATAACCTCATTAGCGCAATAGAAATTGCAGCCGCAACAAGCAATGGCCAATCACTAGTTCCTGAGGTTACCGTTTTTTTCGAAAACCAGCTCTTTAGAGGAAATCGAACCACAAAATATAATTCGGAACATTTTAACGCATTCCGTTCCAATAGTTACCCAGCGCTTGCTCAGGCTGGTATTAGCATTAAATATAATTACACCCATATTGGTTATCCCACGCAGCACCATGACTTTACCATATCAACACATTTTAGCAATAATGTTGCAGTGCTAACCCTTTTTCCTGGTATTACCCCTGCTATTGTCGATTCGGTTCTTTCAACCCCTGACGTAAAGGCTGTAATACTTCACTCTTATGGATCTGGTAATGGGCCTAGCTCCGAGTGGTTTATAGAGCGTATTAAAAATGCTGTGGATAAGGGCATCCTTATTTTTAATGTTACCCAGTGTAAAGCGGGTGGGGTTAATATGAGCAAGTACGACAATGGTTTGCTTTTGAAAAAAGTAGGGGTTATTGGTGGAAAAGATATTACTTTTGAAGCTGCAGTGGTAAAGTTAATGTTTTTGGTAGGAAAAAACCTTACATTTGTAGAGTTAAAAAAACAGGTACAGGAGTCAATTAGTGGTGAAATTTCTAATTAGTATGTGGAGTGTTAATTTATTTTTTGTATTTTGCGCCCCGATTTTGGCGTTGCAAACTTTGCTGAAATTGGAGAGATGGCCGAGTTGGTCGAAGGCGCACGCCTGGAAAGTGTGTATACCTCACAAGGGTATCGTGGGTTCGAATCCCACTCTCTCCGCTTGGATATTAAAAAAACTAATGTAAATTTGTTTAAATAAAACCAATTGTAATAATTTAACGAACTCTAACCATGAAAAAACTATTCACATTATTTGCAGCTGCAGGATTGCTGATGTTAGGCGCATCATCTTATACCTTTGCACAGGATGAAACCGCAGAAGTTGTTGATACAGCTATGGTTGACGCTGACACATTAGCTATGGACGATGCAGTTACTGCTCCTATCGACGCAGTTGAAGAGGAAACAACTCTTCACAAACAGCTAAAGATCAAGTTTATTGAAGGTGGCCCAATGTTTATGGGTGTTGTACTTTTAGTGTTAATTCTTGGCTTGGCACTATCTATCGAAAGAATTATCTACCTTAACCTGGCAACAACCAACACCGAAAAACTTCTGAAAAAAGTTGAGGAAGCCATGAAAAATGGAGGTGTTGAAGCTGCGAAAGAGGTTTGCCGCAATACCCGTGGGCCTGTAGCAAGTATTTTTTACCAAGGCCTTGACCGTGCCGATGCTGGTATTGACGTGGTAGAAAAATCAGTTGTATCCTACGGCTCTGTTCAGGTGGGACATCTGGAGAGCGGCCTTACTTGGATTGCACTTTTTATTGGTGTTGCCCCCATGTTCGGCTTTATGGGGACAGTAATCGGTATGATTGACGCTTTTGATGCCATTGAGGTTGCTGGTGATATTCAGCCATCGCTTGTTGCTGGTGGTATTAAAATTGCTCTTATTACAACCGTGTTCGGTCTAATTGTGGCAGTTATTCTTCAAGTATTCTATAACTACCTTGTTTCAAAAATCGATAAGATTGTTAATACAATGGAAGATTCATCTATTTCACTTATCGACATCCTAATGAAGTATAACATTAAAAAATAAACCCCATGTCTAATAAATCATTAAGCACATTAATTAAGATTTTTTCTTGGGGAGTAATGGGAGTTTCTGTACTAATAGCTCTTATATTCTTTATAAGAATATCGGGTGCGGCTCCTGAGGATGAAACCATTATAGCTGCAAGTTACATCAATTGGGCAATTATTTTGCTTGGTATAGCAGCTTTCTTGGCAGTAATTTTCCCCCTGATATATTTCTTGTTTAACCCCAAGAATGTTCTAAAAGTTTTGCTCGCTTTAGGTGCTTTGGTTGTTGTTTTTGTAGTGGCATACCTATTGGCCGATACTACACCTATTATTACAGCAACTTCTGCAACTGAGCCAAACTTTTCTAACCCATCTGTACTTGCATTTGCCGATACAGGCATTTTTGCAACTTACATTTTGTTGGGTATAGCTCTTTTCCTACTCCTATTTACTGGATTGAGAGGAGTTTTTAATCGATAAGTAAATATGGTGGAGCGCAGTGCTCCACCTACTAAAATTTTATTCATATGGCAAGATCAACACCAGAAATTAATGGAAGTTCATTGGCTGACATTGCTTTCTTGCTACTTATCTTCTTCTTGGTTACTACAACCATGAATGTTGATACAGGGTTACAACGTTTATTGCCCCCTATGCCCGAAGATGATACTCAGGTTGAGCAGGATGTAAAGCAGCGAAATATCCTTACAGTTTTGGTTAACAAGAGTGACCGATTATTAGTAGGAGGAGAGCCAATGGATGTAACTATGCTTAGAGAGAAAACTCGTGAATTTATAACAAATCCAAATAACGACTTAGATTTACCCGAAAAACAAGTTGAAAATATTGAGTATTTTGGCCCTATGGAGGTAAGTAGAGGCGTTATTTCTTTGCAAAATGACAGGGGAACATCCTATAAAATGTATATGATTGTTCAGAACGAACTTATTGCAACTTACGACGAGTTGAGAAACGAGTTGTCAACCACAAGATTCGGAAAGAAATATGGAGACCTTAACGAGGATGAGCAGAAAGCTGTTCAAAAAGTTTACCCTCTGCGTATTTCCGAGGCTGAACCCAAAAGTATAGGAGGGCGTAAGTAATGTCAAAATTTAAGAAAAAAACCGATAAAGGTACACCCTCAATTTCTACCGCATCCTTACCCGATATTGTTTTTATGCTTCTCTTCTTCTTTATGGTTAGTACAACCATGAGAGATACAGAGATGATGGTTCAGGTTAGGTTGCCAGAGGCAACTCAGGTGGCAAAGCTTGAAAAGAAATCTTTGGTTTCGCATATATTTATCGGAGCCCCTTCGCGTCAGTATCAAGCTCTTTTAGGAACCGATTCGCGTATTCAGCTAAACGACTCTTTTAAAACATTGGTTGATATCCGCGACTTTATTTCGTCCGAAAGGGATGCCCTAGGTGAAGCCGATAAGGCTAAGCTTACAACGTCGCTTAAAATAGATGAGGATACCCGCATGGGTATTGTTGACGATGTTAAGCAGGAACTACGAAAGGCTAGTGCTCTTAAAATTAGCTATGCAGCTCGCAGAGTTGAAAATTTCTAATTTTAATATTTTGATATAAAACCTGACGGCTGTACAATAGTGTGCAGCCGTTTGTGTTTTATCTTTAGATTAGTTTTTTTGAAGCAGCACCCTTTTTGTATATTAACCCGCATTATTCATCAAATTCGGTAAAGATGAATGTAAATGAGGGTTACCCCAACATAGTCGAACCCAATTTTGTGTAACAAAATTGGTTGTGAGACCTAGTCGCTGTTGGAAACAGCAATTATTCGGATGAGTAATTGGGGTTAACAGGTTAGAGGATTGATGATTTTACCAGCTTAGATTCTTGCAACGTTCAATATTATATATTTTTTTTATGAAAAAAAACAGGATTATATTTCATTTTGCTGCTGCAGTATTTCTTACCTTACCATTATTAGGGTACGCTAAAAGCGAACCAAAGGCTAAATATGTTTTTTACTTTATTGGCGATGGTATGGGTATACAGCATATTACAGCTACCCAGAATTATCTTGCAGGGGTCGAGGGGGCTCCGATGGCTAACAAACAGTTAAGCTTTACGACTTTCCCCGTTACTGGATTTGTTCAAACATATTCAGATAATCGCTATATAACCGGTTCGGCAGCTGCAGGCACAGCTTTAGCTGCAGGTTATAAAACTTCGGTAAATACCATAGGATTAGCACCTAATCGTATCGATACCTTACATAGCATTGCTTACTATGCCCATAATGCTGGTTTTAACGTAGGCGTCGCAACTAGCGTAAGTGTCGATCATGCCACCCCAGCAGCCTTCTATGCCCATCAACCCCTTCGTAGTAATTACCATGCCATTAGTCACGACATGATACGTGCAGGGTATAAGTTTTTTGCTGGTGGTGGTTTTAAGGACCCCTTTGGAAAAAAAACGGATAACCCACAGGGTAATATTTTTGAGAAAGGTCAACAGTCAGGTTTTTATTTTACAAATAGCTTGTCGGTTACCGACTCGGTTATCAATAGCTATAAATCTATAGTTTATACCCTGGATAAACCCGCTTCTGGTGCAGCATTAAAATATCAAATCGACAGTAACGATGATGATGTAACTCTTTCTCAGGTAACTAGCATGGGGATTGATATTCTTGATTCACCAAACGGCTTTCTATTTATGGTTGAGGGTGGTAAAATTGATTGGGCGGCTCACGATAACGATGCAGCTACGGTTATACATGATGTTGTTGCCCTGTCCGATGCCGTTGATATTGCCCTACAGTTTTATACGCAGTACCCTGAGCAAACGCTTATTGTGGTTACATCCGATCACGAAACAGGTGGAATGAGTGTAGGAAGAAGAGGAAGTCGATACCAATCCAATGTGCCCTTGCTCGCCAAGCAAAAACTTTCGCTTGACCAGCTTAACGTGGAGGTTGGTAACTTTATCTCAAGAAAAAAAACGAAACCTACACTTAACGAGACGATACAGTTTTTGTCTAACCCTCAAGTGCTTGGAATGGACTCGAAACGTTTAACTAAGGCTCAATTAAAAAGAATGTCAGATGCATATTCGGTCGCTGTATTGCCACAAACAGCAAAGCAGGCTGAGGCAAATTCAAAATTATATAAATCCTATAACCCCATCGCCATAACTGCCGTTCAGTTGCTAAACGAAATGGCAGGGATAGGGTGGACAACTGGGTCGCATACCGCATCGCACGTGCCAGTTTATGCCATTGGGGCAGGTGATTATCTGTTTTCGGGTCAGCTTAACAATACTGATATTCCCCGGCGTATTGCTACTGCTATGGGGTTGCAAGTTGATTTTAAATAGGATTTTTTTAATTATTAGCAGGATTTAAGTTATAAAAGCAACCCCCTTTCGGTAGCTTTCACTGAAGATCTTCATGTTTCTGATTTATAGCCATATAGAATAAAAACTTCTGTATGGCTTTTATTTTTATGGCATGTTTGTTTTTTTTTAGGTAAAATAAAAGGAGGATTTGTATGATAGGTGTTCATATTTTTCATATTTTTACTAGTATCTATGAAATTCGATTAATAAACCCTAAAAATCTAAATTATTATGAAGAAAACATTGTTTTATATGGTGCTTACTTTTTTTACGGTAGGTGTTTTCGGTCAAGATTTTACCGATAAGGTGCCCTCTACTTACAACAGAAGTTCGCTTACTGTTCTTTACCTCGATTTTGAATCAGGAAACCATTGGAATCTAGCTAAATCAAAAATCGACTCCATAGTTTTTTCCGATAAGTACGATAATAATAACTTAAACTCACTATTTATTAAACCCTCGTTCAGCACAGTGGGTAGGGACGCTATTCTGCAAGAGCTGAATAATCAGGATATTGGCCGAGAGATTGTAGCCAAATGGTACAATCGCAAGTCCGATGGTACTATGGATATGGAGCTAGTGCACCAGCGGGGGCGCTTTACTGCAACCGATGCCGATTTTTTAAGAGCCCAAACCAGTAAAAGGGGTAATGCTGCTCTCGAGGAGTTTGGCAATAGGCTTATTAACCTAAGCTATGTATTAGTTATTAATGTTTCAGACATTAAAACAATGGCCGAAGCAGAAATTAAAGGGCAAAAAGGGTGGAAAGCAAATGCAGCAGGCTATCTCTATAAGATTGATTTTACAGAGGAGACTCGTTCAACCTTTTATGATACATGGATTTATGAAGATGATACCGATGAGGTTAAAATCCAAAAAAGTAATGCATTTAACCAAATTCAAATCCCCATTGTACCCGTAGTAAACAAATCAATTAACATAACGGCTTCGCAGCCCGAGGGTGATACTGGGATGAGCCTGTTTTTTAAGCCCAAGTCAACCAGTCAGCTAATGCAGGATTTGGTGCAGAAATCCTACGATGATTTAATTTACCGAATCGAGATGGATGTAGAGGATTTTAAGGTAAAAACTTCGCTCGCTTCAACTCGACCCCTTAGTGCCAAAATTGGCCTAAAGGAAGGGTTAAAAACAGACTATCGATTTTTTGCCTACGAGTATGTTTACAGTGAAAAAACTGACAAGGCCGAACCCAAGCGCAGGGGTGTTATTAGGGCTCACTCTAAATCGAAAATTGTCGATAATCGCAAGGTTGCCACAGGAGATATGGAGCCCTCAAGATTTTATCAGGTAGCCGGACGAAAACTTGAAGAGGGGTACACGCTACAGCAGAAAAACGATTTCGGAATAGAGGTAGGTATTGGTGCTGAAGTGGGGGAGATAGGTGGGTTTTATGTTAGAGGCGACCTTAGGGTGGGACGCTTTATAGGAATAAGATCCACCTTTGTTCTTGTTGAGGCAGGCTTCGACTCAGGAACATACGCTTCCGCACAGTCCCTATCGCTTGGGAATCCCGATTTTTCATTCCTTAGATTTGGTATTGGTTTGGCTAAAGGTTTTCAGCTAATGCGTAATTTGGAGCTCAGGCCCTATCTTTCTGCTGGGGCAGAACAAGCTTCGAATGTAGATTTAACAGAAGATGAGGCTGTTAGCGCTGTATATGTGAAGCCAGGCGCAAATTTGGCACTAAATTTGACACATAACTTTCAGGTTGTTGGTGGAGTTGGCGCGTATGCTTTTGTTTCGGAGGCTCAAGATGGGTATGATGATTTGCACGGCATGTGGAATACCCTGTTTACAGATCGTAGCGGGGCATCAATATTTATTGGTGTTAAGCTAGGTTTTTAGTTAGCAATTTTAGTAACTAATATTTTATTTATGCAATGTTTATTAACCCGAAAAATCATTATAATACTATGAAAACACTTAGTTATTTTTCTTTAGTTTTAGTTTTTCTTTTTGCAATGGGCGAAACCACAAATGCGCAGGAGCGCTATTCTAGGAGAGAAAAAAAGGCTCATTATAACAGCGACTACAATTATGATGTGCAAATTATGGGCGTTGGGCAAGATGGCACCAAGGTTATGAAGGTCTCTGGGCATGGTAAAAGGGTTGAGGATGCCGTAATTGAGGCTAAAATGAATGCGGTTGCTTCCGTAATTTTTAAGGGAATTCCTGGTGGGCACGGTGCTGCAACTACCCCCCCAATTCTAAAGGATTCCAATGCAGGCGATAAGCATGCCGAGTATTTTGAAACGTTCTTTTCGCCCGGCGGCAAGTATTTGCAGTTTATAACAATGACAACCGACGGCATGCCCAGCGGGCAAGATCGGTTGAAGATGAAAAAAGGCTATAAGGTCTTTATTTATGCTCAGGTAATGTACGATGCGTTACGCAAGCAGCTTGAGAATGACGGCATTGCACGTAGCCTCGACTCGGGTTTCTAGTCATCTTATACAAAGAAAATTTAAAATTACTTTAAACCAATAGTTATGAAAAGATTATTCAGCATATTCATATTTACTACGCTAACCCTTTCGCTTTTTGCGCAGGCTAAAAAACCCACAATTATGGTTGTGCCCAGCGATCAGTACTGTATTAGCCGGGGCTATAAGATGGAGTTTGAGAGCATGGGAGCAAACCAAACCCTACCCGACTACAAAGCGGCAATGCAAAACGATGCCGATTTAAGGCTCGTGATTACTAAAATGGGGCAAATAATGGCCGATAGAGGATTCCCCCTAAAGGATCTCGAGATGGAGCTGCGTAACCTTGAGCGCGAGGCTGCAGAGTCTGCCATGCTCATGTCGTCTACTTCTGGTTCGGAAATGGCCGAGAGTCCGGTTGATGCACTAAAAAGAACCGCTAAAGCCGATATTATAATGGATTTAAGCTTCGAGATTAAAAGGATGGGCCCCGAGCGCTACATCTCGTTTAACCTTCGTGGGCTCGACTCGTATACCTCAAAGCAGGTGTCGGGAGCAGCAGGTGCAGGAAAACCATCATCAGCTGCATCTCCCGAACTACTTCTCGAGGAGGCAGTGCTTAGCCATATGGATGGGTTTAACGCCGGCCTTCAATCGCATTTCGACGATATGTTTGCCAAGGGGCGTGAGGTTAAAATAAATATTCGCCGTTTTGCTAGTTTTTACGATAACCTAGAATCGTACTATACCGATGAAAGTACCGGTGAGGAGCTCGAGCTACTGGAGCATATCGAGAACTGGTTCTTCGACAACACGGTCGAGGGGCGTTTTAGCCTAAGCGATGCTAGCGAAAACCAAATGAGGTTAGAGCAGGTAAGGATACCTATGATGGAAACTGATAGCCGCGGGCGCGAGCGTGCAGTTGATACTCGCCGCTTCCTAAGTGGCCTAAGTAGGTATTTGCGTACTACTTTTGGCATCGACTCCAAAATTTACGTAAGGGGTCTTGGCGAGGCGTGGTTAATTGTTGGGGAGAAGTAGATTTTAACCCGTATTATTCATCGACATAGTCGAGCCCAACTTTGGGAACAAAATTGGTTGTGAGGCTTAGTCGCTCCGGAGACAGCAATTATTCGAATGAATAATTGGGGTTAAGTAAAACAGGCCGAACTAGTATTTATCTGTTTTAATAATGGTTCCCCAATAGTATTTAGCTAATTAGCAAAGTGTTTTTCGTGAAATTCATTTCTCGATTTAATTAAAGGGATTAATTCCATCTTACTAATAGCTATTCTCAATAAAATTAAACAATAATAAATGAAAGGATTTGTAGTAATACTCATTGCTTTGTGGTTTTCTGCGTCAGCAGGTATAGCTCAAAGTAGCCTTGGGAAAACAGATGATTTGGGACGAATTGCCATTGCCGCCGTTGTTCCCGATGAAGCTGGTATTCCTGGTGGTGCTCAACGAAATCTTCAGAATAGGCTTACGCAGGTTGCAACTCTTAATGGGCTAGGGGCAACTGCAAGTTCACAGTTTGCCATACTTCCCATGGTATCAATTATTAGTCAGGATGTTACTCCTACGGCACCGCCCATGGTTTCCCTTAATATTGATGTTACGCTATATATGGTAGATGCTAAGAGTCAAACTATTTTTAGCCAGACCACAATTTCGCTTAAAGGTATTGGACGGACTGAGGATAGGGCCTATACTCAGGCAATTAATAATATCAATCCTAGGCACGGTCAGTTTCGTGGGTTTATTGAAAAGGGTAAAGAGAAAATTATCGAGTATTATAACTCAAAATGTGATGTGATTATCTCTTCGGCACAGGCATTTGCAGGGCAAAAGAAGTATGATGAAGCTCTTCATACCCTAATGTCGGTTCCCGATGTAAGCCGCGAATGTTACGACAAGTGCATGCAAATATCAATGGATATTTATCAGGAGTATGCCGATCAGCAGTGTAACGAGTCGCTCTCCGCAGCTAAATCTGCATGGGCAGGCAAGGACCTTTCGGGGGTTGAGAGGCATCTTGCAAAAATTACCCCTGACATGGGATGCTACGATGAGGCTCAGCAGCTTGTTGCCACGGTTACGGCAGCGGTTGAGGCTGAGGGTGGATCGGCATGGAGTTTTAAAATGAAAAAGTATGACGACTCCATCGATATTCAGAAGATGAAGATTCAGGCTGGCAAGGAGATTGCCCAGAGCTGGGCTTACCGTGGTGCTGCACAGCATTTTGACTGGGCTTGGCTATACCCAGGGTTCAAACCAAAAACACCAGTACAGCCAAAACCCGAAGCTGTAGCCGAAGCAACAAAAGTGGAAGCCAAGGCTCAGGAACCAGTTGAAGAAACAAGGCCTCCCATTGGAGAAAGGCCCAAAGCATCTAACATTAATGTTCCTATTTTCAAGGATCGCAAGGTTATCCATAACGATGGTATTGGTCTTGAAGAGTACCCAATAGTTACAGGTAGTAATTCTGTTAAAACGGTAATGGGCGTTATCCGTCGGCAGTTCTTTACTGCTCCCGATGGCCACTCGCCTCTGGAGTTAGTTATGTTCTATAAGAACTTTGTTGAAGGGTACAAAGGGAAAATTCTCTACCAAACACGTGAGCCACACTCAGTTAAAATAAATGGTAAAACGGTTAACTCGTATCTGCACACGCACCGTATTAATCATATGAGTAATTATAACTATATGGCCACTAAAACAAGCGAGTACTCTGTTGGAGTAATTTATACAGACAAGTCTGATATATACGTTATTGTTGGTGCCGGACGGGCTAAAGCAACTACAACCTGCGACCTTGTAACTGTAGAAGTTGCACACTAGAAAATAGCAATTGCCAACAACTATTTTTTGAGGTTTATTTCATTAATCAAAAAATCGGCACGAGGTTTGTTAAAACAGTTTTAACTAAGTTTAAAATAACCAGATAAAACAATGAAGAAATTTTATATTTTAATCGCTAGCCTTTTATTATCCCTTGCTGCACAATCGCAAAGCAGTTTAGGTAAAACCGATGACCTTGGTCGAATTGCCATTGCTGCAATTGTTCCCGATGAGGCTGGTGTTCCAGGTGGAGCTCAACGAAATCTCCAGAATAGGCTTATGCAAGTTGCTAGCCTTAATGGGCTGGGGGCAACCGAGAACGCTGCACAGTTCGTTATGGTGCCAATGGTATCGATTATTAGTAAGGATATTACGCCTACTGCACCACCCAAGGTGTCAATTAGGATGGATGTTACCTTATATATAGTTGATATGCTTACCCAGAATATATACAGTCAAACTAGCATTGAGGTTAGAGGTATAGGTAATACCGAGGAGCGTGCCTACACACAGGCTTTAAATGGAATTAACCCTCGACATGGGCAGTTTAGAGGATTTATTGAAAAGGGTAAAGAGAAAATTATCGAGTATTATAATTCAAAATGCGATGTGATTATCTCTTCGGCACAGGCTCTTGCTGGGCAAAAGAAATACGAAGAAGCCCTACACACCCTAATGTCAGTTCCCGATGTGAGTCGCGAATGTTATGACAAGTGCATGCAAATATCAATGGATATTTACCAAGAGTTTGCCGACCAGCAGTGTAACGAGTCGCTAGCAGCGGCTAAATCTGCATGGGCAGGCAAGGAACTTTCGGGGGTTGAGAAGCATCTTGCAAAAATCACCCCAGATATGGGGTGCTACGACGAGGCCCAGCAGCTTGTTGCCACGGTTACGGCAGCGGTTGAGGCTGAAGGTGGGGCCGCGTGGAACTTTAAGATGAAAAAATATGACGACTCCATCGATATTCAGAAGATGAAGATTCAGGCAGGACGCGATGTGGCGAGATCGTGGGCTTACCATGGGGCTTCAAAAAATTTCGATTGGGGCTGGTTGTATAAAAACTAATTTTTTAAGTATCATTTTTTTTACTAACAATTTCTATTAACCTAAATTTTTTAAGATTATGAAAAAACTTGGATTGACTAAAGCCCTTTTTGCAGTAGTTGTTATTGCAGGAGCATTTACCCTAGGTAGTTGTGGGGGAAGCAAAAAAGTATCGGACGGACTAGGAAAGAAAATCGTAATTCCATGTAGTGGGCCCGAGTACGCTTCAAGTAAAACTCACTTTCGTGGTACGGGTATAGGCGAGAGCACTAACTTAAGCACAGCGAAGCGGAAGGCTAATACCGATGCTCGTGCAACTCTAGCTACAGGTATTAACAGTACTATTAAAACTGTAACCGATCGCTATACTCAGGATATTACTGTTGGTGAAGCGAGCGAATTTGCCGAGAAATTTGAAGACATGACACGTTCTGTTGTTAACCAAGAGCTTAACAATATGGCTATTGTTTGCGATGAGACCCGTCAACTTGAGGGTAAGTATGTTGTTTATATGGCTGTTGAGATTGCTAAGGATGAACTGCTTAACAGGGTAAGCCAAACAATAAGCAAGGATGATAAGTTACGTCTTGACTACGACAAGATGAAATTTGAGAATATCTTCAACGAGGAGATGGATAAATTAGCGAACGAACGCCCTTAATTTTACTGCACACCCAGCAGCTCTTCTTTGGGTTGCTGGGTGTTTTATTATAATTCCATTGTTCTAATGCCCTACAAATGGCTAGTTATAGCTACCTTAAATAGTTCTTAATTTGGAGCAACTAAACCTAAATACATCTTAATATAATGAAACGAATTCTCCTAATATCCTTACTTCTCCCAATTTTTTTTACCTGTGTGGCTCAACCAAAAGTAGTTGAAAAGAGTAGCAGAAAACAACCCGGATGGGTTAATGGTCTCGAAAAGGACTACATTATTACAGTGGGTAGCGGCTCAACTGTTCAGGAAGCCCAACAGAACGCCCTTAATATGGTTAAGGAACAGATAGTTAGTGCTGTTGCCGAGAATGTGCAAACTACCTCGGAAATGCGTATCGAAGAGAATACGGTGAATAAGGTATCTACGTATCTCGAAAATTTTGCAACTACCACAACAACCACATCTGGACCAGTGCCCTTTTTACAGGGAATATCCCTTTCTAAGGTCGAAGAGTTTTATTGGGAAAAATTGGAAGACAAAAAGACTCGTGTCGTTCGGTTTAACTATCATCTAAAGTATCCTTTCCCTAAAATAGAGATATGGAAACTTGTTGAGGAGTTTAAAAAGCGCGATAAAGAAATGACCCGTCAGCTCGATGAGCTGATTGCTGCCGCTGATAACGTTGAAAACATTGATGATATTCATAAAAATATTGGTGAACTCAAAATTTTAGCCGATTACTTTATGGACGGGCGAAGAAATACTGCAAACCTTGGCATAACCCGTTACAGAGGTCTTTACAATAGCCTCGAATTAGTTGAGATTGAAAGCGGTTTGGGTGAGTTAAAATACGCACTTAGGCTTGGCGATAGGTATGTTCATACATCACGAAAACCGAATACTAGCGCCGAGTGTGCTCGTATAACCAGCACTGTAAACAACAAGGATCATACAATAATTAAGTACGACTACTATAACTGCTACGATGATCCCGAAAATCATATACTTGTTACCTACCGTTTTGGAAATAACAATATTCAAAAGAAATTCTTTTTCGATATAACTGCCGACAAAGCCTCGATTTTTGTTAATGAGCCCATACGTTTGTCGGCTCTAAATAAGGAGGACGATGTTGTATTAAATTCTACCATGGATATTACCCTTGTTTCGAAGTATAGCGCACCTTTTACAATTGATAAGGTAGAGGTTGAAATACAGGGCCAAGCTCCTGTTACTGTCGAAAATATAGGGCAGAAATTTTCTGGAAAGGGTAATCACACTCTCAAACTGAATGTTGATAAAGATTTAAAGGCAGACGAAACCTCAACATCTGGTAAGCGCATTTCGATGCTCTCAGGTTATATCCACTTTACTTCCGACAAAACCGGCGATAAGAAAACCTACAGAATATACAACCACACCTACACAACCGACTGGTAAATTTTTCCATCATACTCATACTACAACAAGGGGCGGCTAGTATTTAGCCGCTTTTTGTTGATGCTTGTTAATGGATGTGAGTATTCCCTTTGTCCAGTAATCTAAGGTTCAAGTTATATTCAAGTTATATTGGGCCTAGCCCTAACTATTCATTCGAATAATTGCTATATTCGACAGCGACTAGGTTCCACAACCAATCTAGTTGCCAAAAATTGAGCTCAACCATGTCGGGGTAACCCGCATTTGCATTCATTTTTTACAAATTTGACGAATAATGCGGGCTAAATCATCTCAATTTATTTTTCCTTCGCACCTTTTGTTAAAGCAACACTTTAAGGGCATCAAAACTCATTTTCACCAAGCTAAAAAACCTAAAATAGCCAGCTGTAATGTATAATTATGATGTATTCAAGCTTATAAATCCCTGAAAAATATTGTAGCTTACTATAAAATATGTAATTTTGTCAGTATCTTTTAAATATGAAAATGAATAGTGAAATACAGCGCATAAAGCAACGTTTCGAGATAATTGGTAATTCTCCAGCGTTAAATCGTGCTATCGATATTGGTTTGCAGGTTGCGCCTACCGATTTATCTGTGCTTATTACGGGCGAAAGTGGTACAGGAAAAGAAGTTTTTCCCCAAATCATTCACCTGTATAGCACTCGAAAGCATGGATCGTACATAGCGGTTAACTGCGGTGCAATTCCCGAAGGGACAATCGATTCGGAACTTTTTGGTCATGAAAAGGGAGCGTTCACTGGGGCAATGGACAGCAGGAAAGGATATTTTGAGGAGGCCGATGGGGGAACGATTTTTTTGGATGAGGTTGCCGAACTCCCTGTTTCAACCCAAGTGCGGTTGTTGCGTGTTCTCGAAAGCGGCGAGTTTTTAAGGGTTGGCTCTTCAAAAGTACAAAAAACCGATGTTAGGGTTATTGCTGCAACCAATGTGAATATAATCGAAGCGATTCGTAGCGGGGATTTTCGCGAAGATTTATACTATAGGTTAAATACTGTGCCCATAAATATTCTTCCATTACGTCAGCGGACTGAGGATATTCCTCTGCTTTTCAGGAAGTTTGCGTCCGATTTTGCGGAGAAGTATCGTATGCCCATCATTTCGCTCGATGATGATGCCCGACGGGTACTGGTTAGCTACAAATGGCCAGGGAATGTACGGCAGCTAAAAAATGTAACCGAGCAGATATCGGTAATAGAGGAGTCGCGGTTGGTTAATGCCGACAAGCTTTTGCATTATTTGCCCGATTACAGCGCAACAAAGCTGCCCGCAATAATCAACAAAGCGGGAGCATCAGAACCATCGTTTGCCAACGAAAGAGAAATCTTATATAAGATTCTGTTTGATATGCGTAACGATGTAAACGATTTAAAGAAACTTGTGCTCGATTTGATGCAAAGCGAAAGCCATAATGTTGAGGTAACTCGTGAGAGTGCCGGAATACTGAAGAATTTATATAAAGACGATACACCCCATATAAAACCACCCCCAAAAGATGATTTTGAAACCAAGTCTTTTGCCGAAAATAATCCTCACATACAGGATACCGAGGAAATTATTGAGGAATCTTTGTCCCTAGTCGATAAGGAGATAGAGATGATTAAGAAAGCCTTGAAAAAGTATAACGGAAAGCGAAGGCAGGCTGCAGAGGAATTGGGTATTTCTGAAAGAACGTTGTATCGGAAAATTAAGGAGTATAGCTTAGACTAATTATTTTGGTTATATAGCCATGAATAGGCAGAAAGATGATTTGTAAAAAGTTGGTAAATATAGTACTAGCCGTAGTTTGCGGAGCGGCCATAGTGTCGTGTTCAGTAAGTTACTCGTTTTCTGGGGCATCTATTTCACCCGAGGTAAAAACAGTGAGCGTAGGCCATTTCCAGAACTTGGCGCCGTTGGTAAATCCTATGCTAAGTAATACCATTGGAGAATCGCTACGCAACAGGTTTACTTCTCAAACGCGATTAAACCTGGTAACGGCATATGGCGATTTAAGTTTTTCTGGAGAAATTCGCGATTATCGTGTGCAACCCGTAGCAATTCAGGGCGATGAGGTGGCTGCTATGAATAGGTTAACCATTTCGGTACGTGTTAAATTCGAGAACGCTATCGATCCAACCCAGAACTACGATAAGACTTTTTCGCATTTTGAGGACTTCGATAGCAGGCAACAGCTAACGCAGGTTGAGCAAAGCCTCGTTACAATTATCGTAGATAAGCTGATTGAGGATATATTTAATAGCGCGGTAGCAAATTGGTAGCCATGGATAAGGAGCAGTTTTATAGTATTATAGCGCATCCTCAGAGCATCGGTAATGAGGAGCTAGCACAACTTGACAGCTTGACTAACGACTTCCCCTATTTTTTTGCAGCAAGAGTGCTTAAGGTTATTGGTGATAAGAATATAAACTCGGGCGACTTGGAATCTGAGTTTACAAAACTTTCGGCACTGGCTTCGGATAGAAATGAGCTGTTTTTTGCCCTTCATTCGGTAGCAAACGACTGCAATTCGGTAAAGCCGAAAAAGCTTGATGTTGATAGCGATGATGTAAAAGCGGCTGAGTTTATGCCGGATACCGATAATAAGCTCCTTGAGCTTTCCGATTCACCAGTTGATATACAGCATAAAACCGACGATGAAGTATTTATGGACCCTCAACTTTATACTCTAGAAATTCCTGAAAGGGATCTTAATGAGGAAGGATACGGCTCATTGTCAGGCGATTTTAAAAAATCAGAGGAAAGTAACCCCGATGATGCTAGCGAATCTGAAGCTGATATTTCCTCCTTATTAGAACTTATACAAAAAGGGGACAGCAGTATTTTCACCGATGCTGATAAGGCCGCAGCGGATGACCCTTTTTCATTAATTGACACTTTTATTGAGACCCAGCCACGCATTACTCCTAACCAGCCACCCTCTGCAGAAACTATTAATCAGCCCGACATATCACAGGGGTCGCTCAAGGAACCAGAAGATGTTGCGAGCGAATCGTTAGCCAAAATCTACTTGGCACAAGGCTATAATGATAAGGCTATTAGAATTTACGAGAGATTAAGTTTGAAATATCCAGAAAAAAAAGCTTACTTTGCCGCTCAAATTATAGAGATTAAGAACTCAGATAGTAAATAAAATAAACGTTAAAACCTTTTGCAATGTATTTGCTTATATCAGTATTAATAATTATTGCCAGCATCCTGCTTATTCTAATCGTTTTGGTTCAGAATTCAAAAGGGGGTGGATTGGCTTCTAATTTCGCTTCCTCGAACCAGGTTATGGGTGTTCGTAAAACGGCCGACTTTTTAGAGAAGGCTACATGGACATTGGCAGTTAGCCTTCTAGTTTTAACCATATTGGCTGGTTTTGCAATACCTCGCGATAAGGGTGAGGTTAGCCGTTCGGCAATTGAAGAAAAACTGGAGCGTGTACCCAGCCCCTCGGCCTTACCAACTTTCCCGCCTGCTACTACCGACGATGCAGGTGATGTAGGTGAGCCAGATGAAGAGTAAAAGCTTAGAAACTTTTCGTATAAGCGGGTGTCAGTATGTCACATACTGACACCCGCTTTTTTTATATAAATCGAAAATGTTTTGTGTCGTTTCATGCAGTGCAGTTTCTTTGCTTGCTTTTAGTTGGTAGTATGATGGTTACAATTATGCTCCTTGTGCGGTATTGTACTATTTTTAACACACAATAATATTTACTCAATTTACCCTATCCTTTTTTTGTCCGTTTTTATTAAAAAAAACATAAAAAGGGGTTTTTAACAACCAAAAACAGGGCAAAAAGTCAGGTTTGTACGTTTGGCACAAATTTCGATATACCCAGAATTGTGAATTCGAATACATTTATTAACAAATAAATCATTTTAGAAATGTCAGAACTAAAAATTAAACCATTAGCAGATAGGGTTCTTGTTGAGCCCTTAGAAGCAGAAGACAAAACGGCAAGCGGTATTTACATTCCCGATACTGCAAAAGAAAAGCCCCAAAAAGGGACTGTAGTTGCTCTTGGACCTGGTACAAAAGATGTTACCATGGAGGTAAAAAAGGGAGATAAGGTACTTTACGGAAAGTACTCTGGCACAGAAATTAGCCTTGATGGTAAGGAATATCTTATGATGAAGCAGTCGGATATTTTGGCCGTTGTATAGCCTATCGTATTTGGAAGGCTGTTTGTTTAATCTATTTATAAAACTTAATGAAAAATAAATATTATGGCAGGAAAAATTATTAGTTTCGATATTGAAGCCCGCGACCAGCTGAAAAAGGGAGTAGATCAGCTTGCAAATGCGGTTAGAGTAACTCTTGGTCCTAAAGGACGAAATGTAGTTATTGAGAGAAAATTTGGATCTCCTCAAATTACTAAAGATGGTGTTACCGTAGCTAAAGAAATTGACCTAGTTGATGCGACAGAGAATGTAGGAGCACAAATGGTTAAGGAGGTTGCTTCGAAAACAGGAGATGATGCTGGGGATGGAACAACTACCGCAACAGTTTTGGCCCAATCAATTATTGGTGTGGGTATTAAAAACGTAACTGCTGGTGCCAACCCAATGGACCTTAAACGCGGTATCGATAAAGCTGTTATTAGGGTGGTTGAAAGCCTTAAAAAGCAAAGTATTGAGATTGGCGACGACTATACAAAAATTGAGCAGGTTGCATCAGTTTCAGCAAATAACGACCACGAGATTGGTAAGCTAATTGCTGAGGCCATGCAGAAAGTGAAGAAAGAGGGCGTTATTACGGTTGAGGAAGCAAAAGGGATTGAAACTACTGTTGAAATAGTTGAAGGTATGCAATTCGATAGGGGCTATATTTCTCCGTATTTTGTTACTGATCCCGACAAAATGCAGACCGTGCTCGAGAACCCATACATTCTTATAACCGATAAGAAGATTTCAACCATGAAGGATCTTCTTCCTGTTCTCGAACCTGTTGCTCAAAATGGACGTTCACTTCTTATTATTGCTGAAGATATTGATGGCGAAGCGCTAGCTACCATGGTTGTAAATAAATTACGCGGGTCTCTAAAAATTGCTGCTGTTAAAGCACCAGGTTTTGGCGATCGTCGTAAAGAGATGCTCGAGGATATTGCTATTCTAACTGGTGGTGTTGTTATTTCCGAAGAAAAAGGTCTTCGTTTAGATGCGGCCACACTCGAAATGTTAGGCTCTGCTGAGAAGGTTTCTCTTGATAAGGAAAACACAACTATTGTAAACGGTGCTGGAGATAAAGAGGCTATTAAAAAGCGTGTTGCTCAAATTAAGGTACAAATCGAGAACACTACATCCGATTACGATCGTGAGAAGTTACAGGAACGCCTTGCCAAACTTGCTGGTGGTGTAGCAGTACTTTACGTAGGTGCAGCAACCGAAACCGAGATGAAAGAGAAGAAAGACAGGGTTGACGATGCGTTAAGTGCAACTCGTGCAGCGGTCGAAGAGGGTATTATCCCTGGTGGTGGTGTAGCTTATATTCGTAGTATCGATTCGCTAGACGAACTAACTGGTGAAAACGAGGATCAAAATACAGGCATTAAGATTATCCGTCAAGCCATTGAGGCTCCTCTTCGTCAGATTGTTTCTAACGCCGGGCAGGATGGTTCTGTTGTTGCGCAGAAGGTTAAAGAAGGCAAAGGAGACTTTGGCTATAATGCATACAACGATAAGTATGAGAACTTGCATAAGAGCGGCGTTATTGATCCCACTAAGGTGGCTCGCATCGCCCTTGAAAATGCAGCATCAATTGCTAGTATGTTCCTTACAACCGAATGTGTAATGGTTGACGAGAAAGAGGATGAGCCAATGCCACCAATGGGAGGTAGCCCCGGAATGGGCGGTATGGGTGGAATGATGTAAGAATCTTCAAACATCAATATATACTCAAAAGGGGGTGGGCTATAGCTCATCCCCTTTTTTATTTATGGATAGAGTTATGGGAGGTACAGCTGAAAACAGATTACCATTGCCTGAATATAAAATTATTACGTTGTACTTCCTTTATAGCACACGCTAAATATCCTGATATTAGGATATTACAGGGAGGCGGTGTTTTACGAGGAAGATTTGCTTGTAATAGGAGGAATGTTTATAAAATGGCATTTTTTGCAGAATAACGGGGGTTGATTTTTAAACCACATTTCCCGAAATTCCCTATATCCCTTTGAGTTTAGTATGTTTAATACCCTATTATTTATTACATTTCCAAAGGTAAGTTCTTTTGGGAATGGTTTTGCACAGCACGGTACTGAAAATCCATCCCATGTAAAGTAGAAATGTGTCCAAGGGAAAGGGCATTTTTGAAAACTATTCTGCGTTTTAAAGTTTTTGCTTGTGATGGTAACCTTAGGGTACTTCTTGAGGGTTTTTTCAAGAGCCGAACAGACAGATAGAAAGCTATCCGATTTATAAAAGTTGTAGTAACTGGCATCTATATCAGTAACAGCGGCAAGGTTTAGCAAGGTAAAGTCAACGTATTTCACGCCAATTTCCGATGCGTACTCAACTAGTCGTGGCATATGTGTGTAGTTTTCTTTTGTTACCACCATATTTAACATAATGGAGGTAGTTGTTCCTTTGCACAGCTTAGTAAGTTCGGTTAAATTGCTGGTTAGGGTTGAAAATGAAGAGCCTTTGCGTATTGCATTGTAAACTGAATTCGTTCCATCAATTGACACTTGTATCGTATCAATTTTACCAATTACTCGTTTTGCTTTCTCTATAAAATGGGGTAAAACAGCATTCGTTGATATAGAGATAATGATGCCCTTGTTTTTAGCTTTTATGTAATCTACAATTTCTTCAAGGTTTTCATACATAAATGTTTCACCCATTCCAGTAAGTCCTATTGAGTCTAGATAGGGCCAAAGTTCATCAATAATATCTTTTGCTTGCCGTACAGACATTTTACCTTTATCCATTTCCTGTCCATATCTATATTCGCGGGGGCAAATGGTGCAATGTAAATTACAGTGATTTGTTAACTCAATCATCACCGTTGAAGGGTAGGCTACCTTGGTTGACTTGCTTATCCTCAGGAAAATAGCTTTAAATTTATTGGCAATGTAGAGATGTAACTTTTTATTGGTAGGAAGGTATCTTAGGCGCTTAATAATTTTTGAAATTTTTCGTTTATTCATGGTGTTAAACAGTTTGCACAAATATAACATTTAGCATTAAATTTTTGTAGCGTTTTGCTTTTATAATTCTTATTGGTAGCACAACAAATCGAAAGTATAGCATGCTTTAAGCATGCTAATACTGTAATTTTTGAGTGTACGTAACGATAATTTTTTATCTTTACCACGTATAAATTATGGGGTATGTATTGACATTTTTTGTTGAATAAAAAAGGTAAGATGGACAAGGGATTTATTTCATTTTTTGTATTGGTGCTTATATCGCTTAGTACTTTGGCTAATGGTTGGCATATAACCACACGGTATTACAATTCTCCTGCCGATAGTTTACAGCAAAGGGTCGAGCATGTATATCTTTATGGTTACAATATGAAAATGGTGTCTGGTGATTTGAGCACAGTTTTCTCTTTGGATAAGAATCAGCTTCTTTATATAAACCATAGCAATAAAACATATTGGAGAGGGAATCCACAACGGTTTGTTACCGAGGTAAAGGCGGAGCTAATTGCTTCAATCGATCAAAAGTTAGAAGGTGTTGATGCCGATAAGCAAGATGAGTTGCGAGCGATGTATATGGAAATGATTGATGCTTCCTTTTCTGACAGAAGCGTTGTGCCCACTAAAAATTTTTTGGTACAAGAGATGGGAGAACAGCAGGTTGTTGGGAACTTTTTAGCAACAAAATATCAGGTTTTCGAGGAAGGGTTTTTACTCGAAAATATATGGATAGCCAAAGATTTGCCCATTGCCAATGATTTTGATTTTATTAGCCTTAGTCATTTTCTTAATCAGTTAGCTCAGGGGGCTTACGCTGATAGTTTTGAAAGCTCGCCCGAATATTTTGAGCTGCTAGATAGGGGTTATCCTGTTAAGGTTGAAATCCGAAGGGGCGATGGTAGCATTCAGGTTTCGGAGGTAACCAGCGCAAAACGGGTAGCTATAACAGCGTCTGATTTTTCTGTGCCAGCAGGTTATTCATCTGGAAGCCTAACTACAGTTGGTGTTTGGGAAGGGTATATATAACTATCTTTTTTCGATGTTAGCCCACATTATTCATCAAATATAGTAAATATGAATGCAAATGCAGGTTACCCCGGCAAAGGCGAGCCCAATTTTGGGTAACAAAATTGGTTGTGAGACGGAGTTGCTGTCGGAGACCCCAATTATTCGAATGAATAAATTAATACAACTTACCCCATAAGGTTAGTATTGTTTTGGTCTGGGTATATAGTTGTCAAATCTGTTTTTTTAGCTATTTTTGCAAGGCAATTGGCCCCGTAGTTCAGCTGAATAGAATGTCAGATTCCGGTTCTGAAGGTCACAGGTTTGAATCCTGTCGGGGTCACAAACAGAAGCCCAGCCAACAATTTGGCTGGGCTTCTGTTTATTGTAGATTTTATACTTAAGATTTCTTATCCTTGATAGGGAATAAGTTCGAAGGGAATTTCGATGCTTTCGGAGTAATCTTTACCAGCGTACTTCATGTCAATATCATCGTCGGGGTAGTACCATAAAATCTTTACGTTGCTCGTTTTCCCATGAATTAGCTCTAACTTTTTTAGGATTACGAAAATAGTTTTAGAGCTGGGAGTGTTGTAGTAAGTCATTCTGAACTCTACAACAGTTTCTTCGCAAGGTGCTTCAATATAACTACTAACCCAGCTGTTTATGGGCTCGTAAAAATCTTTTGCATTTTCAGGTAAAGAATTACCAGAGAATTCAATCTTGCCCGTTTCTGCATTTAGAGAAATTTCAGGATAATGGCTCGTGCCTTTAATCTTTAAAATATCCATAATTAGCTATGTTAGAAATTACCATTCATTACAAAGTTACAAATATACATCTATACCAGCATAATTTATTGAGGTAAAAATTTATATTTTGAATCATTGGCGTCCGATTAATATTTATAGATTCCTCCCTACGGTCGGAATGACAGGGCGTTGAGTTGTATTTGGGAGGGGAGGGTTTGGCTAGCGGCGAAGCCGCTAGCCAAGCCCTCCCCTTAAAACTAAACATTTGTCATTGGCAAAGGCACTTCTATTTTCAACGGTTTTGTCGAACATGCGTTTCAGAGCGAAACGCAGTGAAGCGAAGAATCTATAATGTTTAACTTTGTTTTTACCGGACAATAGTGATTTTGAATTGCTTTTTGCCTCCTTTAATTTTCATCTCACATTTTTTGCAATCAAATACTAGTTCATACTTATGGAGATTATCCATTAAGAAAAGTTTTTCTTTTATGGTTTCCCCCTTTCCGTTACAAACCCCCATTTCAAATAGCATGCAATAGCGGGTTGTCATTAAGGTTTTGTTTTGGTTGTTACTGGTTAGCTCAAAGCATGGGGCAGTCTTGGTTGCTCCATGCTTTTGGTAAAAATTTTCGGCCTGTGTGTTCGATATATTTGCAGTGTGGTCAAGTACTGTGTCCGGATAATTTTCTGCTTTGGTCGGGGTTGCCCTTGCTTCCCTTGTGTAGGCATTAAGCCTGTTTCGATTGTGTGCTTCCAATAGCTCTCGTCGCCATGCGTTAATATGCTTTAGTTTAAAAAAGGGAACATGGGTATTCGTTTGCATTTTTATGTTCGAAATTTTATATACGGTGTTACCCGTTTTCTCAACCTGACTTTTGAGTGTTAAAAGCATCCCCTTGGGGTTTTTAGCCAATTCTGGTTCAAAATTAAAGGAACTATGGGTTGCAACATTGTCCTCATCGGTAAGTAAGAGCTCAATTGAAGAATCGGTAATTTTAATCTCAATTTTACAGTCGATGGTTCTGGTGCCCGATTTATTCGATAGTAGCTGTTGTTCAAATTTGTGGTCGAAATTCCTAAACATTGATGTTCCCAACTTAACGGAAAGCGGGTGGTTAGGGTAAATTTTACTTCCAACAACTTTATTAACTTTTATCCCAACGAGCTTGTTGTTTTGGTCGAAAAAGCATAACCCATCATTATTATTTACCTCCTCGGCGGTATTAATAACGATAAAGGAACCATTACACTCAATTATTTTTCCCAGCGGTTGACCAGTTGATTTTGGTGTGTTAAACGATGCCATGTTTTTGCTACGCCCTTTAGCAAAATATTGGGTGTAACCTCTGTTGAACGTTTTTTCGGGATTGGGTGTAAAGTTGTAGCTACAGCTACCCGACGAGGGTTTTGTAAGGCTTTTACTATTTTTAATAATATTATCGAGTATTTGCCTGTAGTGCGCGGTGTTGTTTTTTACGTACGAAATATCTTTAAGTCGCCCCTCAATCTTAAACGAGCTAACCCCAGCCTCTATAAGCTGCTCAATGTTTTGTGATTGGTTAAAGTCTTTAAGCGATAGTAGGTGCTTATCCTTGGCAAGGATTTTCCCGTTCTCGTCAATTAGGTCATATTTTGAGCGGCAGGGTTGAGCGCATTCGCCCCTGTTGGCGCTTCGCCCTGTTAAAAAATGGCTTAAGTAGCATTGCCCGCTATAGCAAACACATAGCGCACCATGAATAAATGCTTCTATTTCTACGTCAGAAGTGCTCCTTATCGTACTTATTTCACGCAATGAGAGTTCACGGGCTAAAATTACCCGCTGGATACCCACACTTTGCAAGAATTTCAGCTTTTCGGCAGTAATGTTGTGGGTTTGTGTGCTGGCATGGAGTGGTATGGGGGGTAAATCCATTTCTAAAATTCCCATATCCTGTATAATTATGGCATCAACCCCAATATTGTAGAGTTGGTGAATTAGCTTTTGAACGTTTTCTAATTCCGACTCGTAAAGAATAGTGTTTATGGTAACAAACACCTTTGCAAAAAATAGGTGGGCGTATTGTGTTAGCCTTTCGATATCGGCTAGCGAGTTTCCTGCTGCGTTGCGGGCACCAAATTTTTTGTAGCCAATATAAACAGCATCGGCACCGTGGTTAATGGCAGCAATACCCGTTTCAACATCTTTGGCGGGACACAGAAGTTCGATGGCGCGTTGCATGGTTCTTTTTTGAGATTAATACGGTAGTTAAGGGGAATATTTTGCTCGCAATTTACTGCAAATACAATGATAGTAATTCTTAACTTTGCTGTCAAAAGTAATATCAATATTTGTAATTACGTAACACTGTTCGTCTTGGTTTTTTAGTTGGTAAAATAGGTTTTCCGTATAAATCGAGAGTATTGTAATGATCACCAGAAGCGGGTATCTTTATTTACAGGCTTTATTCCACAAAGAGCAACGGAAGGGCTAAAGTAGGCTAAGCATGAGACTGATGTTATTATTCAGGAATTAGGTAATAAAAAAGGGAGCTGTTCAGCTCCCTTTTTTATTGTTTAATAAGCAACCTTTTAGTTGCATTTTAAAACTTCATTTATTTGATATTCAGCGGCAGCACGGTAGGTACCCGAAAGAGCATTGTTAAATGCAGCACAAGCCTTAGCACTATCTCCTTGGTTTTGATATGCTGTTCCCATTTGGTAGTATACACCAGCTTCGTCAACGGCTTCAGTTTTATTTTCTAGCGCAAGATTACCGTACTCAATAACTTTTTCCCATTGTTTTAGTTCAACATAGTTGTTTGCTAATACGTAGTATATAAATCCATCAGTTTTGTCAAACTCTAACGTTTTTTCGAAAAAAGTAATCGATTCATCAAAGTTTTTAGCCTTTTGGGCTTCATCGCCTTTACGAAGCAAGTAACCTTTCGCTTTATTTGCTGCGCTTTCGGCTTTTTTTCTATCATTTACCTTTTCCGATACTTCAATTGTTTCTTTTAGGTAGCCGAGCATATCATCAAAGTTTTCTTGCTTTTCGTGTGATAAGGCTATTCCTAAGTAAGGGTCAGGATAGTCCGCCTTAACCTCAATGGCCTTGTTGTAGTAACCGATTGCCTTTTCGTAATCTTCATTCCTGTACTCGGTGTTACCCATTTGATTGTAAAGTTGAGGGATAATCCTATCAACCCTACCCTCTGTGTTCTTATCAAAGTACTTGATTGCGGTTTCTTTTGCTTTTTCGAGTTGCTCTAGTGCTTTCGACATGTCTTTGGCTCTGTACAGGTTCATAGCGTACTGTAGATGGGCTTTAGCCACAAGATCTTCAGCCAATATCTTTGTTTCTTCACCCTCTACGTCCAGATCTTCGCAAAGTTCAATTGCATTGTACAAATGCTCTAGCGCTTTTTCGGGTTTCTTTTCCTGATACATAGTTGCCCCAGCGTTATATTCTTCTGTGGCTTCTTTTAAAGTTTGTGCATTTGTTAAAAATGGTGCAAAAAATATTGCTAATACAGCTAACAGTTTAATCGTTTTCATATTATTAATCGTTTATTTTGGTTACTTTACTTTTATTAAGGGCATAAAAATACTAAGTTCATAAAGTTTTACTACAAAGATATGTAATTTAGAGTTATTATAAATAAGAGCGTGTCCAAATCATATAATATAGTGCTTTATCGTTTGGTTTTAAAAAACGATTTTATTAGTACGGCCGCTTCATTGGCCATTATACCACTGGTTACTTCTGTTTTTGGATGAAGCAACGTATTTGATAGCAGTGAGTACCCTCTTTTAGGGTCTTTTGCTCCGTAAATCAATTTACCTATTTGACTCCAGTATAGTGCCCCTGCACACATGGGGCAGGGTTCAAGCGTAACGTATAGCGTGCAGTCGTTTAGGTATTTCCCATTAAGGTAAGCACTTGCAGCTGTAATTGCCTGCATCTCAGCATGTGCGGTAGGGTCGTTAAGGGTTTCTGTTAAATTGTGAGCCCTTGCTACTATTTGATTGCCGCAAGCTACAATTGCACCTATTGGAACCTCATCTTTAGCTTGTGCTTTTTTTGCCTCCTTTAGGGCTTCGAGCATAAACTTTTTATTGTGATTCATTCTTAATATTTGTTGCTACGATGAACTGTTTGCAAAATGGGTGCCATAAATTGTAAGCAAAGGTAATTATTTATACCTTCGCAACCTTAATAAAAACATGAAGAAATGTATAGAACTCATACCTGTGGCGAACTTTGTGCTACACATATTGGACAAACGGTAACCCTTAGCGGTTGGGTACAACGTGTCAGAAATCTTGGGGGAATGATCTTTATCGATTTGCGAGATAGGTACGGAGTTACCCAACTTGTTGCCAATGAGAACACCAGCAACGATTTAACTGAGGTGGTAGAAACCCTTGGAAGAGAGTATGTTATTAAGGTTGAGGGTGAGGTTCTAGAGCGAACCAACAAGAATAAAAAAATTCCTACCGGTGAGGTAGAAATCGACATAAAGTGTTTAACAATTCTTAACACTTCCGAGGTTCCCCCTTTTACCATCGAGGATGAAACCGATGGAGGTGAAGAACTTAGGATGAAGTACCGATACCTCGATATACGCCGTAAACCCGTTAAGAATGCGCTAATGCATAGGCATAAAGTGGGGCAAGCTGTACGGCGATACCTCGATGCACAAGATTTTATTGAGATTGAAACCCCATCTCTTATCAAATCTACACCCGAGGGTGCTCGCGATTTTGTAGTCCCTTCGCGAATGAATCCTGGCGAGTTTTATGCTTTACCCCAATCGCCCCAAACCTTTAAGCAGCTACTTATGGTAGCTGGTATGGATAAGTACTTTCAGATTGTAAAGTGTTTTCGCGACGAGGATTTAAGGGCCGATAGGCAGCCAGAGTTTACTCAGATTGACTGCGAGATGGCATTCGTTGAGCAGGATGACGTGATTAGCACCTTTGAGGGTATGGTTGCATCTGTGTTTAAAGATATTCTTAATGTTGATTTTGCGGCTCCTTTTCAGCGCATGTCTTATAACGATGCCATGTCGTTATATGGTTCCGATAAGCCCGACCTACGTTTCGGAATGGAAATTCGTGATTTAACCGATCTCGCTAAGGGGAAAGGATTTGTTGTTTTTGATAAAACCGAATTTATTGGGGGTATTTCGGTACCTAGTTGTGCCAATTACTCGCGTAAGCAGCTCGATGGGCTAACAAAGTTTGTACAGCGTCCGCAGATTGGTGCAAAAGGTTTGGTTTACGTTAAGCTTGGAGAAAATGGCGATATTAAGTCGTCGGTTGATAAATTTTTTACTCCCGATGATCTAAAGCAATGGGCTAGCCATATGGGAGCCGAAGATGGCGATTTGTTGCTGATTATGGCTGGAGATAGAATCCAAACTCTCGAGGCACTGGGTCAGCTTAGGCTTGAAATGGGCGAAAGGTTAGGTTTACGACCTGCCGATAGTTTTGCACCCCTTTGGGTTGTTGACTTTCCGCTGCTCGAATGGGACGAGGAAACGAATCGTTTTTATGCAAAGCATCACCCGTTTACCTCGCCAGTTCAGTCCGATATTCATCTGTTCGAATCCGATCCTGCTGCTATTAGGGCTAATGCGTACGATTTGGTTATTAATGGAGCTGAAATTGGAGGAGGATCGATACGAATTTTCGATAGGGAACTGCAGTACAAAATGTTTAAGGTGTTAGGGTTTACCGAGGCGCAAGCCGAAGACCAGTTTGGTTTTCTTCTAAATGCTTTTAAGTACGGAGCACCACCTCATGGTGGCATTGCATTTGGGTTCGATAGGCTGTGCTCTGTAATGGATGGCGTTGAATCGATTCGTGATTATATTGCGTTCCCTAAAAACAATGCGGGTAGGGACGTAATGATTAACTCGCCTTCGAGTATTTCGGTCGAACAGCTGGCCGAACTTAAAATAAAGCTGGTAGAGTAGAAATTATCCAACCAATTGGTTTGCAGTTTCCATGCTTGATTGCCTTGATGTAATAGGGAAGTTGTTTCTAGATTACAAAGCAGTGGTTTTTAATGAAGTTAGGACTTAGAGATAGTTCCAATTAGTGTTGCTTGGGTCGATTCGTGAACTTTTACAAAAACGTAATCGCCAATTTTTGAGTCTTCTTTTGGGAATACAACCACCTTATTTTGAGAGGTTCGGCCGTAAAACTGCTCGTCAGATTTTTTTGATACGCCCTCTACTAGAACCTTAAATCTTTTACCAATATCTTTTTTCTTACTCTCCTCCGATAATTTGTTTTGTAACTCAATTATTTCGGTTAGCCTACGAGCTTTAACATCTTCAGGCACATCGTCTTGCATTCTTCGTGCAGCCTTTGTATTTGGGCGCTCAGAGTATTTAAACATGTAGGCAAAATCGTAACCAACCCATTCCATTAACGATAGGGTTTGCTCGTGATCTTCCTCAGTTTCAGCACAAAAACCCGTTATCATATCGGTCGATATTGTGCTGCTGGGCAAAATTCTGCGAATGGCTTCAATGCGACCCATGTAGTACTCGCGCGAGTATCCTCGGTTCATTAGATCAAGAACACGCGAAGAGCCCGACTGAACGGGTAGATGTATATGGTCGCAAATGTTTTCGTACATGGCCATGGTGTAAAGTACGTCATCCGACAGGTCCTTTGGGTGCGATGTTGAGAAACGTACTCTGATGTTATGATCTACCTTTGCAACCATTTCAAGAAGTTCGGCAAAGCCAACTTTTTTGTTTTCACCGTTAACCCAATTGTAGCTATCAACGTTTTGCCCCAAAAGGGTAACCTCTTTGTATCCGTTATTAATAAGTTCTTTTACTTCGCGAATTATAGTTTCTGGATCTCTACTCCTCTCTGCACCCCTAACGTAGGGTACAACGCAGTATGTACACATATTGTTACAACCTCGCATTATTGAAACGAATGCAGAAACCCCATTTTTATCTAATCGAACAGGATTAATGTCGGCGTACGTTTCCTCGCGCGAAAGCAACACGTTTATTCCTTCTTGCCCCTCTTTTGCCGATTGTAGCAGCGTGGGTAAATCGCGGTAAGCATCAGGGCCAACCACAATATCAACCAGTTTTTCTTTACTTAGTAATTTTTCTTTTAGCCTCTCGGCCATGCAGCCTAGTACGCCAATTAGTACCGAGGGTTTTTCCTTTTTTTGAAGTCTATAAACATCAAGCCTGCCCCAAACCCTCGTCTCAGCATTTTCACGAATAGAGCAGGTATTTACAAGAATAATATCCGCTTCATCAATACTGCGGGTTAAAGTATACCCGTTATCCGACAGAATTGAGGCAACCACCTCACTGTCGCTAAAGTTCATTTGGCAACCATAGGTTTCAATATAAAACTTGCCTGCCGTATTATTAATATCAGTCAACGTGAAAGCTTTATGTATTAGCAACTATTTTTTCTGGCGACAAAGTTAATGGAAAAATAGTTCTTGTTGTTGAATACCGTTCTGTTATCCTAAATATTTAGGGAAGTTATTTAGCTACTCGTTGGTAGATTGCTTTAATAGAATGCTTTTGATGTTTGTAAGTGCCATATTATCAATAGTTATAAAAAATACTATTGCTCTACCCGATTTTTTGTCTAAATTTGTAACTCAAATGCTTTTGATGTAAAGCGTTATAAAACAGTATTTGCAAGTAGGATATTTAATAGTTAATATTATGGCAGGACATAGTAAATGGTCAACAATTAAGCGTAAAAAGGGAGCAGCTGATGCTAAACGCTCAAAAATGTTTAGTCGAATTGTAAAGGAGGTTTCCGTTGCCGTTCGCGAGGGAGGATCCGATCCAGAAACAAACCCTAGGCTGCGTGCAGCCATAAATAACGCTAAGGGCGTTAATATGCCTAAAGATAATATCTCGAGGGCAATTAGCAAAGCCGATAGCGAGGGTGATGCACTACAAGAGTTAACCTTTGAGGGCTATGGCCCTGAGGGCGTGCCTATTTTTATTGAGTGTCTTACCGATAACAACAATAGAACAGTTAGTTCTATAAGGTCAATCTTTACCAAAAGGGGCGGAAGCCTTGGAACCAACGGCTCACTCAGTTTCTTGTTCGAAAGAAAAGGCGTTTTCGTAATCCCAAAAGGCGACCATGATCAGGATGAGCTTGAACTGGAACTTATTGATGCTGGTGCCGAAGAGATTGATATAAGTGATGATTACTTTGAGGTGTATACCCAAATGGCCGATTTTGGTAAGATGCAAAAGAAGCTCGAAGAGTTGGGAATAGAAGCCGAAAATGCAAGTTTACAGCGAATACCTAACGACTATAAAACGCTCGACACAGAGGCTGCATTAAGGGTTTTGAAAGTTATTGATGCTTTTGAAGATAACGAGGATGTTCAGAACGTGTACCATAATATTGAGATGACAGACGAGCTATTGAAGGCTCTTGAAGAGGAGGACTAGTTTTACAGAACCATATGAAAGATAAAATATTGAGGAGGAAGTGGCTATTAATACTGGTTACTCCTATACTGTTGTTAGGCTGTGCACAATTCAACGAAATAAGCATTAAGGGTATTAAGGATGTTGAATTTAAGGGGCTCAACAAAAAGGTGATAATGCTTAGCTTCGATGTTGAAATCGATAACCCGAATACTCGAAAAATTTCGGTTGTTGAAATAGATTTTAAGGCTTGGCTTAACGGCAGAGAGCTAGGCACCTTTAAGGTAGTTGAACCAATCAGGTTGGTACCCTGTTCAAAGCAAACCTATTCCGTACCTGCTGAAATTGAACTTCGAACAATTGCCGATGCTTTTCGTATAGTTTCATCGGGGTCGTTAGAGGGGTTGATGGAAAGTATTGAGGTTGAAGGAAAGGTTAAGGGACGTTCGTTTCCAATTCGAAAAACCATTAAAATACCTCGGCAGGCAATTATCGAAATGTCATCGTCATTGTAAGGTATAGTTTGTATGCTATTTATAATTTTTACATTTGTACTCTGTAAATTCATCAGAATTTAGAATATGACCATATTAAAAAGTGTAATGCGCCTTTTGCTGCTGGTAACTAGTGTTGTAATGTTTAGTAATAGCTACGGGCAGCAATCGTTTGGTATTATTAATGAGATCGAGAAATCGAACCCCGAAAAGGGAAATATTACCATTACTCACGACGCCACGATTAACGATTTATTGAATCGTTACTATTTGCAAAACGCATCCACACCAGGTATGCAAGGGTTTCGCATACGTATATACTTTGATTTAGGTCAGCAATCGCGCCAGCAATCCGAAGAGGTTATGAATGAATTTATGGAGATTTATCCTGGCATGGCAATTTACCGAACTTTCGATAGCCCATACTACAAGGTATCTGTTGGCGATTTTCGCACCCGCGACGAAGCGTTTAAGAGGTTAAAACAGTTGGCAAAAGACTACCCTAAGGCGTTTATTGTGCCCGAGCGGATAAATTTCCCACGGTTAGATTGAATCATAAATCATAATGAGTATGCAGTACCTCTCTTTTGAAAAAAAACGTTATTCACAAGAGCAGAGTGTACTCGAATTCTTGTATTGGTACTTGTCCTTTATCAAATCAAAAAAAGTTAAAAAGCCATGTCAGATCAAATAAAACATGAGTGTGGTATTGCTTTAATAAGGCTGCTGAAACCACTCGAGTACTACCATGCAAAGTACGGAACGTGGATGTATGCCCTTAATAAGCTATACCTGCTAATGGAAAAGCAGCACAATAGGGGGCAGGATGGTGCAGGGGTGGCATCAATTAAGTTTGATTTAAAGCCAGGACATCGATATATAGACAGGGTTAGAAGTAACTCATCATCCCCAATTTATGATGTGTTCAATTCTATTCACAGCAGCATTTCGAGTATAGCATCAACCCCTAATTTAATTGCCGATGCGGTATGGGCAAAACAAAATGTACCCTATGCAGCGGAACTTTACCTTGGACATTTGCGCTACGGAACTTTCGGGAATAACTGTATTGATTATGTTCATCCTGTTCTACGAGAGAATAACTGGAAATCAAGAACATTGGCCTTGGCTGGCAATTTTAATATGACTAATGTTGATGAACTTTTTCAAACGCTTATCGACCTTGGCCAGCATCCTAAAGATTATTCCGATACGGTAACCGTTCTAGAGAAGCTAGGGCATTTTATAGATGACGAAAATCAGAGGTTGTTTCGGCAGTATAAAAATGAGGGGAATGCCAATATACAGATTAGTAAGCTAATTGCTGATGGGCTAAATATTAAGCAAATATTGCAGGAGGCAACCCGCGATTTTGATGGTGGTTATGCTTTAGTTGGAATGATAGGTCATGGCGATGCTTTTGTTTGTCGCGATCCGTGGGGAATAAGGCCCGCATTTTATTATATAGATGATGAGGTTGTAGTAGCGGCATCTGAGCGACCAGCGCTACAAACCGTTATGAATGTATCTGCCGATAAGGTAAAACAGATTGACCCTGGGTTTGCCCTTATCATCAAAAAATCGGGTGAAATTGGCACACACGAAATTCGGGTACCACAAGCTCGGAGCTCCTGCTCATTTGAACGCATCTATTTTTCGCGCGGCACCGATACCGATATTTATAGGGAGAGGAAAAAACTTGGCGAGGTACTAACCCCAATTATTCTCGAAACCATTGATTATGATGTAACGAATACCGTTTTTTCGTTTATTCCCAATACTGCCGAAACAGCTTTTTATGGAATGGTTAAAGGTGTTGAGGAGTATATGAACAGCGAAAAGGTTAGGTTAATAAATGAGCTTAACGGCAAGCTTACCGAGAAGGATATCGAGAGCATAATAAGCCCACGTCCCAGGGTCGAAAAAATAGCTGTTAAGGATATTAAGCTTCGCACCTTTATTTCACAGGATAGTGGGCGTAACGATTTAGTGGGGCACGTGTACGATGTAACCTATGGAGTACTTAGCGAGGGCAAGGATAATTTAGTTATTATTGATGATTCAATAGTTAGAGGAACTACTCTTCGCGAAAGCATACTCAAGATTTTGGGCAGGCTTAACCCTAAGATGATAGTCGTAGTGTCGTCGTCTCCACAAATACGATACCCCGATTGTTACGGTATAGACATGGCTAAACTTGGCGATTTTATTGCTTTTAGGGCAACTATTGAGCTGTTAAAAGAGACAGGAAACGGGCGTGTTATTAGTAGCGTATACAAAAAATGTAAGGCTCAGCAAAATTTACCTAAGGAGGAGATGATAAACTATGTGAAAGATATATATAGGCCATTTACCCCTACTCAAATTTCAGATAAAATAGCCCAGCTCTTAACTCCTGATGGGATGAAGGCTAAGGTTAAAATTGTTTTTCAAACAATTGAAGCGTTACATAAAGCATGCCCCAACGATACGGGAGATTGGTATTTTACAGGTAATTACCCTACTCCTGGTGGCAATAAGGTAGTAAATACTTCATTCATCAATTTTATTGAGGGGAAGGATCAACGAGCCTACTAGTTGTCAAAATAATAAGCTTTAGCCCGCATTACTCATTAAATTTGTTAAAGATGAATACAAATGCGGGTTACCTCGACATGGTTGAGCCCAATTTTGGGCAATAAAATTGGTTGTGAGACTTAGTCGCTGTCGGAGACCCCAATTATTCGAATGAATAATTGGGGTTAGAGCAATATTGGCAAATATTGGCATTGATGTTGTTAATGTTTTTAGTAAATTTGTTTATAAACCATTAACCGTAAATGCTATGAAAAACGTAATAATTTTTTTGATGTCGTTGGCTTTACTTTTGCCATCCGATTCGTTCTCGCAAGATAAGCGAGCTATAAGGGCTGCCGAATTTAGCTTTAAATCAGCTGAAAAGGATTATAATAATGAGGAGTACAAAGAGGCTGCCGAGAAGTATACCATTACTGTAAATACTATACCAGCTGGAATTGAATCTCGAAAGCATCTTGAAATTAGGCTCGATGCTTTAATAAAACTTATTGACATATACTTTTACCGGTATGTAAATATCACGAATGCATGCGAGTTTTTAGCCGATTATAATAGTACCATTTCCGCTGCAAGGAACTCTGGAATACTCAAATCTGCCACGCTTTTAAAGTACTTAAAGCAGCAACAAGAGTATGCCAACAAAGAGACGAAGCAGTGCGAGCGCTATGAGCGGGTAGGTGGAGATATGGATAAGTTCCGAAGTAATACTTTTGAAAAGGTTTTTGAGGAGGAGAGGTAGGTGGTTTTTCTATATAAAAAATCGGGTTAGGCATTTAGCTAACCCGATTTTGCTTTATGTTCATCTATTTTCTAGTAATTTTCCTTTTTATAAACGAGAGTACGTGTCTCTCAATCTTATTCTGATATATATCAGAAATAGTAATCATTATTGCTGATTCTTCAACATCGCCAAAGTAAGGATTAATTACAGTGCCAAATACTTTCATTGATGGGCTTATATTCATATACGAGTTAATTAGCGGAGGGATGCGTTCGCCCAAACCTCTTATTTTTTGCGACAAAATTTTGTAGTCCTCCTTATAGTCTTTACCCACAAAGATGCTTTCCATTTTTTCGTGGTCAAGATCAATTTTCATGGGTTCAATTGGGGTAACCAGCTGTTCTTTATCGGCGAAATGCTTTTCCATAAAATAAAGCAGCGCATTGCGAGCACTAGTGTTGTACTGCCGATACATGGTAACCTTACCAAAAAAATACTTAATCCCTGGGTTAAGCACAACCAGCGCACCAAGCCCATCCCAAAGGTTATCTAGAGCGTATAAACTTTTTACACGTCGTTGTTTCGATTGGTACTTTGGTTGTACAAAAGAGCGCCCCAATTCAATAAGGTATGGGAGGTACTCTTTTTTAAATCTATCAGAAAAATTAAAGAGTGCAGTGGTCGAAAGGTTTAATTCTCCGCCTTCGTTCGGATTAACAAGGTGATACCTGTACCCACCAAGAATTTCCTTGTCCTCGGGATCCCAAACTATAAGCTGTTTATATGGATTGTCCGAAAGGTCGTACTTGTCAATATCTATCTCCTTACCAGTTCCTCCGCCAGCACTTCGAAAACTTAATTCTCTTAGTCTTGCAACCTCGCGCATTAAGTTTGGCGAATCGTGGGCTGTAAATATGTAAAGTAGGTTCCCGCCGTTATTCGTTTTACGAACAAACTTATCGTCGGTTAATTCCTTTATCAGTAGTTCTTTGTTAACTGGTTCAATAATTTGTTCCATTGTTTTGTATTTAAAAAGCATGTAAAATCCGCTTCAAATTTAACCTTTTTAGTTTTATTAAAGTAATCGAACTGTTTAATTGCAGGGTTGTTGCGTTTTGATGTAACGCTACTGGGCATTATCTAAGCTATAAGTTTTTGCCTTTACCCATGCGGTCCACTCTTTTGGGCGGCTTGTTGATTTAAACATTTCGGGCGGAATGGGTTCACCCACGCGAGCGTGTAGTTTATTCCCTTTCTGTTTAAACATCTCATCAACCAAATATAGCATTTCAATATTGACTTTTATACCCAAAAAGTTTCTTATTCGGCTTAAATTGTAAAAGAAGTTAGAGTTTTTCCCGCTAAAAAAGATGGGTACAATTTGGCGCTGGTGCTTTATCGACTTAACAATAAAGTTCTTTTTCCACTCTAAATCTTCAATTTTTCCGCCCCTCTGTTTACGAGAACATAAACCTGCCGGGAAAGTAAATAGCTGCTTATCCGAAGCGTACGTGCTTTCCATCAGCTTCGCGCTTTCTCTTGTTTGGGCACCATGCTTATTTACAGGAATAAAAAAAACATTTAGCTGTTTAACGTTCATCAACAGGTCGTTAACAGGCACTTTTATTGGGCCAAATTTTTTACTTAGGGCAAGTATTAGTATTATTCCGTCAAGCCCCCCCAGTGGGTGGTTCGATACAAAAGCATACCTTTCGTTTTCATCCAAATTATCAAGCCCCTCAATGGTATAGGTTATACCTAAAAATTCTAAGGCACCTTCAATAAATTCAGTCCCTTCCTTGTCGCCAAATACGTCCAACCCCCTGTTGATTTCATCCTCATGTACAATTTTTTTTAGATATCGAATCATAAAGCGAGGGAGCGCTTTTTTCAACCTTGGACTTTTACTTGCCAAAACCTGTTCAATGTCAATATGTTTTGTGGGTTTATTCATATTAATATGAGGTTGAATTATTGCATTTGTATGCTACAAATGTAAAATCAATTTTCCAATTTTCACTTTTCTTAACAGCAAACTTGGTTTTATAAAGTTCGCAACTTAGCCGTTTTTGGTTGAATTGAAAAAAAGATTTCAAATTTTCACTTGATAGGAAAAGGATTCGTTCTAACTTTGAGGTTTAATATTTCAATCTTTAATGCAGGGCGATTTTTCAATTTCCGATTTAGTTTTGATGTACCAGCGGCAACCCACGGTGGTTAGGCTATCCGATGAGTTGAAGGGTAGTTTATCGAGCAGGGTAAGGGTTAAGGGTACGGCAGGTTCTTCAGTTTCGCTATTGGCGGCTGCCGTAAATGGCACTATAGGAAATACCCAGCTTGTAATTTTGAATGATAAGGAGGAGGCTGCCTATTTTTTCACCGATTTGTCATCCATATTGCCATCGGAAAGGTTATTCTTTTTTCCATCATCGTATAAGCGCTCGGTGCAATACGATCAGAAATTACCTGCGGCTTTAATCCAGCGCACCGACACACAAAAAGCAATCCCTGCCATAAATGCCAATTCGCAGGGTGGGTTTGTAATTATTACCTATCCCGAGGCTCTTGCCGAAAAGGTGGTCCCTGTCGATTATTTCACCAAAAATTCTATTAACCTATCGGTTGGAGAATCAATTTCTCAGAGTTTTTTAGCAGAATTTTTGTTCGACACGGGCTTCGAGCGTACCGAGTTTGTTTACGAGCCCGGGCAGTTTTCTATTAGAGGTAGTATTGTTGATGTTTTTTCGTACTCATCGCCACTACCTTACCGTATCGATTTTTTTGGCGAGGAGGTTGAATCTATCCGCTCGTTCAGTGTAGATGATCAGCTCTCAAAAGAGAATCTTCAAACCGTATCGTTTATTCCCGATTTGCAGGCAGAGCAGGAAGATGATAACGACAGGAAGTGCTTACTCGAATTGTTGCCCCATAGTACGGTAGTTTGGTTTAGGGATATTGAGGTAGTTCTTGGTGATATGAACCAAACTTTCGAGAGCGTTGGGCGTAAGGAGCACTTTACAGCTGGAGGCGATTTTTTTAAGCTAATGCAAACCTTTGGTTTGGTTGAGTTTGGGGTGAAACAGATATTGAAACCAACCCTTACAATAGATTTTGAGGTCGTTCCTCAACCGAAATTCCAGAAAAACTTCGAATTAATTACTCAGCATCTAGTTAGTTTTGATGAAAAAGGCTACCAAACCTATATACTGGCCGACAACCCCAATCAGCACAAGCGTCTTGAGAGTATTTTTTTAAGCATAAATTCAGGTGTTCGATTCACTCCCATTGCGTCAACGTTGCATCAGGGGTTTATTGACCATACATTAAGGGTATGTGTTTTTACCGATCATCAGCTATTCGATCGCTACCAGAAGTATAAGCTAAAAAACGAATTTTCTAAGCGCGATAGCCTTTCAATGAAAGAGCTATTAAGCTTACAACAGGGTGATTACGTTGTGCATGTCGATCATGGTATCGGTGTTTTTGGTGGGCTTATCAAGCAATCAATTAACGGTAAAATGCAGGAGACCGTTAGGCTTACCTATAAGGACGGGGATACCCTGTTGGTTGGCATTCATAATCTACACCGAATTTCAAAGTATAGGGGTAAGGATGCCGAATTGCCTAAGCTCCATAAGCTGGGGTCGGGTGCATGGCAAAAGCTAAAGCAAAAAACTAAAAGCAAGGTTAAGGATATTGCCAAAGACCTTATTGCATTGTACTCAAAACGGTTGGTAGAGAAAGGGTTTGCCTACTCGCCCGATTCTTATTTACAGGAAGAGTTAGAGGCATCATTCATTTACGAGAATACCCCCGATCAGGAGAAGGCAACTCAAGCGGTTAAGGAGGATATGGAGAGCGCCGTTCCTATGGATAGGCTTGTGTGTGGCGATGTGGGTTTTGGGAAAACGGAAATTGCGATAAGGGCGGCTTTTAAGGCTGTTGCCGATAGCAAGCAGGTTGCCATACTGGTACCTACAACCATTCTTGCTTTACAGCATTTTCAAACCTTTAGCCAACGGCTCAAAAATTTTCCTTGCAATGTAGAATTTGTTAGTCGGATGAAAACGCCTAGGGCTCAAAAAGATATTTTTTCGCGTTTAGCCCAGGGCCAAGTCGATATTATTATTGGAACCCATGCCCTGCTCAATAGGATGGTAAATTTTAAAGACCTAGGCCTTATTATTATCGATGAGGAGCAAAAGTTTGGCGTTGCAGCTAAAGAGAAGCTAAAAAAACTTCGTATTAATGTTGATACCTTAACCTTAACAGCTACACCCATACCACGTACGTTACAATTCTCTCTGATGGGTGCTCGCGATTTATCAATTATAAATACGCCACCCCCCAACAGGCATCCAATAGCTACCGAGTTACATAGCTTTAATGCTGATATTGTAAAAGAGGCTATAGAGTATGAGGTGAGTCGGGGAGGGCAGGTGTTTTTCGTGCATAATCGGGTGCAGAATATTGCTGAGGTACAGCAGATGATTTCGAAAATTTGTCCTAACATTACCTCGGTCGTTGCCCATGGGCAGATGGAATCAAAGATGCTTGAAAAGGCGATGTTCGACTTTATTTCGGGCGATTACGATGTGCTAATTTCAACAACCATAATAGAGTCTGGCCTTGATATAGCTAATGCTAACACCATTATTATAAACAATGCCCATATGTTTGGGCTTAGCGATTTGCATCAGCTACGTGGACGAGTAGGGCGCTCCAATAAGAAAGCTTTTTGCTATTTACTGGCTCCGCCACTCGAGGGGTTAACCAACGAGGCAAGGCGTAGGCTAAAAGCGATTGAAGAGTTTTCGGAGCTGGGAAGCGGGTTTAGTATAGCCATGCAGGATTTAGATATACGAGGTGCCGGCAACTTGCTTGGGGGCGAGCAAAGCGGATTTATTGCCGATATCGGATTCGAAACCTATCACCGCATTCTCGATGAGGCCATGCAAGAACTTCGAGAGGAGGAGTTTGGTGATGTGTTCGATGATGCCAACAAGGGAAGTAAGCCTACGGCCACTATGTGGTCGCACGAAAAAGTCGATTGCCATATAGAAACAGATTTGGAGCTGCTAATTCCCGATTCGTACGTTTCAAGTGTTTCAGAGCGGATGAAACTTTATCGAGAGCTCGACTTAATAGATGAACCTCACGAGCTGCTATCTTTCGAAAACAAGCTTAAAGATAGGTTTGGTAAGCTGCCCCACCAAGTAGCAGAACTCCTTAATGTAGTTCGTTTAAGGAGGTTGGCCAAAACGCTAGGAATGGAAAGGGTGCTTCTGAAAAATGGGGTGTTTATTGGTTACTTTATTTCAAATCAAATTTCTCCTTTTTACCGATCATCAATTTTTGCAGGAATAATTGCTCATATTCAGGCAAATCCACGTATATTTCAGCTTAAAGAGCAACGCAATAAGCTATCGCTTAAGGTTATAGGGGTTAAGAGCATTGATGATGCCCTCGTAATTTTAAAACAATTAGATTCAGCTGTTTTTGAAACAGAAAAAGTATAGTATAAAACTTATAAGCCTTGAGTAAAGAGTCCATAGTATTACAGGCATCCAGCTTGGTGGTTGATATTGGGAATACATTGACGAAAGTGGCTGTATTTAAAGGCAACCGTATTGATTTTTCCGATAGAGCTAAAGAGTTTAATCCAAATTCCATTGAGGGTTGGATTAGTAAGTACGGTATTGAGAGAGCTATTATTTCGAGTGTTGGGGAAATTAAAGGATATTTTGAAGAGTTTCTTTCACAGCAAGTGCCAACCTTAAAGTTTTCGTCGCAAACCCCTTTACCCATAAAAAATTGTTATAAAACACAGCAAACCCTTGGCCCCGACAGATTAGCTGCAGTAGTTGGGGCTAGCGTACTATATGAAAATCAAAATGTTTTATGTATTGATAGCGGTACGGCAATTACTTACGATCTGCTAACATCCTGTGGCGAATACCTTGGTGGCGCCATCTCCCCTGGTATCGATATGCGGTTTAAGGCGTTAAATCATTTTACAGCGAAGCTACCTTTAGTATCTTTTAACACAAAATACCCGCTTGTTGGTAATACAACAAAAATGTCAATAAAATCAGGGGTTTTGAATGGAGTAATAGCCGAGGTCGATAATTATATCGATAGTATTAGGAAACAATATTCGCCCCTTGCAGTCGTTTTTACAGGAGGCAATTCATTTTTCTTTGATAAAAACTTAAAAAATAGCATCTTTGTGCATTCTAAATTAGTGCTTTTAGGGCTTAACCGAATTTTAGATTACAATGAAAATTTACAATAAGTTACTGCTTCTGGTATTGGTATTACTGGTTTCAATCCCAGTGCTTTCCCAAAGCTTCTCAACCTTTTCGCCATACTCACGCTTTGGTATAGGTGAAATACGCAGTAGGGGCTATGCCAACACCAAGGCACTAGGGGGTATATCGCAAGGAGTTCGTAATTCTACTAGTATAAATTTTTTGAACCCAGCAACCTATACCGCCCAGGATACCATGTCGTTTATTTTTGATTTTGGTGTTGAGGGTACAGGCGTTAATTACAAAACCAGCAATCAGGCTAACTTCAATTCGGGAGCTAACCTGCACCATTTGGCTATTCAGTTTCCCATAGCAAAATGGATGGGCGCAAGTGCGGGTATTCAGCCCTATAGCAATGTAGGCTATCGAATTAAGGATTATGAAATGGACCCCTACCTGCTGAGCACAATAGGGCCAATTCAGTATTATAACCAAGGGAGTGGTGGAATAACCCAATCGTATTTTGGGCTAGCTTTTGAACCCTTGAAAGGGTTTTCGGTTGGAGCCAATATGTCCTATTTTTTTGGTGCAATTGAGCATACAACAGAAACAATTTTTCCTGCACAAACCCCATACAAAAATTTTAAAAGGCAGAATAGCGTGGTGGTTCGGGATGTAGCATTTAGCTTTGGTGCTCAGTATGCATTTGCCTTTGGTAAAGAGAAAGATTACAAAGTAGTAGTGGGAGGTACACTCGATAACGAAACTGCTATTGGTGCACAAAACGTACTATTTATTTCTTACCCCAAAAAATATGCAGACAACAATTTTGTTGATACTCTAACATACGAAGAGTACCCCAAAAGTACTATCGATTTCCCCAGGAACGTTTCGGTAGGCTTTACATTTGCCTATAAAGAGAACTTTATGATTGGTGCTGATTATTCGTCGCAAGATTGGTCCAATGCTAAGTTTTTAAATGTCAGCGATTCGTTAGTTCGAAGTAATACCCTACGTGTAGGGCTCCAGCTTACCCCCAATCCGGCCGATTTACGTTCGTATCTTAAGCGAATATCGTATCGTGCGGGATTTTATTACTCAAATACGAGCTTGAAGCTTCGCAATAATCAAATAAAAGATTATGGCATAACTTTTGGAGTAGGTTTACCATTCAAACGCAGCAACACTACTTTCAACATTTCGTGTGAATTGGGCCAAAAGGGCACCCTATCAAACGGTTTAATCCAGGAAACCTACGGTGTTGTTAATATTGGATTTACATTTTACGATTTCTGGTTTATTAAGCGAAAATTTAACTAAATTCTATAGTAACACTAAAATTACCGACCAATGAAAAGGATTTTAACATTAAACTTACTTACCCTATCACTACTGTTATTATTTGCAGTAAACGGTATTGCACAAGCCTACTTAAAAGATGCTAAGTATGGTGTTGATGAGGAAGCAAGGCAACAATGTATTGTGGCACTTTCTTTATATGGGGAGGATTATAAGCAACGCAATTACGATAAGGCAAAGCCTAATTGGCTAAAGGTACTGAATATATGTCCAGCTGCTCGCCAGAACACCTATATCCATGGTGCTAGGATGATGAAAAAGTGGATTGAAGAAGAGGTTGCGCCATCGCGCAAGGAAGAAATGATCGATTCGTTAATGATGATTTACGATATGCGCATAGAGCATTTCAATGCAAAAGGAAAGCTGCTTGGGCAAAAAGGTATGGACCTAATGAGTCTCGACCCAAATCGTTACGAGGAGGCATACGGTATTCTTAAAGAATCCGTAGAAATTAGTGGCGATAAATCAACAGGGGTAGCACTTTATACATTTATGGCGGTTACAAACACCATGTACGAAAATGACAAGCTCAGCGGTGAGGAGGTTATTAAAACCTATGCTACGCTAGCCGACTATCTCGATACAAAGCTAGCAGCAAAACCCGATGATTCAAGATTACTACAGGTGAAAGAAAACATTGACGCCATTTTTACAAATGCTGGTGTTGCCGACTGCGAAAGCTTGCAAAATATTTTCGAACCTCGTATCAACGAGGAGGCCTCCTTAGATTTAGCCAAAATGGTTAGCTCTCTGTTAACCGCTAATAGTTGTCAAACTTCCGATTTCTACAAAAAAACAGCCGAGGTGTTATATAAACTTGAGCCTACTGCAGCTCGTGCATACGAGCTGGCTCGAATTTATGTAAACGCAAAAGACTATAATAAGGCTGAGGAACTGTATAAAGATGCGGTAGAGCATGAGGAAGATTCAGTAACCAAGTCGAAATTTTTGGTTGAATATGGTAATATGGTATTTAACGATATGGGAAACCCACAGCAGGGGCGCTTGTTGGCGCTCGAGGCGTTAAAAATTAATCCAAACCTCGGACATGCCTATATCCTAATAGGGCATATTTATGCAGCAGAAAAGAACTGCTTTAGCGATGATTTTCAAAAGAAAACCGTTTATTGGGCTGCTGTTGACCAGTTTATAAAAGCAAAAAGAGTTGACCCCTCTGTTGCCGATGACTGTGATAGATTAATTAATACCTATATGCAGTATTTCCCAGCTAAGAATGATATCTTCTTTCAAGATCTGCATATAAATGATAGGTATACCGTTGGTGGATGGATTAACGAGGTTACAACCGTAAGAGCCCGCCCAGAATAGGTAATTTACATCGAACTACAATGTTTTTAGAGTGCATAAAAAAGCTGATAGTCCCTACTTTAGTAGGGACTATTTTGCTTTCTTCATGCAAAACCGATATCGAAATGGTAAACGCTCTTACTAAGCGTGAGCAGGTTCCTACTTTGGTAGGCGAAAATATGGAGATTGTGTATACCGAAAACGGGAAAGTTAAAGTACGTGCATTAGCACCTGAAAGCATGTATTACCAATATGCCGAGGAGCCATACCATGAGTTTCCAAAGGGTATAACCGTTTATAATTACGATGATTCGTTGAATATTGAATCTACCATTACGGCGAACTATGCTATTTTTTACGAAGAAGAAGAGCTGTGGGATGCTCGGTATGATGTTGTAGCCCAAAACAACAAGGGGCAAATACTAAATACCGAACAACTTTTTTGGGATCAAAAAGCCAGAAAGATTTATTCCGACGATATGGTCAAACTCACCTCGGGCGATGATGTTATTTTTGGGGAGGGAATGGATTCTGATGAAGATTTTAACGACTGGGTAGTACGAAAACCATCGGGTAAGATATATCTTCAAGAAGAGTAAGTTGAAACTAGCTAAGATTTTTGTAAAATTTCAACTATCTTTATATCGAACATTAAATTTGTATTTTTATGAATGCGTTACCAAAAATTCTAGAAATAATTTGGGTGATTTTAGGCCTAGCCTGCTTAGCGTTGGGCATTAATGCAACCATTAAATTTGGAATAGAGAATAGTTACATGTTCTATATCCTTTCGGTTGTGGCGTTTGGTATGTTCTTACTCAGGCGATTTCGGCGAAAATCCTCATCAAATAAAAATAATTGATTTAGTCTAAATGGATGATTATAACCTGGTTATAATTGGTTTATCAATACTCTTTTCAGCAATTTTCTCCGGAATGGAGATCGCTTTCCTTTCGTCTAACAAGTTACGCATCGAACTCGATAGGAAACAGGGCACTTTTACATCGCGCATAGTACAAATATATACTAAAAATCCGAATCGGTACATTGCTACCATGCTGGTAGGTAATAATATAGCCCTAGTTATTTATGGCTTGGCCATGGCAGTACTGCTTGAAAACTTTTTGAACCCATACATTTCCAATGAGATGGGTATGCTTTTAGTTCAAACCGTTCTCTCAACAGCAATTATCCTGGTAACTGCCGAGTTCTTGCCCAAGTCAATTTTTAGAATGCATCCCAACGGATTTTTGAACTTCTTTGCTTTGCCTATGCTGTTTTTTTATATCATACTTTATCCCATAAGCAGATTCTCAACAAGCTTGTCATTTGGTATTATTCGACGCATTTTTAGGTTTGAGGTTAGTCAGAGTGAAGAGAATAAGGTTTTTGAAAAAGTTGACTTGAATCATTTTGTGGGAGAAGCGCAAAGTATTGAGAGGGAAGAGTCAGAGCAGGAGCACGATATTAAAATGTTTCAGAATGCACTAGATTTTTCTGAAGTAAAGGTTCGCGATTGTATGTTGCCACGTACTGATATCGAGGCAATCGACTCACAAGGCACAATAGCTGAGCTCACCGAAAAGTTTATAAAAACAAACTACTCTAGAATACCAGTTTATGCGGGCAGCATAGATAATATTATTGGTTATGTTAACTCTAAAGATATGTTTAAAAGGCCTCAGAGTATAAAATCAAAAATGTTTAAAATTGATTTCGTTCCCGAAACAATGCAGGCGCACGAATTGCTAACTACTTTTATAAGAGAGCAAAAGAGCTTAGCAATTGTGGTTGACGAATTTGGCGGAACGGCAGGCTTGGTTACCATTGAGGATATTATAGAGGAAATATTTGGCGAGATTGATGATGAGCACGATTCTAGCGAATTTGTTGAAAAACAGCTTTCCGATGATGAGTTTATTTTAAGTGGAAGGTTAGAGATCGACTACCTGAACGACAAGTATGATTTTCATATTCCCGAGTCCGAAGAGTACGGCACATTGGCTGGGTTTATCATTTCGAATTATCAAAGTATTCCTAAACCCCAGGAGGAAATTGAGATTGATTCCTTTAGGCTAAGAGTTGTCAAAATGGATGGAACCCGCATCGACCAAATTCATTTTACCATTAATTCAAAAAGGTAGCATATCATTTCGATATCTTGTGAGTGTTGAATTAAAGGTTTTATGTAATATTAGGGTGATTCCTGTTTATAGCTAGTGTTCAAACAGCTCTTAGTTATCTTTACTGATTAATAAACCTAGCTAATACCATACGAATAGGCACCAAATTATGTTGATTTATGGTAAGTGTTGACATAAGTACACCTTTTTTTCGCTTTTAGGCTTAAAAAGTCAACTATCTCTTTATGCAATAGACTAAAATAGCTATATTCGTAGCCTTAAAAAAGGCAAATCTTTGAACTAATATTAATTTTAAATGGCTACACTAGAAAAACTCAGAAATCGTGCTGGAACGCTTGTTGCAGTTGTAATTGGACTTGCATTACTAGCATTTATACTTGGAGACCTATTGGGATCGGGTGGTTCTTTTAATAGAAATCAGTTTGAAATAGCTGAAATATCAGGAAAATCAATCCCTTATCAAGTTTATCAGCAGCGTGTTGATCACGTAGTTGAACTAAATAAGGCTTCGCGCAGGGTTAGTGCTCTGGACGAGCAAACCACAGAAAATATTCGCGAAGAGGTTTGGAATCAGCTGTTACAGGAGTATGTGCTTTCCCCTCGGTACAAGGAGCTAGGTATTACAATTTCGCCCGACGAACTTTTTGATATGGTGCAGGGCAATAACCTACACCCCATCATCAGGCAAGAATTTGGTAACCCTCAAACCGGAGAGGTAGATGTTGCAATGGTTGATCAGTTCCTTCGTAATTTGGACTCTGACCCATCAGGATTTCAACGCTCTATTTGGTTGTACCTCGAGGATATCATTATTAAGGACAGGCTTTTCACCAAGTATAGCAATCTGGTTAGAAAAGGATTATATGTAACCGATATTCATGCCCAGCAGTCGGCCTCCGAACGTAGCTCGCTTGCCGATATTAGTTTTATCGTTGAACGCTACTCTTCCATAAACGACTCGTTAGTTTCTGTTTCTTCAAAAGAGATAAAAAGTTACTACAAAGAGAACATCGAAAAGTATAAGCAATCGGCCTCAAGGGATGTTGAGTATGTTGTTTTCCCCATTAACCCATCACCCAACGATTATGAACTTGCCGAAGAGTGGATAAATGAGATTCAGAAAGATTTTGAGGAGGCGTCCGATGCGGGTCAATTTGCAAACCTAAACTCTGATGTGCCTTACGAAGGTAAGTTTTTTAAAAAAGGAGAGATATCCAATAAGGAGATTAACACCTGGGCATTTAATGCAAAAGTGGGCGATAGTTTTGGGCCAATATTCGATGGCGATTCATACATTATAGCCCGCTTAGTTGATGTCGATTTTTTACCCGATTCGGTTAAGGCTCGCCATATTCTGCTGAGTTCAAATGTTCAGTCGCAAGAAGAGTATGATGCCGTAAAGGCCAAGGCTGATAGCATACTTAAAATTGTTAAGCGAAACAGGAACAGCTTTGCCCAGCTAGCTACCGATTTTTCTGAAGATCCAGGTTCGGCTGTTCAAGGTGGCGATTTGGGATGGTTCCCCGAAGGGGCAATGGTACAGCCTTTTAACGATGCATGCTTTAATGGTGAAAAAGGCGATATAGTACTAGTTGAGTCGCAGTTTGGCTTTCATATTATTGAGATTCAAGAGAAAGGTAATCTTGCGAAGAAAGTGCAGGTTGCACAGCTAGTGCGCAACGTGATACCCAGTTCAAAAACATATCAGAATATTTACCAACAGGCTAGTGCGTTTGCAGGCCTAAACAATACGTACGAGAAGTTCAACGCAGCTGTTATCGAGAAAAAGCTTAACAAGCGGCTTGCTTCAAACCTCAGAGAAAGCGACAAACGTATCGCTGGATTAGAGAATCCGCGCGAGATGGTACGTTGGGCATACAAAGAGGATGTGAATGCCGTTTCGCCTGTTTTTGAATTCGGTGATAATTTTGTTGTAGCTGCTCTTAAGGAGGTTCGCAAAGAGGGTTTTGCTCCACTAGCACAGGTTCAGCAGGAGGTCAAAAATCAGGTAATAAAGCAGAAAAAAGCCCAAATGCTAAAGGATAAATTTAGTGAGGCTATGGAAGAAGGGGCAACAGTAAATGATGTTGCCAACAAATTATCGCTCCAGGTACACGATGCGCCTGGCATTTCGTTTTCATCGTTTTCGTTACCCACAGTCGGATTTGAACCGGCTGTAATTGCTGCCGCATCTACTGTTCCTGAGGGGGAATTAGCTTTGCCCATCGAAGGCAACGCAGGAGTATTTGCCTTAACGGTTAATGCAATTAATGTGCAAGAAGTAGACAAAGCAGCCGAAGAACAACGAATACTTAATATTTACCAGCAAAGGGCTACGAGAGAATCTTATGAGGCACTTAAAGAGGAAGCTGAAATAGTAGATCGTCGTTCAAAATTCTTTTAGACAGATTAGATTTTATTCACAATCTTCATAAACAAAGGGCTGTTAAAAAAAACAGCCCTTTGTTTATGAAGAAGTACAAATGAAATGCTAACCCCAATTACTCATTCGAATAATTGGAACCTCTGGCAGCGACTAGGTCTCACAACCAATTTTGTTGTCCAAAATTGGGCTCGACTAAGTCGGGGTAACCCGCATTTGCATTCATCTTTAACAAATTTGGCGCATAATGCGGGCTAAAGTGCTGAAACAACTATTTTAGATTCTACTGTAACTATAAGGTTAATAGCACTGAATAATTTGTCATAGTTAACGTCGCCGTAGAGTAGGAAAGTAAAATCGTTATCGCTTGAAGTATAATCAAAAATGTTTGTTTTTACCAGATCAAAAGAAATGCTATTTGCTCCTATTACGGCCGATTCGGCTACCAGCTCTTCTTCTGTAGCGGGTATCTTATCCATTTTAAGTTGAAGGGAGTTGAAAATAGAGGATAGATCAACACCCTGTTCCCCCTCAGCAAATGTTAGCGTAACGGATACAATATTGCTCTCTTTGATTTGTTCTGGGTCACCACCGTATTCGATAATAATTGTTTCGATCGATTGGTTAAAATCCCATGAGGTTAATAGTATCGATGTTTCTGATCTTGTATTCTTTCCTGTAGCGGGTTCTAGCGGAAATTCCGCTTTGCTAGTAAGGGGCACATTAACTGTAGGTGAAAAATTTTCGCACGAGCCGAATATAAACATGGCGAAAACTGCCGCGATACCGACTAGTTTTTTTGTTGTTTTCATAGCGTTTTTATATTATGGTTATTGGTAACAGTTACGTATCGTATGTAAAACAATAATTATACTGCAATAATAATAAGAATATGCAAGATTATTAACGCATTACACAAAAACTTTATAAAACAGGGGGGTGGTGCAAAATTTCTATTTTATGAATAGGCGTATAATACCAAGTAAAGCAGCTGAACCTAAGGTGAATATTAAAGCCCCGGAAATTTTATTAATCCACCAAAGTTGTTTCAGCCTAAATTTCGACCTATAGATACTAACCAGTGTGGTAAGGGTGTACCACCATATAATGGCACCAATAAATACGCCGCTTACGGTTACAAGCGGTGCGGCAATGCCCATTTCATCCGATACAATACCAAGTGAGGCGAATAGGGCTATAAATAGAAAAATGGCCAAAGGGTTGGTAATTGTTAGTAGTAGTACAGAGACGTAGTCTTCGAGTAGGTTGTTTTTTTTGCGTTTATGTCGTCGAAGTTGCTTTATGGGATTTGTATAAAAAATCTTGATTCCTAAAAGCAAAATAATTAGTCCGCCAATTGCCTGGAAAACAATTTGTTTCTCCTCTATATAGCTAATTATAAAGGTTAAGCTGAACCCTGCTATAGTTGCAAATATTGTGTCAGCACTTGCTGCACCAATTCCGCTAAGGAAACCGCTTAGTTTACCTTTGTTTACAGTTCGCTGAATGCAAATAATACCAATTGGACCTAAGGGAATTGAGGCAAGTAAACCTACCAGAATCCCCTTAATAAACAATGTTAACAGCATCTAATTACATACGTTGGGGGTAAAAAAATCGCATAAAGATAGCAAACCGTATTGATAAAAACCACAGGATTAATGTAACCATTAGTTTTTTATGAAAATTAGCTTTGGTCCTGATTCGGAGTTTTATTTCTAATCACTATTTGAAAATTTACAATTACAGCTAACTTTACACAAAGTTTTTAATGGGAGAAGATGAGGAGTATGCATACAAAAAGATTGTTTTTTCTGCTCGCAACAATAGTTTTAACGCTGGCTAAAACAGCTAGCGCTCAGTTACCAGGTGTAATCTTGTCGGAAAGAGCAGAGGTAAGCTTATTGACATGTTCAGCAGGGGAGGAGCTGTACTCCATTTTTGGGCATAGCGCAATTCGTGTTAACGACCCAGAGTCTGGTGTCGATTGGGTTTTTAATTATGGGGTGTTTGATTTTAACGATCCTAATTTTTACCCGAATTTTGTTAGAGGAAAGCTTAACTATATGTTGGCCGTTTCTTCGTATAAGAATTTTGAAAGAGCCTATATTTTTGAAGACCGATCTATTTACGAGCAAGTATTAAACCTGAGTTTAAATGAGAAGCAGATGCTTCTTGATTCGCTAAGTATAAACTATTTGCCTGAGAACAGGTACTATTTGTATGATTTTTTCTTTGATAATTGTGCCACTCGCATTCGCGATATCTTTTTTGAAACCATTCCAAGAGCCCTTAATTTTGATTACAGCGAGCTGAACCAGGATTTGAGTTATCGAGAGCTGCTTGTGCCAAGCTTAGTAGGTAAACCATGGGCAGAGCTAGGTATAAATTTACTGCTGGGTGCTAGTGCCGATGGAACTGCACAACCTTGGGAGTACATGTTTTTACCCGAGCATTTAATGACAGTATTGAAACACGTAAGCGTTGCCAGCGATTCAGCTGCTGTTTTATTGGCTCAGCCGCCAAACTTACTACTTGAGGGAGATATTATTCCCGTTAACAGGTTTAGGCAGACCCCGCTTTTGGTTTTCATTTTACTGTTGATTTTATCGGGCTACATCACATTAGTTAATCGAAAGGGTAAGCCAAACTATTTCTTCGATAGGTTTTTGTTTGGTGTTGCCGGATTGCTTGGTGTTGTTTTAGCCTTTCAGTGGTTTGGTTCAGATCATGCCGTTATGTCAAATAATTATAACCTTATATGGGCGCACCCATTGCACCTTATGGCATCCATTGTGTTATGGCTAAAGGGCTTCACAAAGTTTAAGCGAATTTACTTTGGAGTTAACCTAATTTTAATGGTGTTGCTTATGCTTTTTTGGTTCGCCTTACCCCAAACCCTTCCTTTTGCAATGTTTCCTGTGGTAGCAGCAATGGCAATACGTTCGGCAGTAATTTTTAGTTTTAACAGATAAAAAAAGCCCCTCCGAAATAACTAATTATTAGAGAGGGGGGGGGGAAGAGTGTGATACTATACTATTTGTGCTTAGCGCTTACGTTTTTTTCTTTCGGTTTGGGTTCATCATTTTTCCAGTATCCTTCTCTTGAGAGCAGATGATCGAGGTTGGCTATTCCGTAAACCACAATTGCTGTTACTATCGAGGTGTGCTCCTGATATTCGGGTATGCTCATATTATATAAATCTCGGTCTGTATGCCATATTTCCCTGTATGAAAAATCGTATCCTTTGGGATCCGAGGTTCCAAAGCTTAGCGTAGGAACTCCTGCAACAGCAAAAGGTCCGCTATCGGTTCCCCAAGGTTCAGCAGGTTTTTTTGCAGGTTGCCTTTCGGTTATGGTAAACGGAAAGTCGGGGTTAATACGGTTAAGGGGTTCGCATACTTTCTTTATATCATCCATCATTGCGGCAGGTACGCTTATGCTGCTAGCTACGGTTGGACCGCCATCACGATTAAACATGTTCGATATTTTTTCAAGTTTATCGGAATTTTTTGCAACCCAATGCTTTGACCCTAGTAAACCAAACTCTTCTCCTGCCCATAAGCAAACGAGAATTGTACGCTTAGGTTTACCGCCCGCTTCCATAATAAGCCGTGCGGCTTCCATTGCAGGTGTAGCCCCCGAACCGTTATCCACACCACCGGTTGCTACGTCATAAGCATCGAGATGACCACCCATAATTACGTACTCGTCAGGGAATTCGGTGCCAGGGATAACGCCAATCACCGTGTGGTAAGGAATTGGTCCAAGCCTAAAATGGTTTCTGATATCGAACTCAAGATAAAAGCGTTCACGCTCCCTGGCCATTTGTTCAATAACAGCAAACTGATGCTCATTAAGCTTAATATCGGGTACCTTTGGTAGGTTATCGAAGGTGAGATTTTCAAGATTATTGCGATCGTAAAGTGCTGTAATGGGATTAGGTGCCGATTGGATAATACCTAGGATGCCAGCATCAACCATCTCTTTGTAGAATAGGGCGGGTTCCTCTTTTAATGGGATTAGCTCTTTTTGTGGTTTATCAGTATTTCGGTTAGCCCTATTCTCTTGCCTTATTATCCTATTCTTTTTTTCAATCTCTTCATTTTCGGCTATTATACTAGCGCGATTTTTGTTGGCTTCGTCCGAAATATCGATGGGCCACCCATTGTTCTTGCCCAAAATGAGCACCCATGCTCCATTGAGTTTCCCTTTCATTCGTTCAAGCTGTGCTCGGGTTTTGGGCTCTAGCATAACGTGGCCAACTTGCGCCCCTTTTGTGCCAACGGTATATGAGGGGGTGGCAAAATGTAAATTCATACCATTTTCTCCTAGCATACGACCAAACCAGGGACCACGATTAAACCCAACGGGAAGCGAGCCAACCGAATCGAGAATTACTTCCATGCCCCACTCTTCGAATTTTTTGGCGGCCCATTCCGTGGCGGTCTCATAGGCATCGGAACCAATAAGCCTGCCGCCAATGCGGTTACAGAGCACGTCGAGGTGCTGCATGGTGCGATTGTCAGCTTTTCCTATTTCGATAATTTTATCTATAACAGGGTCATTTTGGGAGTATGTATGGTTTGCCCAAATAGTTGATAGGGCAAAAACCATAAGGAAAATTTTTTTCATCTAATTTTTAATTTTAATTCTACTGCTGTGTATTAGAGTGTTTTTTTATCCCAAAGTTTAAGGGGATTTATATTTTTCGTAGTTTGTGGGCTATGAAAAACTTTTATTCCACTACAATATAGCATATTTATAGTTTAGGTATAGTTAGCCCTACGAAAACAAAGAAGGAGAACCTAAATGCAGACTCTCCTTCTCTGATTAATCCTATAAAAAACTTACCTATTGTAATGTTACCTGTGGGCTTAATCTAGAGTTTTGTTTCTTTTTATTATGCTGTGTTACACCCTCGTTAAGAAAAGCAACAAAATCATCAACATTGGTGTTGTATCCGTGGGGTTTAGCCAGCAATTCCTCGTTGGGGCTAAGCAAAACGTAAAAGGGTTGGCTGTTTACATTGAAGCGAGATATTTGAAAATCTGCATTTTTCTTTCCCATTGTTTTCTTTACCTTTCCATCAATCGATGAGATTACCCAATCTGACTCAGGAAGCTTTGTACGCTCGTCAACATATAGCGCAACAATTACATAATCTCTTTGTAGAATTTCTAAAACTTTAGGGTCGCTCCATACCCGTTGCTCCATAACCTTGCAGTTTGAGCAGGCGTGGCCAACAAAATCGACAAATAGAGGTTTGTCCTGTTGCTTAGCGCAAGCCAACGCTTGGTCGTAGTCAAAGTAACCTTGTAATCCGTGAGGCAGCTGTAAAATATCAGCATATTTAGGCTCTTGACAAATAGAAGACTTCTCCTGAATTGATACGACTCCTTGGTTTTGAGTAATCATCTGTTCTAGGTCGAAACTATGTCCTGTTTTTGGTGGAACAAGTCCAGATAGCCCTTTTAGTGGTGCTCCGAACATGCCAGGAATAAGGTAAATAACGAATGCAAAGGAGGCTATTGCCAGGAGCATTCGAAAAAATCCAATATGTTCAACTTTAGAGTCGAGTTTAAACCTTATTTTTCCAAGAAGATAGAGCCCTAGCATTGAGAAAATAGCAATCCAGAGGGCAAGGTAAACCTCACGGCCAAGGATATTCCAGTGGTAGGCCTGATCAACTGTTGCTAAGAACTTTAGCCCGAATGCTAGCACGATAAAACCAAGCACAATTTTTACAGAGTTGAGCCAACCACCCGATTTGGGAAGTTTGTTTAGCCATGACGGGAAAATTGCGAATAGGGTAAATGGAACGGCAAACGCAAGCGAAAAGCCAAACATGCCTATTAGCGGCTTAAGTCCTAAGCCAGCAGCCGACTCAACAAGAATTGCACCCACAATTGGGCCTACGCACGAAAGGCTAACAATAACCAGTGTAAGGGCCATGAAGAAAGATCCAACAAATCCTCCCTTTTCCGCTTTACTATCGGTTTTGGTCGACAAGCTGCTTGGTAGCATAATTTCGAATAGACCAAAAAACGAGGCTGCAAAGGCCATAAAAAGCACAAAGAAAATCAGGTTAGGAAGCCAGTGCGAAACTAGCTGGTTGGCAAAACCTGCACCCATGCCAGTTAGCGAAACCAGTAGGCCGATTGAAGTGTAAATTACAATTATGCTAATTCCAAATATGAAAGCATTTAGAATGGCATTAAATCTATTCTTTTGCTTGTTCATAAAAAACGAAACGGTCATGGGGATCATTGGGAATACGCAGGGTGTTAAAAGACCTGCAAGGCCAGCGGCAAAAGAGATTAGAAAAAACACCAGCAGGGACGAGTCTGTATTGCTGGCTTCTGTAGGTAAAGCACTTTCTTCAATGGTGTCTATTTGGCTACTTGCTTCTGTTTGAGTAATTGCATTGCCCACTTTGGTTGAAAAATCTTTTGTTAAAAAGATGCACTTATCCTCGTAGCAGGCCTGATATTCAATTTCACCCGATATGTTCGCTCCTTCAGCACCATCGTTCAGCTCAATAATCTGCGTAAATTTAGCATAGGCGTCAAAGTAGGCGAGTTCCATGTCGAAGACCTCATCAAACTCAACATTTGGTTTTCCTTCGGGTACTAATTTACCGATAATTTTGTAGCTGTCGTTTTCCTCAAAAACAATGGAGGTGGGTAAAGGGCCGCCATCGGGTAATTCAGAGGAGTATAAATGCCACCCCATATCTATTGAGGCCTCTAATACGATTTGGTATTTATGGCTATCAATTTGTTTGGAAGAAATAGTCCAGCTAACGGGGTCGTTAACCTGAGCACCTGCAATTGATGCAAGCGCAACGAAGAAAACAATGAGAATGTTTTTTTTCATCATCTTTACTATTTATAGTTGTTGGTTGCTATTTGTAACAAGTATCAGATATAAAAAGTTTAGGCAAAAATACTAAACCATTTTTGATTGGCAAGTATGCACTCCCTTTATTGTTTTTTTGGTGATACATTTTTTCAACCCAATTATTCGGACGGATAATTGGGGTCTCCGATAGGGATTAGGCCTCACAGCCAATTTTGTTGTTTAAAATTGGCTCGACTATGTTGGGGTAACCCTCATTTGCATTCATTTTTACTAAATTTGATGAGTAATGCGGGTTAGGCGAGCAAATTTAAAAAAGCCGCTGCAAAGCAACGGCTTTAATTTTTGGCTATAATTCTATCTTATTATCGTTTTGGTCAAAAAAATTATACTCTAAAAAAGTGTACGATGAGATTGGCACAACTTTTAGTGAGCATTTATACTTTCGGGCCCATTTATTGCGTCGGCTAAAAAAGCCTTTGGTTAGGAAAGCCTCAATGTATGGGTGTGTTTTTAGTATCAACTTTTTAACTCCCTTCTCGTTAACTAGGAAGGCCAACTTATTTTCAATAACCTCGTCGAGAAGCAGCGTTGCCGAAACCTTGCCTGTACCCTTGCATGTTGGGCATTTTTCGAGTGTCTGAACATGCATTTCGGGCCTAACCCTTTGTCGGGTAATTTGCATAAGCCCAAACTTGGTGAGCGGAAGGATGTTATGCTTAGTCCTATCCTTACTCATTAATTCTTTCGTTTTATCGAAAAGCAATTGCCGATTTTCAGCTAAATGCATGTCGATATAATCAATAACTATTATTCCCCCCATGTCGCGAAGTCTAAGCTGTCGCGTAATTTCTTCGGCAGCGGCGAGATTTACCCCCAGAGCATTAGTCTCCTGATCGTTGCCTGCTTTGGATCGGTTCCCGCTGTTTACATCAATAACATGAAAGGCTTCGGTATGCTCAATAACAAGGTAAGCTCCATTTTTAAATGATACGGTTTTCCCGAAAAGCCCCTTAATTTGCTTTTCTACTCCAAAGTTTTCAAAAATTGGAGTTTTTCCCGTGTACATCTTAACAATCTTCTCCTTTTCGGGGGCAATTGTGCTTAGGTACTCCTTAACATCATTATATATGCCGTCGTCGTTAACGTATATGCTGTTAAATGATACGTTTAGCATATCACGAATAATAGTTGAGGTTCTTTTAAGTTCGCTCAGTATTATGCCAGGAATAGGTGTAGCCTTTGTTCTATCAAAGGCTTTTTCCCATTTCTTAATTAGGCTTCGCAGCTCGGCATCGAGTATGGCAACCTTTTTACTTTCGGCTGCTGTACGTATAATTACGCCATAGTTTTTGGGAACAATGCTTTGCATTAGGCGCTTAAGTCGCTTCCGCTCTTCGGGCGAAACGATCTTTTGAGAAATGGACACCTTATCGGAGAATGGAAGGAGAACAATGTTACGGCCGGCAATAGAGATTTCGGAACTAAGCCGAGGACCTTTGGTTGAAATGGGTTCTTTAGCAATTTGAACCAGCACTGTTTGTCCAGGGCTGAGTATGCTAGATATTTTTCCCTCCTTATCTATTTCGGACTCGAGTTTAAACTTCGAAATTGAAGGGGTTCTTCCTTTTTTCGAATTTGCTAGCTGAACTAACTTGTTAAATGACCTGAATTGTGGCCCTAAGTCAAGGTAGTGAAGGAATGCATCCTTTTTATATCCCACGTCAACAAATGCGGCATTTAGCCCGGGCATCACTTTTTTGACCTTACCTAGATAGATATCGCCAACTGCAAACTGAATGTTGCTTTTTTCCTTATTAAGCTCTACGAGCTGTTTATCTTCCAGCAGAGCTATAGCAACTTCAGATGTTTGTGCATCAATAATTAGCTCTGTATTCACTTTGAAAATGTTTTGGTAATTGGTAAGGGGTTAAAAACAATACCAACCTAAAGAGCGCTACGACCCCTTAGGTTGGATTTTAGTTGGTAGGCCTGAATATTAATATTACCAGGCACTATTTCTTCTTCTTATGACGATTTTTACGTAAGCGTTTCTTGCGCTTGTGGGTTGACATCTTATGCCTTTTCCTTTTTTTTCCGCTTGGCATGCTTCTTTTTTATTAAATATTAGAAAATAAGAACAATTACTTAACGTTAGTTTTCACCTTGTTTACAAAAGCCTTTGAGGGCTTAAATGATGGGATATAATGTTCTGGAATAATGATGGTAGTGTTTTTCGAAATATTACGAGCAGTTTTCTGCGCACGTTTTTTAACGATAAAACTACCAAAACCCCTCAAGTATACATTATTATTACTTACAAGAGATTCTTTTACTGTCTCCATGAAAGCCTCAACTGTCTTCTGAACAGTTACCTTTTCGATTCCAGTATTTTTCGAAATTTCGTTTACGATATCTGCTTTTGTCATTTTAAAAAAACTTTAGTTATCAATAAATTATGGTTACTATTTTCATTTTGGACTGCAAATATAAGTCTTTTATATTTATAAATAAACTACTTTGTGGTTATTTTTGTAAAATGAACTTTTCATTAATAATTGATTTAATGGATTTTAAAAGAATATTGATAAAATGGTATGGCGAAAATCGACGCGATTTGCCTTGGCGAAATACCACCAATCCCTACTACATTTGGGTTTCGGAGATAATTTTACAGCAAACTCGTGTTGCTCAGGGCTTAAGCTACTATTTAAAGTTTTTAGATTCTTTCCCCACTGTTTTTGATTTGGCCAATGCAAGCGAAGACGCTGTTCTTAAGGTTTGGCAAGGACTAGGTTACTATACCCGTGCTCGCAACCTACGTAGTGCTGCACAGCATATTGTTGATAAATATCAAGGGGAAATTCCTGATACTTTCGACGAGCTAATCAAGATTAAGGGCATAGGCCAATACTCTGCCGGTGCCATTGCATCGTTTGCTTTTAAGCAGGCAGTACCTGCTATCGATGGGAATGTTTATCGAATTATTGCTCGTGTTTTTGGTGTGTTTACTCTTTCGACAACAGCCAAGGGGAGACGTGAGTTTTACGACATTGTTGTGGAACTAATGGATAAGACGCAACCCGATGTTTTTAATCAGGCGTTACTCGATTTTGGGGCTTTGCAGTGTGTGCCCAAAAGCCCTAAATGTGAGCATTGCCCGTTTGGTAAGTATTGCTTTGCCTATATGCACAACCTAGTTCACGTTCTTCCCACAAGGGGCAAAAAAACAGCTGCGAGGAGCAGGTATTTTACCTATTTAATAATTAAGTATAACGAGTACACTTTTATAAACAGGAGAAAAAATAAGGATATCTGGCAAGGTCTATACGAGTTTCCCCTTATTGAAACCCATAAGCCAATAACCTTGCCTAGGCTTACAAAGCATAGTGAATGGAAAAAGATTTTTGGACGTAACAAGCATACCATATCATACGTTTCGGAGGTAGTAAAGCATCAGCTTAGCCATCAAACCCTGTACACCCAATTTATTATGGTTGATATTTTAACGCTTCCCAGAATTTTGAATAGTGACTACGAAATGGTGTTGGCAACCGATGTAGACCAGTACTCCACACCAAAAGTAATTGATAATTTTATGGTTGCCGAACCAGCATCAAAATATTTTCTTAACAACCCCGAGTAGGTTGCTTTTTTGTAATATTTAGCGCATTATTTAAAACTATATGTTTATATTTGTATACTATAGAAGTGTAAACCCTAAAAAACAGAACAATGAGTGTAAATAAGGTAATTCTAGTGGGTAATGTAGGTAAAGACCCCGAAGTAAGGCATTTAGAGGGAGGTGTATCGGTTGCCCGATTCCCCTTGGCTACAAACGAAACCTATACAGACAAAAGCGGACAGAGGGTAACCCAAACCGAATGGCATAATATAGTTGTTTGGCGCGGGCAGGCCGAAGTGGTTGAGAAGTATGTTAAAACTGGGAAACTGCTATACATTGAGGGTAGGTTACGTACAAATGTTTATGATGACAAGGAAACGGGAGTAAAAAAATACTTTACCGAGATACATTGTTTGAATTTTAGATTTTTGGGTCCGTCGACTGGTGATGGCACACAAAGTGCTGGTTCGCAAAACCAGTCGCAGCCGACCCCCACGAATAAACCCGAACCCCCAATGCCCGATCCTGAAGATGATTTACCATTTTAACCCGCTTTATTCATCAAATTTGTTAATGATGAATGTAAATGCGGGTTACCCTGACCTAGTTGAGCCCAATTTTGGGCAACAAAATTCGTTGTGAAACTTAGTCGCTGTCGGAGGCAGCAATTAATTCGAATGAATAATTGGGGTTAAGCGGGTGTTAGGGTCTGACGTGTAATATAAAATAATTATTTTGGAACCTTGTGATCCTCAGTCGGTCGGTTTTTTGCTAATGGTCGACATTTCTTTCTTACCAATTACTTTTGGTGTAATATTCGGATTTATTGTATTAGTTATTTTGCTAATTCTTTCGAGTTTGATATCGGGTTCGGAAGTAGCATTTTTTTCACTAAGCCCAGCAAATCTCAGCCATATTCAGGGTGATAAATCAAAGGCCAATAGTTTAATTCTTCGGTTGCTCGAAGAACCCGAACAGCTACTGGCTTCTATTTTGATTGCGAATAATTTTATTAATGTAGGCATAGTAATTTTATCGGCTTTCATTACAAGTAAAGTAGTTGATTTTAGCCAATCGTTAGTTATTGGGTTTATTTTTCAAACGGTAATAATAACCTTTATCCTACTGCTTTTTGGTGAAATAATACCCAAAGTGTTAGCCAGGAGTAAAGCGCTAGCGTTTAGCCGACTTATGGCATTTCCGTTGTTTGTTATTGGTAAAATCTTTAAACCTTTTAACTACCTGCTTGTTACATCTGCTGCTCAGGTAAGCCGCAGGTTTTCATCACGCCGAAATATTTCTATCGATGAGTTAGGAGACGCTTTAGATATTACTTCAGGGCAGCATCCTGAGGAGGAGAAAATTTTAAGAGGTATTGTAAATTTTGGCCATACCGAGGTGAGAGAAATTATGCAACCCCGACTCGATGTTGTTGCCATAGAGTTGACCCGAGGTTTTAATAAGGTAAAATCTATTGCTGTCGAATCGGGCTATAGTCGTATCCCTGTTTATGAAAATTCTTTTGATGAGGTGCGCGGAGTTTTATACGTAAAGGACATGATACCGTACATAGATAAAGCAGACGACTTTAATTGGCAAAAATTTATTCGTGAACCATACTTTGTTCCTGAGAATAAAAAGATAAACGTGTTACTCTCAGAATTTCAGGCCAATCGAATTCATTTAGCCATTGTGGTAGATGAATATGGAGGTACATGCGGAATAGTGTCGCTTGAGGATATTCTGGAGGAAATTGTGGGCGAAATTTCTGACGAATCCGATGAGGAGGTGTCACTCTTCACTAAAATAGACGAGCAAAACTATATATTCGAAGGGAAAATCCTGCTAAATGATTTTGCCAAGGTGTTAAATGTTGACGACTCGGTTTTTGATGACGTGAGGGGAGAGGCAGAAACCTTGGCCGGCGTTATTCTTGAGATGGTGGGCGCATTACCCCAAAAAAACGACACCATTACCCACAAGTTTTTTAAGTTTACCATAGTTTCGGTTGACAATAGGCGCATAAGGCAAATAAAGGTGAGCATACAAAAGATTGCTGAGGATGAGAACGAGTAAGAGAGGTTACTTAGTGGTATTGGTTCTGCTTTTTTTACAGGCATGCGGTGAAGGACAAACCCCAAAACCTAGAGGATATTATCGTATCGATTTTCCAGAGAAGGGCTATCAACTATTTGATTCGGTTTCGTTTCCCTATCGGTTTGCCTATCCCGTTTACGGGGATTTGGTTAAGGATAACTCGCGAATTGCCGAGCCCTTTTGGATTAATGTTGTTTTTCCTAGCTATCAGGCAAAAATTCACATAAGTTACAAGGGCGCTACCAACCGGCTCGACTCGCTTGTTGAAGATTCACGTACCTTGGCATACAAGCATGCACTTAAGGCCGATGCAATTACCGAGAAACTTTATTTAAACGACGAAACGAAGGTGTATGGTATTTTGTACAATTTGAAAGGAAACACAGCCAGTTCGTGGCAGTTTTTTGCTACTGATTCGGTAAAGCATTTTTTAAGGGGGGCGTTATATTTTTCCGTTAGCCCAAATAAAGATTCATTGGCACCAGCCATCGATTTTTTTGGTGATGACCTGATAATGATAATGGAAACCTTAGAGTGGAAAGAAATAGAACAGTAAATTTATGGCTTTAAGATATTTACATAGGACTGATGCTTTTGTTGTTGGTGTGTGGAGGGTTGAAGAGGACGAGGAAACACTTAAAGAGATGGTTGGGGGAGATTATTTTCCGGGCTTGAATCGATTAAATCACCCTCGTAGGCGTTTAGAGTGGTTGGCTGTTCGTGTTCTGCTTCGTAAGTTTGGATACGAGGGGCAGGTTATGTACCATCCAACACGTAGACCTTTCCTTGTGCATTCTCGCTCCCATATTTCGATAAGCCACTCTTTCCCTTTTGTAGCAGTTGTTTTAAGCGATAAATGTTCGGTTGGTATCGATATTGAGTCGTACGTGCGACCATTTGTGCAGGTTAAGGATAAGTATCTGTCTGAGAGAGAAAAAATGTGGGTTGATGTTGATAATAATAGGCAGCTAGCTCTTATTTGGAGTGCCAAGGAGGCGATGTATAAACTACCTGGGATGGAAGGTTTAGGAGGTCCCGATATGGATGTGAGGCCCATCGATGAGCTTTCAAATGAGGGTAATTTCAGTGCAACAATTCGAATGGGGAATACAATTCAGCGTTTTAATCTTCAGTACTATTATATGGAATTTTTTAATGTAGTTTGGGTGTGTTGCGATCCTAAAACTTTAGTTTGGTAAGTATTATGATTTATAGTTCTATACTAAGTAATGAAAAGGGGGCTTTTGCCTTACTGATTGATCCCGACAAGTATAATATCTCTGATATTAAAGGGCTGGCTGAGCGAGCACAAAATGCGAATGTTGATATAATCCTTCTAGGAGGTAGCCTTACACAAGTTAGCATTGAGAAAACGTTAAAGATTATCAGGCAGCGCTCCTCAATTCCAATAATTTTATTTCCAGGTAATGCTTTGCAGTTTACTCCTAGTGCGGATGCCATACTATTTTTATCGTTGATTTCGGGTAGGAACCCCGATTTTCTAATCGGCAACCATGTGCTGGTATCACAAGCTCTACATGAGAGTGGAATGGAGATTATACCAACGGGGTATATTTTAATTGAATCGGGAGCAGTAACCTCAGTGCAGTATATGAGCAATACCATGCCAATACCCCGCAATAAGCCTGATATTGTTGTAGCTACTGCCCTTGCCGGACAGCAGTTGGGACTAAAAAGCATTTACCTTGAGGCTGGTAGTGGTGCCCAGCTACCCGTTCCCAATGGTATTATTAGCGAGGTAAGAAAACATATTAAATCACCCATAATTGTTGGCGGGGGTATTAGAACTCCTCAAGCGGTTCGTGATGCAAGGCAAGCGGGGGCCAATATGGTGGTTGTGGGGAACGCCCTAGAGAGGGATGCAGGTTTACTAAACGAACTTGTTGCAGCATGTACATAAAAAAAGCGCCAGAACAAGTTCCAACGCTTTTTTATGTAATGCCCTGTTTATTCTATTTCGTAGGTATTTCCGCTATGCAAAAGGTCATCCATACACTTGATATTGGATTCTTCCTTAACTTCAAGGAGCTGATTTTTAACGTTATCATCGTAGGTGGGATATTTTACCGCCCTTATAACGCCTAGTGCAAATGGAAAATCTGGATATGCCATGTTGGTGAGCATCATATGGACACCAGGATTAGGATTCGTTGCATCGTGAACCAAGATGTCATCAAGGGTGTAGCCATCCTTATCAATGGTAACTACTTTTAGATGGTTGCCATTCATTATTATGCCTTTCTCGTTATCCTTTCCGAAGAGCATCTTTTCGCCATGCCTTAAAACAATTGTTCTGTCGGCTCTGTGCTCTTTATCGGTAAAGATGGCATGCGTTTTATCGTTAAAAATCACACAGTTTTGTTGCACTACAACAACGGAGGTCCCATCATGCTTTGCTGCATCAACCAAAATTTCTGCTGTGAGCTTAACATCTAAATCTATTGATCGCGCAAAAAAGGTGCCCTGTGCGCCAATAACAAGTTCGCCTGGTTTAAAAGGTCGCTCAACGGTGCCATAGGGCGATGTTACCGTTTTGGTACCAAGCTTCGATGTTGGGCTGTACTGCCCTTTGGTTAAACCGTAAATCTCGTTGTTAAATAGTATGATATTAAGATCAATATTTCGCCGAATGGCGTGTATGAAGTGATTCCCTCCAATTGCTAAGGCATCCCCATCGCCGGTTAATTGCCATATACTTAGCTTGGGGTTGGCTACTTTTGTTCCGGTTGCAATTGCCGATGCCCTACCATGAATACCATGAAAACCGTACGTGTCCATATAGTATGGGAAGCGGCTTGAACAGCCAATTCCTGATATGAAAGCATACCTTTCCTTGCTGTAATCCAGCGCTTCGGACACCTCGGGTAGTGCACGATAAACAGAGTTCAGGATGGCATGGTCACCGCATCCTGGGCACCATTTTACTTCTTGGTCGCTTTTAAAATCCTGCGGAGTATAGTTGTGTTTAGTCATAGTTACTTGTCCTCCAATATTTGGTTAAATCTATCTTTAAGTTCAGCAATGGTAAAGGGTAACCCTTGTACTTTGTTAAACTGTAGATAGTTAAATTCTTGATGATTCATTCTTAGGTAATCCGCCATTTGCCCCATATTCAATTCGCAAACAACAATCTTTTTAAATCTCTTAAAGATGTCTTTAATGTTTCTTGGCAGTGGGTTAATGTAGTGCAGATGGCAAAGGGATACTTTTTTGCCATCATCGCAAAGCTCTTGAACAGCAGAGAAGGTATGCCCATACGTTCCACCCCAGCTTACTACCAGTAAATCGCCTTCGTTGTCACCAACTAATTCTTGCTCTGGGATAAACTCGCTAACCTTTTCAACCTTAGCTGCCCTTACATTAACCATTTTTTGGTGATTAATGGGATCGTGAGAAACGGACCCCTTCAGAAAATCTTTTTCTAAACCTCCTAGTCGATGCTCTAGTCCTTTTTGACCTGGAATAGCCCAGCGACGTGCAAGGCGTTCTGGGTCGCGTTCGTATGGAAGGTAGTCCTTTGTGCCATCTGGTACAAAAGGAGGCTTAATTTCAGGGTAGTTTTTCATGCTAGGAATAGCCCAGGGCTCAGTTCCATTAGCAATATACCCATCCGTTAGAAGAACTACAGGAGTCATGTGCTCTAGAGCTATTCTTGAGGCCTCAAAAGCCCAATTAAAGCAGTTGCTAGGGGTGCTGGCTGCAATAACCACAACCGGGCATTCGCCGTTACGGCCATAAAGAGCTTGAAACAGGTCGCTTTGCTCAGTTTTTGTTGGTAGGCCAGTAGAAGGGCCGCCACGTTGTACGTTAACAACCACAAGAGGTAATTCTGTCATAACAGCCAAACCAAGAGCCTCTGACTTAAGCGATAGCCCTGGCCCCGAGGTAGTGGTTACAGCAAAGCTCCCAGCAAACGATGCGCCGATAGCTGTGCAAATACCCGCTATTTCATCCTCGACCTGAAGCGTTTTTACATTAAGTGCCTTGTGCTTAGCCAGTTCAATAAGAATATCGGTTGCTGGAGTTATAGGATATGATCCGCAGAATAGTGGTAGTTTTGCCTTTTCGGAAGCAGCAATTAAACCCCATGCAGTAGCTACATTCCCATTAATATTTCTGTAAACCCCCTTTTTGGTGGTAGTAGATGCGGGTATTTTATATGTATTGGGTATTGCATCGATGTTTGATGCATAGTTATAACCATCGCGAAGCACCTTTTTATTGGCTTCAACAATGCGAGGGCGATTTTTAAACTTCACCTCGTAGTAACGTTCCGTAAAGTTAAGGGGTCTGTCGAACATGTAGTATACCATTCCTAGGGCAAACATGTTCTTACTACGGAGTATGCTCTTGTTGTCGAGTTCAGTTTCTTTCAGGCTTTCTTTAGTGAGCGTTGTTATTGGTGCCCAAACTATGTTGTAGTCCTCTAGTTTTAGTTCGGCAATCGGATCGTCCGTTTTATACTTTGCGCGTTGTAACCCTTTCTCATTGAAAGTGTCGCTGTCAACAATAATTGTTGCACCTGGCTTTAACCATTTGGCATTGGCCTTGAGCGCTGCTGGATTCATTGCCACTAATACTTCACAATAGTCGCCCGGCGTATAAACTTTTTTGCTACCAATTTGCAGTTGGAAACCCGATACCCCGCCAACGGTTCCCTGGGGGGCGCGTATTTCTGAAGGGTAGTCAGGAAATGTACTTACGCCGTTTCCGAATAACGCCGAGGCTTCGGAAAAAAGGGTTCCAGTAAGTTGCATTCCATCACCTGAGTCGCCCGAAAATCGTATCGAGACCTCGTCAACTTCAAGTACTTGTTTTTTTTTGTCCATAATCCTTTTCGTTTATTTTTGCTTTTCGTTTCGATAGGAGCTAAAAATGCAAATGCACATAAAATGAGCGATCATTTTATATGCATAAATAACTTGTTTTTAGAGTTCCAATTTAATTCCCCCTGCTGAAATATTACTCTACAAAATTAATGATTTTATATAAGGAACAGCATACTATTCGTAAATTTTATTTGTTTTACAACATGATTTTGGTCATATCTATATCGTTAGCGTCAATAGGGGTTTATTATAGTGGTAATTAGGGTAAAAAGCAATTAATTCATACTAATTTTATCTCGCTTTACATTTGTCGAACTTATTAACCCGCATTATTCATCAAATTTGTAAAAGATGAATGCAAATGCGGGTTACCCCGACCTAGTCGCTGTCGGATACAGCTATTATTCGAATGAATAATTGGGGTTAACCAATTTTATTATGGCTATTGTAAAATCGTTACGAGGAAAAACTCCATTAATAGGGAAAAACTGTTTTATTGCCGAAACAGCCGTGATTATTGGTGATGTTGAAATTGGCGACGACTGCAGCATTTGGTACGGTGCAGTTTTAAGGGGCGATGTGAACCCAATTCGCATTGGTAATAGGGTGAGCGTGCAGGATAATGCTGTTTTGCATACAACGTATCAAAAATCGGTTGTTACGCTTGAGGACGATGTTAGCGTTGGGCATAATGCCACCGTTCACGGGGCCACGGTTAGGGCGGGTGCGTTAGTTGGTATAGGCGCCACCGTGCTCGATTTTGCCGAGGTGGGCGAGGGGACCATTGTTGCTGCCAATGCCCTTGTGCTTGCCAGCACCCAAATTGAACCTGGCAGCATATACGCCGGTGTACCCGCCAAGTTTGTTAAGAAGATGGACTTTGAGCAATCGAAGCAAATTAACCAGCGCATTGCTAAGGGGTATTTAATGTATAAGGGGTGGTATGAGGAGTGACGAATAAGGGTGTTTTAGTGAAATAGCAGTTTTCGCATAATTCCCCTCTTTCCTCGTTTAACAAATCCTTCTGGTTTAGGCTCGCCAAAGAATACTTTATACGAAACCGTTGGGCTGATTGGGAAGAAACTTGCTTGGTATAGTGAGAATGAATCGTAGGTTTTCCTTCCGTTGTATACAGGCGATGGGACTTTATACCCTATTGACATGTCGTGAGTATAAACGTAGCTAAACGGGTTTTTTCGATTGTAAGCATTGTAAACAGCAAGCGTCCATTGTGCTTTATTGCCGTTGCGGGTATATCTAGTGTAGTTTAGTGCCAAATCGAGCCTGTGATAGCTTCTCATTCTAGCGCTATTCTTATCGCCATAAATAAAAGCTTCATAATAAAATGGGTCATCTTCTCCCAAATCATAGAGGGATGGGATGAGTTGACGACCAATAACGGGCGTAAATGGCAGCCCCGATTGGTATACCCATGATGCGCTAAGGGTTAGACTCTGGTTGAGTTTTCGACTAATACTCAGCGAAAGGCTATGCGGGCGGTCGAATTCAAAAACGTACTCAACCCCTTGGTTAATCCCGTTGTACGAGCGATATGCTTTCGACCAAGTATATCCGGCAAATCCAGTCCATTTGCCTTGGGTTTTACGTAAAAAAAACTCTGCGCCGTACGCTTCCCCTTTCCCACCACTTTCAATTTTATCTCGCCAGTTGCTATCGCCCATAAGCGATGTATAGCCCTCGGCATAGGTTGAAAGGCTTGTTAGCGTTTTGTAGAAACCACTGACCTCGGCATCGAACATGCCATTGCCAAATATGCCTCGCCAGCCTCCCGATATTTGTTCGGTTGAGGCCGGACTAATACTCTTATCGGCTGGTACCCATACCTCGTTGCTCATTATGCTGCCCTGTGTAAAAAGCAGGTGTGAGAACTGGTTGGTTTTCATATAGCCTATATTGAGGCTATGGCTTGAACTAAGAGCAATATCAAGGTTAGCCCTGGGTTCAATACGGAAAGCGTTATATTTATTGGTGCCGTAATGTACCGCTCTTGCCCCTAACTTTAGATTGAGTATGCGTGCAATTTCCCATTCGTTTTCGGCGTAAACAGCCGACTCAAATGCATTTATGGCAGGCTCGCTAGTTAGGTTGGGGTTGCTTGATATGTAAATACTGTTGGGGCTGTACCTAAGAGCCGATGTATTTAATCCAAAGTTGAGATTCCAGTTACTCATAACCTGGGCTTTAAGGTCCCATTTGTATGATATGTCCTGCACCGATGAAACGAACTTACTGTTAAAGTCAATCTTATCGTTTGGGTCTGTGTTGATGTAGTTCTGCCCATTTTTTAGTCTGTAACGCACGTAGGATAGGCTTTGGGTAGAATATAGACTTTGGTTATGCACTCTGTTCCACCTGGCCGATAGTAACCAGTTACCCCAAGTGGTAGATAAACGCAACTTTTGGCTACCCATTGTGCTTTTGTCTCTTTGCCAGTAGTTATGGTAGTCATCCCCTTGATAAAGATTTAGGCTTAGGGCGTTTCGCTGGTCGGGTCGCCATGTGAATTTACCATTCACATCATGAAAACCATACGCCATAACGAAGTCGTTTCCCTCTGAGAGGTAGGTGCCCAACGCAAATAAACCATCGACAAAGGTTTTGCGTCCGGTTACTATAAACGTTGTGTTTTTCAATGGCGTTGGTCCTTCGACAGCAAATGAGGCGTCGGTTAAACCAATACTATACGAGCCTTTTATATGATTTACGTTTCCTTGTCGTTGGGCTATATCAATAATTGATGATAACTTTCCGCCATAGCTTGCAGGAAACCCACCCTTATATACATTGATGTTATTGATAATATCGGGATTGAAAACAGAGAAGAAGCCACCAAGATGATTTACGTATATAACCGCCACGTTATCGAAAAGATATAGGTTTTCGCCAGGATTCCCGCCACGAACAAGAATGTTGCTTGTGCCCTCATTTTGCGATTGAATTCCGGGTAAAAACTGAAGAGCCTTCATTACATCGGGTTTTGCTCCCAGAGATGGAATTTGCTGAAGTTCTAAATTACTTAGTGTTGAAATGCCATGGGTTAGCCGTTTGGTGTGCCTTACTACTACCTCGCCAATTTCGTTAGAGGGGCTTAGAAACACATTGGTAAGCGTATCGCCGATTGCGTTGGGGCTTATCCTTGCTGTTTTGTATCCCACAAACGATACGTTAACAATGCTACTCGCTCCTGCATTTATGCTAAAATATCCATTGTTGTCGGTGGCAACAACTTTCATACGAGTGCTGTCAATAACGTGTGCGCCAACAAGTACCTCTTGGCTTATGCTGTCCTTAACAAAACCCGAAATACGATGCTGACCAAAACCTGTTTGACTTTGCAGGAGTAATGTTAGGGCTATTGTTATGATTGAATAAAAACTTTTCACAGAATTATGTGCTTAAGGATTAAAGATTTCTGAGTTTGTTGATGAGTAGCCAGCAAAAATTCCGTACCCATTCTTGATATTGCTATGTAGCTTGAAAGTCGGTGTTGTATTGGGCGAAAAATTGATGTCCCCATTTGACATTTCGTATAGGTATAGCTGCCTAACGTACTTGTAATAATCGTATGTTATGGACCGTAACTCTACTTGAATAGGCATGAATGACTGAATTATTACTCCGTTATGCCAATAAATATTACGACCATTGTTATAGTTAATGGTCATTTTGCAGCTGTTTCCTTGTATGGTTTTGTTGCTAAAAACAAGCAGGGAGAGTCCTTCGCTAAGCAGAACAGGGTCAATAATGGGTGAAGAGTATTTTTGCGTTGAGGTATAATCATCTTCTAATATCATTATAACAACTTGGAAGTATTGCAGTTTGTTGGGCTGATTGTCGAATGAAATTTTGATGGCTGGATATGGCACTCCTTCCTCATTGGTTCCTGAAAAGTTGATGTGTTCTACTATAGAAACATCTTGATGCTTGGGAATGAATGCTGATCCAGTTGCTGGAGGATATCCCGGGATCGTTACCTCACATCGGTATTCAGTTTCTTCCTGCGCCACCAGCTGCGATTCGTATACTCCCTCGCCAATATGTTCAAGGGGGTCGGTTAGCTCGTTATTAACGTAAAGTAGCACCTCGGCGTTATCAACTACAGGCACTTTTTTTGAAGAGAAGGGCACTGCCAGCGATACCCTTACGGTAATTTCATTTCCAGCAACAATAATGGCATTAACCACGGGCTTTGTATCAAATTCGGGGGCGGGGGAGTTTACCTTATCATAACAACCAGTGGTTGTAATTAGAAGGACTAGGATAATACGGAGAATAAAAATTTTCGAATAGGGTTTCATTTAGGGTAGTTTAATATTTTAAGGTTATGCCGAGTTTAAAACCAGGGTCAAAGAAGTTCGCCCTTGGTATTATGTAATATCCATATTCGGCATATACACCCAATCGGCGAAAAATATAGTAGTTAATCCCGCCAAAAACCCCAGCATCGAATGATGTTCCGTTGAGAATGTAACTCTTAGGGGCGATATAGCTTACAAACCCCGTTTTACCCGATATGTATACGTCAAACCGTGGCTCATTGGCAAAGTTAAATAGGGGCATTATATGAAAATTTGTGTTAACACCGTAGAAAAAAGCATTGGAGATGTTAGACGAAGTTATAATTTGATTATTTTCTGTTATGTCAATATTCGAAAAATTGGTGTACCCCAAGTATATGCCCGATTCGAGGAACTTACTATGGCCATAATTGCTCTCAAACCAAAAGTTGTTACTCATAAATTTGCTCCTCCAGTTGGCCAATTCAGGTGTTTTAGATACCCCTAGTTTAAAGGATAGCCTGTTGTTTAGGTATGAGCCTTGCCCAAAACTAATTGAAGAAAGCCCAAGGGTAAGGAGAGATAAAAGCACTATTTTTTTCATGTTTTTTTAAATGTGAATGGATAGATTTAAGCAGCATGTGATTTAAATCTACCCTGTGAATAATTGCTATATAAAGAAAATGAATTATTTTAAATGTTTAGTGTATAATTAGTTAACAAAAGTTAAAGAATTCAATCTGCTCAATTGGGTAAGTTTTAAGGGTACATGAAAAAGTGTGACCAGTAATTGAAAACATATGTTATGCTTTAATCACTTAGGGTTCAGTTCCCCGCTTCTTGGGGCGAAAAGTAAAACATATAATCCATCATGATACCCCGTCCGCTTGCGGCGGGGAGATTCATTATAATATGATTTGTGTTTTAAACCTAATTTTCAGAATTGACACAAGCTACTCCCCAATTAACTCTATTTGAGGATGCCGTACAATAATAACTACTATAATGTACTTGTAGATTATGGGAAATAGGCAAATTTGAACCGGTCAAAAACTCCCCTTCAATTTTTCTGGCCAGCCTAGTAGGGTATTCTTGGTTGGCAGTAAGTTGAGCCCAGCCTTCATAAACCAAATAATTTATAGCAATATTTATATCAGCTTTGATATAACATTTAACCCAACACTACACGCCTAAATTTCGTTTATATGGTCGAGCTATGTAGTAACCTCTTGCTATTGGTACTGTTTCCCCTTGTAAGTAGCCAGGTTGATGGCAACCTATAGTTATTCTCATCCTTTCTCTTCCAAGGTCATAAGGATCTGTTCTCTCACCCGCTCCTCCGGATTTAGTAACATCTTTTGTGGTAATATTTACGTTGCGCTCAATGATTGATATTCCCTGGTTGGTATCGTTTTTCGCTAAATCATCTTCCTCTATTTTAAGTAGTGTTTCAACATTCTTGACATTAGTATAGGCAAAATGTGTGTTGAAAGACTTATAAACAGTATCCCCTATTTGAAACATCCTATTTTCATTTATTGTATACCTTTCGGGGCTTTTAAAAAGATGATGTTCAAGTTCATATTCATTCTCTTCATTTTTTACTGACCGTGAATACTTGCTGTTTTCATTTACCAAAGTTTTAAACTCTTCAAGCGAACTCAACTCGTCAAAGTTTATAGAGAAGTATATTTCTTCACACTTACTACCGAATGACTTATAGTTCATAGAATTTTCATATTCTGATAGTTCATCAGATGTCATATTAATCGTTTTTCCTATGGTTGACATGAATTCTTCTGAAGTACTAAAAGTAGGAATCCCATTGTTTATCTTTAACTCATTTATTGATTTCGTATCGATTTCTTCTTTTGAGCAAGAAAAACATACTGCAATAATTAACATTGCGAGGGTAACTTTAATTTTCATAATTCGTTTATTGTTTTGGGTTTTTTAACCTGCGCGGCAGCCCACCTTGTTCAGAGGTTTTAACTATGGGTTGCTGCGCTTTTCTTCTCCCATAGGGTGGGCACCCACCTTACTTTTTTAACCCGCTTTACTTATCAAGTATACTAAAGATGTTTGTAATTAAGGTTAAGGGGCTTAGGTTTCCCCCCTTGCTTGCTTTTTCGGAACGCTCAATTCTTATAACGTTACGCCTTACAACCATTGCCTTGCAGAGGCTGCTCGGGTTTTGGTTAAGCTGGTTTTATGGCCTCCTTTCGTACTGGTTAAATTTATTGAGAACGTGTATTTATACCAAACATACAAAAGCATTGTACGAATACCTGCCCCCTTGTGTGTTATACAACAGGTTTTTTACTGTGGCTTGCGCTTCGCCTTACTGGCATTGGGTTTGGCGCAATTAAAATAGTGTGCTTAGGGGTGGTTTATATATGGTTTGTCATCACGTAAATACATGCTAATGTTGTTTTACGGGAGTTGAGGGTTGTTCTATTCGTTTTTTGTGTTATTTACTCTGTCCGGATGCGACTATAAGCCGCACCCGAACATGTGGAGATGAAAAGTGACTGTGTAGCACTTTCCCTTAATCTAATGTTAATATTGATCGGATTGTGGTATAGAGTAAGTTCTCACATAATTTACGCATCCTGGAGTATGAACATATACTATTCTGTTCGCTTTCGGTAAAACCACCAGTAAATGAGCGGTACAAAGTAAAGGCTTACAAGTGTGCCAATAACCATTCCCCCAATGGTTGCTATGGCAAGTGGTTGTTGTAACTCCGAACCTAAATCGTGTCCAATTAGTATGGGAACAAGTGCAAGTATTGTTGTTGCGCTAGTCATTACAATGGGTTTCAGCCTGCGCTTTCCTCCTTCGGATATTGCCTCCATAAGCCCTAGCCCGTCTTTACGTAGTCGGTTTATGGTATCAATTTTTAGTATGGAGTCGTTTACAACAATACCCCCCATAACCACAAGTCCTATCATAGTCATTAGATTTAGCGTGCCGCCAAATAACCACACTATGGCCAATGCACCGGCAATGTCAATTGGAAGTTCAATTAGTACTATTAGGGGTTGTAAAAGCGATTCGAACTGGGCAGCAAGGATAAAGTACAGCAGCAGGATTGACACCGCCAGAACACCAATTAGCTCCCACACCATTTTTTTTGAGCTAAACAGGTCGCCACTAAAGCTTAGGTTAAATTTTTGATTGTTATGGTTAATTTCGTTCAAATACCTGTGTGCATTGTTAATATCTAAATCTGTACCGTTTAGCTTTAAAGGGATAAAAGCGTTGCTAAAATCGCCAAAGATGCTTCTGAACCCCGACTGCTTCGTTTGGTGAATAACCGTTCTGATTGGAATCTCAACCTTCTGAGAATTCATTACCGTTATCTGGTTTAGCATTTGATGTAGGCGTTGAGGCTCGTTGCCGAAAATTATGGAAAGTACTTGCTGCTCATAGGTTAGTTGCCCCACACGGTTACTCTGCATGGCTACCTCAAGCGCCTGTTTAACCTCAGCAATACTAATATCATAAAGGGTTAATGCTTCGGGATTAAGCATCAGATGAAGTTGTAGCTGTTGGGGAATCGATTCAATTGATATTTGCGGGAATTGCTGTTGGAGTTGAGAGACTAATCCGTTAATCGTTTTGGTTGAGGGTATTAACTCACCTTCGTCCCCGGTAACCTTAACTACAAGGTCAGCTTCGGGAGCGGGGAATATTCTCTCGAAGGCCGATTCGGCAAAGGCAAAACCTAGTGTAGCATCGGGATAATGGGCTGTAACCCACGTATCCACCAAGTGGTTTATATTATCAATGGATGTGCTGCGGTTAAACCGAAGGTATAGGCTTGCATCGCTTTCGCCCATATCCATTCCACGGGCGAGTAGTAGCTGTTGCTGTCCAATAAAGAAGGCAGACTCGTCGAGTTCACTTTTAATGGTGCTTAGTAGCTGCGAGCAGCGTTTAATGTTTTCGTCAACGCTTACGTTGCTGCCCCACGAGATATTAGCAATGGTTTCAACCCTGGTTAGCTCGGGCATCTGGCGTTTTTGTATGGTTTTAAAAACAACGGGGATTAGGGCAATGAGTACTATACAAACGAGTAGCGATAGCCTACGCCTGCGGAAAATAAATTTAAACCCAGATTCGTAACTTTGTTCAAGCGATATGATACCGGGTTTGGGTTTCCATCTAGATGCTCCTTTTAGGTTTAGGTGGTAGTAAACGGTTGGCAGTAGTGTTATTGATACAAAGAACGATACGCTTAGACCTATGCTTATCGACAATGCCTGATCGTGGAACATAGCACCCGATAGACCGCTTAAGAATACCAGAGGCACAAATACGGCAATTGTGGTAAGCATTGATGAAAGTAGGGGCCTGATGACCTCGTTTGTGCCTTTGGTAACGGCGTGTTCGAGAGCTACTCCTCGGGTGCGCCATTGCGTAATATTATCGATTACCACAATGGAGTTGTCAATCATCATACCAACCCCCAGAATTAATCCCGATAATGAAACGATGTTAACCGATAGCCCTGCAAGGTAAAAAAACATCATACCAACTATTAGGGAAACAGGTATGGTAATGCCCATGAGGATGGGGTTGCGGTATTCGCCTAGGAATAGGAACATAATCGATATGGCGAGTAATACACCAGCAATAAGAGAGTTACGCAGGTTTGTAATGCTATAGTCGAGTATCTCTGTTTGATCGTGGCTAATGGCGATGGTTAGCTCTGGGTAATCCGTTTGGAGTCTTTCTACCAGATTGCTAACAGCGTTTTTAAGATCGCTCATCCGTGCGTTGGAGTGCTTAACCACCGGCATACAAATGGCTGGTACGCCATTGTATAGGAATGCACCCTGTGCATGTGCTGGTCGTAGCGAGATTGTAGCCAGCTCCGACAGGGTAAAAACTCTTCCTCCAGCATTTATGGGAATATCCTGAATATCGGAGGGTTGCGTAACGTTTTGCTCAATAATCACATCGAAAACTAAATGCCCTTCGCGAAGCCTTATGCTACCTAGCTGAAACATGCTTTGTGTTAGCGCAAATTGAATATCATTGGGGCTTATGCCTAGGGCTTTTAATTTGCCTTGGTTTGGCTCAATAACCAGTTCGGGCGATGTTGTACCCGTAATATCGGCAAGTGCCACCTCGGGTAGCTGTTCAATCCGTTTTCGAATAACTTTCGATGCCAGCTGGCTTAACTCCAGCATTCGTTCGGGGGTAAGGTTGGCGGTATCGGAATAGTGTAGGTTGATATTAAAAACAGGCAAATCGGATGCGCTTGCTTTAATAACCCTTGGGCGGGGAACCTCGCGGGGTAAATCGGCCATCGCCATATCGACTTTTTCATTAACCTCAACAAAAATAAAATCGATATTAACACCGTAGTCAAACTTTAGCTTAATGGTGGCTTCGCCATCGCGAGCCTCACTCTGCATATCTTCGAGCCCCGGAATTTGTTGTAGCTGCATACGCAGTTGCGACACCACCGTTTGCTCCATCTCAAGGGAAGGTTTGCTTGGATAACTTATTTTAACGGTAATTTCAGGGATATTGATATTTGGGAGCAGCGATATGGGCAGTAGAAAAGACGAGAATATACCCAGCAAAAGGAGGGCAAAAAACGTCATCAGAACACCAACTGGTCGGTTAATTAAGAACTTTACCATAGGTTTAAGACTTATCTAGTTTCATAATTTGTTTTTCAAGTATCCGAATAACTTAATATCAGATATCAGATATCAAATATCGAACACTGAACACCGAATGTTGAATGTCGAAGTTTAGGTTGGCAAGGTCTTTTTACTTCTGCCCAACGACTTTTCGTGTTCCCTTACTTCGTTATTCATTATTCGAAATTTATCATTCATCATTTCTTCTTTTATGCATTCCCCCAGGCAATGCCGGTAGGAAGAGTAACAGTGCAGGTATGCTAAAAATAAGCCCCCCAATGGTGCCAGTGGCCAGTGAAAACCAGAATGGGTCTTCGCCAAACATTACAAAGGGTAAAAGGCCCAGCACTGTTGATAGAACCGTTAGTAAAACTGGAATTATTTTGGCGTTTACAGCACGCTTGTATATACTTAATGCTGTTGCGTTTGGGTATCGCTTGCGTAGGTTATTCTGCTCATTAATAATATATATGGCTGAGTTTACTACTAATCCTCCCAAAAGTATGAATGCGGCATAGGTACCTTGGTCAAATGAGAGATCGAACATCCAGTAGGTAGTAAAAACTCCAATAAACGATAGGGGAACAAGCAGGATAACTGCAATGGGTTGCCTCATTGACTCGAAAAGTACCGAGGTGATGATAAATAGAATAAGTACCATTAGCCCAATTAGAGCATACTGTTTTTTATCCTCCTTATTCCAGTATGAGTAGGTTGGCTTACTAACTTTAAACCCAATGGGAAGCATGCTGCTTATCTGTTCAATTTGTTGCTCCATAACCATTTGAACCAGCTTGTCGGGGCCAATGTAGTTGTAAGCAAGAGTTATTATATATTCCTGATTAACTTTGTGTATTTGGTCGTTGGTTAGCTCATCGCGAAAGTTGGCCACAGTTTGTGTTCGTATTTCTTGCTGCCCAATGGAGAGGGGTGTTTGCTTTACCTCAAAATTGGATGGTATTGCGTCCCTCGATGGCCTAATTCTGATGGCAGAGGTTTTGTGGTTTACCGTTTCATACTGAATGCGATCGGAACGAGGAGAGAATTGGCTAAGTGCAGCAGCCATTTGGTATGCATGAATACCTTGCGTTAGCAGTTTCTGTTCATCGAGGGTTAAAAACCGTCTATACTCATCGGTAAACCAGTAGGCTTGGCCACCTCGAATCCAGACCTTATCAACCCGAGGCATTTTTAAAAGCGAGTCGGATGCAATTCGCGCCCAACCCATAAGTTGCCTATGGCTGTAACCAGTAAGCACAATTTGCGAATTTGCCCACCCGGTACCAATTGCATTCGAGAACCCTCGGCCCACACCATAAATTGAAAAATCGGCACCAGCTTGCGTGATGGCAATACTTTCCAATTTCGATTTTATTTGAAACGGGAATGAGCTGTTCTCGTTTTCAGGGGTGAAAAATATTTCGATATTGAAACCTGTGCCCCTTACGTTGCAGATGGACTGCTCAACCTCGCTATGTACCATTATGTGCGATTCGAATATTGCAGCAAGTTTATCCGATTGTTCAAGGGTAGAGCCCTGCGGAAGAGAGGCTCTCACAAAAACTCTGGTTCGCTCGGGTGTTCCCCAAAAGCCTTTTGTCCATACACTATTGTAGAACAGCCGTAGGGAGCCGCCCAGTGCCTTATCGGCAATGGGTTTTATGTGTGTTCGGTAGGTGTTTGAGCCAAATGTTTTGTTGTAAACATCGGGCCAAAAGCCTTCATCTTCTATCTTATCGGGGAGTGCAAAAATTGGTATTCCCACTGCCAAAATGCCAATGGTTATAACAATTTTTCTAAATCGATATATCTTACTAGCAAGCCATGTGTATTTTTTTGAAAGGGCATATCTGAACTTTAGTGAAGCGTTTCTGCGTACCTTTTGTAACCCTTTGAGTTCTATCTTCTCAACCAGCGATGGGATAAGAAAAAGTCCGATAAGCAAGGATACCGATAGGTTTACAATTATTACCCATGCAAAATCGGTGAGGTTGGTGCGTTGGCTCTCTTCCATAAAGAATATTGATACCAATGCACCAATGGTGGTAAGTGTTGCAGCCAGTATGGCGGTAAAAACCAACATGTTGCGCCTGTGTCGCAGGTGGTCGACCATTACTAGCGTATTATCAATAATTAGCCCTAGCGATAGGGTTATGCCCGATAGCGAGTACATGTGAATATCGAGGTTTAGCGCGTGGTAAAAAAGTATGGCTATGGCAATGTTTGCCAGCAGGCTAATGCCAACAATTAGTAGGTAACGAAAGCTGCGCGAAGCAATTAGTACAAATACGAGCAGAATGCTAATGGAGAATATGGTGCGGAGAAAGTTTTTGCGCAAATCGGCACGTAGATGAATTGTATTGTCCTGCGATTTTTGTAGCTCAACCCCGTGGGGTAAATTTTCTCGGATATCATTAATAGCGCTGTACACGCGGTTGGCTGTCGAAATCTGATTGGCATCAGCCGAAGCTTGAATAACAAGGGTTATGGCGGTTTGCCCATTTATTCGGAAGTACCCATCGGGCTTGCGTTCGCGCTGCTCAATAGTGGCTACCTGCCCCAGAGTTATTATACGTCCGTTGCGATTGGCCACTTCAATGGACTGCCATTGCCTAGGGTCGATTCCAGGCCCGGTGATAACAAGGGGAATTGTTTCGCCATTTTTAGTCTTTTCAACCCCAATGCCAGCAGTAAATCCGTATAGGCTTACTGCCTGCGCAATATCATTTGTACTTATGCTATGCCTTTCAAGCGTTTCGGGGTTATACTCAATGTACCAATCGTTGGTGTTAGCTCCATACACGTTTACGCTGGTAACCCCTTCTATCAAAGATATTGGCCCAACAATTAGCTCGTTGGCCAGCTCACGAAGCGAGGGCGGGTTTAGGTCCGATGCAATGGTGTAGGTGAGGAGCTGTACCATCTTTTCATTATCCAACGATTGCGAACTAACCCTTGGGTATGTAACTCCCTGGGGGAGACGAGGGTAAATTTCGCGTATAAGCGAAAGAACCTTAAATCGAATTATAGCTGGTTTTACATCTCGGGTAAGGTTTATGGTTATCCGCCCCCAACCATCGCCCGAAACGGAGCTGATTTTTTCTACGCCTTCAACCAGCGATAAAAACCCCTCAATTGGAGCGGTTACCTCCATCTCAACTGCCTCTGCAGTGGCACCGCTGTAGCTATAGCTAACATAGATGCTTTTTCCTTGGGTTGAGGGGTATAGCCGTATCGAAAGCCTAGGTGCAGTGGCAATTCCTGCAATTACCAATAGCACAAATATTGCTATAACAGTAAATGAGTTGATATAGGAGGGAAGGAGGGAGGTGTTTGGTTTTTTGGGAAGCATTTTTTTGGTATTCAGTAATAGGTTTTAAGTTTAATGCTTAGTCTGAACCTCAAATTCATCCTGTACCTGAACCTCAAACTCTAAACATCATTATTTCTACTCCTCTTCCCTTACCCATGCCTCGTGCCCAATGGTGGCATTGCCAGCTATAATTGCCTTGTCGCCCTCTTTTAACCCCTCGGTAATTACCACCTCCTTGGTGTTGCGTGGGCCAACGGTTACATATTGCCAGTGGGCAAGCGAGTCGTGCATTACAAAAACCACATCGCGGTTCTGTCGGCGGGCAAGCCCCTCAACAGGGATAATCAGCTGGTTGGGCATGGCGCGGCGTACCAGTACCCTTACATTCATTCCGGGGATAATATTCTTATGGGTTTGAGTAAATTCGGCAGTAATGGCAACCATTCCATTCTCATCAACCATTCGGTTTATCTCAGTAATTTTCCCCTTAGCTCTAAGGTTGGGATTTGAGAAGGGGTAAATCTCAAGCTGAGTGCCCTCGGTGGCCATTTGTAGCTCCGACTCGAGTACCCCGAACGATATCCGAAGCGATTGCTCATCAATAATTTGGCAAAGGTACTCGTAGTTTGAGGTGGGGTTGTACCGCTTTGCCTTTAGGTTTACCACCCTACCAGCAAAGGGAGCGTAAAGCAACGTTTTGCTTAGCCTATACTCCTGCTCCTTAATAGAGAGCTCGGCCTCGGAAAGCCCGCTTTTAATGCGAGCGGTTTCGAGTATTTGGTCCGAAAGGTTCGATGTGTCGCTATAGCCCAGCATAAGGTGCTGCATCTCAACCCTGGCTCGCTGCAAAGCGTTTTGGGCATGTTGCAGCGCCATTTGCTGTTCCCTGTTGTTTAGCTGAGCCAGCAGCTGCCCCTTTTGTACCATTTGGCCGTTGGTAATGGGTATTAAATCGATAATGCCCTGTGCCTCGAAGGTAATTTTGGCCATACGGCCAGCCTCAACCACACCGTTGCATAGCAGCTCGTGGTAAAAGGTTTTGGTGGCGGCAGGTGCGGTGGTAACCATTACCGGGGTGGGAGCACCCTGCCGATTGGTACTGGCAGACTGCTCGCCATCTGCCTTACCCGATGAGCAGGAAGTTGTAATTAGTAGCTGCCCTATAATGGGAATGAGTAGTAAAGCGCGTTTCATCTTTTAGGTTTTGTGGGTGTTGGTAGGCAAAGATATTGATTTTTTTTGTTAATGGAGGGGGGCGTTTTGGTTACACGTTAAAAACCTATCGTATAAACTTAAAATTTAATACTTTTCAGAACTTAGGTTTACAAATCTTGTTTCATTCTTTAAATCCCTTTGGTAATTAGGAAAAAATATTTCTTCTACTTTAACAGCAGAATCCAATTTTAGCAACACGGGTGTATAAATGTACTTTAACTCCTTTCGAATAATATCATGTTCATCATAATAAACGTAATTAAAATATTCGTTTTTAGCTTGATCGCGCCCAATATTTAATGAAGTTGTTATTACATAAGCCTTTTGCTTACCTGCTAAATCATCTATTCTTTTTAACATTTCATAGCCAACATCAATGCATGTTTCACAATCATAACCATCATACAATAGAATTACTTTGCATTCTGCATTTATCGAATCACCTAAAATGGTTACAATTGAATTAATCTTCTTTCCTAAAACAGCACTCCTTTGTTGCTCAAAAATATTGTTAACTTTAAGGTTCTTAGATTTATCGTTTGAATCTTTAGTAGCACAAGAACCTAATATTACCATGAATAGAACTATTGTTAAATAACTTTTAGTAATCATACCGAATCAATTCTGCTGTTGAACCATTAAATGCAACTATTTTATCGCCTGAAACACAAAATGATTTGAACCAACCATTTCCCAAATTTAATAATCGAACGGGTTTTATTGCATCACCTTCTAATTCTAGCTCTAGTAAAGTATTTTTATACTTCTCATCGTTTTTGCCAACCGTTGTTATAAGAATAAAAATATTATCTTCACACACATACGACTCTGGAATGAATCGAAAATACGAATTCTCGGCATAATTATTCCTTTCCACATACTCGATGATTTTTTTAATCTGGTCAATGCTACTTAAATCAAAACTAGTAACAAATTTACCTGCTAAAGTATAAACATCAATAAAAGGCTGACAATCCGCTATAGCAACAATTTTACTGTCTAAAACATGTACGTGTCTTTTATTCTTAATTCTACTTTCACGTGGAGTTCTATACTCTGTTGATCTACCAAAAAACTGAGCTGAATCTAATTTGTAATAATACCTTGAAATACTGTATTGGGAATAAAAACTTGAAAAATAAATTTCACTATTGTTTACAGCAAACCTCATACCCGAAGAAAAACTATGCTGAGACAACAAATCTATGGTCTGTAAATGCTCTTCTGAATTAAACAATTCAAAACTCCTTTTGCTGTCATTAAATACAAATATTGTATCGTTATATACATATATATCCGATGCACCCAATAGCTCTCCCGGTCCCTTGCCTTTTTGCCCCAATATTTTTTGAAGCTCAAGATTTTCATTTAAAATAAGTATTTGATCTCGTTTATAATCCGATGCATAATATTTCCCATTGTAGTAAAATAAGGAACGAATATCTGAAATATAGCTTGAATCCCTTAGCTGGTTTATAGATAAATCCTTTTCCAAATTAACTGTAGGTAAATGACTAGTATCATCCTTACATGATGTACCTGACAGCATATAAATAAAAAACAACAAAAGGTATGTTTTTTTCATACTTAAAAATATTAAATTTAGGGCTATAAAAAATTATAGCCCTAAATAAATTAACAATCAGTTCTTTTGCCATCACATTCTACCCACATCCAACCTCTACTACAACTTTGGCCAGTGCATGAAACAGAACCCTGATTACCACAATTTGATGTTATTGTACAAGAATAATTACCAACGCCTATTTCTGTTATTGGTGTTTGTTGTGCATAAGTTTTTATTGTTAAAACACTAACAAGCAATGCAGCTATTACGGCAAGAGCATAAATAAAGTTTTTTATAATCAAATTATTTTTGACGAGTAAATATTAAAATTAACGAACCATGTACTTTACTATGTTATCAATTTTATCAAAATAATCGGCTGTTAACGATGGGAAAGCATCAGATGGTGCATAGAAACACCTAGCTTCCTCTTTATGAACCAAAAAATAGATAATTGAGCTGTTCTGAAATCCTTCGTAAAAATTATTTGGCAATCTATATGTATTTTCACTCAGGTCATGCTGGTCTATAAATATATTAAAGTCCCTTTCGCTTAAACCTTCAACTCCAATTAGCGTTTCAATATTTTTTGTTGCGCTAATGCTTTCTATCATGCCTACATGTTCTTGAAAACATGTGCCACATCCTTTTGCATTATGTAACAGAACGAGGGTTGTTTTGTCTTTTGATTGAAGGAGGATGCTTGTGCTATCGCTACTCTTGTTGTAAATGGGTTTACTTAGGTTTAAATGGAAGAAAGAGAAATCGTACGAGTGGAAAAAACCTTCTTTTAGCAACAGGTTCTCGGTACGGAGTAATTCGCATCCCCCATTTCTTAAAGAAGAGGTCTCACTTTTTAACTTTAAGTTGTACCGTAATAAGTAAATACTGAAAGTTGCCAAAAGTATAGTCAGGAACAGAATGGCGGCAAAAAATAATGTGTTTTTTTTCATAACAATCAGGTATTAGCTGTGAATATCAATAGGATAGGGTTGTCCGTAATCGCTATCCCCAAACTGTCCAAATCTTTATCTTCTATTTCCGAAGGATATAGAACAGAAATTACAAGACCGTTATCCTCTTTAAAGACATCGATTTTTTGATTCGAAAATGCAGAAAAATCGCAAGTAATTTTACTTACATTAAATGTACTATTATTAGGCACTGAATATAGGTGAATATAGTAGTATGTAACTGGGGGGTATCCTTTTCCATAAGCAACAATATATCCATCTTCATTGTGCATCAGAAGTTTGTAAAAATGTATTTTGTTAGTAACATTATTGCTTTCGAGATAAGCCATTTTTTCTTGAAAGGTGCTAGTATTAATGGTAGGGGGAAAACCTCTTTTGCCTGAATGAACTTTAATGAATGGTTTGATAATGTGATTATTGATCCTGTAAATAGTATCGCTCCAAGCTGAGGATATAAAAACATCTCCTTTTTTATTTTCATTAAATATTGTAGTGAATTCCCATGCTTGTGATTCATCAGGAAAGTTATTTCTAGACAGTAGGGCATAATACGCATTGGTTTTTTTATTAAATGCGATCAGATCATGATTTACAGGCTTTCCATTTATGGAATTTGTTGAACCATTCGTTTGGAAGTAGTAGTAATCGTTGGCTTTTGAGAAGCTGTAAACAAAGGACAAATCAAAAGGAATAGACGTTATGTATTCCAAATTGTGGATGTCGTAAATATGTATTTCTCTTTTTTGTTTATCTAGTACCTCTATGGTTTTATTGTCGTCATCAATAATAAAATCATCAATCATTGAGTATTCTCCAGCTCCCTTTCCTTGTTTGCTCAACGCATTTAAAAACTTGCCGTTTTCAATGCTGAAAACGAGTATCTTTGACATTAGCGCATCGCTTATATAAACCATATCGTTGTATATGTCTATCTCTCTAATGTTTGATAAAAGTGATCCGTTAATCGTTTCGAGCGGAACAACTCTTATATCGCTAAAGAGGGTAGAAGCAAAAGTATTTTCTTCTACAACTTCCGATAAGTCAATATGTATTAAACTGTCTGTATTATTTCCATTTTGCTGTGTACAGGAAGCAAGTATTACAATAACAAGTGTATATAAAATGTTTTTCATAGTTCCATTTGTATTTTTTTAATTTAAGCGTCCTAATAGCCTGTATTAGGACGCTTGAATCAAATGATTATGTTCAACTATTATTTTTTCCTGCACTGACATTTGTTTTGCCAAGCATTACAGCAAGCGTAGTAACCACCACCACAGGTTACTGAGCAGGACGTGCCACCTGTTATTCCACCCCCGCCTCCATTGGTTCCTACCGAGCAACTAGTTGACCCAGGTCCACCAGATGAACAGGTGTAACTACCTCCACCCCCACCCCCACCATTATCTGCACATTGTATAACATCATGTTGCGCATAAGTGTTTGCTGTTAGGTAACCACCAAGCATTGCAGCTACGGCTACCAAAATTAAAACTTTTTTCTTCATTTTTCGTTATATTAGTATGGTTTATAACCTGCGCGGCAGCCCACCTTATCCAGAGGATTTATTTCGGGTTGCTGCGCTTTTCTTTTCCCATAGGGTGGGCACCCACCTTACTTTTTTAACCCGCTTTACTTATCAAATATACTAAACATGTTTGTAATTAAGGTTAAGGGGCTTAGGTTTCCCCCTTGCTTGCTTTTTCGGAACGCTCAATTTTGCGTTACGCCTTGCAGCCAATGCCTTGCAGCGGCTGCTTGGGGTTGGTTAAGCTGGTTTTGTGGCCTCCTTTCGTGTTGGTTTAGCTATGTTTTAATAGTGTATGCAAAGCAAATGTATGAAAATTTATTTTTATTAAACAAATCGCCCCCCCCCCTTTTTTTTTTGTATGTTGTACAACATATTCCGGGTAAACGAATGGCGTGTTGCTGCATTTGCGGAGGTTTGGGTGAGTGGAATCTATTGTTGGGGGAGGCAACGCAATGGCATGGTAGCAAAGGGAGATAAATTTAGTTATTGTTGCATTTTTAGGTTTTCTTTCCTTGGTAATGAGGTGTTTAATTGGTTTAAGGGGGGCTTGTTATCGTAAAAATTATTAATAATATGCTTAAGATGATTTGCGTTCTTTAGTTGGCTTCCACAGGCAATTAGCTCCTGATTGTATTCAAGTATTGTTTGTATTTCATAAAAGGCTTCAATTTTTTTAGACTTATTGTTCAAGTTAATGTCGTAATAGTAAATTGAGTAATTAATAGTTAACGAGTTAATAACCTCTCTAATAGCGTGTGCGTATACCATATCGCCAAATAGTATGAATATTGCTTTTAGGTTTTTGTTTTTAAGATTTTTGTTGTTTAGCAATATTTCCCAATCAATTATCTCTTCGATTGAGCAGGAACAGTTACCATCAAGAAATAATATGGTGTTAATATACGAATTTGTGCTTTCACAATTCGTGTAGTAGTAACTGGGGTGTATGGAAAGCAACGAGTCTATAGGATAGGTTGTTAGGGTTTCATTTATTGGTTCAGGTTTAGTTTTACAGCTACCGCCAATTGAAGCAAGGCAGATTAATGTAATTACGACCCTTCTTGTCATATTTTTTTGTTCTATTTTTACAGTAAAATTTCGCTTGGCAACTTATATTTTATTATGGGCTGTTCGGCATATAATTCTAGCGCGTAAAGAGTATTGGTCTGCTCGTCAACACAAATACCTAATACGTATCTATCCAGTAGTAGTCGAGCTACGGGCTCGCCTTCCCAAGTGAATACATGAACGAATTTACTGGTATATTCAATATCTCCTGCATGGCTTTTTCCTGCGTATTGGGCGAAAATATAGCTGTTAGTACAGGTTATGTCTAGGTATCCATACTTTGTTTCGGTATACCCCACTAACCCATTTGGATAAGCTGAAAATTTTGGTTCAAGTTTCTCTGGGGTACGAAGGGTTTTTAGGAGAAGCCCAGAAGAGTCGTAAATCGATAGGTAGTCGCCGAAACTGGTAGCGGCTACTATTCGGGAGCAGTCGGGCTTAATAGCATGAGAGCCCGTATATGCATGAGACAGATGGCTGTCAGTTATTGACTTAGGGTATTCAATTTCAATGGGAATTTTATCAGATTCATGCTCTAGGGCACCATTTTTAAGAGACAGGAAGGATACCTGAGCCCGTGATATGGAGCCGTTGCAAACTATATGATCTTTGGTAACGACAAAGTCATCCATAAATAAATTGTGGTTGCGGGGCTTAATCCTTTTAATAGGCTTGAGGTTGCCAGCCATTATGCTGTCAATTAAATACATAGAGTAACTTTGAGACATAACATCTATAGCCCAAAAAGCCCTCTTATTGTTTGCGTCAGCAGCAATGTCTGTGGCAGAAATGAGCTCGGTTGGGCCTTGCCCCTTGTGCGCAATATGGTATACTGTTGAGTCATTGTTACTATTAATTAGGCTGATTGCATATGGAGTTCTTTCGGTATCTACTACAATCAGAAAAGAGTCAATCATTATTGCCTTTTGGCTTCTGAGAAATGCATTGATAGGGCCAATGGGTTCGCCTGTAATTGACAGTTCGTTTTCGAACCTAACCGTTTCAAAAACTATAACTTCCTTATCTGCTGATGTGCAGCTTATAATAAAAAGCAGCGCTAGGTAGAGTATTGAGTAAAGGATATTTCTTTTCATAATGGCTTGTTTAATTGATGTGTGAGGTTCGTGCCACGTAGGCAAAACCTCACACATGCTAGCATCGTTAATGTTTAGCTTATTGTTATTCTGTGGGTAGGCTTGGTTTTTCAGCTTTATTAACATTGTTAGGATACCCTACATTGCCGCAATGTGTCGGTACCCAGCACGTTCCCTTACCTGAGTCGCAAAATTTTGTAGGGCAGTACTCCCAGTCTGCATAAGTTCTGCTAGAGAATAGGGTAATGATTGCTAAAGTTGTAATACTTACTGCTGCTAATGCTAAAACTTTCTTCTTCATTTTACGTTATATTAATATGTTTTTACTCTGCGCGGCAGCCCACCTTATCCAGAGGGTTTATTTTGGGTTGCTGCGCTTTTCTTTTCCCATAGGGCGGGCAGCCCACCTTACTTTTTTAACCCGCTTTACTCATCAAATATACTAAGTATGTTTGTAATTAAGGTTAAGGGGCTTAGGTTTCCCCCTTGCTTTTCGTAACGCTCAATTCATGTAGCGTTACGCTTTGCAACCATTGCCTTGCAGCGGCTGCTTGGGGTTGGTTAGGCTGGTTTTAGGGCCTCCTTTCGTGTTGGTTTAGCATTGTTTTAATTGCATGTGTAAAGCAAATGTATGAAAATTTATTTTATTTGCCCCCCCCCTCTTAAAAACATGTTAGATAACATGTTTTGGGTAAACGAATGGCGTGTTGCTGTACTTGCGGTGGTTTGGGTGGGGATAGTTACTTTATTGCTGTGTGGGGTATTGCTATACCATAAAACTTGACCGTTTTATGGTAAGTTTGGCATTCTAAGACAGATGCAAATTAAATAGAATAACTCTACTTTACTCTTTTTTCAAAACCTTTTTGGCTATTCTCTTTATTCTTGTTAAAATTTATGTTTAATAATCGTTCAAGTACTTAATACTAGCAATAACAGCATTGGAATCTGTTACAATCTTAGGAATTGCAGCTACATTGATTAATGGATTGTAGGTTTCAAACTCATAGTTCTTGTTTAGTATAAGGTGTTCATTCTGTTGAAGTTCTATGCCATTTTCTTTTAGGTAGTATTCAATTGTAAAGGCGTCATCTGCGGCAATAATGTATAGGTAGGTAAAGTCCTTCTTAATTTTTGAATTTTTAATTGAAGCAAGAAACTTTGCAATACAAATTGAGCAATCAGCATCAAAATAAATTAGTTCAATAGAGTCATTACTATTCGATAGGGATTTGAATAGCGCATAGTCAATTTCTGCCAAAAAGCCTAAATCTAATGTCTCGGATGCGAATGGCATAGGGTGCGTCTCTTCTTTTTCTAGGCTCTCTTTTTTTGTTTCCCAGCTGCAAGCGCACAGCCCAATGCAGGTCATTAGGGTAATAAGCAAATATTTTATCATGGCTCAATTTTATACCTAATTAGTTTTGGTAAATCGCCTTCTATATCTTCAGTTCCATAAACGTATTTTTCTTCAGGGTCAACATATACTGTGTAAAGATTTCTGTCAAGCTCAAACCTTTGAATGGGTGTACCATCCCAAGCGAATTTCAAAAGGTTTACAGGTTGTTTCTCAAGCCCGCTGCACTCACCAAAGTAAAGTATGTAGATGTGATTGGTGTTATAAAAGCAATGCCAGTAGGTTCGGGTGCTTACCTTGTAAGATACTTCAGTTCCATAACCCTCACGAATTTCATATTCGGGCTTAAACTCTTTTGGCCCAATAAGTGCTTTAATTAACTCAAGGTTCTTGTTGTATACTTCAATTCTATTCTCATCCTGATAAATTAGCCAAATAATATCATCGATAGGGTGAACTGCAATAAACCCATCCGTAACATTGTGGGTAAAGAATTTAATGTTTTCGCTCATGAACTCAAAATCTGTTTTGTCCGCTTCAATATTATATGAGAAAATAGGGAAAACGTTATTGCTATACTGCTTGTCAGTTACATGGTACTTGTTGAATATTAGTATCGTGCTTGTGTCTAGCGTTGCAATGTCGTTACCTATAAAAGTGGGCACATTAAATTTTGGGGGATGGTACCGATTCCCGTATTTTAGTATCGAATCAATACTATATATAGCCCCCTGTCGCTTTATGATGTCGAAAGTGTGCAGCTGGCTAGTGTTTGATTTGAAGCTAACATAGCACGAGAGGGATTCGTTGGGGCCGTTGCCCCTTTTAAAAAATTGAGTTACCAATGAATTATCTCTCAAGTTATACAGTTCAAGATAGAAGGGTGTGCCTGTCCAGTTGCTAACCAGTACTAGGCTGTCGTTAATTACTTTGTAAAGCATAGGGTTGTTGCCCGCTTTAAAGTTCAGGTCTTCTGCAGCTAAGGATGTGCAGGGAATATCGTCAAGTTGATACTTTACCTCTTTGGTTGTTTCTTTACAGCCAAAATTATACAACGAGGCTAGAAGAATAATGGAGAAATATAAATACTTTTTTAGCATAAACTTTTGTTTGTAAGGTTAGGTGTTTTTTGTTTAAGTGCAGCACAGAATTTACTGTGCTGCACTGTTAAAAAGCTACTTGCATTTTGTTGCATTAGCACATGATAGTGTATAACCCGCTGGGTTGATACCTGAGCATTTATTGATTTCAGGGGTCGATTTGCATGAGAATATTACTTTCCCAAAATTGTCTTCTATTCTACATAGGTTGCATTCGGAACTACCTCCACCTCCACCCCCACCCCCACCATTATCTGCACATTGTATAACATCATGTTGCGCGTAAGTATTTGCTGCCAGGTAACCACCAAGCATTGCAGCTACGGCTACCAAGATTAAAACTTTCTTCTTCATTTTACGTTATATTAATATGTTTTTACTCTGCGCGGCAGCCCACCTTATCCAGAGGATTTATTTCGGGTTGCTGCGCTTTTCTTTTCCCTTAGGTATGGGTAACCCCACCTTACTTTTTTAACCCGCTTTACTCATCAAATATACTAAGTATGTTTGTAATTAAGGTTAAGGGGCTTAGGTTTCCCCCTTGCTTTTCGGAACGCTCAATTCATGTAGCGTTACGCTTTGCAACCATTGCCTTGCAGCGGCTGCTTGGGGTTGGTTAGGCTGGTTTTATGACCTCCTTTCGTGTTGGTTTAGCTATGTTTTAATTGCATGTGTAAAGCAAATGTATGAAAATTTATTTTATTTGCCCCCCCCCTAAAAACATGTTAGATAACATGTTTTGGGTAAACGAATGGCGTGTTGCTGTACTTGCGGTGGGTTGGGTGGGGATATTAACTTTATTGCTGTGTGGGGTATTGCTATACCATAAAACCTGACCGTTTTATGGCAAGCTGGGTAATTTTATTGTGCTGTGGGGTGGGGTAAAACAGGATTGCAATGCGGATGTAGTATGTGTTGCATTTATATCTGTAATCCTGCGATGATTACACAAAGTATTTAAAGAAATACAGGAGATTTTCAACCGTTTTTTTAAAACTTTCGGATGTTAGTTTTACTAGATTTTTGAAGACTATTGCTGAATTGCTACCAATAGTGGTATATTTCCCCAAAAATAAACTTTATTATCCTACTTTTGTTTAGGTAAAAAACCAGAAGATTAAAACAACTTGAAATAAAGTTATGAATTTATACAACGAGATTTCATTCAAAACCAGCAAGCTTATAACAAAGAGGTACAGTACTTCGTTTTCAATTGCTGTGAGCTGCCTTCCCAATGGAATGCGACAATCAATATACAGTATTTATGGCTTTGTTAGGCTGGCAGATGAAATCGTAGATTCATTTGATAATGTTAACCAAGAACTTATTTTAAACGATTTTGAAAGGGACTATTACAAAGCTTTGTCAAATGGTATTAGCATGAATCCCGTGCTACAAGCTTTTGCAATAACCGCCCAAAAATATCAAATTCCCCAAAAACTGGTTGACTCTTTTCTGAAAAGCATGAAAGCTGACTTAAATAAACAAGTTTATGGTAACAATTCGGAACTTGATAGCTATATTTATGGCTCAGCAAATGTAGTTGGATTAATGTGTTTGCTCGTTTTTCTTGAGGGCGATAAAGTTAAGTATAAAGAGCTGGAAGATCCAGCTATGAAGTTGGGCTCTGCCTTTCAGAAAGTAAACTTTTTGAGAGACTTAAAAGCAGATACGCAAGAATTGAACAGACTCTATTTCCCCGAAGTGGATATAGATAACTTTACGGAAGAAACAAAGCGCAATTTGATTGATGACATTGAAGATGACTTTGATGAAGCAGAAAAAGGAATAAAAAAGTTACCCGGAAAATCGAAGTTGGCAGTATTCATTGCGTTCATTTATTACAAAAAACTTTTACAGAAACTCAAAAATACTCCTGCAAATAAAATTATTGAAACGCGAATACGCGTGCCTGATACCACGAAATTATTTTTATTAGCCAAGGCTCACATGAAATATAAACTAAAAACAATTTAGAGGTTAAAATGGAAGAAAGAGTAGTATTGGTTGACAAGAATGACTGCGTACTTGGAACAATGGCTAAGATGGAGGCGCACCAAAAAGCAGTTTTGCATAGAGCTATTTCTGTATTTATATTCAATAAAAAAGGAGAATGGTTGTTGCAACGACGAGCATTGAGTAAATATCACTCATCGGGCTTATGGAGCAATGCCGCATGCACGCATCCACGACCAAACGAGTCATATATTGAGGCTGCTCATCGGCGTTTGAAAGAAGAAATGGGCATGGAGTGCGAGCTTACCAAGCTATTCCATTTCATTTACAAAGGGAAATTGGATAATGAGCTTACCGAACATGAATTAGATCATGTTTTTGTTGGATATTCTGATGAAATACCTAATTTTAATACCGAGGAAGTATATGATTATAAACTCATCAACTTTGATGATTTAAAAAAGGAGATACATGAAAATCCCGAAAAATATACCTACTGGTTCAAACATGTATATGAAAATGTACAAAAACATTTAATCCAATAATTTAACCGCTTTATGGCTCTCAATATCCTGCTTGGTTTTGCGGCATTTTGCTTTATGGAGTTTGTTGCCTGGTCGAATCATAAATACATTATGCACGGTTTCTTGTGGGATTGGCACAAAGATCATCACAGGAGCGATAGTAAAAAAGGCAGTATGCCTTTAAATACAGAATCAAAGCATTTTGAAAAGAATGATCGGTTTTTTATTATGTATGCCACTCCCGCCATTATCTTTTTAATTATAGGGTTAACCTTTAATTATTCTGCAATGATAGCTATGGGAATTGGCATCAGCTCTTATGGGCTGACCTATTTTTTTATTCACGATGTGATTATTCATGAGCGATTGCCCCTGCGTTTCTTACAGAAACACGAGAACAGCTATATCAAGGCTATCCGGAGGGCTCATTTAGCGCATCACAGGCCAAAAACAAAAAAGGATTTTCACATTTACGGATTGTTGGTTTTTCCACGCAGATTTCTTAAACAGTAACCTATGTCGCTCTATACTATCATCCTTATCGCCTCTGTTTCAATACCTTTTATACTAAGTTTTGATAAAAAACTTCAGTTCTACAAACAGTGGAAGTATCTAATTCCGTCAATAGTAATAATTGCCCTTTTCTATATTGTTGGCGATATTTACTTTACCAAGATAGGCGTTTGGGGCTTTAACCGAGACTATCTATCCTCCATATTCCTTTTTAAACTGCCCATTGAGGAGTGGTTGTTCTTTTTAGCCATACCTTATGCAAGTATTTTTTTGCACGATGTACTGCATGTCTATTTCCCCAGCTTTCGGGTCTCAAACAAAACAGCACGCTACCTTTCTCTCTTTTTTATGGCGATGTCGGTTGTTGTTCTATTCTTCAATTTAGATAAAGCATATACCGCATATATATTCTTGATATTTATTGGGGTTCTACTAATCTCATTTTTCGATAAGTCTGACACAATTAGCCGATTCTATTGCACATTTCTTGTCATCCTAGTTCCTTTTGTGTTGGTAAATGGTGCACTTACCGGAGCGTTTACCGCAGACCCTGTTGTTTGGTACGACCACAGCGAGAATCTCAACTTGCGCTTTATAACCATCCCCATCGAAGATTTTGTATATGGCTTTACTATGCTGTTAGCAGCAATAATGCTTAGGAACCGACTAAAAAACTTTTGGGCATGATTTCTAACAATCGATTTCTGAATTTCTTTTTAACCAAACAGGTTACCATAACTTTGCTGTTTGTTATTTTTTATTCAGTTGGGGTCGTTGGTATGCTATTACCCACTACAGCTGATTATTTTCTTCAGCTGACTCCCTTTGCATTAATTCTTAGCTTCACAGTGCTTGCACTTTCCGATGAAAGTGAGAATAGAAAAAAGCTCGTTACCTACCTGCTTTTTATTTATGTATCGTCCTTTGCCGTTGAGGTTGCAGGAGTATATACAGGAGCGTTGTTTGGCAAATATTCGTATGGGGATAACCTGGGAATTAAGCTTTGGGGAACGCCGCTGATTATCGGTGCCAACTGGTTTTTCTTAGTTTACACCACTGCCGCAATTTTCGAAAAAGTGAGGGTTGCCCCGGCATTAAAAGTTCTGCTGGCTTCTACCTCCATGCTTATTTACGATATAGTTATGGAACAAGTGGCACCCAAATTGGATATGTGGGATTGGAAACATCCCTCTGTGCCTTTTCAAAACTATTTCACGTGGTTTCTAATTGCACTCATTTTCCACATCGGATTGCGATGGTTGAAAATTCACATTAAAAACAAGCTGGCATTAGCTATTTTGCTTTGCCAATTTATATTTTTCGTGCTTCTGTTTATTTTCATGGATTAATGGTATGATTATTAAGGCAAAACATAACTTTATCATCCACCCGGTATTTAAACAATTTTCGCGGGTAATGATAAATCGCCACTTTTCGCGGGTAGAAATTATTGGAGATGCTGAAGTGAGTAGCGACCGTTCTATCCTGCTACTTTCAAACCATAGTAGCTGGTGGGATGGATTTTGGCATTTGCTGCTCAATATGAAAGTTTTTAAGAAGAAGTTCCACTTTATGATGCTAGAAGAGCAGTTGAAAAAACATTGGTATTTTAATTATACGGGCGCTTTCTCGGTGAACAAATCGGCAAAATCTGTTGTCGAAACTATTCAGTATGCGGCAGAGCTGCTCTCACACCCCGGGAACTTGGTGTTGATGTTTCCACAAGGCAAAATAGAATCCATTCACAAACACTCATTTGATTTTGAAAAAGGGGTGCAAAAGATTATTGAAAAAACAGACAGGAGCCAGGTTCAAATCCTGTTTTTGGTAAACTCAATTGATTTTTTCATCAATAAGAAACCCTCTTTGTATCAATATATCAAAGAATATGCAGCCAGTGATACGGATTATCTTGCATTGGCACAAAATTATAATGCTTTCTTCAAAGAGAGCATCAAGCACCAAACAGAAAAGGAAGTATAAATGCAATCAGGATATGGAAATGAAGAAATGTACACTAATCATACTGATTTTTTTTCTTAGTATCTGGTCGCTCGCTGCGCAATATAAATCGGCAATTTACGATGCATATCTTACCAACCGAATGGATGAATGGAAAAATATTATTGATAAGATGCAGGAAAAGCCAAGCAAAACCGACCAATTTCTTTTAGAGCTGATAAATTATCAATACGGTTACATTGGATGGTGCATTGGAAACGACGACATGGGACAAGCAAAAACATATCTGAAGTTAGCTGAAGATAATTTAGCCCAATTGGAGAAAAACTCATACAAACCATCATATATCAATGCATACAAATCGGCTTTTTACGGTTTTAGCATTGGCCTGAACAAGCTAAAAGCTCCATTTGTCGGCCCCAAAAGTGTGAATGCAGCCAAACTTGCCATGAAAGAAGATGCAAGCAACCCCTATGGATTTATCCAGTACGGAAATTCTCAGTTTTATATGCCTCCTGTCTTTGGCGGGTCTAAATCGGAAGCGTTAAAATATTATCATCGTGCACAGAGTATTATGGAAGGAAACCCAAACAATTTGAAAGAGGATTGGAACTATCTAAGCCTTTTGGTAAATATAGCCCAAGCATATACTGAAATGAAAGAGTACGATAAAGCAGAGGCAAGTTACAAACAGATTCTTGAAATAGAGCCCAATTTTAATTGGGTAAAAAATGAATTATACCCCAATTTTATAAAAAAGAGAAACGATGAATAAAAATAAAAGTGTATTGGTGGTTGGTGCCGGATTAGGCGGGTTGGCAACAGCTTTACGATTGGCTTCAAAAGGGTACAAAGTAGAGATGTTGGAGAAAAATGCGCAAGCAGGTGGCCGATTAAATCAATTAAAGAAAGATGGTTTCACTTTTGACGTTGGACCAAGTTTTTTCAGCATGTCTTATGAGTTCAAAGAGTTTGCAAAAGATTGCAATATCAAACTGCCATTTAAATACATAGAGCTCGACCCACTCTATTCGGTCAACTTTAGCAACAATCCTAAAACATTCCACCTCTATAAAGATATTGCTAAACTGGCAGAGCAATTTAAGGATGTTGAACCCGATTTTGAAGAGAAGATGAGGAAGTACCTGAAGAAATCGGGAGCATTGTTCAACGATACGGTTGATTTGGTGGTAAAGAGCAACTTCAACTCTCTATTCGATTATATTCTCACTTTAGTGCGTGTGAACCCTGTTCATGTACCTGTACTTTTCAAAAGCTTTTTCCAACAAGTAGAGAAATTTTTCGATTCGAAGGAGGCACAGCAAATTATTTCGTTGGTTGCTTTCTTTTTGGGAAGAACCCCTTTTGATACCATGGCAATTTACACGTTGCTCTCATACACGGAGTTTCAACACGACGGATACTACAATGTGGAGGGTGGCATGTACAAAATTATAGAAGGATTCGTGAGCGAATTGGGCAAAGCAAATGTAATGATCCACTACAACACCGAAATAGTGGACTACACATCAAACGGGAAAAAGATAGAATCGGTGGTTGATAGTAACGGTAAGAAATGGAGTGCCGACACCATACTAATAAATGCTGATGCAGCGGTTTTCAGAAGCACCGTGATGAAGCACAAAAAGTATTCTGTCGAAAAAATGGATAAGATGAGCTGGACCATGGGCTATCTCACTTTCTATATTGGATTAAAATGTAAACTGCCCCACGTTAATCATCACAATTATTACCTCGGCTCTAACTTTAAGGAATATGCCGACAATGTGCTGCGGCAAGCTGACACGTTGCAAAAACCATATTACTACGTGAATGTGCTTTCGAAGCACAACAGCGATTGTGCTCCCGAAGGTTGCGAAAGTCTGTTCTTTGTATGCCCTGTACCCAACTTGCTCAACAAGCCAGATTGGAGCGACAAAGACGTGATTGTTGATAGCATTATTGCAGATTTTTCCAATAGAATTGGGAAAGATATTGCTCCCGAAATAGTTTCGCGCACCATTTATACGCCCATCGAGTGGGAAGAGCAATTTAACCTACACCGCGGTAGCGGTTTGGGACTTTCTCACACATTCAATCAAATTGGGGCAATGCGCCCTGCCAATGTGGATGAAAAATTTAAAAACCTTTTCTATGTTGGGGCTTCCACTGTTCCTGGTGCAGGGTTGCCTATGGCAATGATAAGCTCTAAATTGGCATTTGAGAGGATTGAAGCTTTTTTTAAAGTGTAAATGCAATTAGTTCTACTTTGACAGCGGAAGGTTGGCAATTCTACTGAATGGATTTAAGAAGAAGAATCAGAAACCGCGCGAGAATGAGATTAGCCCCAATTATTCATTTGAATAATTGGGGTTAAAAACGATATCAATCCGTCTACTCCTAATTGGTTTGTTGGTTTCATAGGCTAAGGATTTAGTTTGGGCATCAAAATATACAAAATAAAAAGCTGTAAGTTTGAGGTGTAGAATACAGAAAGAACTATAGTATTATGAGTAAACCAGAACAAGCACTTTCACTTTTCAAAAATGGGTACAACTGCGCTCAAGCAATACTAGTTGCCTTTGCCAACGAGGCAGGAGTTGATGACGAAATGGCGTTTAGTATAGCCTCCGGACTTGGTGGGGGAGTTGGGCGAACCCAGAATATTTGCGGGGCAATTAATGCGGGTGCAATTGTTTTGGGCATGAGGCTTGGTAGGTATCAGCCCGGGGATAATGATGCAAAAAATGATGTGGCCTATTTGGTTGGCCAATTTGTTAGCGAATGCCGCAAAGGGTTAGGTTCAACAAATTGCCATGAACTTTTAAAGATTGATATAAATAATTTGACCCTAAAAAAACAGGCCGCCGACAGTGGCCATTTAGCCTCGGTTTGCAACAATGCTGTAAGCAAATCGGCTGAAATACTCGAAAGGTTTCTAGCTAAAAACATGGCGGAGGGCTGGCCCTCAATGGGAATCCATTCTTTATAAATCTTCTGGGATAACCGTACTGCCACTTGACACCGAATAAGCTGCAAAATAGCCAATTGCCCCATTGCTTAGGTTGGTTCTGGGGTTTGCTGGTGGGCCACCAAAAAGGGGCACAGAAGGGCGAGCAGATGATTGTGCTTCAATTAGATACTTATAGTAATCTTGAGTTATGCCACAAAGCTCTACTGTTATAGTGTCGCCAGTGCTAAAAGTATCATCGGAATCACCCCTGACAACATAAACCGTTATACCATTGGTGTAGCTGCCGTTAAAAATCGCATCGTCGGTTACCTGAATACTTCGTAGCGAGTCGGAGTGCAATACCCCATTCTGATAAACCAAAAACTTGTAAAAATCTTCAGTATCCGAAGGGTCCTGTGCAAAAATGTTAACGAACCATATGTCCCACTGGCTTTGATAAATTACCTCAATTGAATCGGGTGACGCAACGGGCTTAATCTCCGAATTAGCCTCGTAGCTTGTTAGGTTGCCGTCGTTTAGCAAATCAACCCCATCAACAAAAAGCGTATAGCTCTTGCCCACAACGCCATATACATCCGAATTGGTGTAGTAGTTCCCAGGGTTTTCAGCATCTTCGGTAAGATTATGGAAATTCTCCCCATCTACTATGGTAACCACAGCACCCGAAACGGGAGAAGGTGGCTCATTCTTAAAATAATCGCCTGTGCGGGTAACTGAAATCCAATGTGCTGTGGTATCGGTTGTAAGCTCGCCATAAATTACGCAGCGGGTGTAGGTGCTATCCAAATCAATATCGATACGCTCTGTGCACGAAGCGATTGAGAGTATAAAAAATACCAGCATAAAAAATTTATGGCTGTATGCTCTTGCTAATCTTGTTGCCATGGCGCTAAAATTTAAAATTATAGGTTATTGCTGGTACAATTGAGAAAAGGTACGTTTTCTCGGCATACGACAGGTTTGGATTATTGCTATCCTGAACAAAATTTATGGTCCATGCATTCTTCCTGTTGTAGGCATTATAAACCGATAAGTTCCACTCTCCCCTCCATTTACGCCCGCTTTTTGCCCTTGGCCTATAGGATAAAGCTAAATCAAGGCGATGATAATCGGGGTATCGGTACGAGTTTCTGCCTGTGTAAAGCGGGATTATTGTACCGAGTATTTCGTATCGCCCAGCCGGAAAAGTTGCCGGAACCCCCGTGGCATAAACCCAATTAGCCGAAAGGGATAACTTTGGGCTAAGCTCATAGTTAAAAACCACTGAAATATCGTGGGGCTTGTCGTACGGAGCAGGATAGGGGTTACCGCTATTTATCCCATCAATAGTACGGAATGCTCTGGAATAGGTATAGCTTACCCAACCATTTATTTTTTTGTTGCCAAACTGAGCAAGAAATTCAATACCATACGATTGGGCTGTTCCGGTGCGGAGTTCACCCTCCAACTCTTCGTTAAGCAGCATATTGGCAAACTCCTTAAAGTCGACAACGTTCCTCATGTTTTTGTAGTAAGCCTCAACCGAAGTCTCCAGCCTATTATCAAAAAAGTTCCTAAAAAAACCAAGTGCCCATTGGTCCGAAAGTTGCGGTTTTACATTGGGCGAAGCAGCAAACCAGATATCTAAAGGTGTTCCAGCCTCAGAGTTTGAGGCCAGCTGGATATATTGAGCTGTTCTGGAATAGCTTCCTTTAATTGATTGCTTCTGACTAAGCTGATATACAAAGCCTAAACGGGGTTCAAGATTGACATAGGTATTATATGTTTCGCCCTTGCCATAGGTAGCAAAGCCATCCGTTTCGTAATTGCTATTGTAGCTATAAACTTTTGCTTCACCAATGTTTTGAAGAGCCGATAACCTTAACCCGTACTTTAGGGTAAGACTGCTACCAATGCTTTGCTCGTTTTGAGCATACAGACCATGCTCAAACGAGTATCTATTTGGTATTACAATATCGTCGAGTATTGACTCGGAACCAACGCCTTTGGCAACACCAGGGCTAATGGTATGATGTGTAGACTGGATTCCGAAGCGCAATGTGCTGTTAGAGCTGAGATAATTGGTAAAATCGAATTTGGCGCTATAATCCTCCATGTTCGAATACCAAACAAACGAGCTTGCCTCGCTGGCTCCCGTTCCCAAATAGTAGTCGTAGCTACTAAAAATTACCGATGAATTTAAGAATAGCTTTGGGCCAAAAAGATGATTCCACCTAAAAGTTAGCGTTTGATTGCCAAAGCCAAATTTCGCAAATTCATTTTTAAAGATATCGCGGCCCAAATAGCCTGAGAGGTACAATCTATTGTTGTCGTTAATCTTATGATTAATCTTTAGGTTTAAATCGTAAAAAAACAGCTGATTATCCCGTATATCCTCATTCGGGGCAAGAGGGAGAAATAAATCGGCATAGGTTCGCCTGCCCGATGCAACAAAAGTTGTGTTCTCGCTTATTATGGGTCCCTCAATGGTTAGCCTACTCGATATGGTTCCAATTCCACCTGTAGCAGCAAATGCTTTTGAATTCCCCTCTTTCATCCGCACGTCAAGTAGCGAAGCCAACCTCCCTCCGCTTGAGGCAGGAATATCGCCCTTGTAGAGTTTAACATCCTTAATGGCATCGTTATTAAACACCGAGAAAAAACCCATCAAATGCGAAGCATTATAAACGGTTGCCTCATCGAGCAGGATAAGGTTATGGTCCATTGCCCCTCCACGCACGCTAAAACCTGAGGTTCCTTCCGATGTGCTTTGTACTCCAGGAAGCAGCTGTAGCGATTTAATAATATCAACCTCACCCATAAGCGAAGGCATGCGCCTGATAGTTTTTATATCGAGTTGTACTACGCTCATTTCGGCTTTAGTTACATTAGCGTTAGGACGCTGGCTTACTATAACAACCTCTTCTATTAATGCCGTTTTCTCTGAGAGCTCAACCGAAATAGTTGTATTTTTTTTTAAATCCACCTTTTTCTCAAAAGGAGCATAGCCAACAAAGGAGTACGTTAACGTATAGTGCCCCATTGGAAGCGTAAGCGCATAGTAGCCATAAGCATTGCTTGTTACCCCTATGCCTAGCTCTTTTACGGAAACTGTAGCACCAATTAGCGTTTCACCATTGGATACATCACTAACATATCCATTGATGGTACAATTAATTGCCGTATCATGGGCATAAAGAGCAGTAGGATTTATAGTGCATGTAATCAAAGGCCATAAAACAACAAGTATCAATCTCATAAATCCATAAATTTTTGAATAGGGTTTCACTGGATTAACTAAACAAAAAAACAATGTTTAAGTTGAAACAAATCTCATTTATTCTTCAAGTTTCAGGTTCAAAACTTCTGGAAAGGATACCAAATAGAGCATAAAAGTTATATGTTTGCCTGGTGGGCAAAAGGCTTGTTTTTAAGGTTTTACTGTTACTTTACGTAGCTGTTAGTCCATTCTCCATCCTCATTAAAGAGATTATAACCATTTCTAGAATCCGAGCAAAGATACTTACCAGTCCAACCCCCCTCAAGAGAAAAAAGGTTGAAATTATTCTTTTAATAAAAATTTAGCTGATTTACGACTATTCAAGGGCGTTTGCAAATATTGCCCTGTAGGAGCTGTTCATATTTTCATCAAAAAAGCATCTTAATTTATTGATGTTTTTAATTAATTGACTAACTTGAATTAATATGTTATATATGATGTGACTTTCAGCCCAATTCTAAAAGTAATTTTTTTTCATCTTCTAAAGAAATACGGTAATTTTTAAGACTATCCTTTTTGCTCTAAGGTTGATGTAGAACATCGTGTCCTATAATATACGGATAAATTGTCATTACTATATTCTTCGTTCTAGAAATAGCAAGGCATTGATGTTATCTAATAAAACACAATTTTTAAAAAAATAGAATAATAGTTTGTAATAGTTCTCAGGTTATCATATGGTAAGTTGAACAAGCTGTAAATAAGTATTTTATCATATTTCAACACTTGTCTTTTTACAGGAATATTTTTTTCTAAACCCCACAAATTAACCTATTATGAAAAAAATCACTTTACTACTCTGTATTTCTGCTTGTCTGCTGATAGGCTTTCCGCTCTACTCACAGACAATAGTTTACGTAAACCAAAGTGCCAGCGGTTCTGATAATGGAACCAGCTGGGTCGATGCCTACACCAGCTTACAGAATGCGCTTACATCAGCATCTGTAGGGGATGAGCTATGGGTTGCTGCCGGAACGTATAAACCAACAGGCACAACCGATAGGAACGTATCATTCGTTTTACTTCAGGACCTTGGCCTATACGGAGGGTTTAATGGAACCGAAACCAGCCGGGAGGAGCGCGACTGGAGAGCCAACGCAACCATCCTTAGCGGCGATATTGGAACCATTGACGATAATACGGATAACTCTTACCATGTGGTCCTTGGACCAAACACAGGAGCCACCCTCGATGGCTTTACCATTACCCGCGGAAATGCCACTGGCGCAGCCAATAATATGGGCGGTGGAATGTTTAATACCAGCGGACCTATACGTATTGAGAACTGTACCTTTACCAACAACCATGCTGATGAAGGGGGTGCTTTAGAAAACAATTTTTGCCCTTCACCCAATACCATTGTTAACTGCATATTTAAGGATAATACGGCAACAATGGCCAGTGGAGGTATTTCGAATCATAATACCCCGGCTCATATCATTAGCTGTTTATTCGTAAATAATACTGCCGATAACACCTTTGGTGCTGCTATATACAACTGGGGGTCTGGTTCAACATCACAGATTATCAACTGTACTTTTACCGAAAATAGTGGGCCAGTAGGTTGTGGTACTATCCATAGCCGTGGGGTAACATCAACAGCCCAAAATTGTATTCTATGGAATAATGATACCGAAGATATTATTGGAACAAACGGTGGGGGAACTAACCTTTCAAATAGCTGTATAGAACAGGCGGGATATGCAGGGAGTAATGGGAATATAAGCGAAAACCCTCTTTTCCGGACTGCTGGGAGTGATTACCGTCTGCAGAATGGGTCACCCTGTATAGATGCCGGGAATAACTCCCCTTTTGAAACCGGTGGTGTGGCCGAAGGGGTAACTACCGACCTGAATGGAAACCAGCGGATTGCTATACTAAATGAAGCCATAGTGGATATGGGGGCATACGAATATCCTGCAGCTCTAGTACTGATTGCTGAACCTGACTATGCAGGTACCGTTTCAGGAGCTGGATTTTATGATGCGGGTACTATAGCTTCGCTAAATGCCACGCCAAATGTATTTTACGATTTTGTAAGCTGGACTGATACAGACAATATTTTAGTAAGCAGTGATGCCGCTTTTGATTATACCATGCCCGCCAGAAGAGACACCCTGATTGCTCGCTTTGAGAACACTACATTAGAACCTGGGTATTTCTATTTTGCCATAGAAACTACCGAGGAGCAAACCGATTATAAATTTGTTGTTGATAATGCTGTTGACCTGCAGATTATGTGGACAGAGGGAAATACTGAAACCTATAATGGCAATGTGAATCCTTACCACGATTTTGGCGAAGCCGGAGAGTGGGTTATTAAGGTGCAGGGGCAGGCAAGCAGAATTGCCTTTTATACAGGATACGCCTCGGAAATACATTATGCACAGATGCTTACCGGTATCAGCGCTATAGAAGAGGGTGTTACCGGCATAACCAGTACTAACCGCATGTTTACCCATACCAATGTGGGTGATTTCTGGCACGAAAATTTTCTTACTGCTATCTCGGGTAATATTACCGATATGAGCGCGATGTTTTATGGTGCTTCCTCCTTCAACCAGGCTATTGGCAGCTGGGATGTGAGCAGTGTTACTGATATGAGGTATATGTTTTATGGTGCTTCCTCCTTTAACCAGGATATTGGCAACTGGGATGTGGGTAGTGTTACCAATACGGAGTTTATGTTTTCCAATTCAGCATTTAATCAGGATATTAGAAGCTGGGATGTGAGCAGTGTTACTAATATGAGGTCTATATTTGGGGGTGCTTCCTCCTTTAATCAGGATATTGGCAGCTGGGATGTGAGCAGTGTTACTGATATGAAGGCTATGTTTTCTGGTGCTTCCTCCTTTAATCAGGATATTGGCAGCTGGGATGTGGGTAGTGTTGCCAATATGGAGTCTATGTTTTCCAATTCAGCATTTAATCAGGATATTGGCAGCTGGGATGTGAGCAATGTTGCTTATATGGGTTATATGTTTTATAGTGCTTCCTCCTTCAACCAGGATATTGGCAGCTGGGATGTGAGCAGTGTTACCGATATGAAGGTTATGTTTAGGGAGGCTTCCTCCTTTAACCAGGATATTGGCAGCTGGGATGTAAGGAGTGTTACCAATATGGCTAGTATGTTTTATTATGCGTCCACTTTCAACCAGGATATTGGCAGCTGGGATGTGAGCAGTGTTACTGATATGGGGTCTATGCTTTTTGGTGTAACCCTGTCTACAGCTAACTACAATAGTTTGCTTATGGGCTGGGCATTAAGGGATGTGCAAAGTGGTGTGGCATTTCATGGGGGCAATAGTAAATATTCATCTGGGGCAGCCGCTGATGCCAGGGCCGTACTTACTGGAACGCCCAATAGTTGGACCATCATCGATGCTGGAGTATCAGAAGAACTTATCCTAAAAACCTATAAAGCAACCGATATTACAGCAACTACTGTTACCTCAGGGGGTATGATATATCACAACGGGGGTCATGCTATCACCACAAGGGGTGTGGTATGGAATACCAGTGAGAACCCTACAATTGAGCTAAACCTAGGATATACCCAGGATGGGAACGGTATTGGCAGCTTTACCAGCAGTATTACAGGGCTATCTATTGGTACTACATACTATGTACGGGCTTACGCTACAAACGCTACCGGAACAGAATATGGTAACCAGGTGGAGTTTATCGCGTCACAAGAACTCAGCATTACCGGAACGTTTACCGTTTTCGATAATCAGTATGGCGATAATACTATTGCTACCATTGACCAGAATAGCTTAACGCTCCAAGGGATCATAGGAGGCGACAATGTTGAATTGATTGATGTGGTTGCTAGATTTACTGATACCGAGCTGGGTGAGAATAAAGTGGTGTACATCACAAGCGCTAACCTTGGCGGAATCCATAAGGATAAGTATTATTTAACCCTTGATGGAGCACCCACCACAACAGCAAGTTTTAACCCTAAAACGCTAACCATTACAGGCTCTTTTACAGCGGAAAGTAAGGAGTACGATGGTACGGCTAACGCGGTAATCACTAGCAATACCCTTGAACTCCAGGGGGTTCTTGGGGGCGAGAATGTTGAGCTGATTGGTGTGGTTGCCGAATTCGCCGATGCTGAGGCGGGTGAAAATAAGGCGGTGTCCATCACAGGCGCCAATCTTGACGGAACCCATAAGGATAATTACACTTTAACCCTTGATGGAGCACCCACTACAACGGCTAGTATTACCTCTAAAGCGCTAACCATTGCCGGAGCATTTACCGTTTTCGATAACCAGTATGGCGATAATACCCTTGCTACCATTGACCAGAATAGCTTAACACTCCAAGGGATTTTAGAAGGCGATGTTGTTAATCTGACCGATGTGGTTGCTGAGTTTGCTGATACCGAGCTGGGTGAAGATAAAGTGGTATCCATCACAAGCGCCAATCTTGACGGAGCTGATAAGGGTAATTACACTTTAACCCTTGAAGGAACACCCACCACAACGGCAAACTTTAACCCTAAAGCGCTAACCATTACCGGCTCTTTTACAGCGGAAAGTAAGGAGTACGATGGTACGGCTAACGCGGTAATCAATGGCAATACCCTTGAACTACAAGGGGTGGTCCTTGGGGGCGAGAATGTTGAGCTGATTGGTGTGGTTGCCGAATTCGCCGATGCTGAGGCGGGTGAAAATAAGGCGGTGTCCATCACAGGCGCCAATCTTGGCGGAGCTGATAAGGATAATTACACTTTAACCCTTGAAGGGGCACCCACCACAACGGCTAGTATTACCTCTAAAGCGCTAACCATTGCCGGAGCATTTACCGTTTTCGATAATCAGTACGGCGATAATACTACTGCTGTAATTGCCCAGAATAGCTTAACGCTCGAAGGGGTTATTGAAGGCGATGATGTTGAGCTGATTGATGTGGTTGCTGAATTTGCCGATACCGAGCTGGGTGAAGATAAAGCGGTATCCATCACGAGCGCTAATCTTGGCGGAGCCCATAAGGATAATTACATTTTAACCCTTGGTGGAGCACCCACCACAACGGCAAACTTTAACCCTAAAGCGCTAACCATTACTGGCTCTTTTACAGCGGAAAGTAAGGAGTACGATGGTACGGCTAACGCGGTAATCACTGGCAATACCCTTGAACTCCAAGGGATGCTTGGGGGCGAGAATGTTGAGCTGATTGGTGTGGTTGCCGAATTCGCCGATGCTGAGGCGGGTGAAAATAAGGCGGTGTCCATCACAGGCGCCAATCTTGACGGAACCCATAAGGATAACTATAGCTTAACCCTTGTCGGAGCACCCACCACATCGGCTAGTATTACCTCTAAAGCGCTAACCATAGCTGGAGCATTTACCGTTTTCGATAATCAGTACGGCGATAATACCGTGGCTACCATTGACCAGAATAGCTTAACGCTCGAAGGGGTTATTGAAGGCGATGGTGTTGAGCTGATTGATGTGGTTGCTGAATTTGCCGATACCGAGCTGGGTGAAGATAAAGCGGTATCCATCACGAGTGCCAATCTTGGCGGAGTCCATAAGGATAATTACACTTTAACCCTTGATGGAGCACCCACCACAACGGCAAACTTTAACCCTAAAGTGCTAACCATTATTGGTTTTTTTATGGTGGCCGATAAAGAGTATGACGGTACAGTAAACGCGGTAATTATTTACAACAATCTTGAGCTCGAAGGGGTTATTGAAGGCGATGATGTTGAGCTGATTGATGTGGTTGCTGAATTCGTTGATGCCGAGCTGGGTGAGAATAAGGCGGTGTCCATCACAGGCGCTAATCTTGGCGGAGTTCATAAGGATAACTATAGCTTAACCCTTGAAGGAGCACCCATTACAGTTGCTGATATTAATCCTAAAACGTTAACCATTTCTGGCTCTTTTACAGCGGAAGATAAAGAGTATGATGGTGCAGCTAACGCGGTAATTGTTAATAATAATCTTGCGCTCGAGGGGGTTATAGAAGGCGAGGATGTTGAGCTGATTGATGTGGTTGCCGAATTCGCCAACGCTGAGGCGGGTGAAGATAAGGCGGTATCCATCACAAGCGCAAATCTTAGCGGAACCCATAGCACTAACTATAGCTTAACCCTTGAGGGAGCACCCACCACAACGGCCAGCATTAATCCTAAAGCGTTAACTGTTATCGGCTCTTTTACAGCGGAAGATAAGGAGTATGATGGTGCAGCTAATGCGGTAATTGTTAATAATAATCTTGCCCTCGAGGGGGTTATGGAAGGCGAGAATGTTGAGCCGATTGATGTGGTTGCCGAATTCGCCAACGCTGAGGCGGGTGAAGATAAGGCGGTATCCATCACAAGCGCAAATCTTAGCGGAACCCATAGCACTAACTATAGCTTAGCCCTTGATGGAGCACCCACCACAACGGCTGATATTAATCCTAAAGCGTTAACCATTATCGGTTCTTTTACAGCCGAAGATAAGGAGTATGATGGCACAGCTGACGCAGTAATTGTTACCTAAATTGAGCGATTCATAATTCCACTGTTTCTTTTCTTCTCGCTTGGCTCAAAAAATTAGTTGATTTTTAAGGACGGGATTGTGAAAATAATTCTTTTCTCTGGTTTAGGGTATTTTTTCTT
>JAQVYY010000035.1:0-1053 GCA_028708425.1 Bacteroidales bacterium
AAAAAATACCCTAAACCAGAGAAAAGAATTATTTTCACAATCCCGTCCTTAAAAATCAACTAATTTTTTGAGCCAAGCGAGAAGAAAAGAAACAGTGGAATTATGAATCGCTCAATTTAGGTATTACATGCCCTCTCTTCCTCTCACAGCACAAGGATAATCTACTTTTTGTAAATCTATCGAATAATACCCCTCACCAAAAACACCATTTAACCCCATAGCCATTAGCTTCCAAAAATCGTCACATTAAAGATAATGTAAAAAACCTAAACAAAAAAAGCCCTTAACCCCAATTCTTCATCTTAATAGTTGGGGTCTCCGACAGCGACTAGGTCTCACAACCCATTTTGTTGCCCAAAATTGGGTTCCGCTAGGTTGGGGTAACCCGCATTTGCATTCATTTTTAATAAATTTGATGAATAATGCGGTTTAAACTACTACTCACTTACTCACTCCTCAAGGTCAAATTATAATAACACCAGCCCAAACTCCTCAATTCTTGCCCTATTTATAAGTTTGCCATTGCGTAACCTAACAATATCGGGATACGACGAGAACTCCCAGTCCTCGCATTGCTTTACCAAGCCAGCCTTTACTGGGTTTAAGTTAATATAATTAAAGCATGTGTTTGGATACTGATCCTCAGTAGGCTGTATATTAATTCGTGCTGCGCCCTGTGATGAGAACCAAGCGCGAGTTATTTTATCGTTACAAGTTAAGCAGTTGGCTTTTGTTTGCTGGCGAAAAAGTGCCCCCGACCTTTTTTCCTGAATATTAATGGCGCGAGTATATGAGCGTAGCATTATTCCGATGGAAGAATTAAAGGTGCGCTGGCTACAACCACTGCTAGTGCGTTTAGCCAAGGGTTGGCTAGTATTTACGCTACGTATAGTCAACCCTTGACTCTCCTGCCTACTCAAGGTTTGACTATTCGCTGCTTTATTTCTAGTCAACCCTTGAGTAGGCAAAACCAATTCCACCTCATTTACATACACCATTATATGAAAATGATTAGGCATTAGGCACCATGCCAACACATCGGCGTAAGGCAAA
>JAQVYY010000035.1:1153-37606 GCA_028708425.1 Bacteroidales bacterium
AAGAACAGGTAGTTCTCCCTGCTAAAGAAGATGCGCTGGCGGTTATTGCCCTGATTGTAAATATGGTATAGGTGCCCTTTCTCGAAAATCATCCTATTAAAGTTAATACAAAAACCACTTTTTACAAATTCCTACAAGTGGAATTAAACTATTCGCTGCTTTATTTCTAGTCAACCCTTGAGTAGGCAAAACCAATTCCACCTCATTTACATACACCATTATATGAAAATGATTAGGCATTAGGCACCATGCCAACACATCGGCGTAAGGCAAAACGTGCTTTCGAATCTTCTCCAGAAAGAACAGGTAGTTCTCCCTGCTAAAGAAGATGCGCTGGCGGTTATTGCCCTGATTGTAAATATGGTATAGGTGCCCTTTCTCGAAAATCATCCTATTAAAGTTAATACAAAAACCACTTTTTACAATTTGATACAAGTGGAATTAAATATCCATATAGCGTTGGAAACGCCACAAATACTTACTCAAAAACAACCCCACGCCACCCCCATTTTTGCATTAACACCAATATTTTTTAGCTTTGCATAGGTAATAAAACTAGCATTACTATGAGTAATAACAGCAACCTTAGAGGGCATAAGGAGGTTTACCAAACGCTCGATATGCTCGGTATAAAATACAGCTACCACGAGCACCCGCCCGCCCCTACCGTTGAGGAGGCATCAAAATACTGGGATGGGATTGAATCGGCGCACTGTAAGAACCTGTTTTTCCGCAACCATAAGGGGAACAGGCACTACCTTGTGATTTTTGATTACCGAGAAACCCTTAATATTCGCGATTTAGAGCAACGGCTTAAGCAGGGGAAGCTATCCTTTGCCTCGCCAAAGCGGATGATGAAATATTTGGGTATTGAGCCTGGCTCGGTATCGCCCTTTGGCCTAATTCACGATAAGGAGAATCATGTACATCTATTCCTCGACAAGAATTTGAAAAATGCTGAGCATGTTAGCTTCCATCCAAACCTAAATACCGCATCGCTGGTAATTTCGCAAAGCGATTTTAGGAAGTTCCTTGAGCATATTGGTAATAGCTACGAGTTTCTTGAGCTGTATGACTAGTTGCTAACGTAACCCGTCCCAAAACCGCTTCTTTAAAATTATTCTAAATAAATACCTTTGCCTATTGAAAATAGTTTTTACCTTTGCGTCTCAAATTAAGTGGAAAGATTTGATTGATTGCAACCACAATAAAAAATGCTAAAACGGTGTTTTTGTCCTGCATTCTACCAAACCTTCCCAACATTTTATAAATCTCTAAATTAAAATGAAATGGGATATCTATTTACATCCGAAAGTGTATCGGAAGGGCATCCTGATAAGGTAGCCGACCAGATTTCCGATGCAATTCTCGATGAATTTTTACGTCAAGACCCCAACTCGAAGGTGGCTTGCGAAACACTTGTAACCACTGGACTGGTTATGGTTAGCGGCGAGGTTAAATCCAAGGCTTATGTTGATTTTCAGCAGGTAGCTCGCGGGGTAGTTCGTGATATTGGCTATACCAAATCGGAATATATGTTCGATGCTGATAGCTGCGGCGTAATTACAACAATCCAGGAGCAGTCGCCCGACATAAATCGTGGCGTTGAGCGCCAATCCGAAGACGACCAGGGTGCTGGCGATCAGGGGATGATGTTTGGATACGCCTGTCGCGAAACCGACGACTACATGCCCCTGGCTATTAGCATTTCGCACATTCTTCTGATGGAACTTGCAAAAATTCGTAGCGAGGGTAAGGAGATGACCTACCTACGCCCCGACGCAAAGAGCCAGGTTACCATTGAATACAATGACAACGGAACACCCAAGCGGGTGCACACCATTGTAGTATCGACCCAGCACGATGAGTTTGATACCGACGATAACATGCACCAAGCCATCAAACGCGATGTGTCGAATATCCTAATACCTAAGGCAATTGCCCGCCTACCCAAAAGGGTTAAGCCCCTTTTCGACGACGATTTTATACTGCATGTAAACCCAACGGGAAAATTTGTAATTGGCGGGCCACATGGCGATACTGGACTTACCGGCAGAAAAATAATTGTGGACACCTACGGGGGCAAGGGTGCTCATGGTGGAGGTGCTTTTTCGGGAAAAGACTCATCAAAAGTTGACCGTTCGGCAGCGTACGCCGCAAGGCACATTGCCAAGAATTTGGTTGCTGCAGGTGTGGCCAACGAGGTACTCGTTCAGCTGGCATACGCCATTGGTGTTGCTCGGCCAGTAAGCGTTTACGTTAACACATACGGCACCGCGCAGGTGAACCTAACCGATGTTCAGATTGCAAAGCGTATTATTGAACTATTCGACCTTAGGCCCAATGCAATTATTAAACGATTCGGGCTAACTAACCCTATTTTTAGAGAAACAGCAGCCTATGGTCATTTTGGTCGCGATTACTATAAGAAAACGATTAAAATGAATAGTGGTAATGGCACGCCTGAACATACTAAAGAGGTTGAGTTTTTTGCCTGGGAAAAATTAGATTATGTTGATAAAATAAAATCGGATTTTAAACTATAGCAGCATGTTGTAATTTGTAGAGACGCATGGGTATGCGTCTCTACAAATTATTTTTCCTCTTCCCCCAAAAGTGTTAACAAGTCCCTAACGCTCTTAACCGAATCGATATAGTAATTTGCCATGGTATTCTTGGTTCCAACCTTTATGGTAAAAGCATCCTTTGGCATAACTTCAAACGTAAACTCGTCTGTCCAATCGTCGCCCAGTGCCATAATAAAATCGAATTCTTTTAAAACCAGCTGCTTTGCTGCTGCACGACCCTTATTTACACCCGAATTTTTTATCTCAATCACCTTATCTCCATCCATTATCTCGAGGTTAAGGTTCGACACTAAAGCCCTAAGCTCATCCTTTAGTTCCCATGCCCTAATTTCGCCTAGGTCGGGGTCGGCATTTCGATAGTGCCAAACCAACGAGTAGTTCTTCTCTTCTAGCAAGCTTCGTGGAGTACGATCAACATAAAAACTTATCAGCGGTCTAATAATGTCCATCCATTGCTTATCAATTTTTTCGAGCATCCCCCATTCGCCGTTAGGCGGTTTTACCCAAACACCATGCTCGGCAATAAAGGTAACTTGGTTGTAATCTTTAAACCATTCACCTAACGTTTCCTTATCGCGCCCACTAATAATTACAATCCTATTGTTGGTATCGCTAACCAGCCTCTCAAGTATTGTGTAAAGCTCCTTATTGGGTATCGCTTTCTGCGGGTCCTTATGAAAGCCTGTAAGAGTGCCATCGTAGTCGAGAAAAATTATTCTACTCTTACTCTCTCGGTACCTACTCTTAATGTTGTCAATAATTTTGGGTGAAATTTTTCGGGTTAGGTTCTTCTTTTGCAGTGCCTTAACCCCTTTTAGTGCGTTTAGTATATCGTTGGCCCATTTCTCCTCGTTGTACGCCTGCAGGCGTTTTCGCATTATCCTATTACGCTCAATCTGTTCTTCCTTAGGCATTTCTAATGCCTCCTTTATGGCATTGGCAACCTCGTTAATATTGCTGGGATTAATCTGTATTGCTTCACTCATCTCTTTAGACACACCCGTCATTTCGCTGAGCACCAACACGCCAGTTTCATCGGTACGCGACGCCATATACTCCTTGGCAATAAGGTTCATACCATCACGCAACGGGGCCACTAGGGCTATGTCCGATACGGAGTACATCTCTATCTTTTCTTGCATGGTAAGAGGTCGATAAAAATACCATATTGGCATCCAGCCTGCCGTTCCATACTGACCGTTAATTCTGCCCACCATCTCATCAACCGTCTTTTTCAGCGATTGGTACTCGGTTAGCACCTCGCGCGAGGGAATTACGAACAGGGCAAGACATACCCTTTCGAGATAATTTGGATTTTGGGTTAGAAAAAGTTCGTATGCCTCGAGCCGTTGGGGTATTCCCTTGGCGTAATCGAGCCTATCAATGGATAGGATTAGCGTTACCTTACCATCTGAAACAATCTTGCTAAACTCTTCTCTAAGGCTATCACCATTGGCAGTTTTACTATTCTCAAGCTTTTTTGTGTTACTATTAAAAAAATCAAAATCGATACCCATGGGAAAGTTATCGAACTTAACTACCCGCTCATCGAGCTTCACGGTATTTAGCACATTATCGTAGCCCAAAAGCCTACGAACCGAGCTCATAAAATGCCGCTCGTAGTCGAAGGTGTGAAAGGCAACCAGGTCGGCTCCGAGCATCCCCTCAACAATTTCGCGTCGCCAGGGCAAGGTTCTTAATATTTCATACGAGGGAAATGGAATATGAAGAAAGAAGCCAATGGTAAAATCGGGCTGTGTATCCCTCAAAAGTTTGGGAAGAAGCAACAACTGATAATCCTGTATCCAAATGGTATCGGTGGGTTTAGCTAATGCTAAAACCTTATCGGCAAACTTTTGATTTACCTGCTTGTAGTACTCCCAGTACTCGGTATTAAACTCGCTATACTGCATAAAATAATGAAAAAGTGGCCAAATGGTACCGTTGCAGAACCCGTAATGGTGATTTACCACCTCATCGGGAGTTAGTTCAATTGGGTGGCAGCACTCTTGTTCATACTGTTTATTAATTTGTGCATGCTCCTGCTTTGGTATTTCTATGCCCTCGTTACCATCCCAACCTACCCACATACAATCATCTAACCTAAAATAGGTGTTTATCTTATTGGGAATTCGCATCGATTTTTCAACCATTTCAAGGCCTTTCTCGCTCTGTTTTACCCCTAGAGGGAGTCTGTTCGACACAATAATTAGCTTGCTCATTTTGGTTAGTTTTTTTAGTTAAGGAATCAATATTTTACATCGAAAAACTTTACTATATTAGCAAAATAATAGCGTTTTTTCAAATAAAATCATTGGTGTCCAGCTAATATTTATAGATTCCTCCCTACGGTCGGAACGACAGGGCGTTGAGTTGTATTTGGGAGGGGGGGTTGGCTAGCGGCTTCGACAGCTAGCCAAGCCCTCCCCTAAAAATTAAACATTTGTCGTGCAGAGCGAAACGCAGTGAAGCGAAGAATCTATAATGTTTAACTTTGTTTTTATCGGACAATACTGAAATAAAATTAGTTTTTTGAAAACCGATTATCACTAAAAATATAGATATTCAATAAATACTCAGCTTCATCTATTTTAACTAAAAACACCTAATACTATGAGCAGCTATAGTTTTGATGCAGTAATATTTGATTTGGATGGCGTAATTACCAAAACGGCACTTGTTCATGCAGTGGCCTGGAAAGAGATGTTCGATGAATTTCTTAAGGATTGGTACAGTAAAAACAGCAAGCCCTTTATAGAGTTTACCCATGCAAACGATTACCTACCCTACGTTGATGGCAAGCCAAGGTATAAAGGTGTTGAGTCGTTTTTAAAATCAAGGAATATTAGCATACCCTACGGTTCACCGTCCGATAATCCTGATAAGGAGACCGTTTGCGGCCTGGGAAACAGAAAGAACAAGGCTTTTAACCAAATACTTGCCCGCGATGGTGTTGAGGTGTACGAATCGACTGTTAAGCTTATTAAGCAGCTAAAAAGTAATGGTATTAAGGTTGGCGTAGCATCATCGAGTAAAAACTGTAAACAGGTACTCGAAAGGGCGAACCTTCTGCATCTTTTTGAAACACGGGTCGATGGTGAGGTATCGGTAGAGCTAGGCTTAAAGGGTAAGCCCGAGCCCGATATATTTACCGTTGCGTGCGATAACCTTAAGGTTGATTATTACAGAGCCGTTGTGGTTGAGGATGCCGTTTCGGGTGTTGAGGCAGGAAAAAGGGGAAATTTTGGCTTTGTTATTGGCGTTGCTCGCGAGGATAATGCCTACGAGCTTAAAGTGAATGGAGCCGATGTGGTTGTTTTCGATTTAGCCGAGATAAATGGGATAAATGGGATTGAAAAATGGTTTAACCATGGGTTAAACAACGAGCTTTGGTCGTTGAAATACGTGGGCTACGACACGCAGAAAGAGCGGTCGCGCGAAGCGTTACTAACCGTAGGAAATGGATATTTTGGCACCCGAGGAGCGCTTGAGGAGAGCGAAATTAACCCCCTTAATTACCCTGGAACCTACATGGCGGGGCTTTACAATAGGTTAAAATCGCCCGTTGGGGAAAAAATGGTTGAAAACGAAGATTTTGTGAATGGCCCTAACTGGCTACACATTACCTTTAAGGTTGCCGAGGGCGAGTGGTTCGACCCTAATAAAGATGAGGTTATTGAGCTTGAACGCAACCTAAATTTCCGAAGCGGAATACTTAGCAAGCGTATGATAGCTAGAGATAGGGATGGAAGAGAAACCCTTATCGAAGCCCGACGATTTGCCAGCATGGCAAACCAGCATCACGCCGCAATAGACTACAACCTTACCCCACTCAACTACGATGGGTATATTCGTATTAAATCGGCGCTACGTATTCCCATAAAAAACGATGGTGTAGACCGTTATAAAGAGCTTAATCAGGTTCACCTACAACCCGTTGAGCAGGGAGCTAACGAGAATATATCGTATGCCCTTGCCAAAACGGTACAGTCGAGTATTGAGGTGGCAGTGGCCTCGAAAATCGATGTTTTTTATGACGGTAAACCTCTAGCTACAAACTTTAGAACAAAAAGCGACGAGGGCTGGGTAAATACCTATGTTAAGGCAATGATTAAAGAGGGTGAGAGTGTTCGTATAGAAAAATTGGTGTCGATTTGCAACTCGATATCACCCAAAACCCCTAACCCCCTGGATTTTGTTGTTGAAGATGTTAAAAAACTTAGGTCGTTTGGGGTTATGCATACCGCCAGCTTAAGCGCATGGGAAAAGCTGTGGGAAAAGGTTGATATCAGCATTACGGGCGATAGGCTAACACAAAAATTACTCCGTCTTCATATTTACCATACCTTGGTAACCACCTCGCCACATAATACCGAGATCGACTTTGGAATACCCGCCCGTGGGTTACACGGTGAGGCATACCGTGGCCATATATTTTGGGACGAGCTATACATCATGCCTTTCTTCTCCTTACATCTACCCGAGGTGGCCAAATCGGTGCTAATGTATCGCTACCGACGACTACCTAAAGCTCGCGAGTACGCCAAGGAGCATGGTTACGAGGGGGCAATGTTTCCGTGGCAAAGCGGTAGCGATGGTCGCGAAGAGACTCAGGTGCTACACCTAAACCCCATATCGGGCAAATGGGACGACGACCACAGCTCGCTTCAGCGTCATATATCCATTGCAGTTGCCTATAACGTTTGGAATCACTATAACATTACCCACGATACCGACTTTATTAAAAATTACGGAGCCGAGCTATTTCTCGATATATGTAAGTTTTGGGCAAGCAAAATAGAAAAAAATAACGACACCGGCAGATACGATATCAATGAAGTAATGGGACCCGACGAATTTCACGAAAAAGCACCCGGCAAAAGTAAAGGAGGGCTTAAAAATAATGCCTATACCAACATTATGGTGGTGTGGCTATTTAACCGAATTCCCGACCTGCTAGAAACAATAAATGCTTCCGATAAGGATGCTATTTTCAAAAAAATTAACATCTCCGAAAGCGACCTTTTGACATGGCAATCAGACGCTAAAAATATAGAAATACCTATTTCAAACGAAGGCATTATTGAGCAGTTTGAAGGATATTTTAAACTAAAGGAACTCGACTGGGAAAAGTACAAGGAAAAGTACGGCAATATTCAGAGGATGGACCGAATTCTTAAAGCCGAAGGCAAATCGCCCGATGATTACAAGGTTGCTAAGCAGGCCGATACCCTAATGACTTTTTATAATATCGACCCCGATGGAGTGCAGAATATTATGACAGAGTTAGGCTATAAGCTACCCAAAAACTTCCTCGAAAAAAACTTCGACTATTACTACAATAGATGCTCGCATGGGTCAACCCTTAGCAAGGTGGTGCACTCGCATCTGGCCTCGTTAATAGGAAAGCATGAGCTGGCATGGGAGCTGTTTTTAGACGCTTTAAAAAGCGATTATAACGATATTCAGGGAGGAACAACAGCCGAAGGTATTCATATGGGAGTTATGACGGGCACTACCTTGCTTACCGTTACCATGTTTTTAGGATTTAATTTCCATACTGATACCCTGAGCATAAACCCTGCGCTACCTAAACATTTTACTGAAATGAAATGTAAATGTACGTTTAGGGGTGTTGAGTATCAATTCAATGTAAATAAAAATATTATTACAGCTACCGCTGGAAAAAACAATGCTACCCTAGCTGTTAAGGGTAAAAGATATACCCTCAATGCCAACGAAGAGGTTACTATAAAAATAGGGAAATAGCATAGACACCATACCCCGATGCGCAAAACCACTTGTATGCCAACTGATTGGCATAAGTGGTTTTGGTTATGGGGATAAAACCTCGGCGTCCCCTCATCTTCGCTCAGGGAAGGCTGCTTTGAATTATCAGCCTTTCGTTACCCTTACTATGAGGTCATCCTGAGCGAAACCGAAGGGCACCAACACTTTTTCACTCAATCCATTCCAAAAACAGGAGTTTTCTTATAAAAAAAACTAGCTTTGCAGAAATAAAACCACAATACTATGCTCGGCGATATTCTACTAATTAACGATTTACACAAATCTGCAGCGGAGCAGATTTTAAATCATATCATCCCCCTAAGGGATAAGAAACTTAAAGAAAACCCTGATTACAAGTATGTTATTGCTATTTCGGGTGAATCGGGGGCTGGGAAATCCGAACTTTCGCATTCGGTAGGCCTTCTGCTAAAAGCTCTCAACATAAGGGTTAAGATAATACATGCCGATAACTACTACGAAGTACCTCCCCTTCTGCGCAAGGAGTGGCGACTAAATAAGGGACTAAATACAATTGGCCCTAAAGAATACGATTGGGATTTGCTAAATAAGAATATTGTAGAGTTTAAAAAGGACATGATTGCTCGTATCCCATGCATCGATATTATTCCCGAGCAGGTTGATGATTTAATTACCGATTTTCAGAAAATTAACGTGCTAATAGTTGATGGGCTTTACGCCATTAAGGCTAAACATGTTGATTTAAAAATCTTTATTGAGTTAACCTACAAGGAAACAAAGATGATGCAGCTTATGCGTGGTAAGGAGGAGGTTGACGAGTTCCGAAATAAAATTCTTGAACGTGAGCACATGGGCGTTCTATCGCTCAAACCCTTAGCTGATCTTATTGTGGATAAGAATTATGATGTTAAGAGGAGTAAGCGTTAAGCAGTGAGAGGTAAGTAGTAAGGAGTGAACAGTGAGCAGTGAGGAGTGAGCAGTGAGGAGTAAACAGTAAGCAGTGAGCAGTGAGCGGTAAGTAGGACGTTGCAGGTTATGTGTTACGGGTTTACGCACCGAATGGGCATCGCACAAAACCAACTCAATCTGTGGAATCTGTGTAATCTGTGGACAGAAAATAGTAAGCAGTGAGCGGTAAACAGTGGATGCGGATTTAAAAACACGGGTTTTCCCCGTCATCGCGAGCGGTTTTTGCGAACTTAGCGAAGCGGTCTCATGAACGTAGCGAATAACAAAGCGATCTTTTAATTTAGTGAAAAGTTGAAAGTTAGAAAGTACTTAAAGTGACAAGTGCCTTAAGTTAAAAAGTTGAAAGTACTTAAAATGATAAGTTTGAAAGTGGTAAGTTGTAAGTAATTAGCGAGAAGTGAGCGACAAGTTACGGGTTACGAGTTACGAGTTTGCGAACCCAATTGGTCATCGTAAAACGTAGAACATAAAACGCTAAACACCAAAACCAATCCGTGTTAATCCGTGTAATCTGTGGAAAAAAAACAGTGCAAAAAAGGTTGAGGTTGAGGTTAAGGACGTTGCGGGTAACGGGTTTGCGCACTCGAATGGGCATCGCTAAATAGCAAAACAATCTGCGTTAATCCGTGTAATCTGTGGAGAAAAAACAGCAAAAAAGGTTGAGGTTGAGGTTAAGGAAGTTGCGGGTTTTGTATTACGAGTTGCGAGTTTGCAAACCCAATTGGTCATCGTAAAACGTAGAACATAAAACGCTAAACACCAAAACCAATCCGTGTTAATCCGTGTAATCTGTGGATAAAAAAACAGTGCAAATCAGTAAAATCAGCGTCATCTGTGTTCTAATCAACGGCAAAAAGATTGAGGTTGAGGTTGAGAGGTGCGTATTCGGAGGGTAATCGCTGGCATGGGTAAGATTGACTGCGTCGAACTCGAACTTCGTCCTCGGTTACTTCGCCATTCTTCCTCGTAATAAGGGTACTATAGCTACGGGAAACCAAACCCAATCGTACCATCGCAAAGTTCGAAACCCGAAACCCAGAACCCGTCTGCCTACTCCACAACTCTAATCTCGGAAGTAAGTGGAATAGCCTTTTTGTAAATATAGCTTACTCCGCAATACTGCTCTTCGGAAAGTTTTACTGCTTTCTCTAGTTTTGCCATGGGTAAATCCTTGCCCTTAAACTCATAAACAACCCTCATCGATGAGTAATGCTTGGGATACGTCTCGGTTTGCTCCGCTTCGACCCAAACCTTGAGGGCTTCAAATTCAACCCGCATCTTTTTAAGTATCGATGCCACATCAATGCCAGTGCAACCAGCCAGTGCAACCAGCATTAATGGCTTTGGCGTTGGACCTAAATCGTTACCGCCTGCCGCAGAGGGCGCATCAATTATCAGCTTATGACCATTGAGATCGGTTTCAAAGGCTGTACCCCCTTTCCAATCCATGTTAACTTTAACTGTGCTCATATCTATGTTTTTTCGTTTAACAAGTAACAGCTAGACAGGAAAAAGGTTTAATGGGTAAGTAGTGAGTAGTAAGTAGTGGGATACGGATTTACAAACACGGATTTTTCTCCGTCATCGCGAGCGGTTTTTGCGAACTTAGCGAAGCGGTCTCATGAGCGTAGCGAATAACAAAGCGATCTTTTAATTTAGTGAAAAGTTGAAAGTTAGAAAGTACTTAAAGTGACAAGTGCCTTAAGTTGAAAAGTTGAAAGTACTTAAAATGATAAGTTTGAAAGTGGTAAGTTGTAAGTGGTAAGTAATTAGCGAGAAGTGAGCGACAAGTTACGGGTTACGAGTTACGAGTTTGCGAACCCGATTGTGATATGCAGAACGCAGAACGCAGAACGCCAAACGTAGAACGTAAAACACAATCTGCGTTAATCCGTGTAATCTGTGGAGAAAAAACAGCAAAAAAGGTTGAGGTTGAGGTTAAGGAAGTTGCGGGTTACGGGTTTGCGCACTCGAATGGGCATCGCTAAATAGCAAAACAATCTGCGTTAATCCGTGTAATCTGTGGAGAAAAAACAGCAAAAAAGGTTGAGGTTGAGGTTAAGGAAGTTGCGGGTAACGGGTTTGCGCACCCGAATGGGCATCGCTAAATAGCAAAACAATCTGCGTTAATCCGTGTAATCTGTGGAGAAAAAACAGTGCAAAAAAGGTTGAGGTTGAGGTTAAGGAAGTTGCGAGTTACGGGTTTGCGCACTCGAATGGGCATCGCTAAATAGCAAAACAATCTGCGTTAATCCGTGTAATCTGTGGAAAAAAAAACAAACAAAAAGGGCTCGACATAACGCCAAACCCTTTCAAATTTATGTAGCTAGAGCTGAATTATCCTTTTCCTACAATCTTTTCAACCTCCTCGATGGTTACCGGAATACGTTTAGACCCAAGCAAACGGTTACCTTTTTCGGTTACAAGAACATCATCCTCGAGCCTTATACCGCCAAAACCAATCAGTTCGGCCGCTTTATCAAAATTAATAAACGAGCTGTTTATCTTCTCATCCTCCCATTTCTGAATTAGGGCAGGAACAAAGTAAATACCGGGTTCAACGGTTAGCACGAATCCTTTTTGTAACCTGCGACCTAAACGTAACGATGCGGTTCCAAATTGGTCTATGCGCGAAATCTCATCATCATAGCCAACGTAATCCTCGCCTAAATCTTCCATATCGTGAACATCGAGGCCCATCATGTGACCCAACCCGTGGGGGAAGAACATGGCGTGTGCGCCATTGGCTACAGCGTCGTCCACATTACCTTTCATAATACCTATATCGGTAAGCCCCTGTGCGATTACCTTGGCTGCCTCGAGGTGAATACTTTGGTATGTTACCCCTGGCTTACATAGCTCGATACCGCGGTTTAGCGCATTAAGAACAATGGTATATATATCTTTTTGAATTGGAGTAAACGAGCCGCTTACTGGGAACGCACGGGTATTATCCGATGCGTAATGCGAACCTATTTCTGCACCTGCATCCATAAGCAGCATACGCCCTGGGGTAAGTATTTGCGAGTGATCGTGGTTATGAAGCGTTTCGCCATTCTGCGACAGGATAATGGGAAATGAGGTCATGTACCCCTTACCAATAGCTACCCCCTCGGCAGCCCCCACAAGCTCCTGCTCGGTAATACCAGGTTTAGTTAGCTTCATGGCGGTGGTGTGCATAAGGTAACCCACATCCGATGCCTTATCGAGCTCGGCAATCTCAACATCCTCCTTAACCGACCTGATTGTAACAACCGCCTTTATAAGCTCAACCGAGGCGTACTGGGATACCAGTCCAGGGCTAATGCCCATAAGCCTATCGATCATTAGTATATTATCGGCACGGTACTGGGGCAGAAAGTGAATACGACGACCATTACGAATGGCACGCTGAAGCGTTGAGCCCAGCTCCCTCATGGGATGGGTACACTGAATACCAACCTTTTCGGCAAGCTCCTTTACCTTTGGCTGGGGTCCCATCCAAATCATATCATCAAGGGTGAAGTCGTTACCATATATGCTGTCTTTCCCATCCTCAATATCGATTATTCCCACAAATCCGGGCAAATCTAATCCGAAGAAGTAAAGGAAATTACTATCCTGCCTAAAACGGTAGGTATTGCTGGGGTAGTTCATGGGCGATTCGTTGTTACCCGTAATAAGAATTATCCCCGAACGTATTTTATCTCTAAGGTTTAACCTCCTGTTTACATACACCTGCTTATCGAACATATCAATATTTTTTATGATTACTATTTACAGCTTTATTAACGGTTTTAAAGTTAATATCTTTTTTGTGAAAGGCAAAACTCACTTGATAAGTAGTTGGGAAGAGGGAGTTAAAAAGGGTTAAGAGGGAGAAGGGAGAAGTTAAAAGTGTGCGTGCCCGATTGGACAATGCGAAGTTTCTATGGCTAACGGTCAGAGAGGTTAAGGTTGAGGTTGAGGTTGAGGTTGAGGTTGAGGTTAAGGAAGTTGCGGGTTTTGTATTACGAGTTACGAGTTTGCGAACCCGATTGTGATATGCAGAACGCAGAACGTAGAACGTAAAACGCAAATCCAATCTGTGCAAATCTGTGTAATCTGTGGATAAAAAAACAGTGCAAAAAAGGTTGAGGTTGAGGTTAAGGAAGTTGCGGGTTTTGTATTACGAGTTACGAGTTTGCGAACCCGATTGTGATATGCAGAACGCAGAACGCCAAACGTAGAACGTAAAACACAATCTGCGTTAATCCGTGTAATCTGTGGATAAAAAAACAGTGAGCAGTAATTAGTGATTAGTGGATTTGCGAACACGAATTTTTTTCCGTCATCGCGAGCGGTTTTTGCGAACTTAGCGAAGCGGTCTCATGAGCATAGCGAATAACAAAGCGATCTTTTAATTTAGTGAAAAGTTGAAAGTTAGAAAGTACTTAAAGTGACAAGTGCCTTAAGTTGAAAAGTGGAAAGTTAGGAAGTACTTAAAGTGACAAGTGCCTTAAGTTGAAAAGTTAGAAAGTACTTAAAGTGACAAGTGCCTTAAGTTGAAAAGTTGAAAGTTAGAAAGTACTTAAAGTGATAAGTTTGAAAGTGGTAAGTTGTAAGTGGTAAGTAATCAGTGAGAAGTGAGCGATAAGTTACGAGTTGCGAGTTTGCGAACCCAATTGGTCATCGTAAAACGTAGAGCATAAAACACCAAAACCAATCCGTGTTAATCCGTGTAATCTGCGGACAAAAAACAGCGAAAATCAGTAAAAACAGCGTCATCAGTGTTCCATTTAAACAGCAAGCCCAACTGTATTACGTAAACACGGAACTCGTGCGGTGGCTTTGAGAATTGCGGTGCGGTGGTTTCGAGAGCCACTTCGACAGGCTCAGTGCACCGCTCAACCACCGGGTTTCCAGTGCCTGAGGCTCTCGAAGGCACAGATGCCTCTCGAAGCTCGGTAGCTGAGGCTCTCGAAGCTACTCCCCATGCGTATTAGGTATATGGTACTGCGGCCCAGTTTCGGGGCGTTTCCAAACCGTAATTTCTGGTTGGTTCGCCTCAGGAATTGGTTCGCTTACACAGCCATGTTCATCAGTTATTACAACTCGGTATTTATAGGTTGTACTTGGTGGCATAGTAACTCCATCCCATGTAGGATTTACATTGCGTTTAAAAGGATTTGTTGTTATTTGATCAAGAGATTCGATAGGATTAGTATCTAAGTCGTGGAATATTTCTAAGCTGAAGTTTCCTGTGTTAACCAAGTAGCCTATATTAAGTTCAGCGGGATCGCCCTCACATATTGTGATTGCTAAATCACCTGGCGTTTCGCTTAAGCTTACCCAGTTTACAAGTGGATTAGGATATGCTGTTACTAAAAAATCACCTGAAACAGCCTCACAACCCAGGTTGTAAGCTCTAACATAGTAGGAGGCAGTACTTAATACCTCCGGGATTGTAAGCGTTATTGATCCGCCATTCCCTGCAATGGTTCCTCCAACTGGATTTCCTGCACTTATAAGCTGATAGGTTATTCCAGTTTCTGAGTTGGTAACTTCGATATCAACACTCGAGCCAGCACAAACACCTGCAGGAGTAGCTTCGAGAGCTGGTACAGCTGGCTGTTTATAAACAACAAAATTCTTTGTGTCAGACCCTTGGGTGCTTGAAGTGCCAACCCTTTCCTCAACGGTTATCGAGCCATTACCAACAGTATTCCATGTTACCTCAATGCTGTTACCTCCCTCCCTCCAATCATTATAATTAGTAGGAGAGACTGTGCTACTACCTGTAACTGACCACCTATATTGGTTACCAGCAATAGAGGTAGTGCTGTAGTTTACTTTTGCTCCCTGGCATAAATTAGCTTCATCGGGTGTGATTTCGGGTACAGGTATATTTAAAACCTCAATGGTTATTTGATCTATGGCGCTACAACCTGACGAGCTCACTTCTTCTACCTGCAGAACATACGTTCCGGCTCCTTTGTTAAAGTTAATATCTGTTCCAGAACCTACTGAAGTATTAGGGTCTCCGCCTTGTGCACCAACCCACGACCAGGCATACGTACTTCCATTATTAGTGGTTGAATAATGCCTGGTTTCACCTGCACCTACCGATGCAGCACCTGAGATAGATGGCTTATGGGTTAGTAAAACCGTTAGGGTAACAGACCCAGAGGCAACTGCGCCCGCATTGCCTGCACTAGAGACTGAGACAAGCTTAACATCATAAACACCCTGACCAAAATCGGAGCCTCGAATTGATATGCTATATGAAGAAGAGTTTATGTCAGTTTCCGTAAAAATGGTACCTCCCACGCTATACGATAGGCTCCAAGGTGCAACCCCGGTTAGCTCAACAGGTATCGATACCGTATTTTCATTATCGCAAACCTCTTTGGGCGTGAAATCTGTTATTGCTGCCGTTACACCAATGGCACCTATTGTAAAAATATAATCATCTTGAGTTACAGGCGTTGTGGTTGATACCGTTCCAGATGCTGCCGTACCGCTTACGCTTTGTCCTCTAGCTGACCATAATCCTGGTGACCCATCTTTGAATTCAACCACCCTCAGATTTAATCTAAGGGTTGGATCATTGGTATATGATGGCAGTGAATTTCCGTCCCACCTCAATTTTATATTTGCTGATGGAGTACCACCCGTAGGACGATTGACAATCCAGTGCTCATTATCACTCACAGCAGTAAGTGCGCCCTCCAAATTCTCGGTGGCAGTTGGGTAGGTTGGATGGGGATTGCTCTTTACGTATGTTGCAGTCCAATACTCGGGTGATGTGGATGCCGTAACATTCGATAGGGTAATTCGTCCTAAACGCCCAGCGTTACCTACGGGGTAGTTAAACGACTGGCCATTAACTATTCTTTTGCTCAACGGCCCATCAACATACGATGCCGAGCTACCGCCCGATGCAGCTATTGAAGCGTTGGTGTTAGTAAGCCTTACCTCTTTACCCGAAGCCGATTTTAACACCCCATTGGTAAGGGTTAGCCTGCGGGTAATATCAATACCAGAGGTACCTGTGATTTCTGCACCAGCCCCAGTATTAATCATGGTTAGGTTATAGAATGTTTCCCTTGCTGCAACATCTATATTTTGGGGTGTGCTGCCCTTGCCCTCAAAGTAAACATTACCTGTTCCGTGAACAAACATATTAGTAGCGGTGTTCTCGTTTGTCCAGTTTCCTGCTATATACAAATCCTTATTATGGAGAGTGTTGCTAAGCTTTGTGCCGTTACGTATGGTTAAATTGCCTAAAACCCTCATGTTTTCGGCGCTCACATTTTTTTGCCCAGTTCCAGAAAAAATAACATTTTGGAGCGGTTTATAGATATTTCCCGGTTTAAGCGGGAGCGATGCTGTATTGGTGCCTTTAAACTCGACGGTTGTACCTGTGGTCTCTAAAAATTCATCGAAAGAACCACAGGGGAATGCAAAGTACCCAGCAGTAGTAGAGGTAATATCAATTTTACCCGTGCCGAAAACGGTACCCAAATTATGAAAAACGGTATTTCCACAATCGAGCGTTCCATTTACCTCAACCGATACGGAATAGGCACTATTTTGATTAAGTATTATGGTATGGCCTGTTTGTATAACAACAGGATTACCGTTGGGTATTTGTGTTGCAACTTCTCCTGATGGGCTTCCAACTAACCAATCACTTGCTGTGTTCCAATTTCCTGTTGTATTACGACTATAATATGTTTCCAGAGGTGGAGTAAAGTTATCAGCCTCGCCAGCAGTAAAATCGCCCGACACGTAACCTACACCTGAAACCGTAAAATTAGCTGCCCCCTCGTTAACCTGTCCGGGGGTTCCAGCGTCTCCCAAATCAACCCATCTATACTCATGAATTTTGTATAGTCCCACCACATAATCGGCTACTACAGGTTTGGCGTCGTTTGAATCGTATTTATAGGTGTGAGTTAGGGCCAAGTTCGAACCAAAGCCCGTTGAATCAACTTTCCAGTAGTACGCTAATTCATTTTCGGAAGGCGTAACAACCGCCGGATGACGCAGGTTGATGGGCCTAACGGTTATGGTGCCAGGCGCACTATTTGTGGTTATACTGTAACTGGCAGGAGTATATTTGCCCGAAACGCCTATTGGAAAGGTGAAACTACTTACTCCGGTACCGAACTGCTTGCGTACCCCCTGATCGCTTAAAACGCCATTGAGTATAAGCATTCTGGTTTTATTGGGTGTGCCCCCTATTGAGGCGCTCTCACCAAATACTACTTGATAATCGTCGATATATATACTTCCGCTTTTGAATTTTAAACGGCCATTTATGGTGATGTTATTCTGTAGCGTTGCGCCCGATGAATTGTTTGTGATAATATTACCATAAATACCACCCACACCGTCAAGGTTTTGGTTTTGGCTACCAGCCAGTACCAAACCACCATCAACAGAACTACTGGCGTGGGTTGAGGTGTTGGTAATATTGCCCGCTGCTAAAATTGAATTACCGCCATCATTAAGAACCCCAGCCGATAGGTTTAAGCTACTATTTACCCTTAGGGTTGTTTGCGGTTGCAGCGTAACTGTGCCGCCCGAAGCAATGGTTAGGTTGGCAAAGTTTGTGAGATTTGTACCATTCCCGGTAATGCTTTGTGCTCCTGAACCATTAAACGTTACGGTTTGGGTAGGTGAGCCAGCAAGAAAACCCCCTTTATCGATACCTGCCGACGAGCTAATATTCCTATTTATAAAGTTGCCCCCTATGGTAATATTTAAACCATTGGCATTAAGCTGTGAGTTACACCTAATGGTTAGGTCGTTTAGTATCTCTAGCTCCTGTACATCATTCTCTAAAACTTGAGAAAATCCTGTGACACCCAGGCTAACATTCCAAAGCGGTGATGAGCTGTTAAGCCTAAAGGTATGTTTTGCCGAAGTGGCCAAGCCTGCTTGCAGTGTACCCCCGGTTATAACCGACTGCCCCGGGCGTAAGTATATATCGCCAAAGGTAGTACCAGCGGCTGATGGCCTATCGAACTGAAGCGTACCACCGCTCATGCTAAAGAGGCTGTTGGTGTTAACTATTTCAATTAATCCTCTGTTTTCTATCCTACTCTTTCCGTAAATGGTGGTGGTACCCCCCGACTGGATATAGTTTAACGCCCCACTGGTTATGGTTGTGGGCCTTCTGATTTGTCCATTAACCGAAAGGTTACCGCCCCTAACATCAATTACAGGAGTACCAGCAGCGGCATACTCTATGCTATTATTATTAGCGGTTGCCGGGTTGCCAATATACATATTGCCCCCCAAAACCTCTAGCTTTCCGGCAAGGTTAAGCTTACCCGTACCATTGCTATACGCCACCCCAACGCTGCCATTTTGAACAGATAGCGCAGCTGTGACAGGAATTGTAAACGATGTTCCCCCATCGGTTATTCTAACAACCTGTGAACCTACATCATCAATATCAACCCTAAACGTACCGTTTGTAAGCGTTAGAAAGGGGTTGGTTTTACCGGTTGTAATTTCCGATTTAAGCGTAACTACGGGTGTGGCATCGCTTCCCTTATCTACGGTGATATCGTAGAAGTTGTAAGATCCACCGCCTTTAATTTCGGTATTGGCTGTTCCTTTAAATTGGGTTGAAACCTGACTATCTGTTTGGTGAAGATTGAACGTGCCCTCGTTGTTAATATCTCCGTAAAGTTCAAGGGTGTGGTTTGTGCTTGCTGCTGATGTTCTTACCCTAAAGGTAGCACCGCTAGCTACATTAACATTACCATAAACCCGAAGTGTTTTTGATGGTGTACCTTCCATTATGCTGAAGTCACCACCCGACTCAACATTAAAATTCCCTAAAACATTTAGGGTAGTCCAGCTCCCACCAGTATTTGTTCTTGCCGATTGGCCACTCCCTTTTACAGTAATATCCTTGTGTATTGTTAAGTCCATATCGGGCAGGTTAACAACATAGCCCTGATGGTTGAGTACTAGCTTGCTATACCGATTAAGAGATAGACTACCTGCAGAGATTGTAGGGATGTTAATTGGCACAGAATTGGCATAGTACTCCACTGTACCACCGTTAGGCTCAATAAAATCGCCAAAATCACCATCTGGAAAGTAATTGCTACTAGATATACGTAGCGTACCAGCCCCAGCTACGGTCTCTTCGGGAATTGCGGCAAAGTTGTGCCCTTGGGTTGTTCCCAAATCGAGCATTGAGCCCTCGGCAATAAAAAGCGCACCAGAATTTACATTGTTATTTCCAATTGTAACAGTATGATTAAGGGTGTTATTTCCTATAATAACAATGGTATTTGGGCCCGGAGTGCCATCGCCACCTTGTTCTCCTACGCCAACGGCAGACCAAGTATTAGAGTTGTCCCAAGAATTAGGAGTACTACTACTGTATAGTATAGGAATTTCTGTAAACGCAGAGGATTCACCAGCAGTATACTCTCCACTGCCAATTGATTGGCTTGCAAAGGTTATCTGGTTGATTGATTGATCCACATCGTTCACGTCGCCACTAGACACCCATTGGCCACCTGGGCGGTAAACAGCCGGAACATAGCTTGCCTCTGTGCCTTCCACAAAAACATCAGTAGCATAGAAATATCTGTGATTAACCGAGTTTTGGGGAACGCCATCAAATTCCTTACTGGTATTTTTCCAGTAGGCTTTTAGAGCGTTGGTCGATTGGGCTAAATAGTGACGCTCGTTAACCGGGCGCGATGTAATGGATCCCCACTGCGTGGGTGCGCTGCTGAACTGGATATGTGCTGGCATGTAGTAATGGGTAGCGCCCAGCTGGAACCCGAATGGATAAACAAACTCATTGGTATTGGAGAATATCTTTTTAACACCCCCATCGGATGCGAGCCCATTGGTAACAATCATTTTATTGGCGCTAAAAACCTGATCGGTTCCAGTTGCTGCCGAGTATACCCCACCATTGGAGCCAAGGGTAAGGGTGTTGTACCCAATATTAAACCGATGGTTAGAAACAAGCCTAAGGTTACCATTCACGGTAGTGGGGTTAGAAAGCGTTACGCTACCCCCCGTTTTGTTAATGGAAAGATTATTGAAACTCCCCTTGCCATCGCCGGTTATGGTTTGAACTGCATTGCCAGCTAGCTCAATTCGCCCAGCAGCACCGGCGGGCCTATAATGTGTTCCGCTGTTCGAAATGTTTCCTGCCACGGTAATTACCTTGTTGCCATCGCGCAGGGTGGTTCCGCTGCCCAGCTCTAAATTACTACGAATAGCAAGCGTGGTCTGTGTACCACCAAGGGTAAGGTTCGAAGTGCCACCAAGGGTAAGGTTGTTTAATCCGTTTGTTATGGTTCCCGAGTAGGTAAATGCTTGCGAACCCGTTCCGTTAAAAGTGGTGGTGTTGGTGCCGGGGGTGTAGGTTGTATTGGTGTTTACTGTGAAATTATTTCCAATTGAAACATCTACATTATCTGGCCCAGATGTAAGAACAGCTCTGTTTACTAGTGTTAAGTTGTTAAGAACAACGAGCGGTTGAGCGGGAATAGGAACGGGAACTCGACTATTACTTGTATAGGTGCGGGGCTGCGCACTATTAGTAGCGGCTGAAATAATATTTAAATCCCAGAATGGAGCTATTGAGGCAATGTACGCATTACGTGCTGCGGGAACAGTTATATTAAATACCCCTCCAGTAATACTAATGTTATTAGGGTTTGCCCCTACAACATAGCTAAAGTTAGTACCTGATCCATTGCCTCTGGGGTTTGGAGACTCTATATTTATTGTTCCACCTGCAATGGTAAGCGTATTATCGGGATACGGTAAAGTAAAAGCGGCATATACATCCATCCCAGTTAGGTTTGGTAAGCTAACCGCTCTTATGGTTAATTCCCCGCCTGTCATGGTAAATGCCCCCCTATGCGTTCCAGCTTCATAGGAGGTTCTTACGCACTCTGTTGTAACATTACCATCTTCAATAAGTAATGAAGATGTAGTTCTCATTACCAGCCCCTGTTTAGAATTGTCGTTAAAAACAGAATTACCTGAAATACGCAATCCTCCATAAATAATTAAAGTTGTTCCGTCAGCAGTATTAGTTTGTGTAGAATATCTAACGCTTGCACCATCGAGCCATATCATGGCATCCTCGTCAATGTTATATACACCCGTTTCGGCTATAGATGGAATTACAATATTTTCGCCTAATCTAACGGTACCTGATAGAAGACCTAGTGCTTGAGGATTAGGTATATTTGGGGGGGTACCCTCGGGGTTATGGTTATTCCTTCCAAATAACCTAAAGTTACCCGTTTCGGATGCATCAATATTTAAAACATAAGCTATATCATCTTTCTTAATTTCAATTCGATAAAAGTCGGTTTGTCCGTTACAAACAATGCTCTGATCGGCTGATGTGTTATTAAAAACAGCATCAGCTCTGCCATCAGTTGGAGTCGCTTGGTAATCAGGTGTAGCTTGATTGGTAAAACGTACCACCCCATTGTTTGTAAAATCGCCCTTTACAATAAACTTATGATTGAAGTTTCCTGTTCCCAATTGTATCCTACCATTTACACCTATATTTACAGAGCCAAGAGTATTGATAGTTCTGACTGCTCCACCAGTATCATTATTAATCTGGTATATACCGCTCTGTATACTTAAGTTTCCATTGATATTCATATCCCCAGTAACACGGGCTATACGATTGGTATTTGCAAAATTAATAATTAGGTTATTGTAATTATATTGTTGAAAGTTAAAACTTGCTGCAGGGTTATAGTACTCAACCGTTCCGCCATCTGCACTAACAAATTCGGTAAAAACACCTCCAGGAAAATTGTTGGTTGATAATCGTAATAACCCCTGCCCTTTTACACTACCTAAAGTATGACCAGTGGTTGTTCCCAAATCTAGGGTTCCACCCTCATTAATTTGGGTTGAAACCACAGTACGGGCTTGGGTTACGTTTACCGTACGCCCGTTTAGGATTACTATGCGGTCGGTACTACCGGGTACCGCAGGGTTGGTTGACAATGAACCCGACGGGTCGGTTGTCCAGGTGGTTGCTACGTTCCAAGGCCCCGACTGGTATGAATAGTAGGTAGTAATAGCTGTTTCGAGAAGCGACCAGGTAACCCCACTAAGCTCCACCACATTATTTACCGTAAAAGTTGTTGGTGTCTGGCTACTATTGACCACTTCAAACCACTCTGTACCAACAGAGTACATGGGGCTATAAGTGCCAGTACTTTCCCCTGCACCGTATGTAAAGGTCATTGTTGCGGTTGGGCTGATAATATTCTCTATCTCTGTTATCCAATGGCGCTGTAGGTCGTTCACATTAGCGTACTGCGCCCTGCCCTCTTTGGCCCTTACGCCAAAGCTGCAAGTAGTACCGTCTATTGTTCCCGCAAAGGAAGTTACCTGCACCGGTGAATAGACCCCTCCGGAACCCACCGGGTAAACCGTTGCTAAATGAGTAAGGTTATTCGCCTCTATAATTAAACTTCCATCGCCATCGCACACAATCATGCGAGTCGCTGAAAAACCTCCAGCTGCAGAAAGTGTTGCACCTGCACCAATTGTTATACTATTGGTTCCTGCACCGGTTGATAGGTTCCCGTTTATAAGTTGCAACGAGGTGTTAGCCCTTACATCCCCCTGGATTGTTCCACCCCCATCAATAATAAGATTTCCGTAGGGTGCCGAAGCCACTGCCAGGTCAGGTGCTAAATAGCTAACCGTACTACTATTGGCCATACTAATGCTGTTGTAGCTAAAACCCGACTGGAAAGCACAACCGTCACCAATTTTAAAATTGGAGCCGTCTTCCATAGTGAAAGAGGCTGTTGCTTGAGCAGCACTCGCTGTTAGTGTATTATTGGTTCCCGTTTCTAGGGTTGTGCTGTTTTTTATGGAAAGGTTATTGGCCACCGAGATACTGCCCACCAATGTTTTGGTGCCTCCTCCGGAAAGGGTGAGGTTTCCATAGGCGGCCACAGCAACTTGCTGGTTACCAGCCAAACCATAATTAACGGTTGATGATTGGCCAAATACCTCAGTACCCCAAAAAATTGAGGTTGAGCTTACGTTGTGGTTTAGGGTGCCACCGTTATCTACCTGTAACTCTCCTGTAGATTGAATAGAAATGGGATGCCCCTCCACCAGCGTACCGCCGCTCTCAATTTGTATGCTAGAGTACTGGCCAAGCCCCCACGCCCCTGTGGTGGTCATGGTATGATTATTTTGGACAATAAATTTTTGATGCCCTCCCGTTGTACTTGAAGGACTAAATCCGCTGCCATTGCGCTGGGAATTCCAACTACTTGTCGCTGATGGGTTTCCTGAACCAGTAGAATAGAATAATGCTATCACATTAACTACCATAGTCTTAGTGTCGTTCCCATCATCATTGGTAACTCTTAATGATACAGTTTTAACACCCGATGTTGAATAGGAAACATCATATGGCCCTTGCATGTTACCGCTAGCTGGAGTAGCATCAACCCCAAAATCCCAATTCCAACTATTGATTTCTCCTCCTCCATTATCTTCTGAACTATCTGTAAACGTAACTGTTTCATCTACTACAGGCGCAGCATTGTCTACACTAAAGCTTGCAGTTGGGGGATTACTTTGACAAGCAAATAAACTATTCGACCTAAAAACAGAAAAAATGATTATCAAAACAATAAAAAGATACTTTTTACTATTGCCTTTTATAGGGTTGGGTATATTTATATTATGTAACCTCATATCGCACAGGTTTTAAATGGCTATACTAGCTGTTTTTAAAAATACGAATCAATTTATTTATCATAAAGAGAAGAACGGTTACAAAAGCCAGTACCTCAATGTAGTTTCCTAGTCTTGCTGCAAATGTTACCTTCCTGTTCATCTTTATATTATGCCTTAAAAAGTCGGCTGTTTTACTTTCTGTCTTATCAATTACCTGGCCCCGCTGGTTAATAATTGCGGATATGCCCATATTAGACGAATGGGCTACACTGCGCCTATTTTCAACTGCTCTTATGGCCGAAAGCTGTAAAAATTGCTGTGGTACCTTATCATCCTCGTACCAACCCTCGTTTAGCATTACAAAAAATGCTTGTGCTCCATTTCGGGCTGCTTTATAAAGCACTCTGCTAAATACCACCTCGTAGCACACAACTGGCGCAGTTTTAATATTATTGGCAGCTCTAAAAACACTTCGGTTAATTTTTCTTCTCGAAAATTGAAAATCAATACCCACAGGAGATAAACGAGGAACAACAAGAGGGTATGGAGCATACTCCTGATAGGGAACCAGACCCTCTTTTACACGCATTTGTACAGGTCGGTTTCTCTCTAGCTGCAATGCAGCATTATACGTGTAGTACCATGTTTTATAGTTTTTAGAGTAACTAATACTGGGTATCTTTTTGTAATTCTTAATGCTATTTACATTGGGTATCTCCTCATAAACAATGGCACCTGTAATAAGCTTAAGGTTAGGGTAGCTCTCGGTTTTATCGAAAAAATGGTTAAACACTAAATTTCGGTTAAAATCCTTTACCCATCCTGCGTTTGTAATGGCTGTTTCTGGTAGCACAACGTACTCAGTATTCTCGGTTAGCTCTGGTAGCATTATATCCAAATATATATCCATTAATTCATATATATTTAGCCTGTATTTTACATCGGTATTATCTGTACTTGGGTGAATTACGAGCACTTCCGAGTCTGTGCCCTTTTCTTTATAGGTATGATAAATAACAGTAGAAATAATGATAGGTACACACAATACGGCGGCCAGCATTGTCCCTTTTTGCACAAGCTGCTTTCTGCCTGATTTGAATGATTTTACAAAAGAATAGATTAGGAAATTGACTGCCAAAATCCAAAGCGTACCGCCAGCGGCTCCGGTAAATTCGTACCACTGAATTAGCTTCACATTTGCACCCAGATTATTTCCCAGATTATAAAACGGTGATCCCAGCTCAAAATAGGATTGTATCATTTCGGCTGTTAGCCATGCGGCAATAAAGTATAGCATGGCAAACTTATTCCCTTTCTTTTTAAGTAAAATATAAAAGGGAACTAATAATAAAAAAGGCAAAACAATAATAAATGCTATAAGGAATCCAAGATTAGCTGTTTGCAATACCCAGTAATAACCCCATAGATAAAATATAACTAATACGAGCAGTAACTGAGCGGCAAAAATTAAAAGTGGCCTTTTATAAGATAATATATGATCCGAGGCAATAAATAATGGAATAAATGCAATAAAACTAAGATAGTAGAAATTTGAGGGTAAAGCAGAAAAGCCCAACAATACACCTGTGCATATTGGCAATACTATAAGGAAAATTGTTTTTTGTAAAGTTTTATTCATTCTATCTTTCCTTTGAAATTGTGTGCTTCTCCTTTTGAGAAACCGCTTATGCTTTTTACATGTGAGCTATTCCTAGGAACCTCTTTGTGGGGTTGCTAAATTTTGCAACCAATTTTCTCGGTCACAATAACTAAATAAACGGTGCTACGTAACCTACAAATTTAATAAAAAAAAGCAATATCATCTGCACCAAACACATTATCAACAAAATACGCTAAATGTTGAGGTGCTACAGAGGTGCTGCTGCCAGCAATTGGGCAGTTTACGTCCGAAATATACGCACATTTTTACTTTTTTTGGACTATTTATCATCTACAATACGCATTTTTCAACAACTTGTTTACAAAAGGGTTAAGGGTTTTGGTGAATGGGGGATTTGGGGGGATGAAAGGGGGGAGGTGAGAAGTTAGGAAGTACTTAAAGTGACAAGTGCCTTAAGTTGAAAAGTTAGAAAGTTAGAAAGTTAGAAAGTACTTAAAGTGACAAGTGCCTTAAGTTGAAAAGTGGGAAGTGAGAAGTTAGGAAGTACTTAAAGTGACAAGTGCCTTAAGTTGAAAAGTTAGAAAGTTAGAAAGTTAGAAAGTACTTAAAGTGACAAGTGCCTTAAGTTGAAAAGTGGGAAGTGAGAAGTTAGGAAGTACTTAAAGTGACAAGTGCCTTAAGTTGAAAGTACTTAAAGTGATAAGTTTGAAAGTGGTAAGTGGTAAGTAATCAGTGATTAGTGATTAGTGATTAGTGGATTTGCGAGCACGAATTATTTTCCGTCATCGCAAGCGTTTTTTGTGAACTTAGCGAAGCGGTCTCATGAACATAGCGAATAACAAAGCGATCTGTTAATTAGTGGAAAGTATGGTAAGAGTTAAGAACTAAAAGTTAAAAGTGTGCGTACACGAATGCAATTTGTGTTAATCCGTGTAATCTGTGGAGAAAAACAGTGAGAAGTGAGCAGTGAGCAGTAAGCAGTAAGTTGCGGTTGCGAGTTTGCGTACTCGATTGTGATATGCAGAACGCCAAACGTAGAACGTAAAACGCAAAACACCAAATCCATTCTGTGCAAATCTGTGTAATCTGTGGATAAAAACAGTGAGAAGTGAGAAGTGAGCAGTGAGAAGTGAGCAGTGAGCAGTAAGCAGTAAGTTGCGGGTTGCGGGTTTGCTTACCCGATTGTGATATGCAGAACGCCAAACGTAGAACGTAAAACGCAAAACACCAAATCCATTCTGTGCAAATCTGTGTAATCTGTGGAGAAAAAAAAAGACCCCTTAAAAAGCAAGGGGCCTTAACATTGGGGCGAGGTCTCGAGCGGAATCGAACCGCTGTACGTGGTTTTGCAGACCACTGCCTAGCCACTCGGCCACGAGACCATTTATTGTTAATTGAATTGCAAAGATACAAAAAAAACCTGATAAGCAAATGCCTTTCCTCGCTTTTTGGCTTATGGCTACCTTTTTATTGGCTGCTGGCCCCTTTCTGCAAATTCTTTTAGGCAAGTGGGGCATAAACAATTCGCAAAAGTTGCCTTAAGATGCTCTAGAACCTGGGACGAAAGGCTATAGTCTGCACACCAGCATTTCCTGTCGGACTCGCAGTAGCAGTCGAACAGCGCATTGCAGCGCTCACACTTTTTTATTCTTATTACGCCCATAACTATTATCTTGTCCTGCTATGGGTAACGGTAACCCTATCCATCTTTCCGCCCATGGGCGGGTTTAGCTTCGATACCCTAACCGTAGCCTTATCGAGCAAAGTAAATTCGGCAAACATGGCATCCAAAATGCGCGATGCAACATGCTCAAGCAGACTGGATTGTATTGCCATCTCCGCCTTTAAAAGATTGTATGCCTGCTGGTAGTTTAGCGCATCGTCAACACGATCGGTTTGGGCAGCCTTCATCGATGAGGTTTCGAGCCTAAGGTACACCATAAATCGGTTGCCCACCACACGCTCCTCGTGGTAGCACCCGTGGTACCCAAAAAACTCCATATCCTCGAGCTCAATTATATTCATGCTATATTACTTTTGTTATGCACTACAAAAAAACTGAATATTTTTGAGAGTTCGGGGGTTTTGGTGGTTTATTTCTTGAGAGAGGAGTGAGTGGTATTTAGAGTTTGAAGGTGAAACGTGAAAAGTTGACAAGTACTTAAAGTTAGAAAGTGTGCGTATTCGAATGGCATCGCAAAACGGCAAAAAGGTTGGAACGCAGAGAACAAAAGTTTCACAGTGTAACACAGTGTTAAACACAGAGGAACACAGTGATACAAAACAACGTAAATCAGTGTCATCAGTGTTCCAAAAAACAGCAAAAAGGGTGAGAAGTACGAGTTTTACCCCCAGCTCCTAAGGGGGAGAATGGTGCGGTGATTTTCCCCTTTAGGGGTTAGGGGTAGCGGGGCAATGGAAAACAACAATAAGATTAGAACGCAGAGGACAAAGAAGTTACACAGTGTAACACAGTGTTAAACACAGAGGAACACAGTGATACAAAAAAAGGCGTAAATCAGTGTTCCAAAAAACAGCAAAAAGGGTGAGAAGTACGAGTTTTACCCCCGACCCCTATAGGGGAGAATGGTGCGGTGGGTTTCCCCTTTAGGGGTTAGGGGTAGCGGGGCAATGGAAAACAACAATAAGATTAGAACGCGGAGAACGAAAAACTACACAGTGTAACACAGTGCTAAACACTGAGAAACACAGTGATACAAAACAGCGTAAATCAGCATTATCAGTGTTCCAATAAAACACCAACAGCCAAGAACGCAAAACATTTTACTTTAAAACCCAATTAATTAGCGGCAAATTCCTAATTTTGTATTTCTCAACTAACAATATTTATAATGGAAAAGAAGAGTATGAAGACGAGTGAAGCAGGCGAAAAAACGCGTAACTTCATTGAAGAGATAATAGAAAGGGATATTGAGTCGGGAAAACACGGCGGCAGGGTGCTTACCCGTTTTCCGCCCGAACCCAATGGATACCTCCATATTGGCCACGCAAAATCTATTTGCCTTAACTTTGGGCTTGCACAAAAATATGGAGGCAAAACTAACCTACGGTTCGACGACACCAACCCCACTAAGGAAGATGTTGAGTATGTAGACTCAATTAAGGAGGATATTAAATGGCTTGGGTTTAGCTGGGCCAATGAGTTTTACGCATCGGACTACTTTGAACAGCTATACCAGTGGGCTTTGGATTTAATAAACAAGGAGCTGGCTTTTGTTGATGATCAAACGCAGGAGGAGATTAGATTGAATAGGGGAACGGTTACGCAGCCTGGTAAAAATAGCCCGTTCAGAGATCGTTCGGTTGAAGAGAACTTGGACCTATTTAGCCGTATGCGCGCCGGCGAATTTCCCGATGGTAGCAGGGTGCTAAGGGCAAAAATAGATATGGCGCATCCCAATATGCTTATGCGCGACCCCATCCTATACCGTATTATACATGCACACCACCATCGCACGGGCGATGAGTGGTGCATATACCCAATGTACGATTTTGCACACGGACAAAGTGATTCCATTGAGAGGATAACGCACTCAATTTGTACCCTCGAGTTTGATGTACACCGCATGCTTTACGATTGGTTTATTGAGAAGCTCGAGATTTTCCCATCGCACCAGTACGAGTTTGCGCGCCTAAACCTTACCTACACGGTTATGAGCAAGCGCAAGCTGTTACAGCTGGTGCAGGAGAATTTTGTTGATGGCTGGGACGACCCCCGCATGCCCACCATCTGCGGATTGCGCCGAAGGGGTTACACACCCGAGTCGATTCGTACTTTTGCCGAGCGGGTGGGCGTGGCAAAGCGCGATAATATTATCGACCTATCGCTGCTTGAGTTTTATCTTCGCGAAGATTTAAACAAACGGGCCGAGCGTCGTATGGCGGTGCTAGAGCCCATTAAGGTGATTATAACCAACTACCCAGAGGATAAAACCGAGGATATTCACGCCGTAAATAATCCCGAGGATGAGGCCGCGGGCAAAAGGACAATCCCCTTTGGCCGTGAGGTATATATTGAGCGTAACGATTTTATGGAGGAGCCTCCTAAAAAGTTCTTCCGCCTAGCACCAGGTCGCGAGGTTCGTTTGCGTTACGCCTATCTTATTAGGTGCAACGAGGTTATAAAAGATGAAAACGGCGAGGTGGTTGAGCTGCATTGCACATACGATCCTGAGTCGGCTGGTGGAAAATCGTCCGATGGACGAAGGGTAAAAGGGGTTATTCACTGGGTTCCAGTTAAACATGCCATAAAGGCTGAGGTTAGGCTCTTCGATCGCCTATTCCAAAACGAGGATCCCAACGATGTGCCCGAGGGTACCGATTGGAAAACTGGAATAAACCCAGACTCACTAAAAGTAATTGAGGGTTTTGTTGAGCCATCATTGGCAAACGCAGAGCCGCTCCAAAGCTTTCAGTTTGAACGGTTGGGTTACTTTAATGTGGACTACGATAGCAAACCCAACAAGCTAGTATTTAACCGTACGGTAACATTAAGGGATAGCTGGGCTAAGATTTCGACAAAGAAATAACCCATATAAACTAATTTCAGTAGAGACGCACGGCTGTGCGTCTCTACTGAAATTGTTACCAACCCGCAGCCTGCCCATCTTTACGCGACTCCGAGGCTCCGTAGTAAACACCGTTCTCCTCATCCCACATTATGGCTTGGTAACCTCCAAATCCGCCCAAATCCCACTGTATTTTATGCCCTTTCCCTATAAGTGCCCGAATATTTTCCCATCCTATGCCCGACTCCAGAAGAACTGTTCCGCCATCGGTCATTGTTTGCCCGGTTGGCTCCGACGAGCCAATGTGCTGAATGCGGGGTGCATCGCCAGCTTCCTGTAGGTTCATTCCAAAGTCAATCATATTTACCACAATCTGCACATGCCCCTGTGGCTGCATTCCGCCGCCCATAACGCCAAAGCTCATATACGGCTTGCCATTCTTGGTTATAAAACCAGGGATAATGGTATGAAACGGGCGCTTACCCGGCGCATAGGTATTCAAAAAACCTTCTTCTAGGTTAAATCCCTCTCCCCTATCCTGCAGCACAAAACCTAGTCCCCAGGGTGTCATTCCCGAGCCCATTCCACGATAATTGCTCTGTATAAGCGACACCATATTACCATCCCTATCGGCAACCGTAAGGTAAATGGTGCTGGGCGTGTCCATATTTCCGGGTTGGTAGCTGCGGGCTGCTTTATCGGAATTTAGCAACTTGCGGCACTCTGCCGCATACTCCTTTGATATAAGCCTCTCGAGTGGTACATTGCCATGCTGCATATCGGCGTAGTGGTGCGCTCTATCCTCGTAGGCTATTTTTTTTGCCTCAATAAAATGATGAAGATACTCGGCGCTACCAAAGCCCATTGAGGCAATATCATACTCTTCAAGAATATTCAGTATTTGCAATGCCGCTATTCCCTGTCCGTTGGGTGGTAACTCCCAAACATCGTAACCTCGGTAGTTTGTAGATACTGGGTTTACCCATTTCGATTGGTGCGAAGCCAAGTCATCATAAGAAAGGAAACCGCCCTGCTCCTGAATATAATTGGCTATGGTGCGGGCAATTTCGCCCTTGTAAAAGGCATCGCGCCCGCCCTTGGCAATTTTTTGGTAGGTACTTGCCAAATCGGGGTTTTTAAATATCTCGCCCTTTGCGGGCATCTTGCCGTTGGGCATGTAGGTTTCGCTAAAATTAGGATACTTACCCAAACGCGGTGCGGTGCGCTCAAGGTAGTATGCAATAACTTCGGTAACGGGAAATCCGTTTTGAGCATAGCTTATGGCGGGTTGCAAAACTTGCGACATCGACTTGCGCCCAAATTTTTTATGCAGCTCGAACCAACCGTCAACCGCACCGGGCACGGTTACGGGTAGTGGCCCAAACGATGGAATTCGCTTGTAGCCATTTTCTTTGAAATACTCTAAGGTTAGGGCTTTGGGCGAGCGTCCGCTTGCATTTAACCCGTGCAGCTTCTGCGTTTCTGCATCCCAAACAATGGCAAACAGATCGCCCCCAACTCCACATCCAGTGGGTTCCATAAGTCCCAACACCGCATTGGCTGCAATGGCGGCATCAACAGCCGAACCTCCATCTTTTAAAATATCGAGCGCAACCTGGGTTGCCAGCGGATGGCTCGTGGCAGCCATTCCGTTTTGCGCAATAACCTCGGAGCGGGTGGTAAAGGCATGGTCGGTAATGCGATCCTGAGCAAAGAGGGCAGTCGAAAGTAGTACTACTTTAAAAAGAAGTATTAATTTTTTCATGGTGTTTTTTTTGGTGCATACCTTTTGATTGTATTTTCGAATAATGGTTTATAAAATACTGTTTTTGTGAACTGATATTTTTGGGGAAATGTTGGTAAATAGTCATTGTTGTCCAGTTAAAACTTATAGATTCCTCCCTATGGTCGGAATGACAGGGGGGTTGGGTCATATTCGGGAAGGGAGGGCTTGGTTAGCGGCTTCGCCGCTAACCAAGCCCTCCCCTAAAAACTAAACACTTGTCATTGACAAAGCCATTTCTATTTTCAACGGTTTTGTCGAACATACGTTTCAGAGCGAAACGTAGTGAAGCGAAGAATCTTAAATTCAGAATTATTTTTTTACCAGACAATAGTGGTAAATAGTATGTTATAAAGAAATGTTGTGTAAAAGTTTGTGGCTGGTAATATGGTGTCGCCTAAGAACTTCAAAGTTTTATTATTTATTATATCCCAAAATAAATTGTTTTTTATTATCCTTTTTAATTGCACTCCTCTTCCTCTTTGGCCTGGTAAGGGGGAAGTTTATGCATAGTAATTTTTGTGTAACCAAAAAATATTTCAACAAAGGCCGTAAACCAACATAATATTGCAAACGGTGCATAAGCTGCTGCCGAAACACCCAATGCAGAATAGATAAACACAGCGCTGGTGTTCCACGGTATTAACGAAGCGGTTAATGTTCCTCCAGACTCAAGGGCTCGGGTTAAATTTTTAAGTTTCAACCTTTCAGCGCGGTAGCTCTCCTCAAACATCTGACCAGGTAAGATTACAGCCAAGTACTGATTTGCTCCTAAAGCATTCACCAAAAAGGAGGTTGCAATAACAGATAAATTTAGGGTACCAATTGACTTAATAAAGCCAGACATTCCAATAACAATGGAGTGTAGCATTTTTGTAGAATTCATGATTCCTCCAAAGGCTAATGATACCATTGCCAAAGCAATTATATTGTACATACTTTCCATACCACCACGAGAAAAGAGTTCATTTATACTAGAATCTCCGCTATTCATAACAAATCCGGAATGAATAGTTTCAATTAGCTTACTAACACTCCCATCCTGTAATACAATAAATGCTCCACCTCCCAACATCAAGCCTGCCAAAAGGCTAGGAATAGCAGGGACTTTCATTAAAATTAGAATGATAACCGCAATGGGTGGAATAAAAAGCCAAATAGAAAGGTTGAAGTTTTCCTCTATTCCTTGCGTGTAAAGCGAGATATCGCCATTAACTGCCCCATTCTCAGCAACCATAAAACCCATAATTGTAAATGCAACGAATGAGATAGCCAATGATGGGAGAGTTGAGTATAGCATATGTCTTATATGCTCATACAAATTTACTCCAAGTACAGATGATGTTAAATTTGTTGAATCGGACATGGGCGACATTTTGTCGCCAAAAAATGAGCCCGATACAATGGCGCCAGCTGTCATAGCAACCGGAACGCCCAACCCTTCGCCCACACCAATAGCAGCCACACCAATGGTCCCAATGGTTGACCAGGCGCTACCAGTTATTAGTGCCATAACACTACAAACCAGTAATATGATTGGCAAGAACCATTTGGCAACTAAAAACTTAAACCCATAATACATTATTGCAGGTACTATACCGCTAGCAATCCAAATGCCAATGAGCATTCCAATTATTAAAAGGATAAGGAGTGATGGTGTAGTACGATTAATGGAATTTTTAAAACCCGCCTTTATTGTTTCCCAAGAAAAACCAAAGATGTGCGCACTAATTCCTGCTGTAATAGCACCTAAAATCAATGAAAAATGGGGTTGTACATCAAAAGCAAAAACCGAAAACCCAAGAGCCACTCCTGTTACCAATAAAGGTAGTAGCGATAACCACAGGGGTGGGGTTGGTATGCTATTCCTGTTGTCTTTAGAGTTTTCTTTTTTTGAGCTAATCATTACTGGAATTCATTGTTGTCCGGTTAAAACTTACAGATTCCTCCCTATGGTCGGAATGACAGGGGGTTGGGTCATATTCGGGAAGGGAGGGCTTGGTTAGCGGCTTTGCCGCTAACCAAGCCCTCCCCTAAAAACTAAACACTTGTCATTGACAAAGCCATTTCTATTTTCAACGGTTTTGTCGAACATACGTTTCAGAGCGAAACGTAGTGAAGCGAAGAAGCTTAAATTCAGAATTATTTTTTTACCGAACAATAGTGATTGGAATTACAAGATTTAGGTAAAGGCTACATGTAGCTATAAAAACAGATTAAGCAGAGGCTGAGCCTCTGCTTAATTTTAGGCTTAAAATATTGACTTTATTTTGTCGAAGCCCGTTTTAAAAGATTCGGCTGCTGCCGAAAAAGCATCTTTAGTTTCTTCCCATTTTTCACCAGACGCCTCTGACAGATTGTTGTATTTAGCCATTAAGTCCTCTCTTTGTGCTTTAAGAGCAGCTAAGTGCTCTTCGTATTTTCCTCTTGTTCCTGCTTTCGCCTTGTCTTTTTTCGCATCTAATTCATCAATCTTCGCAAATATATTATCAATACTTTTTTTTGCGTTGGCTTTAAATTCTTCTCTGTTCATAGCATTTTTTTTTAGTTGAAAATTAATAATTGAACAATCCTTTCCCTTATCTTACAAACAGATTGCGTTTGTTATTGCTCATTATGAAAAATCAATACGGGTAGATTTACGTTTTTAAGAACATTTGTTGTAAAGCTACTTTTAAAGATTCTTTCAAAGAAATTTTGGTTTTCCTTTAGAACAACGATAAGATCCGTATCTGTTTTTTCAAGCTGATCGTTAATAATTTCTAAAGTCTCTTTTTCTTTTTTATCCATTAGTACCTTGAAGGAGATATTTTTGAACCCTACTTTTTGCTTTAGCATCTGGTTGAAGCCAACTTGTTTTACCTTTTCTTCAAAATCCAGACTTTCTGTTATGTGTAGAACTAAAATATCGGTTACAAAAGGCTTGGTTAAGCGTACCAACTTTTTCAGTGTTTTTATGTCCTCCTCCTTGTAATCAGTGGCGTAAACAATTTTTTCTAACGGCCGATATTTTTTGTTAGGTTCAACTATTAGAACTGGACATTTGGCATTCTCTATAAGATCATAATTCGTATTGGTTTGTATCCAGAATGGTTTATCCGGTTCTCCCTCTACTAAAACCATCTCAACTTTATTCATTGAGTTATAATCTTCAAGTATTTGAACTACAGAGCCTGTTTCTGCTCGATATTCAATTTTGATTTCGGCTGAAACTTCCTCCCTAATATCCCTAATAATTTCATCAACTGACTTCTTTACAGATTTGGCCAAATCGGCTATTTCTTTTCGTATATGATCACCAGTTGCTGCAGCATCTCGAGGTGCAACAAGAGGTATAACCTGAGGGTTTTGAACGAATACAAGCTTAACGGACGCATTTAAATCCCTAGCTAAACAGGATGCGTATCTAACAAATTCTTTTGAAATGATAGGGCTATAAAATAATGCAAGTAAGTTTTTCATAATTTATTAAGTTTTAAAGTTCTATTGTAATAACGCAATACCTGTACCGATTCAATAGTATACTCGCCAACGTAATGAGATGACGCTAAAACGCATCGCTGCATAAATGCATAATATACAAGTTAACAGTAAGTTAACGCCAATTCAGTTAATTGGGTAATCGATGTAATGGCTGCAACAAGTAGAAAATTTATTCTGCTAGCCTGACTATTTTAGTCTACTATTGTGTGGAATTATATCGGCACTTTTATTAATTTAAGTTTTAAAAAAAAAGTATTTATGTTGTATGCTTCAGAAAAACAGGGTTTTGAACAATATATGCTTGGGCTACTAGCTGTAATGGCATAGTATTTTCATTTTATACCTCAAGCATTTTGAAATAATTTATAGAATGTAAAATATTAAAACAGATGATTATGAAAACCATTAAAAAAATCACCTACACATTAGCGTTAGTATTTACTGCAACAGGGTTACTAACTTCCTGTCAAAATGGATCTGACAAGGCGAAAGGGGAAAAGGAAAAATCGAAATTTGAGGAAGCCAGAAAAGAGACGGTGGTAAAGCTTGAAGAGGTAAGGGATGACATTGACTATTGGGTTGATGATATTAACAAGCGGCTGAAAGAGGCCTCTGGCGAGTTAAAGGATGAATTAGAAGAAGCCAAAGAGACGCTAAGCAAGGAAAGGTCTGAACTCGAAAGGGTTATGTATGATGTTAAAAATGCCACACAGGAAACCTGGGGAGATGTGAGCAAGTTTACCCAAGAGTCCTACAAAAAGGCAAAACAAAAAACTGAAAAGATTGCCAAGGATATTGAGGAGTGGTTTGAGGAATCAGAACCTGAATCAGAATAGAAATTAGCTCCATGAACAAAGGAACCCTATGGATTTTCCATAGGGTTCCTCCTGTTTTCCGCACTTTCTTGCAACACCCATCTATATGCCTGATAATCAGTAATTATTTATTATATTTGGGTGTTGCAAAATTTCCATTATGTTTGTTAGAAAACTTAAGAACCGCTCTGGAAGC
>JAQVYY010000036.1 GCA_028708425.1 Bacteroidales bacterium
GAAATAATGCCTTCGCTAAGCAACTCTCTAACGATTATCTCAGTCATATCGCTCTTAAATTGAAACTCGTAGCGAATATCCATCACATAGGCTTTTACCCTCATTTTAAGGTACGATCTGCGCTCATTAACCTCGTTGGCGAAAAGCACAACAACAGGCTTATTTAGGTAGATGAACCGTGAAACCTGAGCTGCCTCAAGAGCAATTTTCCTGGCCTTTTGCGTATCAACATCAATGGGCAAATAGATTTCGGCAACAACCTGGCAGTTAAGTTCACCTGAGTTTGCGTTGGATACCGCTGCATTCATCAGCTCCATGTTTGGAATGGAAACCACTGAGTCGTCAGGGGTTACTATTCTGGTTGCTCTCAGGCCAATTTGCAGCACTTCCCCATAGTGCTGTCCAGCTTCAATCTTATCGCCAACCTGAAAAGGGCGATCGAAAAGGAGCATAAGCCCACCAAAAACGTTCTTAAGCAGATCCTGCGCTGCCAAACCAACGGCAATAGTAATGGAAGCTCCCATGGCAATGAGAGTTTGGAGGGGTGGATCATAAATTCCCTTTATAATGGCAAAAATTACTACCCCCCAAATAGCTATTCGCACAATGGGGATAAGGCTTTTAACCCTAATACGATGTTTTGAGGTTCGCTCGCCTAAAACCTCAAGTAGCGTAATAATCAGCCTTACGATAAAGTAATCGAATATCAGCAGTATTAGTGTCCAAAAAATCTTTGAAAACGATATGGCATCAAACACCTCGGTTGGCGTTTGCAGCTGATCCTCAATATTCTTGGCGCTTAACCTATTAACGGCAGTGGTATCGCCTGTTTGGATACTATCGAGCGGACTATAGGCTATATGTACAACCGTGTCGGCATGGGCTTCGGCCATTGTAGGTAATATGCCAAAACAGATAATTATTGCGAGTAGTGCTATCCTTTTCATTGCTTATACTATTTCTAGTTCACAAAATTTTTCAACGAGAGATAAACGGATACTGATTTAAAGATTATTGGATTAATATTGAACTTTTGCTTTGGCCTAATTAGCAAGCCCTTTTCGAGCATTGGGCTTAGCAAGTTTCGGCAAACGCCAATGGGCTTGTCCATTACCCTCGAAAAATCGTCGAGACACAAGCCATCGTGAAGAATTAAAGCCTGAAGCGTAAAAAGTTCATCGCTACTTAGATTTTTGATAAATGAGAAATCGACCTCGAATATGGGTAAAACATCTATAGTATCTTCGCTTACCTTTTGTATTGAACGAAGCCAGTAAAGCATAGCCAGCGAGATGTTGCCATTGGACAGCTTTGTGAGTATCGAGAAGAATCGCTTCTGGAGATAATTCTGCATCTCCTCAGGCTCCAAACGCTTAAAAACTTTACTGCGTTTACTCTCAATGTCGGGCAAAAAATTTATTTGAAATCCGCTTAGGGCGTTGCGCTTATAGATTATCTCCTCTATGGTAGTTTCATTCAATGGCTCAACAAACACCTCACTGGTAAAGTAGTTAGAAACGTGTATGGTTCTATCTAAATAACGCCACGAATGCAACGTGTATATGCCAATCCACAGCACCTTTTTCATAGTATTGGCCATCAGGCCGAACAGCAAGTTCATGCAATCGAAACCATGCACCTGCTTTAGAAACATGTGCTGCAGGTTTTCGATAATCACAATCCGGAATGAATCGCTGCTATTAAAATAATTAATTATCTCATCGTTACTCCCAAATTTCTCCTGTTCAAATAGCTCGCTAAAAAAGGAGTAATAATCCTCAGGGGTATAAATCTTGTGGTTAAGCTTGGTGATTGTGACTTGCTCTTTGCGCTCCAAATCTTTCAGAAATATATTTACCAAAGATGTTACACCACTGCCCTTATCCCCAATAATTGATACGGTAATAAACCTATCCTTGCTCCAATCCTTATAGGATTGCCTAAGTAGAGTCAGTTCTTTCTCCCTATTCACAAAAAAGCGCTCTTCGTTTGTCGGGCTTAGCCTAAACAAACGCTGGTAAACAAAGGGCAGATCCTTTAGCGATTGCTGCGTGCTGCCTATAAACTCTGAAATTTCGAACGATACTTTTCGAACATCTTCATCTACGCCTAGGCTTTTCTTAACGCTCTTAAGCCTTCTGTTTATGAAGAGTACAACCCTTTTGTAGTAGTACCTAGCCAATAAAAAATTCTGTTTAGCAATATTCGCCAACTTTTTTCTGAGCTGCTTGGTGCGCTCAATCGCTTTAATTTTGGCGACTCTCAGATTTAGCTCTATTACATTCTCCGTGTTCTTGAGCTTTAGTATATCGGTATTAAAGTTGTTTATGGCTTCGCCAAAGTCCTTGGCTAAAAGATTCTGAATCGCCTGGATTATCTCCTCAACCTTAGCAAGGTGCGCAAGAGCTCTATCAAAACCATCAACAATGGTTAATCGAGCTTTGCTAGCGGTTCCCTGCTTGCTCTTAAGCAGGAGTAACGCCGACTCAACGCTAAAATCGCTTACCGTACCAAGGGCTACCAGGTTCAAGCGTGCTCGCTCCAAATGCTTACTCACATTTTGCCTTATTTGGTCCACCCGAGCGTTAAACTTGGGCAATGCCTCAAACCCAAGCAATTCGCGTGGCGAAATACTTCTAATTTCACTGCTACTTGTACCCTTTTCGTAATCCTTGTACCTCAAAAATGTCCTTTGCTCTGAAATATCATTGGTTAGGCTATTTATCCTATTGCTTAGGCGGCTAAAATCATCGTCAAAACAATGCGTAAGCATCTCAATTCCCTTAGCCAATACTTTGTCGGTTAGCTCGAGTGACAGTATTCCCTCTGCTTTCTGCACAATATCGAGCATATCCTTTTTCGACTTCTTATCGGAGCTTACGCTTGATTTTACTTTCGATAGTAAAGCTTTTATTTGAGCAAAAAGCTCTGAAAGATTATTGGCTGAGAACTTGCCCACATTCTCGTAAAGCAAATTGAACTCGCCGTAAACAGAGTAGTAAAGCAAGGTCACCTCAACATCAAGTATCCAGTCATCAAGTAAGGTGCGATGCGTGTTCTGCCATAAAGCTAGTGTTTGCGATGATTGTACCAGTAACTCTTTGCTCCTTTTTTCAACCTTTGTATGCCTATAAAATCCACGGGGCATCTCAATGGTATCAACTTTGGCAATGGCCTTTGCAAAATCATCGATAATTCTATCAACCAAAAGCTTAAGCTGTTCATCAATCTCTAACTGAATTTGATTATTGCTTTCCAAGGCCTGATTAAACAGAGCAGCAGGTCGTTGAACTTCTTCATCGTCCTTTTCTGTTTTATCGCCGTAAAGCAGTTTCTGAAACTGTTCGTCAAGGTCGTCATCACCCTCCCAAAACCTAAGTAGGGTATTGCTATAGCTTTTAAAAACTGAGCCGAGAACTGGCAAAGAGTGCTCAACAAGAGATACATTCAGAAAATACCTGCACATGTTGCGATATGGTATCCTTCGATGCTTTAAAACCTCTCTGTTTGTCTCCTTCCTGAAAAGAACCCTTTGCCCCCATTTGACTATTGCTACAGCTTTGCGCCTAAAAAAGAGCACAATGTTCGACCAAATTTTTCTTACGGATTTAATTGGATTATCCTTAATGGACAGCGTGTAGGGCAATGCCATCTCTTTTACCCTAACCGTATGATTTACAACGGCAGTCTCATCCTTAACTAGCTTGTTTAGCCCCTTGATAAAATCCTCTTTATCGGCATCAACTTGCTTTTGACCCTCCTTCAACAAATTCAGCAGGTTCTGTTTATACTCCCTTTGTAGCGCTACCTTATGAGGTATTTCATCGGTTGCATCAATGGCTTGTTGCAATTTAGTATAACGCTTTAGCTGTGCCTCTATCCAACGTTTGTCGTCCTTTAACCGCACGTCGATAAAGCGCTTTACGTAGGGCAGCGTTTTTTGGGTTAAGAACTGATTAAATCTGAGAATATCGTTCATTTGTTTATCCATAGCCTCAATGATATAGCAAGTTGTAATAGAGATTGCAAGTTAAGCAAGAAATCAACCCCAAAACTTTTTATTGATAAATTTATTCAAATTTCCGCAATTGGCATATTGTGCAAAGCGATAACCAAACAATCTATTTCAACATAACAACACGTTTACTATCTTTGTTAAAATTTTCTAATCAACTTAAACATGAGCCAAACAAACGTTAGGGTACGATTTGCCCCAAGCCCCACTGGGCCACTACATATTGGCGGTGTTCGCACTGCGCTATTCAACTACTTTTTTGCTCGTAAGCATGGCGGTACTTTCATCCTCCGAATTGAGGATACTGACTCGCAGCGCTTTGTGCCCGGGGCAGAAGAATATGTTAACGAATCGCTCAGCTGGTGCGGCATTCACATTGACGAAGGGGTACAACAGGGTGGTCCCTTTGGGCCATACCGCCAAAGCGAGCGCAAGGCCATTTACAAGCAATACGCCGATATGCTAATTGATTCGGGCAACGCATACTTTGCATTCGACACTGCCGAAGAGCTTGATACACTAAGAAAAGAAGCAGAGGCAAAAGGCGAAGCCTTTACCTATGGCTATAAAATTAGGGGTACACTTAACAACTCGCTTACCCTCAATGCCCTCTTCGCTCCAGCTCCTTGTCCAGCTCATCTAAAACTATATTGGACAACAACGGGGATAACGGACTGCCTTGCGGCGTTCCCTTTACCCGCTGAGTGGTCATCCCTCCGCTCAACATTCCTGCGCGAAGAAATTTCCCTATCAGTCTAAGTACACGCTTGTCGCCAATGCGAGTACTTAGTTGCCACAACAAGCGGTCGTGGTTCACCTCGTCAAAGAATTTTGCCAAGTCGATATCGACTATCCAGCTCTTGCCCTCTGCTACATAATCGCCTGCTTTGCGGAGTGCCTGATGGGCATTGCGCTTGGGGCGAAAACCGTAGCTGTGGTCTGAAAATGTGGAGTCATAGCGTTTGGATAGCACTTGGCTTATCGCTTGTTGTACCATGCGGTCTTTGACTGTGGGGATACCGAGTTGGCGTTTCCCGCCATTCGGTTTGGGTATCCATACCTCTTTAACTGCCGTAACTCGATAAGTGCCCGTTGTTAACTGGTGCTGAAGTTCTCGGTAATGGTTGCTGAACCAGTCGTTGAGCTCTTCAACGCTCTTCCCGTCAATGCCTGCACTTCCCTTGTTACGGATTACTCTCCGCAATGCGGTGTCAAGATTCTTTAAGTCCGCTATATCGCTCATCAAATCTTGGGTTAAGGCTCGTTCTTTTCTGCACCTCGACAACCACTCACGCCGTACCAAACCGCTTCGGGTACTGAATACGTCAGCACCCTTCACCATTTGGCTACGCTCCCATTCGTCAAAAAGACCCATCTGAAAGTTTTCGTATTTTTCTGGCTTCATCATAGCTGTTACAATTTGCAGAACTACTGCTCCTTAATTGAAAATTCAGCCCTTCCCTGTATTGGCGTTACCCAATATTTATAGCGGTACTATGGCTTCTGCTGACTTCTCCCGCCCTCTCGGGCCAGAGACCTCCTACGTTAAGTCCATTATCTTCCCGTCAATACTACTGCATTTACTACCCCGAGCTACGGACGACTTTTGGGCGTCTGTGTCTATTGCCACATGACCCCTCGGGTAAGCCTTGGTATGCAGTTTCTGTTCGTTAGTACCGACTTTTGCTTTAGGCTTCTTTCAGATTTCACCTCGCGGTAAACACCCTTGCCATCAACTAACGGTTCTCGTCAAAATAAGCCCGTTCGGGACTTTAACCCTAGAGATAATGAACATGCATAGCAAACAAACTGAAGCCGACCATAAGGTCGGCTTCTTTTATATTATAAGGATTGAGGGTTGGTTTTTAGCTTCGACTTCGGCTTCGCTCAGCCCGACTACTAGTCTGACTATTAGTCTGAGTGCAACCTTGTTACTCCACAACGAGTCGGGCAGGCATTCTGAGTAACGGCCCAAACTGAGAAAAGGTAAGCACTTGCTGAAAAAACTCATTTTCAGAATTATGTATTTTCACCACAACAGGTACTGGTAAACGATAGTAAACCGCATCGAGGCGGGGCTTTTCTTTCTCGGTAATAAGCTGGTCGAATACCGCTGTACCTTGCCATTTTTCGGTAACCGACAAGGTTATTAACACGGGGCTTCCGCTTAAATCCGATGAGGATAAAACGCCCCGAGAATTAGAAAAACGAAAAAGTATGGACGAAGCATCGTCGCCATTTAATGCAGGAGTATAATCGAAATAATGAGTTGCTGTGCTTGCGGTAATTTTCCCTACAAATAGCGATAGATACTCCTCCTCTAAACGAGTAATCTCGTCAAGTACAGCTACAGCAGCCTCCCCCTGTCCCACAAAGTCGGCATCGCCAGACAAAAGCTCAACCCTACGGTTACGAAGCGAGAAAATAAAATCGGCTGCCTCACGAGCCTTCTCCTCAACAGAGCGCTCAACAACTACGGACTTATGAATGGGAACACGAACAAAAGAGCTATCCTGCACCACCCTAGAGTAGTGTGTGGTTTTTTGCGCTGCAATAAAAGGTGTTGGGCTCAAATCGAGAAACATACTTTCAGTATCCTGATTATCTGATAAGCGAACAGACTTTTTAACGGTTCTATAATCGGAATTGGAGAGCGGAATAATTAATCCCTGCTCGGTAATTTCCAAGAAATCGAGGCTAAAACCCTCGGCTGGCTCAACTACAAAAATTGAGGTTAAATCGGGTTGACTATAAGGTACAACCTCGATATTTGAAATTACCCATCGTTTTTGAGGCTCTAGTACAACGTGCGAAATGCCTAAATATTTTTTTGCATATTTTGCAAATGGACCAGGTACTACTGAATTATACTCCGCTTCAACTTTTACCCTAAGGGCTGTTTTGGGAAGAGAGTAAACCATTCCCTTAGGACCAAGAGTTGATGAGCTACCTATGGGGGTTATTGTTGTTACAACTTTTTTTGAGCAAGAAAAAAACAGCATTGATGCCAATGCTAAAACTAAAATAATTCGATTCATGAGTACAAAGTATAATTACAGTAAATTTTCAATAATTTATAAAACAGGGGTATCCCGTTACAACACAAACATCGTTAATGTTCACCACAAAGATAATGAGCTTAAGTTTATTGTAACAATTTATTGAAGGCAAAACCTAAATGGCTAATAATATCTGAGGCAACTAACGACTGCTGCCCAATAGTTCGGGTTGCCATGTCGGCGGCATAACCGTGTATAAAAACCCCTACTATACAAGCATCGCAGGAACTATAGCCCTGAGCAAGTAACGAGGCAATTATACCCGTAAGCACATCGCCACTACCCGCTGTTGCCATTCCGGGGTTTCCGGTACTATTAACAAAAACTTGTCCGTTGGGACAAACCACCTGCGTATTTGCACCCTTTACAACAATGATAACCTTGTATTTTTCAGCCATTTTAATGGCAACATTTAACCGTTCTGCCCCCGAATAGGTTTTACCGAAAAGCCTATTAAACTCTCCTACATGAGGCGTTAAAATACTATTCCGAGGAATATGGTTGAGCAACTCCTTATTCTGAGCAATGAGGTTTAAACCATCGGCATCAATAACCATAGGTTTTACGGATAGCTTAAGTAGCTTCTCAAAGCCAGACAGAGTTTGCGGACTCTGCCCTACTCCAGAACCAAAAGCCACTGCCGAATACTTTTCAACGCTCTCAATATCAGTAAAAAAGTTTGGGCTAGAATCGGGTTGCACCATAACCTCGGGCAACGAGGCATGCACAACCATTGAAGCATCCTTTGGTACATGAACCGTCACCAATCCAGCGCCAGCTTTTAGGCACGATTTTGCGTTAAGTATAGATGCCCCAATCATTCCTAAGCTCCCTGCAACAATTAGACAATGTCCAAAATCCCCTTTATGGCTGTGGGTTAATCGCCTAGGCACATTCTTCTCAACTAATTCTAGATCAGAATAAAAGAAAGGGGTGCTCAGGCTATCTATTATTTCTGGATGCAGATTGATATCTACAACCTCCCATTCTCCAACATACTGCTCGTTCTCGGCAAAAATAAAGCACAACTTAGGGAACTGAAAGCTGATGGTATAGCCAGCTCTTATTACTGCGTTATTATTGGGTACGGGGTTCTCCTCACCAAATAGTCCAGATGGAATATCCACCGAAACCACGCTTGCACCTGAAGAGTTTATGTGATTAACCAACCTAGCCGACAGCCCTTGCAAAGCACGAGAGAGCCCAGATCCGAACAAGGCATCAATAATTAAATCATCGGAATTTAGCGTTGGCAAGCTTGAGGTTTGGCTAAGAAAGTTGGGGGCTATAATGCCCTGTTTACGAAGTCGCTTTAGATTTTCCTCTAAATCTTGTGAATAGGAAGACGACTCAATGATATGCAGCGTAACATCATATCCAGCCATTGCCAACATGCGGGCAAGCGCCACCCCATCGCCACCATTATTTCCTGGTCCTGCAAAAATTCGAATCCGTTTTGCATATAAATATTTGGCAACAATTTTTTTAAGCAGCTCATTGGCTGCCCGCTCCATTAAATCAATAGATAGAATAGGCTCATGCTTAATGGTGTAAGCATCTATATCGCGAATTTGATGACAACAAAATATTTTCATCTACACAAAAGAAATAAAAAGTAAAACAAATATAGTATTTTTGAGGGGTTTACTCGATTGTTAATCTTAAATAACCTGATAAAATGCAAACATTCAAAATAGAAAGTGAGTATATACAACTAATTCAACTACTAAAAGCAGCCCGAATAGCCCAAAGCGGTGGAGAAGCACAACTCCTTGTAAATGATGGGCTGGTGAAAGTTAACGGAGTAGTTGAGAGCAGAAAAAGGGCTAAACTTCGTACCGGTGATGTAGTTGAGTATGATGATACTAAAATTGAAATAGCATAAGGAATTGACGAAACATAAATTTCGTTTCACAACCAATTTTGTTACCCAAAATTGGGCTCAACTAAGTCGGGGTAACCGGTATATGCATTCTTCTTTTACAAGCTTGATGAATAATGCGGGTTATATGCCCCATAAAAAAAGTTAAGGAAGACAGATGAACAATAAACAAACATTATCTCTTTACGAGGTTACCCAGAAAATAATCGATGCAATAGACTCCGAATTCCCTGGTTTACTTTGGGTTATTGGTGAGATAAGCGAGATTAAAGAGAACATTTCGGGACACTGCTACCTTGAGCTAGTTGAAAAAGACAAAAAAACGGAACAACCTAAGGCTAAAGCAAGAGGAACAATATGGGCTAGAAACTACAGAATGATAAGACCCTTTTTCGAAAGGGCTGCCGGCAGGAAACTTTCATCAGGAATAAAAGTTCTAGTTCAGTGTACCGTTAACTACCATCCAATTTACGGCTTCTCGCTAAACATTGTTGATATAGACCCTACGTTTACAATTGGCGATATTGAAATGCAGCGCCAAGAGACCATAAATAAGCTTATTGCAGAAGGGGTTATGGATATGAACAAGCAGACTTTAATGCCCATACTCCCCAAGCGTATTGCGGTAATATCGTCGCCCACTGCCGCAGGTTTTGAAGACTTTACAAACCAACTCGAAAATAATCCCTACGGTTACGCATTCCATATAAAACTATTCAACGCTGTAATGCAGGGCGATAAGGCCGAGAATTCAATAATTCAGGCACTTGACCGAATACACGAATCAATTGATAATTGGGATGTGGTAATTATTATAAGAGGTGGAGGCTCTCAAATTGACCTTGGCTGTTTCGACTCGTACAATATAGCCAATAATATCGCTCAATTCCCTATTCCAATTATAACTGGAATAGGACACGAAAAAGATGTTACTATTGCCGACATGGTAGCCCACTCCAAGCAGAAAACCCCAACGGCTGTAGCCGAATTTTTGATAGCCCAATTTATTAACGCCGAGAACTGGCTTGAGGAGGCCAATAATGACTTTACAGATGCAGTAAATCAAAAGATTCAATCCAACGTTGATACACTGAATAGAATTGGCAACCAGCTAGTACCATTGGTTATAAAAACAACCCAAGCCGCCTCGGGGCGGCTACAAAAGACATTACATTTGGGGCAAGACATTACCTCTAAATATATTACCAAACACAACATCATTCTACACAAAAAAGGGAACCAAATAAATACCCAATCGATAGTTATTAGGAATAAAGAATTAGCCAAGCTAGACCAGCATAAAAAACTGATTACAAGCAAAATAAGGGGTAAGGTAACTAACGAGCACAACAACTTGCTACATGTAGAAAAAAACATAGCTGCAATTGATCCAATAAATGTTTTAAAGCGTGGATACTCTATTACTACGCAAAATGGGAAGTTGGTAAAATCTGCAAACGAATTGGCTGCTGGTAGTAAAGTTAAAACGGTACTTTCAACGGGAAAGTTTACAAGTATAATTGACAAGATTAACCGGGAATAAAATTGTGTGAAAAAATTAATGTTAGTATATTTAAAAAAATACTGGTTCTGTGAAAATAAAACATAGTTTACTCATAATACTTCTTTGTTTGGCTCATGCTGTATCATCTGGTCAGGTTAGCCAGCAAGCTATAGACAGCCTGAGAGCACTAACCCAAAGCCCAGATAAAATTCAACAAGTACAAGCGCTCATTGAATTATCTAGGGCATACTGGCAAATAAACGTCGATTCGACATTTATATATGCCAATCAGGCTCTTGCCATAGCCGAACAATCTAAAGACAACATACTTTTAGGAAACGCATACAATAACAGGGGAAATGCTTATCAGATAAAAAAGGAGTATGAAAAATCCATTGAAGATTATAACATTGCGCTTAGCTACAGAAAAGAATTTGACATACCCCTGATGGCTGTTCACTCATTAATCAACTCCGCAAGTTCATACTTTAACCTAAACGAATATTCAGAAACACTGAACTCTCTAAAAGAAGCTTTTGAAATAGCCAATACGCATAAACTAGTATCAGAACAATCTTTTGTCCTAAACTATTTAGCCAATACCTACTCAACAATTAACGACAATAACCTCGCTCTTGAATACGCCATTAAAGCGGCAAGTACACATATACAAACGGAGAACAAGGCTGGCCTTGCATCCTCATACAACTTTATAGGAACAATTCACCGAAAATTAGGCAATAAAAAGTTGGCATTAGAATACTTTCTTAAAGCATACGAAATTCAGCAAAGTGAAAAAATCAACCAAGGCCTAAGCAATACCCTTAATAACTTGGGTATAATTTACAATGAGCTGAGCGAAAATGAAAAGGCTCTGGAATACTACAAAAAAGCACGTAATCTAGCAATTGAGGATAATGATAAGAGTGGGCAGTCGGCAGCATATAATAACATCGGAATGCTTTCATCAGAGATAAAAAATTACGATGAAGCGATTTCATCATATAAAAAATCGATTGCATTAAGCGAGGAGGTAGAAGATTACGCTAGCCTTCTGAATACCAACAACAATCTAGCATGGATTTATTACCATCAGGGAGACGTTAATATGGCTATGCACTTTGTTCAAAAAGCACTTTCGTATGCCGACAAGTGTAAGGAACTAGTTTTCATTTCCGAAAGTTATGAAATACTCAGCAAAATATATTACCAACAGCAAAACTACAAGAGAGGATTTGAACACCTTGAGAAAATAATAGCTATAAACGATAGCCTATATAAAGCCAGCAGCATTGAGCAACTTATGGAAACACAGGTGCGTTTTGAAACGGAGCGTAAAGAGAAGGAAATAGAGCTGCTGAAAAAGAATGACCAGATTAAAAGTCTTGATCTGCAAAGACAGAAAAACCTAAATGCATACTGGATTATTATAATGATAATGCTTGTAGCCTTTAGCATTACTATCATCCTTTTCCTTAGAGCAAAACTTAAAGTTAATAAACTACTTACCGAAAAAAACGTCCAGCTCAAAAAGATAAATAAGAAACTGGTTGAATCGGAGGTAAACCTAAAAGGCATTAATACAACTAAGGACCGTTTATTTTCAATTATAGCTCACGACCTAAAAAATCCGTTTAACGCTTTACTTGGCTTTAGCGAGTTACTATTTAAAAACATCAGCCAATATACCGAGAATGAAATAAAAGACCTAGTTAAAATCATTTACGACTCCTCGCAAAACCTTTATAAATTACTCGAAAATCTACTACAATGGTCACGTTCACAGCTAGGCAGTATAATGTACAAACCTGAGCTATTCCCCCTTACAGTACAAATAAACGAAGAGCTCGAACTGCTTAAACCTGCTGCCGATAAAAAACAAATAAATATTCTACTGCAAGTAGAAGAGCACCTAATTGTTTGGGCCGATAGAAATTTGGTGGGAGTTGTTGTTCGAAATTTGATTAGTAACGCCATTAAATTTAGTGACAATAACGACGAAATAACAATTTCGGCAACCGAGGATGAAAACATGGTTAAAATTGCCGTTAAGGATAACGGGGTTGGAATTAATGATGCTGATAAGGATAAACTTTTTAGGCTAGACACCAATTTCACTTCACAAGGAACTGCAGGTGAAAAGGGAAGTGGTCTTGGACTTTTACTCTGCAAAGAATTTGTTAAGAAAAATGGGGGAGAAATTTGGATAGAAAATAATCCCAACAAGGGAATGATCTTCTTCTTTACCTTGCCTTCATACCGTACAACTCAAAGCAACACCTAAAAATATTTTTAAAAACATACATACTATCTTAAGCATGTTTAGCAGGTACTACAACATTGGCATCTTCCTTTTATACGTTATGCAACTAATGTTTTTGCCAACTACAAGTACAGCTACAAGTACAGCTGGGCAAAGCTCAAGTAAGCACAGGTTGCTAACAAAACAGGCTGAAGTCTATCTTTTCGAGAATCCTCGAAAAGCAATTCATTATGCGGCCATAGCACTTGAGGGGGCAAAGCAAAAACCCGACACAGCTGTTCTCACAACAGGCTACGCAACAATTGCTCGGGCTCACATAGTGCTGGGAAATATTAACAATGCACAGCTCTATATCGATTCAGCAAAAAATATCTGCCCAAACAAATTACATCTGGAAAACATCGATTTGATTCGTTCTCAAATAGAATTGCTACTAAAACAGGGTAAATCTTTAGACGCCGAAAAATTGCTAGACGAATTTACTATACAAGCAAAAACGCTAAGAAACGACTCGTTAACCATTAACTTCCTACTACTTAACGCTAACATGCTTAGCATTGAGGGAAACCATAAGAAAGCACTGGAGACCATTGACGAAGCGCTAGCTTTATCGCAAGGTGGCACGCTAAATAGTAAAGAAAGTGAATGCTACAGGCTAAAAGGGAGTATCCAATTAAGAAAAGGAGAGTACAACAGCGCGTTAGCCAGTTACCAACATGCCTTAAGCCGTTTTGTAAGTTTAAACGATACGGCGAACACCCTTATTACATTACGAAACATTAGCTTGGCATATCGCGATATGGGCAAGTATACCGAGTCGCTTGAAGCGCTAAACTCTTCGCTTAAAATTGCGCTACAGGGCAATCGGCACAACGAGCTTGGGCGTATATACAACTTACTGGGGAGCCTCTACGCCCGAATGGGTAAAAATAACGAAGCACTTGAAAATTACAGTCACAGCTTAGCCATTAGAGAAAAACATCAGTACCTATCGAGCTACGCATCAACCCTTGAAAACATTTCGAGAATACAGCGAAAATTAGAGCAGTACCCCGAAGCCTTAAGTAATTTGCAAAAAACTATAACCATTCGCAAAGAGTTAAATGATAAACGATTACTGGCATCAACCTACAACGAAATTGGAACCCTATACGCACAGCAAGGAATGCTTGCCGACGCCCTAAAAAACTATCTGAACTCTCTGAAAATTAGGCAGGAAGAAAATTTGGTCACCGATATGTCGCGCTCTCTTATTAATATTGGGGTTACATATCGCCAGCTAAAATCGCATCAAAATGCGCTAAAATACTTCAATCAGGCGCTTAGCATCACTTCGGATGATGCGGATCCCATAGGTAAATCCTACATTTACATCCACTTAGGCAATACATATATGGATATTAACAACCCCACCGAAGCCATAAAAAGCTACAAGGAAGCATTGGCGTATCGAAAAAAAATTGGAAACGAGCGGCTAATTTCGCAAGCCATGCGCAGCCTAGCTGTAGCCTATGCCGAAAATAATCAGTTTGCAAAAGCAAACAGCTTGTTACATAACGCCCTTGCGATAGCCCAACAAAAAAACGACACAAAATCCCAAGCCGACATATATAACGAGTTGGGAAACCTTTCGCTAAAAGAGGATAAATTAAGGCAAGCCATAGATTATTTTGAAAAGGCATCGGTGATTTACGAAGATAATTCGAACCTAGATAGGCGCGGGTTGTGTATTAGAAAGATTGGAGAAACGCAAATTAAGTTAAAGGAATACACCAAGGCCATAAATAGTCTGAACCTAGCACTTAAGCTTACCAAAGCAACAGAGAACATCAAGCTAAAGGAACTCACGCTACTGGCTCTCTACGAATATTACGACCAAATTGGACAGCCTACCGAAGCCCTCTCCTACTATAAAATGCACGTTGCCACCAGAGACATCCTAAACAAGCAAGTACAGGAGGAGGCTATATGGCAAGCCAGCTTAGATTTAGAACTCAACAAAAAGGCCGAAGAAATAAAGCAGATTGAGAGCGAAGTAGAGAGTTTACGAACCGAAGCCCAGCTTAAAACCTTACAGCTTGAGCAGCAAGCCCTACTTCGCAATTTTTTAATTGTGATATCAATATTTATCCTAATAATTGCAATAGGTAGCGTATATGGATACGTTACTATTAGGAGAAAAAACACCACTCTATATGAGGCTAATGAAAAGCTAGCCCAATCCGAAGGAGAGCTAAAAAAACTAGTCCAAACAAAGGATAAGCTATTCTCGATAATTGCACACGACCTACGAAGTCCATTCACCGCCCTAGTTGGGCTTACCGAGGTGCTGACCAACGATTCGGGCAGGATGAATCAGGAGGAACGCAATGAGTTTAGCGGGGTTATTCACAGCTCATCAACCAAGCTACTGTCGTTAATCGATAATTTGCTACACTGGTCGCGCAGCCAAACGGGTAAGATAAAGCTAAATCCACAAAGAGCTAACCTTTACAATTTAACCACTGAGGTTATCAGCGTTTTAGAACTACAAGCCACCCCAAAAAGCATCGATATAAAGAATGAAATACCCGAGAGCATTCACATCAACGCCGACTACAACACCATGTCGACCGTAATGCGAAACCTTATATCGAATGCAATAAAATTCACAGAAACCAACGGCAAGGTTGTAATTACTGCCTCACAATCGAGCAAGGGTACCAAGCTATCGGTAGCCGACAGCGGCATTGGCATTAGCCCCGAGAATCAGGAGAAACTCTTCAAAATAGAACACAGCTATAGCACTGAAGGAACGAGCAACGAAAAGGGAACAGGGTTAGGGCTAATAGTTTGTAAAGAATTTGTTGAGCAAAACAATGGTAATATAACGGTAACAAGCGAGCTAAACGTAGGAACAACATTTAACATTACATTTCCAACCCAACTAAACGAATAAAAATTACCTGAATATGACTAAAAAAAGTATAAGTTACTCCGAAGCATTAGCTGAAATTGAGATGATAGTAGAAAAGATTGAGAACAATGAGCTTGATATTGACGATTTAGCACAAAATGTGAAACGCGTTGCAGAGCTGATAAAGTTTTGCAAAGCGAAGCTTAAAACCACTGAGGAGGAGGTTGAGAAGATTTTGAAAGATTTCGAGGAAAATTAACCCCACCTATTCATCCAAATAATTGGGATCCCCGAAAGCGACTAGGTCTCACTACCAATTTTGTTGCCAAAAATTGGGCTCCACTAGGTCGGGGTAACCCGCATTTGCATTCATCTTTAATAAATTTGATGAGTAATGCGGGTTAAATAAAGTGAGGCACTTTTTGCGCCCCACCCTAATTGTTTTAGAAATTAAACTTTGTTGGCTTAATCATATTTTCCGGTGCCAATATTTTATCGATTTGTTCCTTTGAAAGAATTTTTTTCTCGAGAACTAAATCGTAAACACTTCGCCCCGTTTTAAGGGCTTCCTTAGCAATCACGGTTGACTTTTCGTATCCAATAACTGGATTTAAAGCTGTAACTAATCCTATGCTACCGAAAACCAGGTTGCGGCAATGCTCCACGTTGGCCGTAATGCCGTCAATACATCTATACTTAAGCGTATTCATACCATTTTTCAGCATCTCAATAGACTCAAACATGCTTTGAACAATAATTGGCTCAAACACGTTTAGCTCGAGCTGACCGCCCTCAACAGCCATGGTTACAGTTAAATCGTTACCTATAACCTTAAATGCAATTTGGTTTACCACCTCAGGGATTACTGGATTTACTTTACCAGGCATTATAGATGAACCCGGCTGCATGGGTGGTAAGTTAATTTCGTTTAAACCAGCTCGTGGACCAGATGATAATAATCTTAGGTCGTTACAAATTTTTGAAAGCTTTACGGCTAGCCGCTTAACAGCCGATGAATACATAACAAATGCTCCAGTATCCTGCGTTGCCTCAACAAGGTTTGATGCAAGAGTAACATCAAGACCAGAAATACGCTTAAGATGTTTCATTACCTTTTCCGAATACTCAGGCTCTGAGTTTATTCCGGTCCCAATAGCTGTAGCCCCCATGTTTACCTCAAGAAACAATTTAGCATTCTGGTTTAGTCGCTCTTCCTCCTCAGTAAGAGTAGCAGCATACGCCTCAAACACCTGGCCTAGAGTCATTGGCACAGCATCCTGAAGCTGGGTGCGCCCCATTTTAATAACATGGGCAAACTCGTCAGCTTTCCTACGAAACGAATCTACCAAGATTCTTAAAACATCTACCAACTTTTGGTTTGAGTGTATAAGAGCAATTTTAACCGCTGTTGGGTAAGCATCATTAGTTGATTGTGAAAGGTTTACATGGCTATTTGGATGGCAAAATTCGTACTGCCCCTTTTCGTACCCCATGATCTCGAGAGCACGGTTGGCAATAACCTCGTTGGCATTCATATTGGTTGAGGTACCCGCCCCACCCTGAATCATATCAACAGCAAAATGGTTATGGAACTTGCCATTTTTAATGTCGTTACATGCACCAACAATGCCATCACGAATTTCGGATGAAAATAATCCTAATTCAAAATTAGCCTCAGCAGCAGCCTCTTTAACAATGGCTAAACCGTCAATTATTGAAGGGTAAAAACTAAGGGTTACTCCGCTAATATTAAAATTCTCTATTGCACGTAGGGTTTGAACACCGTAGTAGTGTTCATAGGGCACATCACGTTCGCCTAGCAAGTCGTGCTCGCGACGGGTACTACCCGACTCGTACTGGGCAGCAGGGTTAATCATTCGGTTATTGGCATGGCGCATACGCCTTGAAATAACTCTAGTAATATTAGAGAACACCTTTAATGTGGCGTCTGCACTTTTGCTAAAAAACTCGTTTTTAAGCATAAAAACGGTTGTCTCTTCAAGACACCTAGCCGAAGTGGAGTGGGGCGAATCGCTTGTCCAGGAGCCCTCGCCTAAGAAATCGCCCTCGCCAAACTGCGTAAGTTTTAATTCAACACCAAAAGGATTACTCTTAAACAGCTCAACGGCACCACTATATATTATAAAAATGCTCTCCCTTTTCTCGTTCTCCCTGAAGAGTAAATCTTTGGACTTAAAGACCTTTTGCATAACGCTACCTGCAAGCATATTATACTCGCTATCGGTTAGCCCTTTAAATAGCTCAACCTTTTTTAAGAAATTTACTATCTCTCGGTTATCCATAACGTAAGATTATTAGTTAACATACTGACAGTTAATAACTGATTATATCATTTATATATACATACAAAATTATCTAAGTTTATTCTGATTAACTAAGAAAAGCTGATGATTTAAGTAACCTTATGCCGTTAAACATTATTTGCCAACCAACCTGTGGTTGATGAAAGCAAAATAAATTTAAGCAAACCAAAAAAACCCTGCAAAAATGCAGGGTCCATTCAACAATCATAAAAAAACAACCTAACCTTGATACAAATTATGCGCCTTATTCACAACCTTATTAGTAAACGTACTGGCTACATTTTGGTTAAAAAAAGAAATTATCCCATCAAGCATTACTGCCTGCGCTATACTTGTGCTCGAATGCCTGTAAATTACATTTGCCAAAAGTTTTAGCTGATTTTGATTTACAATAAGCACCTGAATAGGATCAATATCACCGAACTTAACCACAGCTTCAACCCTTTTTAGCTCGTTTAGGTTAGCGGCAATATTTTCTTTAAGTTGATGGTATGCATTTGACGCAGGAGTACTCCTACGGCTAACAATCCCAACAACCTCCATAGTAGCTGGGTTAACTATTGGAGAACCACTATTACCATGGGCAACCTGCCCATCGAATTGCAAAAACCGAATACCATTTCTATCAGCAAAAACCGAAGATATAATTCCAGATTTAAGCGACAAGTTTGAGTACCCACAGCTAAATCCTAAGGATGCAACTGACGATCCAATAGATAAGCTCCGTTGCTCACTTAGAGCTAAACCTGGAATATTTTTGAATTCCGAAAAATCAATATTGAATACCGCATAGTGACCACTATCCTGTACAACCCCTATTCGAAGCTCTTGCGTAAACTCGGCATATGGTATTTTCATTGATGCGCTGAGGGTATTAGCATCAAAATCAACAAATTTAATTTGAACCTTATGCGCTTTCCCTATACAAAATGCTTGCTGGCTAGTAACAAGAAAACTTCCTACCTTAAATCCAGAAAGAGTATCAACACAAACCCCTCTCTCATTCAAAAAATTAAGCTGACAAACCGAAGCATGACATGATTTCCAAACATTAGTTAACATAAGCATGAGATTTTAAAGGGTTACTAAAAAGTATCTTAATAAAACTTAAGGGTACTCCTAAAACGAGCTAATAATTGTAAATACAAATAGCATGGTTACAAGAAAGAATATTACAAAAACCCCAATATCTACCGTAATACGGTTTAAATTCGATTTAAAGGAATGTTCTTTTTTCATCTGTCTATTTTTTTAGTTTTATATAGGTAAAAATGGTGCATCCAAGGGATAGCAATCTCGTTCGAGGTAACGTTATTATCATGGATGGCTCATAATAACCAAGGGTATCTTTAATACATTAAAATAATGTCTTTAAAACATCAATCTTTTTATCTGATACAAAATTATGGTAAGTATTCAGTATATTTGGATGGTCAAAACTGCCATTTTATTAAAACGGCTTTAAAAGAGCAAAGCTGACCAGAATACACCGTACAACAATTTAATAATCAAGGTTCTCTACAATTTCTAATTGGTAATGTGTCAAAAAAATGATACAAAAACTTAAAGATTCGATTGAAAGTAAATTTGGTAACAAAATAGCGTACCAAAAAGACTGTAAAGCCTTATCAAACAGGATTTTTAATGACACATCACAGGTTATTAGCCCATCAACCTTAAGACGTTTTTTCGGTTTCCTCTCAACGAATTCTAATCCATCGAATGCCACGCTTGACATACTATCAATTTACTGCGGATATAGCGATTGGGAAGAGTACAAAAGTAAAAACAGCAGTAATAAGTACACTAAGGAGCCAATTTTTAGCCTATGGGAAAAAGCCAACGATGCAGCCAAAAACGCTAGCCATAAAAGCTGCAGAGCTATAAAAAATAACCAGCCGTTTGGGTTTGAAAATACCATACCCAGACAATTTGCAAATGAACGCTTCGAATCGTTCATAAACTCCAACTACGTTGCCACGCCCATAATAGGGCCAGGTAAATTCGGCAAAACAACCCTATTGGTGAACTGGTACGATGATTACACAAGCAAACCTACAAACAGGAACAATATCGTTCTATTTATGCCAGCCCTACGCCTTGAATATTGGGTTAATACGGGCAGCTATATCGACCAATGGCTCCTATCGGAGCTAGAAGTACCCAGCTCCGAACTATTTGATACCCTTAACGCTAACGAAAAACTCGCCCCAGGAAAATTAATAGTTATAATTGATGCCCTTGACGATGTTAGCGGTAAAGGCATCAAAACGAATAAAATTTACACTGCCATTCAGCAGCTTGCCGCTAACTTTTCGGGCAATTGGTTTAAACTCATTGTATCGTCGAGAACACCCGCATGGACAGAGTTTGCAAAACAGTGCTCGCCTGCGCAAACATGGCTATACGCAAGCCACAAGAACCTGTCATCGAATCAGGCGAACATTCCACCCCTTAGGGAGTTCGAGATACAGGGCATACTGGATAATACGATTAACAAGGATACAGCCTCAAGCGTAATTATCGAGGAGATTGCGAGTGATGTGCTGCAAATAGTTTCACACCCCTACTACCTTCAACTACTAATAGATAGCTACTCGCAAAGCAACCTACATCTTATAATTAATAAAATAGATTTAGTAGTTAAATTTTTAAAACTGCAGGTATATCAAAGTCAGCACAACGAGGAAAAGATTGACATTCTTAAAGCTATCATCAGCCTATCGCATCAAAACAAAACCTACGACTTAATTAAGAAGAACGACCTAAAAAAAATGTACCCCATTCACCTAAAACAATCGGGGAACTACTCAACAGCCTATAATCAGCTCCTATCGTTTGGGGTAATTACCGAAGAGATAATGCCAAATGAATTTGGCACATACTCGGTTCACGTAAAGATATCGCAACGCATACTTTATCGGGTACTCCTTTTGCTTACCCTTGTAGAGGATAATAATGGTATCGATTTCAGCCTATTTAAGCTTATTGAAAGTAAATATAAAGGTTCGGCAATGAAGCCACACCTGGTAAACCTGCTTTTTGAGCTAGCCTATAATAAAAAACTATCCGAAACGCTAAAACATTTTTTCTCCCTATCGGACAGCACCCTTGAAAAGGTATTTACCTACCCCTATATTCACAATACCCTTTCGCGAGAGGAGCTAATGCGAAAAGAACTAATTCCATACTACGCAGGTAATAGCAAGGCGCGCAAGTTTTTATTCGAGAAGACTGTAAATTTAAACACCATTGCAAACAGCTCGCGGCTACTATACTTAAACTATTTACAGAATTCAACTTCTGAGAAAGATGTTTTTATGGGCAAAACCCTTCTGTACGCATCAAATGCTTACTGTTTTGACTTTAACTGGGTTAACCAATTTTCTGACGACTTTCCTTTTTCGTGTCCAAATTTTAGCAGCTCTCCAATAATTTCGGGACTTTGGTTCTCGTGTCGATTTTTTGTATTACATATAAAAAAGGAGTTGCCAAGCAGCTCCATTTATGATGATATAGAAAAATACGTAAACAGCATAGGGAATAACTGGTCGAGCGTTGATAGGCACAACTTTGAAATAGCCCTCTTTTTTGGCATGGTTAATACGAAGCAATATCGGCATATACGGGACCGATTATCGTACATTACTAGAAAAAAAGATTTGGCAACCCTTTCTCCTCAAGAAAAAACCCTTAGCATATGCTACCAACTAGCTAACTGGCAGCTTACTCGGGAGATTCGAAATATCAACATACCAACTACTAAGCAACTAATTAGCGATGCCCCTCCTTGGGCTAGCTACCAAACCTCCATAATTGAAAAAACTTGGTTAGCCATTTGCTACCTTAATCAGGGGAACACTAGCAAAGCTTACGAACACTACAAAAGGGCAATTAAAATTAGCAGTATATACGGTTATACACTTTTTGAAGTAAGGCTACTACTATCGTTAGCAAAAGTTCTAGAATCGGTCGGAGAGCACGAGAAGGCGGAAGAATGCGTTAGCCTCTCGCATAGCTTAGGCAATAATAGCAACATTGATTTCGACTTACTGTAGCTGGCTATGGAAGTCAACCAGCCCATCGATTGGGTATTGTATTATGTTGGCAACCAGAATGCTGTATTGATTAAGCACAGCGTTTAGTTGCGGAGCAAACACCTTACCAATCGATCCCACAACCCCAATCGGGCCCGTTTTACACTCTGGATACCTAACCAAATGATTATTATACAGCTCAGTAAAAGAATTCTTTACAATTTGCTGCATCTGGTCATATGAAATATTTTCGGCTAAAAAACTTGTGAATTTTGCCATAAATCGAGCGGGATAATCATTTGTGTATATACCATTTAATACTGCATCAACCGAAAGGTTAAATTGGCTAGTCAGTTTCTGAGACAGCTCCGGCAAAAGTTCGCCATACGCCCATTTTCGCAACAATTCTTTCCCCATGTGGGCTCCACTACCCTCATCGCCCAATATATAGCCCAACGATGCCGTTTTACGCTGAATTTCGGTTCCAGTAAAGTACCCCACACTGGCTCCCGTACCCAGCACAACCACAACACCCGGTGAATTACCAAAAAGGGCACGGGCTGCCCCTAGCAAATCGGTATACACTTTTATCTGCGCCTTTGGAAAAAGCTGGTGTAAGCAACCTGACACCTGCCTCCTGTTTTCGGATGAAGCGCAACCCGCACCATAAAAAAACACCTCTTTCACGCTATTATGATTAACTTTATGCTGAACAGCCCCTCGCATTGCTTTAGCATAATCCTGTAAACTAAAATGATATGGATTTAACCCTAGCGATAAAAAATCGCAACAAACCCCCTTGCTATCAATAACTTTCCAGTGCGTTTTGGTTGAACCGCTATCGGCTATAATCTTCATAGGCTTATTTTTTATACACCTTTTTAAGTGTTAGCAAATTCATTGGATTCGATTTCATTCCCTCAATCTTCGGGTTTACAAACCTAACAACCTTATCGTAAAACAAGGGGATAACCGGCGCATGTGAAATCACCAACGAGTCCATATCGTTATATATTTTGGCTCGTAAAGCAAAGCTGGGTTCGTGCAGTGCTTGGGCATAAAGCGAATCGAATGTTGGGTTTGAAAAATGGGTGTAGTTGGGGCCATGGGGGCTAAAATTTTGTGTGAGAAAAAGCGAAAGGTAGTTCTCTGGATCGGCATAATCGGCCACCCAGCTTCCACGAAAAAGCATCATTTTGCCATTAGCCATCATTTCACGAAAAGCTGCACCCGGAAACACTTCAACCTCAATGGGTATACCCACCTGCGCCAGCTGATGCTGTATGTACTCCGAAATATCGAGATAATCGGCCGTTGTACACAGCGTTATTGGTTGCAATCCCTCGCCGTTGGGGTACCCTGCCTTGGCCAGTAGATGCCGAGAGTACTCGGGATTATAGCTAAAACCCCTTAGGGTTTTACTCGCACCTGGCATTCCGTTGGGTACAAACCCACCGTGAGCTGCATACCCCATATTATTACGTAAATGGGCGATCATCTTTTCTCTATCGAACCCAAATGCTAAGGCCCTACGAACATCTGGCAAACGTAATGGGCTCTGCTTTACAATATCGAGCGTAGTATCAACTAAAACGCCTAAATACTCTGTATTTAAATATGGACCAGTAATTAGTTTTACCTTATGGGCATACCTTGGATTTAAAGCGCCCGCACGGGTAAGAAGTTCGTCTTTATAGGTTGATTGTATCCCGGAAATAAAATCGATACTTCCCATTAAAAACTCCAAAAACTCCGACTGTTTATCGGTAATAAACGAGATATTTATAGCCTCAAAATAGGGTAATCGATTCCCTTGCTCATCAAGCTCAAAATATTTCGAATTTCGGCGACAAACGAGCTTCTCCCCCTCTTTCCAAAGCTTTAGATAAAACGGCCCAGTTCCAATTGGGTTTGCCCGAAAATCTTTACCGTAATGCTCAACCACCTCATGCGGCACAACTGACGCATAGGGCATAGATAGCAATCCCAAAAAAGCGGGGAATGGTTGGCTTAAATATATCGTAAGAGTTGAGTCGTTTACCACTTTTAAACCATCTTGCGTATTAGGATAATCGGTATCGAGTACCGAAAAAACCCATGCCCCTGGCGATGCAATCTGCGGATTCAGTATTCGACTAAAAGAGTAAACAAAATCGCTGGCCACCACCCGCCGGCTAACCCCATTAGGGAACAGAGGCGATTCGTGAAACCAAACATCGGTTCGCAGGTTAAAGGTATACGCTAACCCATTATCGGTAGCAGACCACGAATGGGCAATACACGGCTCAAGGGTAAGCGAATCGGAAAGTTGAACCAGCCCATTAAAAAGTTGATGAACGGGCCAAATATGCGGAAGGCTTCGGGCAAAAGCCGGATCGAGTGAGGTTATGCCTTTGCTCTCGTTGTAGCTAAAAACGAGGTTACTATCGGGCTGTTGCCGCATTTCACACCCCACAATTACTAGTGATAGTAGGGAAAGTAATAGGGTTCGCTTCATTATTTAACAATTATACCCTACAAATATACAAATTATGAAATGGGACTGATTACACAAATGAAATTAACCCCAATTATTCATTCGAACAATTGCTGTCTCCAACAGCAACTAAGCCTCACGCCCAATTCTGGTACCAGAAATTGGGCTCGCTTATATTGGGGTAAACCACACTTACATTCATCTTTAACAAATTAATGCGGGTAAGAAGAGAAAAGCAAAAGACGGGTAAAAGTCTATAAACAAAGAAACCGGGTCTCCTCAGACCCGGTTCCACACCCTAAAAAATTAACCTAAAAGCAACTAACCTGAAACCAATTAAAACCCTTATAAAAAATCAGGTTTTGTTACACTATCAAAACGCTAAAAGACAGTTTTTGTTTCAATTAGCTTAGTAAAAAAAGGGTGATATACATCACCATGCAAAATCTACCCTATTACTAATTGATGGTGCAAAGTTAATACCTATTTAGGAGTTCACATATTATACCCGAATAAAAAAATGATGATATAAAACAGATTAAAACCCGCACTATTCATCTTTAACAAAGATGATAAACAATGTAGGTCAATACAACAATCTCATAATAAGCCACTTAAACAAAAAGGTCAACCCTGCACATTGCAGAATTGACCTTTAATATTCTAATACGCTTAAAACTAAACGCTATTGAGATACAGTACAATTCGTTCTGAAACTAACGCTTAAAATCTTTTCAAATTTTATTAGACACAAGTAAAAATAAGGACAAAAAGGTTATGACTAGTAGTCAGATCTACGATCTGATCCTCTTCCACCACCACGGTTAAAACCACCACCTCTTTGGTTTCCTCCCCTTTCTTTTCTTTCTTCGGCTTGGTTAACTACGATAGTACGACCGTCAACCTCTGCGCCATCGAGCTCCTCAATAGCTTTACGGGCTTGTTCGTCATCGGGCATTTCAACAAATCCAAACCCTTTACTTCTTCCAGAGAACTTATCGGTGATAATTCTAACAGCCGATACTTCGCCGTACTCTTCAAAAAATTCCTTTAACTCAGACTCTTGCAGTCTAAAAGGAAGACTTCCACAAAAAATGTTCATGTTTAAAAATTAGATTATAAATAAATAGATAAATATGGGTCAAATGTAGTCTTTATTTCATTAGCAACACCTTATTCCTATTTTATTTTAAAGAAATAGGTAAATATTATATCTATAGCATTTACAAAACCTTATAAACATTACAAAAGCGGACAAAAAAATATTATGAACAATCTAATGGTTTATAATCAATACTTAGCAGTATCTTTAAATTTAGGGTTTGTTTTAACCCCAATTATTCATTCGAATAATTGGGGTCTCCGACAGCGACCAAGTCTCACAACCAATCTAGTTACCCAAAATTGGGTTCCACTATGTCGGGGTAACCCGCATTTACATTCATCTTTAATAAGTTTGATGAATAATGCAGGTTAAATTAAAAACTGCATAATGCTATGTATGAACGCTATACTTTTCAACCAAGCAATGGCTGCATATCTAAATTCAAAATAAATCTACAGAAGTTATTCTCTACACCTTACGAATTAGCATTAACCCATCGCGTAATGGAAGCAAAACCTGTTCAAGCGAACTATCCTCGGCCACCATTCGGTTAAAATCAACCACACCTTTTGTATAGCTATCGTCGGGTTGGGGCAAAAGCACTTTCCCACCCCAAAGTACATTATCAGCAATAATGTACCCATTTTTGGATAGCTTAGGCAAAACAACCTCTAAATACTGGGGGTATTGCCGTTTATCCGCATCAATAAGCACAAGGTCGAACTCATAATCGAGCTTAGGCACAATGTCGATGGCGCTACCTACGTGCAGGGTAATCTGTTTGTTTAAACCAGCCTTTTGAAAAAACTCTTGGGCTGTATCGCAAACCTCATCGTTTACTTCAACAGTATGCAGATGCCCATCCGAAGTCAACCCCTTTGCAAGGCAAATTGCCGAGTAGCCGGTATATGTTCCTATTTCGAGTATGCAGGTAGGGCGCACCATTCGACTAATCATTTCGAGAAGTTTACCCTGTATGGGGCCACTTAGCATCCGAGCCTGAAGATTTGATAAATGGGTGCGCCTATTTAGCTCATAAAGTACGCTATCTTCTGGGGTTGTGTGTTTTAGTAAGTACTCCTCCATATCGTTGGAATAGTTTAAGCCAGTATCCATCTATACATAAATTAGGGTTGATAATTTTTCTGGAAAGAAATTCTCTTTGGCAACCTGAAGCAGCTCCTGGGCCGTTAAACTTTCAATTTTGGCGTTAAGCTCATCAAAATCCTCAACGGTACTGGAAAACAAATATTTTCGAGCCACATTTAGCATTAAAGCCTCATTGTTTTCGGAAGCAATAGCCAGCTGACCAATAAGTTGACGTTTAGCCTTTATCAGCTGCTGAACCCCCAGCTTTTTATTACACAACAAGTTGAGCTCACCGTATAGAACATCCACCGATTTAGAAAAATTTTCCTTATCACTTCCAAAGTATATGTTAAATACGCCCGTATCTGAATACGGCATATACGAAGACTCAACGGTATACGCATAGCCATTACGCTCGCGCATCGAGAGGTTTAACCTCGAATTCTGTCCTGGCCCGCCCAGCACGTTGTTTAAAAGGTACATGGCTACCCTGTTATTATGGTGTAAATGGTAGGTTCGGCATCCTACCATACAATGCTGCTGAAAAGTTTTTTTCTTAACCTCTTTTTTTACTGGTAAGGCAGGCTTAATGGCGCACCGATTAACCGTTCTGTAATTCGGCGCAACAGTTCCAAAGTACCTGTCGGCCAGCTTAACTACCCTACTAAACGAAATATTACCAATGGAGCAAAAAACCATTTGGTTGGTATTGTAAACCCTGTTAATAAATTTGAAGATATCGTTACGTGTAAATCGTTTTAAAGATTTTTTTGTGCCCAGTATATTTCGGCCAAATGGGTGATTTGGGTAAAGGAGCTCCTCAAAATCGTCGAAAATAAGCTCCGAGGGCGAATCTTTATAAGAATTTATCTCGTCGAGCACCACGACCTTCTCCTTAACCAGCTCCTTTTCGGGAAAGGTAGATTGGAATGTTATATCGAACATAAGCTCTATGGCCCGATGGTAATTTTCCTTTAAGAATGTTGAGTGAACAACGGTTTCCTCCTTGGTGGTGTATGCATTTAATTCGCCACCCACATCTTCTAAACGGCTCATAACATGATAAGCTCGTCTCTTTTTTGTGCCCTTAAACAGCACATGTTCAATAAAATGTGCCATCCCATGCTCGCCATCTAGCTCATCGCGGGTACCAGCATTAATCATTATACAAGCGTATGCCACTGGCGAATTTGTTCGCCCGTGCACAACACGAATACCATTACTTAAGGTGTGGCTTTCGAAAATCATATAAAAAATTTAATCTGCAAACGTAGTGAATTATAACGATATGTTAACCCCAATTATTCATTCGAATAATTGCTGTCTCTTACAGCGACTATGTGTCCCAACCAATTTTGTTACCCAAAATTAGGCTCAGCTAAGTAGGGTTAAAGGGTACATTTCAAAATTTAGCATGAACAATATTGATAAAATCAGGTTGTTTAGATAACAATATTCATAGTAAAAATAGGGCAGAATAAAAAAATAGCTTTGCAAAAGCCTGATAATCTCAATTATTTGCTATTTTAACAAATAAAACACGATAAAATATTTGCAAGTAATATGTTTTTATCTACCTTTGCAACCGCAAAACAACGGTGCCATAGCTCAGTTGGTAGAGCAACGGACTGAAAATCCGTGTGTCCCCGGTTCAATTCCAGGTGGCACCACAAGACCCCAAGCGAACCCGCTTGGGGTCTTGCCGTTTTATAGGGTTTGTGGAAACAAAAATATGGAGGCTCCGTTAGGTTGAACCATTCGTACAACCAATGCGGTTATTTATTTCCCCTCCTGCTTACTTTTCAATATCTTATACGAAAGCCCTATGCCAATACTGGGCGTGGGTTTTGATATTTTACTCTCGCCAAATGTGTAGGGGTAGCCCAGGTGGGTTTGTAGCCCTAGGCGGCGAAAGTTGATATTTACTATTAGGGCAGGGTCAATATAGACGTCGGTTTGGTGAGCGTAGAAATGCTGCCCTATATGCTCGTAGACATGGGGATAAATGGGGTTGTAGTTAATATTATAATGCCTTAGGTACCCCGTGTTTAGCTGCGCAGTAACCTGTAGTTTCTTGTGTTTAAGGGAAATGCCCAGCATGAGGTTGTGATTGAAGGTAGTGTAGCGTAAATGGGTATAAAGCACAGAAAGATAATAATTATCAGGAACTTGTATCCATATGTATTCTTCATAGCGAAAACAACCTGTACCGAGCGTGATGCTGCTTCCTACTTCCCATTGGAGGTAGGGTAGAATATCCTTGTGATAAGCCGCTCCAATATCGAAGGCGTTGGAGCGACCTTTATACAGAATATTGCTTCCCGAACCGCTCACAACAAATATTTCGTTTCGCCTTGAGGCAAGGAAACTGGTGCTAAGGTTGAGGTAGTCCGTTAACCCATAGGTAACGTTGACGCGATTATCGGCTACTCCTAAATAATTGCCAAACAGAAGAACAAAAGTACCTGCAATCCTGTTTGCTAAAGAGATGTTTTGCGGACGCTGAATATCAGGATAGTATGTTTGGCGCAGCAGGTTAATTTTCAGGTCGCCCTTTTGAGCAAAGCAGCTGGTGTAAGGTACCGCTATTGTTTTATAGTTTAGGTAATTTATACGCTGTGCCTGAGCATGGGTGTTAAATAGCAAGCCAATGCATAGTAGGAGCTGTACTGTTTTTCGCATGTGAATTTATTATTTTGTAAAACACTGATTATCTATATCCCCTCGTAGCAGTAGGTGAAGCCATCATCTCCCACCACCACAAACTTTTTGCCCTCGGCATTCTTGTAGGTGGCAACCCCGAATTGTGCCCGATATTTTAAATCGAAGTATAGCACCCGCTGCCCCGTGTTCAGGTTGTAGGCCTGAATGGGTCTCCCCGTTGTAACGTAGTATAGCACATCATCGAGAATGGCCGATGGGTAAACCCAACTCTCGAAGGTGTAGAGCAGGTTATGGGTTTTTAGATCCACCACGTAGTGACCATTTACGTTAAGCGTATTGTTGGGGCTTAACCCAACTATCAGCTTATCCTTATAGAATGTGTGGTATACGTAGTCGCCCCAGTCAATTAGCCTCACGTCGCGCTCAAAGGTTAGGGTTTCCATGCTGAATATCTTGTAACCCCCGCCCGTGAACAGGTAAACCTGGTTGTTAAACACCTCTACCTTGTTTAGGTGGTTATCTAGGGGGATGTGCTTCACAAGTAGCTCCATCGTCTCAGTATCGAGTAGCGAGGCGAAATACTCTGCTGAGTCAGATTTTGAGCGTCGGGTTTCGGCAATAAAGATGTACTCCTTGCCATAGCAATGGAAAGGGCGTGCGTAGCCTAATCTTTGCCAATCAATATTTGGATGGGCAGGGAGGGGGGTGGAGTAGAAATACTCAGCCGCCCCGCTGCTGATATCCACCTTATAAATTGGACAAACTTCATCAGAGGTGTTAACTAGGCAGTAGTAGTGGTTGCCGCTAACGTCCATTGCCACTCCTAATGTTTCTAAAGGCGTTTCCCAAAGGGTTTCGCCCGTTTCAATATCCAGCTTAATATGCCTTCTTTCACCCCACTCTCCAATCATTATTATTAGGTATCCCTCCGCGGGGTTAAATAAGGAACCCCTTAGTATAAAACTTTGCCCACCAGTGTAGTCTGCTGATGTGTTGAAATACTTTTCCCACACAACTTCTCCAGTCTCAACCATCAAGCATCTTAACCCGCCCTTGGTGTCCTTATACGTATCCACAATCACCTTATCGTCAAACTGAAAGTAGGGGTCAATAATAACAGTCACATAATTTGCAGTATCATGGGGAACGCTCCACAAGGGTTCTTGCCAAACAATCACCCCGTCCTTAACTATCTGGGTAGGGCTTGGGGGTGTTGGTTCTTTTTGGCAGCTGAGGGAGCAAAATAATACCCCCACAATTAATATCTTTATTCGTAATTTCATCTGTTTGTAATTTTGATTTTAGCGTTGAACTAGAACATTCATTGAACTTATAGCCATGCTTTGTGTGCTAAATTCATCATAATGAATGTTTCATTGCATTAATTCTTTTAATTGCAGCATTGCAAAATTTTGCAATGCTGCAATTTGATTAGCTATTTTTTGGGTGTTTTAAAATAGTAGTGTGTGTTAAACTGGCTCTCCAAATATCTCACCACATCTTTATTCTTCTTCATCTCCTCGTGGTTGGTTTGATTGATAGTTTTAGTAGTTGCCCCAGCCAGCCCAAGTTGTGAGGGTAGGGTTACAATACCATCGTTGGGGTGGATATGCTGAACCTGATAGGTGTAGGTTTGTGTTACCCATTGCCAGTTACCGGGTTCAGCATTGGGATCAGGCGCATCTAATATTGGCATAGAGGGCTCTTGGATGATATTATTCCCACTACTAACCCAAATATACACTTCAATGGTTACGGTTTCGGTGGTGTAGTATATGCTACCCAAGCAATTCTGGTACTCTCTTTCAAAACCATTCTCCCAGAAAGCCGCTTGCCTATTAAAGGCATCCCTCTTGGTTGCGTAACGTGAGTTGGTTAGCCCAAGCGACCACCAGCTACCATTGCAGTAGGCGGTATGGTATCTTTCCGCACATATTCTAGAGTCCACAGAAATTGCTTCGGTAATGTTTAAAAAATTATTATCTGTTATATCCCCAATGCCAGCGTTTGATTGCATCATGTTACTTAGCGTTGACCCTAAAAATCGAATGCCAGCTGGATAGTCTGCTTGTCCGGCAATAACTATTTTTGGACATTCTAAAGGAGTGTTGTTAAGGCTTGATATAATAGAACTTGAAGGTTTTAGGTCATCTTTGCTGTTTGAGTACCCCTCATCTTGACTCCCGAAAATATAACTTGCCGATAAGCAAATTGTATGTTCTAATGAAGCTGTAACTCCTTCTTTTATCTTATCAACTAATAAGTTTACCGCTGCTGCGGACAGTAAATCTCCTCCTAAACTATTAAGTATACTAAAAAACGTATTATCCCACATTTCTCCTACCGTTCCAAAATTCAAGCCCGTAAGATTTTCAATGAGATTAACAATAGTCAAATTTTCTCTAAATGACATGTAACTATCATGGAGTTCAAATACATCTAAAAGATTTTCATGATATTGTGAAAGGTTCCCAACCTTAGATCCCATATTACTATATCCCGTAAGTCCATCGGTTACAGTTTTATTGTAAAAAGAAGCTAGCTTCCCATTATCAAACGAGTTGGCAAATTCGGCACCTTGGTGCGGAGTGCCGAGGGTAATTAGCCCGCCAAATTGTTTCGAAGTACTCGCCTGTTTTTGGTGCTGCCTGCTTACCAAACCACCCATACTATGGGCAACAACTATATCATCCTCCTGCTCTTCAAAACCAAAACCGTTTATTTTATTGGCTGCAAAAACTATACCCCGATTCGAGGGGTAACTTAGAGGATAGGAATTGATTTTGTATCTCGCTTCAAAGTAATCCGACATGGTAATCAATGAACCCGCATTTCCTTCCAACCCATGTATCCAGAATACATTACGATAATTGGGATTTGTTGCCTTATTGGTTGATTCCTGTGCCATGGGTTTTAGTGGAGCAGCTAGTAGTAAAGCTAGCTGTATATATATTATCTGTTTCATAATCTAAAAGTATTCTATGTTAATGTTATCGTAATTAGTTATCATCTTGTTCTCTATCACTTCTCCAGCATAATCGGTAGAGTAACTAATTGCCTCTTCGTATGCTACAACAGGAATATCGTCAATTAGCTTGTAGAGCATGGTAACCTTGCTTACCAACTCACCATTTTCATCGAAAAGTTTTGAAATAACAGATACACCGTATTTAATATTTAAGTACGATACTGCTGTATAACCTGCAAGGTTTTCGTCTATTTCATTATTCTGATCATATACCTGAGTAAGCTTAACCACATTGGTATCTTTCTGCACTTCAGCGGTAAAATGATTCGATTTGCCGTTGCTTTGCTCTAGCATTTCCCGCATTTTTTTGGATCGCTCCTGATAAGAGGTTACCATAAAGCTCAGGTCTTGCTCAGTTTTTTCTGTTGTTACATCAGAAAACATTAGGTTACCATACTCATCGTGCATGGATACGCTGAAGTTCGATTTAGTTATTTTTTTCCATTCTGGCTCAACGAAATCTTTCCTTTTGACTCCATCAAGCCTTTTGATTTCCATAGAGTAATTTTCCTTTTTGTTATCAAAGAAAATGTTTACCTCTTTGCTTTCCGACTGAACACCTACTCCTCCGATGATTTTGAGCTCCCCTTTGCTCATTGATGTGCTCATTGAGGTTTCCTTCTGGGTAAAGCTTAATCGAATTTCTGATTTGAATTGAGGGGTTGATTCGTTTGTATCTTGAATAAAAGTGTTCTCCTTGCAGCTGCTTATTGCCAATAATAACATTGTCGCTACTAGGGTACAAGTTTTGATTCTCAGATGATTTAGTTTGCTCATATTAACATTTTATTATGGTTGTTAACTATGAGGTTGTATACCAAATTGTAGTTTTACTAAAACTAATGTAACCAATGTAACCCTTGAAATTAAATTCACGTTACTAACTATTGGTATAAACTCAATTTACCCCCTCACTCCAACGTTGATTTCAGGTCACTCAATGGGGTGGGGGTTTTTTGTTTTAGTTTTCGAGTCCCAATGCTTTGGGATACGCCTTACAACCATTGCTTTGCAGTGGCTGCTCGGGTTTGGGTTAAGCTAGTTTTATGGCCTTCTTTCGTATTGGTTAAAGGATTGGTATTTGCTCATTTGTACCAAATGTACAAAAGAATTTTGAGCATTGCCTGCTTGCCCCCCCCCTTTTTTTTAAAATGTTTGTTTCACAACATGCTTTGTATTAAGGAATTACTTTTACTCGTGGTTGTTGGGGTTGGGGTGTAAAAAAACATATTGTGTTGTTGTAAGATATGTGTTGTTGCAAGATATTGACAAACTAAGGCTAAAGCTGGCAGCGTTTTTTTGTTAGAAGGTATCCATTAGCTTTAAACCCCAATTATTCATTCGAAGAATTGCTGTCTCCAACAGCGAATAAGTTTCACAACCAATTTTGTTGCCCAAAATTGGGCTCGACTAGGTGGGGGTAACCCGCATTTGCATCCATCTTTAACAAATTTGATGAATAATGCGAGTTAATTCGTATTATTAAATGTTGGGCTTGTTTTTTAGATTAAAACCTTGGACTCTTGACAATATTTTATACTTTTACAGGTCTTGATATGCATATTAAATAATTTGAGAATTTTTAGCAGCATGAAAATAATAAGAATTAGCCTTTTACTTATATCAGCAATAATTTTAGCAACCTCGTGTACAGTTCAAAAAGTAGCGGTAGGAAATTATAACGAGGTTGAATGTGAAAAGAAGTTACTAACCAGAGAAAAAGAGATTTCACTTTTTTGGGAACTTATACCTATACGTAACGTTGAGAAAAAGATTGACGTAAAAAACTATGAGAAAGTAAAAAAACGTGGTTTTTTTGATACTGTTGTGTTTTATGGTACCGCCGGAATTTTCTCGTTCCACACTGTAAGAATATACGTTAAGGAGTGTCCAAGCGAGTAGGGTGTAAAAACATCTTATAAAGCTAAGCCAACATAGTACGCCCTAATTTGCAAATGCTCCTTTTGGAATAGACCACGAAACCTTACCAATAGTTAACCCCAATTACTCATCAGAATAATTGCTACCTACGACAGCGACTAGGTTTCACAACCCATTTTGTTACCCAAATTTGGGCTCGACTAGGTTGGGGTAACCCGCATTTACATTCACCTTTACTAAATTTGATGAATAATGCGGGCTAATAAACGCTTTAGCATAAAAAATAAAATAAATGCCTTACCTTTGCACCAATTTACAAAGGAATTATGAGTGAAAATACAATACTTGCCAAGCTCGAGGGGCTTAGGCAAAAATTCGAGGAGGTAGGCCAGCAAATTACCGACCCTGCAGTTATAGCTAACATGAAAAAGTACGTTAGCCTTAATAAGGAGTATAAGGAATTACAGCCCATTGTAGAGGCCTACGACAAGTACAAAAACATTCTTGATAACATAGATTCGTCAAAATTATTGCTTTCGACTGAAAAAGATGAAGAGATGCGAGAGATGGCAAAGATGGAGATTGAATCGCTAGAGGAGGAGAAGGAGACGCTTGAAACCGAGATAAAATTTCTGCTTGTTCCTGCTGATCCTCAAGACGATAAAAACGCAGTGCTAGAGATTAGGGCAGGCACCGGTGGCGATGAGGCTAGCATTTTTGCAGGAGATCTGTACCGCATGTACACCAAGTTTATCGAGTCTAAGGGATGGAAGTATAGCGTTACACATTTTTCGGAGGGCACCATTGGTGGCTATAAGGAGATTGTGCTAAACGTTAAGGGTAATGGTGTTTACGGAGTTATGAAGTACGAATCGGGAGTGCACCGGGTGCAACGCGTACCGCAAACCGAAACCCAAGGACGGGTTCACACGTCGGCTGCAACGGTTGCCGTGCTTCCCGAAGCGGAAGAATTTGATATAGACCTAAGAATGGAGGATGTTCGCAAGGACACCTACTGCTCATCAGGGCCTGGTGGACAAAGCGTAAACACAACCTACTCGGCAATTAGACTAACCCATATCCCCTCTGGAATTGTGGTTCAGTGTCAGGATCAGAAGTCGCAGCTAAAAAACCTTGATAAGGCTATGGCAGAGCTTCGCACAAGGCTTTACAATCTTGAGTACCAAAAGTACCTCGACGAAATTTCGTCGAAACGAAAAACGATGGTTTCAACCGGCGACCGCTCAGCCAAAATCAGAACCTACAACTATCCACAGGGCAGGGTAACCGATCACCGAATTAATCTGACACTATACAACCTTTCGGCAGTTATTGATGGGGATATAAACGAGATTATAGAACAACTCCAAATGGCCGAAAATGCTGAACGCCTAAAAATGAGTGAAATGTAATACTTGCATAAAATACTGCGCAACAAGTATAGCTAAGCTAGTATTTAAACTAAGGTTTTACAAAAAATCTGCTTTATGAATAGTACGGAACTATTTGAGCAAATTCGCTTAAAAAGAAGTTTTCTTTGCGTTGGGCTTGATACCGACCTAAACAGAATTCCCGAATTCCTGCTTTCAAAAGAGGACCCAATATTTGAGTTTAATAAGGCGATTATTGATGCAACAGCCGATTTTACCGTAGCATACAAGCCAAACCTAGCTTTTTACGAATTACATGGGGCAGCGGGTTGGACCAGCCTACAAAAAACGGTTAAGTATATCCGAACAAACCACCCAAATATTTTTACCATTGCCGATGCCAAAAGGGGCGATATCACGAATACATCACGAATGTACGCTCGCACCTTTTTTAATCATCTCGATTTTGATGCCATTACCCTATCGCCCTACATGGGGCACGATACCGTTGCACCTTTCCTAACATTCGAGGGTAAATGGGTTGTGGTTTTATCGCTAACATCCAATGATAGTTTTGAAGACTTTCAGATGGTTAAAAGTTCCGAAACGGGAAAGCATCTTTATGAAGAGGTTCTCAGCAAATCGGTAAACTGGGGCAACGAGAATAACATGATGTACGTGGTTGGCGCAACACGAGCCGAAAAATTAACCAGCGTACGAGATATTGTACCCGACCATTTCTTGCTAATACCCGGTGTAGGCCAACAGGGCGGAAATTTAGCCGATGTGGCCAAATACGGCATGAATAAAAAATGTGGCCTGCTCGTAAATTCGTCCAGAGGAATACTGTATACCGACCAATCAATGCGTTTTGCCAGCGCCGCTAGGGATAAAGCCATGGCACTACAGAATGAGATGGAGATTCTTCTGAAGAATGCTGGATTAATATAAAGTAGTATTTATAATTAACCCCCAGATTATTCATCCAGGTAATTGTTGGGATCTCCAACAGCAACTTGACCTCACAGCCAAATTTGCCGACCAAAATTGGCCTCGACTAGGTAGGGGTAACCCACATTTGTATTTATCTTTAATAGAGTTAATGAATAATGCGGATTAATGCGGTAGGCTTTTTTCTGCAAAAGCATTATGAGCTCAACTAAAATCATCCTTACAGGACTATAAAAAAACTATGTTATGGCTGTCTAATTTTAAGCAATATGGCAGCAAAACGAATAGATATATTTAACTACTGATAAGGATATAGCTATGCTGACCCGAGCTTGTAATATATGGCTTATGCATGTAATCAAGTAGGAAGCAAAGGTAGGTAGTTACTCCTATCTTTGCTGTCCTCTCACACCACCCAACGTACGTCTCTCGTATTAGGCGGTTTTCTCAATGGTTAACCGTAATTCGCAGTTAGCAAATCTTGGGTTAAGGCTCGTTCTTTTCTGCACCCCGACAACCACTCACGCCGTACCAAACCGTTTCGGGAACTGAATACGTCAGTACCTTTCACCATTTGGCTACACTCCCATTCGTCAAAAAGACCCATCTGAAAGTTTTCGTATTTTCCTGGCTTCATCATAGTTGTTACAGTTTGCAGAACTACTGCTCCTTAATTGAAAATTCAGCCCTTCCCTATATTGGCGTTATCCAATATTTATAGCGGTACTATGGCTTCTGCTGACTTCTCCAGCCCTCTCGGGCCAGAGACCTCCTACGTTAAGTCCATTATCTTCCCGTCAATACTACTGCATTTACTACCCCGAGCTACGGACGACTTTTGGGCGTCTGTGTCTATTGCCACATGACCCC
>JAQVYY010000078.1 GCA_028708425.1 Bacteroidales bacterium
ACACCGCTACAGCTACGACCCCTGGGGCCGACGCCGTAATCCGACGAACTACAGCGATTACAGCATAGACGAATCGCAGCTTATGATCAACAGGGGCTATACGTTCCACGAGCATTTGGGTAGGCTCTGCTAACGCACTTTTATGATACTACTGTTTAGTCGCCAAAACAAATGCCTAATCCACGGGCTGTTCTAACTAGGTCGCAATTGGGATTAACAAAGTTTGGCCTATCCAAAGCATCGGTTAAAGGTATCGAAATAATATCGGGGTGACGGTATGCAGCCATTTTTCCGAATTCGCCATTAAGCACCATTTCAAAAGCCTTTACACCAAATTGCGAAGCAAGAATACGATCGTAAGCAACAGGAATTCCCCCGCGTTGTAGGTGTCCCAGAACCGTTTCGCGCATATCGGCCTCAAATCCGGCTTTCTTTAAATCGTGCGATAGCTTATGGGCAATTCCACCAAGGCGAATGTTTTTATACCCTACCTCATTACTTTCTACGCCAACCACACTCCCTCCTTTAGGCCTAGCACCTTCGGAAATCACTACAATGGCATTGCCTTTGCCTCTGCTGTAGCGCGATTTAAGTTTTTCTAGTACAATATCTAAATCGTAGGGTATTTCGGGAATCAGGCATACCTCGGCTCCTCCTCCAATAGCTGCATGAAGTGCGATCCATCCGGCAAAACGACCCATTACCTCAAGCACAAGCACTCTGTTATGGCTTGCTGCAGTGGTAACCAGCTTATCAACAGCTTCGGTAGCTTCTTGAACCGCAGTTTGGAAACCGAAAGTAAAATCGGTGGCAAGCAAATCGTTATCAATAGTTTTTGGTACACCAATAATATTCAAGCCCTTTTCGAATAGCCCCTGCGAAATTCTTTGCGATCCATCGCCTCCAATGCTAATTACAGCATCAACACCCAGGTACTGTAATTTTCGAATCATCTCGTCCGATCTATCTGCATACTCCCACGAACCATCCTTGTTTTTGATTGGCCATGCAAAAGGGCCGCCCTTGTTAGTCGACCCAATTATTGTGCCTCCCTGCACATGAATACCTGCCACCGAGTGCTCATCAAGAACTCTAATTTCTGTGGGCTCACGGAGTATTCCGTTAAACGATTCGATACTTCCTATAACTTCCCAGTCCCTTTCTTGTTCGGCTCGTTTAACAACGGCCCTAATTACTGCGTTTAAACCTGGGCAGTCGCCGCCACCGGTTGCTACTAGTACTCGTTTCATATAAAGATATTAATGTAATTAGCTAAAATAAATTTCTATCGATTGTTATGATTTTTCAAAATCATAAAGGGTATAAATTTGAGAGGTGCCTTAATTGACGTATCTTTAAGCATCCAATTTTTTTCAAATTGAAAACAAAAGTACGAAAAAAATAACCGTTGTTAGGGGCAATGTCCCAATATTTATACCCTAATTCTGTGCAAACGAATGAAAAATAGTATATAGCTCACTTAAATTTTTGACATGAAAATAATGCTTAACCGGCACATTAAAAACCTATTTTTGGCGCTTGTGTTGGCGCTTGTTTTAACCCTCGGCTCCTGCAATCATGAGGTAAAATCTGATTTAACTCCTTTTAAAATTGAGCACCCCGATTGGAGCTATAACGCAACAATCTATGAGGTGAATATTAGGCAGTTTACACCCGAGGGCACCTTTGCGGCTTTTGAAGAGCATTTACCCCGATTAAGCGATTTGGGTGTGGATATTCTCTGGTTAATGCCTATTCATCCCATTGGAGAGGTTGAGCGAAAAGGCAGCCTTGGAAGCTACTACTCGGTAAAAGATTATAAGGGGATTAACCCTGAGTTTGGCTCTATGGATGATTTTAAGCGCTTGGTAATCAAAGCCCACGAGCAGGGTATGAAAGTGATAATTGATTGGGTTGCCAACCACACATCGCACGATAATGCTATGGTTTATGAGCATCCCGAGTGGTATACCCGCGACTCGACAGGTAACATGTTGTCGCCGTTCGATTGGTCCGATGTGCTACAACTTGATTACGAGAATCAAGACCTTAGGAATTATATGATTGACGCATTATCGTTTTGGGTAAAAGAGGCTAATATTGACGGATTTCGTTGCGATGTTGCAGCAATGGTGCCCACCGATTTTTGGAATAGTGCTCGTGTTGAGCTCGATAAGATTAAGCCCGTATTCATGCTTGCCGAAGCCGATAAGGTGGAGCTACAGGAGTACGCTTTCGATGCTGACTATGGGTGGGAGTTTCACCACATTATGAACGATATTGCCAAGGGCAAAAAATCGGTAAAGGATATCGATAGCTATTTTCAGCGCGAAATTGCAGCCTACCCAAAAAACACCATCAGGATGCACTTTACCAGTAATCACGATGAGAATAGTTGGGCTGGCACCGAGTTTGACCGCATGGGAGAGCCGGCAGCAAAAGCGTTTGCTGCTTTAACCTTTGTTATTCCTGGTATGCCGCTAATATATAACGGACAAGAGGTTGGTTTCAATAGGATGCTTAAGTTTTTTGATAAGGACGAGATTGACTGGACGCCCAATGTTGAATTTACCAATTTATATACACGGCTTACAAGTTTAAAGAAATCGAATACCGCTCTTTGGGCTGCGGATAAAGGAGCCGATATGTTTAGAGTAAAGACTGTGAACGAAGCGCCTATTTTTGCATTCACACGCGAAAATAAGGAGGATAAGGTCTTTGCCGTTTTTAATCTATCTGACCAAAATCAAGAGATTGAGCTTCAAGGAGATGCCTTTATTGGTGAGTACACCGAAATATTTACTGAAAAACAGATGAGGTTTGAGGAACGGGCAACGCTTAATTTAAAACCTTGGCAGTTTTTTATTTACGTTAAGTAGCACCCTAAATATATATTGTAGTGTTTTCCTGATTTGTGATATTGCTCATTGGCCGCATTATTCATCAAATCTATTAAAGATGAATAATTGGGGTTAAGTTAAAAAAAACAGCATTGCAATTTGAACACTTTTGCTAAATTTGTGTCATTATTAAGAACACACAAAACTTTATAGATATGCATTACACCGTTGCTGTTAAAGGTAAAGTTCATTGGATAGGCGTGAACGATCGTAGAAAGAGGCTATTTGAAAATATGTGGACCCTGGAAAGAGGGGTTTCTTACAATTCGTACCTTATTGTTGATGAGAAAACAGCCCTTGTGGATACCGTTGAGGATAGGGCTGCAGGGAACTACATTGAACGTATAGAGAAACTTTTAGACGGGCGAAAGCTCGATTATCTAATTATTAACCACATGGAGCCCGACCACTCGGGCGAGGTAAAAGCGGTTTTTGAGCATTTTGAGGGTGTTACCATTGTGGGTAACTCCAAAACCTTCAGAATGGTTGAAGCGTACTGGGGTATTACCAATCGTTTACTTAAAGTTGATGATGGCGATACCCTGAAACTTGGACACCATAACCTGAAATTTGTTATGACTCCTTTTGTGCACTGGCCCGAAACAATGATGACCTACGATGAAACTGATAAGATACTATTCTCGGGCGATGCGTTTGGAAGTTTCGGAACGCTAGATGGTGGTATCTTTGATGATGAGGTAAATTTCGATTTTTTCGAGGACGAAATGCGTCGTTACTACTCCAATATTGTAGGTCCATACAGTAATATGGTGCAAAAAGCGTTTACCAAGCTAAAAGATGTGCCCGTTAACGTGGTTGCACCGCTTCATGGCCCTGTTTGGCGCCACAAACCCGAAAAGGTACTTGACCTTTACGATAAATGGAGCCGTTTTGAAGCCGAGGAGGGGGTTGTTATCGTGGTGGCTTCAATGTACGGAAACACCGAGCTTATGGCCGACTATATTGGCCGAAGATTAGCCGAAAATGGAATAAAAAATATTCGTATTCACGATGTGTCACGTACGCATATAAGCCATTTAATTAACGAAATATGGAAGTATAAGGGGGTAATTTTAGGGTCGTGTGCATACAATGGCCATATGTTCCCATTAATGGAGTCGTTTACCCGAGAAATAATTCACCTTAAGCTTAAGGATAGATATTTAGGCATTTTTGGTAGCTATAGCTGGAGTGGTGGAGGCGTTAAGAATTTAATGAAGTTTGCCGAGGAGTCTAAGTTTGAACTGGTTGCCGATCCTGCAGAAATATACGGCAAACCATCTGACGATAAGTATGCTCAATGCGATGTAATTGCTAAGGAAATGGCCCAAAGGCTAAAGAAGTAATATATCAGCAATCGGCTGTATAATGCTCTTAAAATAACAAAAAATTACATGTTTTTCATTAAGGGACTTACCTGAAAAGGCAGTCCCTTATTTGTTTATTTTCCGCATTGCAACACTCGATGATATTCCCTAGCTCCATTCCATATTAACGAGACCACTTTAGCCCCAATTATTAAGATAACTAGTTGGGGCTTACCAGAATGCAAAAGCGAACAAACGTTAAATGTTTGTGTTCTCAGTAATTAAACTGTGCTTTTTATATCTTTGTGTACAAAACTTTAGGTAACCTATGAATTTTATAAAATCGATAATATTAAACAGGAATTTAATACTCGTTCTGGCCGTGGTTGCTGGTCTTGTTTTTGGCGATTACGCTCATTATATAAAAGATTTTAATGTTTACGTACTTGGCGTTACCATGACCTTTGCCATGACAGGCTTAAACCTTGCGCTTATTAAAGATTTTAAATCGGTGGCAAAACCCTTTGCAATGGGCGTTGTGTTGAACTACCTGGTTTTCGGAATAGTTCTTTTGCCCGTAGCGTGGTTGCTTATGCCCACAAAAGAGCTCTTTTATGGTTTTGTGGTGATTGTGGCAGCACCGCCAGGGGTGGCAATAATCCCGTTTTCGTTAATATTAAACGGAAGGGTAGAGTATGCTATTATTGCTGTTACGGGTGCTTTCTTCGCATCAATTTTTGTTGCCCCAATTCTTATAAACACTTTTGCTGGCGATGTGTCTTTAAGTTCATACGATCTGTTTATTACCATGATTAAGTTGGTGCTAGTCCCTTTAATTGTGTCGCAGCTGATGAGGATTAAACCAATTTTAAAATACGTACAGATAGTTAGGGGTAAGGTGGTTAACGTTGGATTTGCCATAATTGTTTTTGTTGCAGTGGGAATGAACCGACAGGTGTTCTTCTCGGACCCAGAAGTACTGTTGCTGGTTGCTGTAACTATACTAATTGCTACTTTTGGTTTGGGTACTCTTCACAGTATAGTTGCCGCTAAACTTAAACTACCTAAAGACTTAGCCATTACGCAGAACATGCTCTCTACCATAAAAAGCTCTGGTTTTTCGGTATTTACTGCGCTAACTTTCTTTGGAAAGGAAGCCGCTATTCCATCGGCAGTGCTAGCTGTTTTGATACTGGTTTACCTTATTTACTTGTCGGTTAAAGGAGGTGGAAATAAGGCACAAGATGAAAAACCTGATTTACAATCCACATAAAAAGGGTTAGAACCGTACGATATTCTTTATCTTTGTTACAAATTGCTTTGCGTATTACCGTTGCGTAGGGTATATTATGAAATACGTAGAAACTGTAATCAATTTGAAGTTAACTTTTTTAGGTACCGGTATGTCACAGGGAATTCCGCTTATTGGGTGCTCGTGCAGGGTTTGCACGTCTCCCGATAGCCGAGATAAGCGATTGCGGACATCGGCACTGGTAGAGCATAACGGTACAACCATAGCCATAGATGCGGGCCCCGATTTTCGTCAGCAGATACTTAGGACTAGCGTTAAAAAGCTCGATGCCATTCTGCTTACGCACGAGCATCGCGATCATATCGCCGGACTCGATGATGTTAGGGCATTTAACTATTTGCAGAGTAAACCCATGGATATTTGGGCAGAATCGAGGGTGATTGAGGCGGTGCAGAACGAATTTGCATACGTTTTTGCCGACGATAGGTACCCTGGAGCACCCGAAATGAATCTTTACCCCATTGATGGTAGCTCCATTAAAATTGGAGGTGTCGAGGTTTTGCCCATCAGGCTGTACCACGGAAAGTTGCCCATTTATGGTTTTAGGTTTGGTAACCTAACCTACATTACCGATGCCAACCAAATACCCGAAACGGAGTGGAAAAAGATTGCCGATACCGAAATTCTGGTCATTAACGCCCTGCGAATGAAGAACCATCCATCGCATTTTAGTTTACCACAGGCGGTAGAGATTATTGAGAAGATTAACCCCAGACAAGCCTATTTAACGCATATTAGTCACAGAATACTTCATCGCGAAGCTCAGGATTGGCTTCCATCGAATGTTACCATGGCGTATGATGGGCTTGAGGTTGAGGTTTAGCGAGCTAAAAGATTGCGGTGCCTTCGAGAGCCTCAGGCACCGGATATTCGGTGGTTGAGGCTCTCGAAACCACCGCACCGCAATATCCAGCACCAACGGCCAATAACCAATATCTAATAATTATAACCCAAATATATCATGTTCAGCAAACCAACACTAATTCTCGACGAAGCTAAATGTCGTGCCAATATTAAGTTTATGGTCGATAAAGCCAAAGGGCTTGGAATAGCCTATCGTCCTCATTTTAAAACGCACCAAAGCGCTGAGGTAGGGCAGTGGTTTAGAGATTACGGTGTCGATAAAATTGCGGTATCGTCCGTGCCCATGGCGCAGTATTTTGCCGATAATGGGTGGACTGATATCACCATCGCCTTTCCGTACGTTAAGCAGCAAGCCGATGTTCTAGCAAATTTGGCTAGTGGGGTAAAGTTGCAGCTGGTTGTATCTTCAGCAGAAAATGCCGAGGCATTAATTGGCACAATTTTTCAGGATGTGAACGTGTTAATTGAGATTGATTCGGGGCAGGGCCGAACAGGTTTTCAACCCTACGATTTGGAGGGTATAAATGAGGTTGTGGCAAACCTCAACGCTTCGGAGCACATAAATTTTATGGGTTTTCTTACCCACGCCGGACATTCGTATAACATTCCATCAAAAGAGATTGAGGCGCTTAACCTGGAGACAACTAGTCGGTTTATTCTTTTGCGAAACCAGTATCCCAATGCAATGCTATCCTATGGCGATACGCCAACTAGCATTGTGGCGAGCGAGTTTATGGGTATAAACGAGCTCCGCCCTGGCAATAATGCTTTTTTCGATATGCAGCAGGCTTCCAATGGTATTTGCAGCCCACAACAAATAGCCGTTGGCTTGGCTTGCCCCGTAGTTGCCCGATATTCAGAAAGAAACCTTGTTGCCATATGGGGAGGTGCAGTTCATCTTTCCAAAGATTTTTATACTGATATTAGCGGCAATAAATCTTTTGGCGCTATCTGTAAGCTACAGAATGATGGCACATGGAGCCAGCCCATCGAGGGGCTTTACCTCGAATCCATATCGCAGGAGCATGGAATGGTAAGGGCAAGCAGCACCAGTGCAATGGAGGCCATTAAGGATGATGATTTCTTGGTGGTTTTACCTGCCCATTCGTGCCTTACAGCCGATTGTATGGGGGCATATTGGGTAAAAGATAAAGGAGCTATTTCTACAATGGTTCAATCTGGTAAAACTCGGTAAAGTTATTGATTATCTGCTGCTTAATATTTTTGATTGAAATATCTAACCTTGTCGAAACTGCTTCATATATTGCCCTAATTCCCACGGTTGATGTATCAGTTTCAAGGAATAACCGATTAAGGGGTATGTGGGCTAAAGCGCTTTGTAGCTTGGTTTGCTCATTTAAAATTGAAGAGCCAACAGAAAGATAGAACCCTTTATCCACAAGCTGTTTGGCAAGCTGATGTGAACCGTTAAATCCATGTATAGCCCACAATAGTTTATCCGAATACTTTGCCTTAGTGGCAAGCAGCTCGTCCCAAGCTTTTACACAATGAATAGTTACGGGTTTCTGTGTGTGGTAGGCAATATTTAGCTGTTCAATAAAAACCTTTTGCTGAATATCGATACTGGGCTCTCTGATTTTATCCAGTCCAACCTCGCCAATGCCTATCATTTTCGGGTTGTTGGTATAATCCATTATCCTAGCTAGATATTTGTCCAGCTGTTCTGCACCTGCATTCCAAGGATGAATACCAACAGTGAAAAAGTTTTCGAAATCTATAGTATGTAATTCGTCCGTACCATAGGAGTTTACGGCAATGATATCCCCATCGGTTTGTAATGTGTTATGCGTATGGAAATCGATATAAACCATAGAAAGAGTAGTAGTATAGCGAAGTGATTACTTGCCAATAATTTTTACCAGCACTCTTTTCTTTCGATTTCCATCGAACTCGCCATAAAAAATCTGTTCCCACGGGCCAAAATCAAGCTGTCCATCGGTTATGGCAACCACCACTTCGCGCCCCATAATGCTGCGTTTTAGGTGACCATCGGCATTATCCTCCAATCCGTTGTGCTTATACTGCGAGTAGGGCTTTTCAGGTGCCAGTTTCTCTAACCAAACCTCAAAATCGTGATGTAAGCCCGACTCATCATCGTTAATAAAAACACTTGCCGTTATGTGCATCGCGTTCACTAGCGCAAAACCCTCCTTTATTCCGCTTTTGGCTAGGCATTTTTCTACATCGGGTGTGATATTTATGAATTCCCTTCTTCTTTTAGTTTCAAACCAGAGTTCTTTTCTATAACTTTTCATGTTGAGTGGATTTATGTTTTTACCAATTTTATTATCTCTATTAGAACAGCACCGTTAGTGATGTAAGTAATACATCTAGATGTTATAACAAACAGCTAATCGAGTAGCAGCATAAAATAGCAAACAAAACAAATTTAGCTTATAATAATTGCTTTATAAAATTTGAATGCATTTTATCCCGCATTATTCATTTTTTTTCATTGTTGTCCGGTTAAAACTTATAGATTCCTCCCTATGGTCGGAATGACAGGGGGTAGAGTCATATTCGGGAAAGGGGGGGCTTGGTTAGCGGCTTAGCCGCTAACCAAGCCCCCCTAAAAACTAAACATTTGTCATTGACAAAGCCATTTCTATTTTCAACGGTTTTGTCGAACATACGTTTCAGAGCGAAACGTAGTGAAGCGAAGAATCTAAAATACAGAATTATGTTTTTACCGGACAATAGTG
>JAQVYY010000037.1 GCA_028708425.1 Bacteroidales bacterium
CCCTCCCCTAAAAACTAAACATTTGTCATTGACAAAGCCATTTCTATTTTCAACGGTTTTGTCGAACATACGTTTCAGAGCGAAACGCAGTGAAGCGAAGAATCTATAATGTTTAACTTTGTTTTTATCGGACAATAGTGGTTTTTTTACAAGTTTTTAATCCTAATTTGGCTTACCACGTGAAATAATTGTGAAATAAAACAATGAATCTGTAAATCGGACGCAACCTTTTGCTACCAATTACCATCTATGGAGTAAAGTGAGAAAAACTTTTCAATGATTTAAATACTCCAGCCTTTTACAAAAACTCGCCGCAAGGGAAACCACGGCGAGTTTTTTATTATTACCATTGGCTTTACGGATTGTATCGCGCTTCATTTAGAATATGCTGATAGTTCGTCTCGTTCATCAGCTGCTCCAGCGAGTAGTCCTTATTCCTATCCATAAATTTCTGTACTATTCTATACCCTAGCCATACCGCAGCTTTACCTGGCGATTCGGTTGGAAATCCCTTGGTAAATGGTGCATTATTAACAAACTGGTTAATGGTAAAGGTTTCGGAGGTGAATAGGAGCTTATGCTCAACCAAGTATGCCCACATATGCGATTCGTTATTTTTACACCATTTCATTTGGTCGGGTGTAAATCCAAAAAGTAAGCTATCGGACTGCGTGGGCAATAATTTTTTGGTTGCATACATCAACCCTCCATCGTATATCATGTTGTTTACCAGGTTATCTATAGAATCGTTAAATACGAATTCGCCAAACAGCCAAGAGTGCATAACATCCGAGGGGATTTTTTTAGGATGCATATTATACTGCAAATACTTAGGTATTCCGAGCATTGAGTAGTACTCGCAGTCGCGTCCCAAGTAGCGGTCGCACCCAAAGGCCACAAGGCTATCGGCAATAATTACCGAGCTATTAAACCCCGAAACGAAGGTGTAAACCTTGGGTACTATATTGTTGGGAAAATAGTATTTATAACGCTTAAAAGCGTTAGTGATTTCGATATTAAGCCATTCTATATCGCTAAACGTTTCGCTTACCTGAGCATAGGTTTCGGAAACCGTTTCATCGGTTAAAAAACCTTTTAAATACGACGAGAAATTAGGGTCATCGGTATTGCCAATACCAATTATTCCCTCGGTAAAAAGGTTGAAAAACTGGGGGTATTCATCAGTTAAACGCGCTGCCTCGGTATCTATACTATCTAAATTAATGGAGAACAAGGATTTCTCGAACCGTTGAATATCAATATCCACATCAATGCTATCGAGTGGGATTTTATCGCCCCTATTACATCCGTAAAATGCAAGCAGCCAAAGTAATGCAATTACTACTATTCGTGTTCTTTTCATAACTATTCGTGCTATATTTTGGATAAAAATATATTTTTTAGATATTCACACCAAAAACCTTTAACCCGCATTACTCATAAAATTTGTTAATGATGAATGCAAATGCGGATTACCCCCGACTAAGTTTAAAGCCAATCCCTTCCTTATTAGAGTAACATTAACGAAATTGCTTCGCTTTTAGCATATAAACATAGAACATTCCCTCAATTTATACTAAACAGTTTGCAATAAAGGTGTTTTATTGTAATTTTATAAAAAAGAGTAGCAGTAATTATTGTACAAAATGACCTTTAAAGTTACGCCGCAACTTAAGCTTGCCCTTGATTTTGTTGAAACAACGGGCAAAAACATATTCTTAACGGGTAAGGCAGGAACAGGAAAGACCACCTTTCTGCATAATTTAAAAAAATCCACATCAAAACGGATGGTTGTGGTTGCCCCAACGGGTGTTGCTGCTATTGGTGCTGGAGGCGTAACTATCCACTCCTTTTTTCAGCTTTCGTTTGGACCGCAGCTACCCGAAAACTTGTATAAAAAGGGCGAGTTTTCAGGTTTACAACGGTTTAATAAAACCAAAATCAATATTATCAAAAGTTTAGACCTACTGGTAATTGACGAGATTAGTATGGTAAGAGCCGATTTGCTCGATGGGATTGATAGGGTTTTAAGGCGTTTTAAAAATAGATATAAACCTTTTGGTGGCGTTCAGCTACTTATGATTGGCGATTTGCAGCAGCTCGCTCCCATTGCTAAGGACAATGAGTGGGCAATTCTTCAAGAATTTTACGAATCGGTATTCTTTTTTAGCAGTAAAGCCTTACAGCAAACCAATTTTGTAAGCATTGAGCTGAGCGAAATTTTCAGGCAAAGCGACCAGTATTTTATAAATCTACTAAACAAGGTTCGAAATAATGAGCTCGACACAAATAGCATAAATGAGCTAAATAAAAGATATATACCAAATTTTAACCCCAACGATAAGGACGGTTACATTACCCTTACCACCCATAATCATCAGGCAAAAAGCATTAATGATGCTAAGCTTAATGCGCTAAAAACCGAAGCAAAAACATTTGAAGCCACTGTTAAGGGTAATTTCCCAGAACATTCATACCCCACCGATTACAACCTAACGCTAAAGGTAGGCGCACAGGTAATGTTCGTAAAAAACGACCCAACGTACGAGAAACAGTTCTTTAACGGTAAAATTGGTACGCTCGAAGATATTGACGATGAAGGCCTGTACGTTCAATGCCCCGACGACCCATCGCCAATACTGGTTACCCCTTTAACATGGGAAAACACTCGCTACACGCTCGACCGCAATACCAAAATGATTAAGGAAGAAACAACTGGTAGCTTTACGCAATATCCACTAAAGCTGGCATGGGCAATAACCATTCATAAGAGCCAAGGGTTAACATTCGACAGGGCAATAATTGATGCGCAAGCCGCTTTTACCCACGGACAGGTTTACGTGGCATTAAGCAGATGCCGAACATTTGAGGGACTGGTTCTGAGCTCAAAAATTAATACCAATAGCATTATCACCGATAGAACGGTTAAAGGCTTTAGCGAGGATGTTGAAAACAACCAGCCTACCCAGGCAACCCTATCTAAATCGCAGATTAGCTACCAAAAAGAGCTTATTCTAGAGCTGTTCGATTTTACGCAGCTACAAAAAACCATTGACTACACGCTACGATTGGTTCGGGAAAATGAATCGAGCTTTTTGCCCGACCTTGTCAACTCGCTTAGCACGCTGAGCAACGAGTTTAAAATAAATATTTTTGATGTTGGACAAAAATTTATTCTACAGATAAATAGAATGGCAGATGCTGATGGTTCGGTAGAAGAGAATTCTGCACTACAAGAACGAATAAAAAAGGCTGCATCATTCTTTATACCTAAGCTAGATGACGATTTTTTAAAATCTTTTTCGGAAACAAACTACGAAACCGACAGCTTAGAATTAGAGAGTAAGGCAAAATCTCAGCTTGAAAGAATAACCAAGGGCATAGCCGAAAAATTGGTGTGCCTAAAAACCTGCAAAAACGGGTTTAACTCGCTGCAGTATATAAATGCTAGAGCCACGGCAAGCATCGATTTACCCAAACGGAAACGCGCTAAAAAAATCGATAAAACACCCATAACAGACCTAGAACATGGCGAGCTATTCACCACATTACAGCTATGGCGCAAGGGTGTTGCCGACGAGCAAAAAGTTCCAGCATTCAGAATTTTAAAGCAAATTTCGCTTTACGAGATTGCAAACGAGCTCCCTTGCCACTTGCAAACACTTAAGCTAATATCCGGCATTGGGCCCAAGAAACTTGCCGATTTCGGTAAGGATATTATTGATATGGTTAGGGAGTATCACCTTGAGAAAGGCATGGAAATACCTGAATTAGAAATATTTGAAGCGAAGAGCAAGGCTCACAAGCAAAAGTCGCATGAAGTAACGTATGAGATGTTTAAACAGGGCAAAAGCATTGACGAGATTGCTAAGGAACGTGATATGGCTTTCTCAACCATTGCCGGTCATCTTAATCACTATATTGCATCTGGTGATATACTAATTACACAGCTCCTTGACCCCAAAAAAATTGAAGCAATTACCAACCATTTCACTAATACAGACGATTTACGCCTTACCCCAGCAAAAGAGGCTCTTGGCGACGACTACTCGTATAACGAGCTGCGCTGGGTACTAAAAGATTTGGTAAAAAGGGAACTAGTGAGTTTAGATGGCTAGCCTACATAGGCTTCTACTCAGACTAGGAGTTTACTTCCCGAAGCTTTTGAGCCAACTCGTACAGGGTGTGGGTTTTAAATAGCTGATTATCATTATTCGTTACGGTCCATTCTGTTGAATTTCCTCGCTCATTGCTCATTACTTTCAGCCCCTCGCCATCACTTTTTACATCAAAGCCAATCCGTTCAAGCATTTTAACAGTCCAAATAGCGGCCCTACCCTCGCCCTCAAAAACGATGGCTTTAGATGAACGACGCTGATTACGAAACAGACCCGACCCCATATCAAATAGCACCTCGCTATCAGCCAGAAACTTTTCAAACTTACCATTTAACGCTAAATCCTCGGGTGCGCCCGAAAAGAGTCCATCTTTCAGCATCATCCAAATAGTATCCGCTTCGTGAATAGCACCCTGCAAATCGTGGGTGGAGTAGATTATGGTTTTACCGTTATTCTGTGCTAGATCAGAAAGCAGGCTCACCATTTCGAACTTATTGGGTAAATCGAGAAAAGCCGTTGGCTCATCCAGAATAATAATGCGAGTATCCTGCGCCAAGGCAAAAGCAACCATTGCCCTTTGCAGCTCCCCATCGCTTATGGTGGCAATATCTCTCTGCGCCAAATGCGAAATATTTACCAACGCCAGGGCGTAATTTACCTTTTCCCAATCGGTGGCCGACAGGGTACGCGTCCACCCTAAGTGTGGAAACCGAGCAATTGCCACAAAATCGCGAACGTGCAAATTGGCCACCCTAACCGACTCGGCAGGCACAAAGCTTAAAGCTTTGGATTTTTGCTTTCGGCATAGTTTTGACACGGGCACACCATCAACATAAATTGCTCCCGACATAGGCATCTGCAAACCCATAATTGAACGCAGTAACGTACTCTTACCAATGCCGTTGCGCCCTATCAAAGCAATAAGTTCGCCGCTATGCGTATCAACAGAAAATTTAGGTAGCAAAGGTTTACCCTTTGAGTAACCAAGCTCTACGTTTTGTATCGAAACGGAAAATGTGCCCTTTTGCATAGCTATATACCCGAAAATCGTTGGTTCTTAATCACTACGAATATCACAATGGGAATACCCAATAATGCTGAAATCGAATTAATTGGAAGCGTAACCTCTAACCCTGGCAGCTGCGAAACAATATCGGCAAATAGCAGCATTATACTGCCCAACAGCAGCACGCCCGGAATTAGCACGGCGTGATTTGCCGTTCGAAATATCATTCGGGCAATGTGTGGCACTGCAATACCAATAAAACCAATGGGACCACAAAAAGCGGTTACCCCACCAGCAAGTAAACTGGTAGATGTAAAAATTAGGGTACGGGTTAGCGTTAGGTTTAAACCAACGCCCCGAGCATACGAATCACCCAAAAGCAAAACATTGAGTAGCCGCATCGAGATGAAGCTTAGGGCTAACCCAACCACAACAATAAAGGCAAAAACCTTAAGCTGCATACCCGCCACCGAGCTTAAGCTACCCATGGTCCATATTACAAAAGCCTTTAGCATCGATTCGTTACTAAAGTACTGCAAAACGCTAACCAGAGCCGATGCAGCGGAGCCAAACATCATTCCGAGTATCAGAATGGTCATTATATCCTTTACCCTAACAGAAACGGCTAAAACCACTAACAGCACAAGCATAGAGCCCAGTATTGCGGCACCCGCCAAGCTAAAACTGGTACCCAATCCTGAAAGGTTGTAAACCCCTAACGAAGCCATTCCCAAAACCAGGATGGCTACACCCAGGCTTGCTCCTGCGCTAATACCCAGTACGTAAGGACCTGCCAAAGGATTACGAAACATGGTTTGCATTTGCAAACCGCTAACCGATAGCGCAGCACCCGCAAGCACAGCTGTAATTGATTTGGGTAGCCTAAAATCGCGAACAATGGTATTCCAAACATCGTTATCGGCCTTACCAAAAACCGATTTTAACACATCGAGCCAGGGAATGGCAACCGAGCCAAAAAGCAAATCGAAACAAAAAAGAACGGCCAACAGCACAACCAACCCGCTAAAGAGAGCAAAATTTCGTCGAACTATAGGGTTATGGGTTGGCGTAACTAATTTCATTGCAAGGGTTTATAGTAAACCAGCTCGTGGTTTAGGTGGTGGGGATGAAAAATCTTAATTAAATCCTTTAGAATAAGGTGCGGGTTAACCGTACCCGACTCAAAAAAATCGTTACCCCCCGTGGGGTTTGTACGCTTATTATTATTGAAAATTGTAGAATCTGATATCAATGAAAAGTTCTTTAAAATTGGCAAGTTGGCAGTGATATCGGCCAAGGAGTTAGCCATACCCGTATTTAACCAAATATCGGCATCGGCAGCATAACCCAAAGCATTTTCGATGCTAAAAGGGTAGCTACGATTTCCCTCAAGATGCTTTAAAAGATAATTACCCCGAGCATCGGCAATCAATGTTGCCATAAACCCTTCTGAACCCGGAAAATACCAAACATCTTTCCAAGGTAGATTTATAAAAACATCTGGTTTAACAATATCCTTAGGCAACATCTCTTTTAGACCCAAATACTCGGTTTGCACCTCACCAAAAATGCTATCGGCCAAAGCGAACTTATCGAGCAACAGGCCAAATACCTTAATCCACTCCGCCTTTCCCAACGGGTTCTCCTCAAGGTAATCGCCAATAAAAAGTACGGGTACCTTTAAATCTTTTAACTTCTGAAGATAACCAGCCATCTCGGCTCCCACGCCGTATGCCAAAACCACATCGGGTTTAAGCGAAACAACCAGCTCGTAGTTCAGTGCCTGCTCATACCCTACATCTTTAACCTTTTTATCAGTAATTCGCCTTTGCACCGTAGGGCTAGTTACGTAGCCAGTTCCCGAAACCCCAACAATCTTATTGGCATCGTCTAGCCTATCGATAAAAGCCACGTGCGTGGTTGACAGGCACACCATGCGCTGCACGGGTGTTTGAATGATTTCATCAAAAGTACCATCCTTTGGTATACTTTGCTTATGAGTAAATAAATATCGATACTCAACCCCCTCGGCCTCCTGCCAAGGGTTGGTTACGTTGAGCTGGTAACCATGCGCTATTTTTGATAAGCTAAAGCCACTAGCCTGCTCAATTGGAAGCCTTTCCAGAACTTTATTCTGTTTAATCGTTTTGGATTGCTGGTTACTACCACACGAAACCAGAAAAAGGAGAGCTAAAACAGCAATTGACGAATTCTTAATCATAGAAAAATATTAACTCTTTGCATGTTTATAATTATTCGGAAAAACTCCCTCAGCACCATCCTGTATCGCCTTTGCGACCGTATCGTTTTCAGCAGTTACAGACAAATTCCGTTTACCTTTCGAATTGTAGTAAACAAGAAGCGTATCGGTAGGTTTAATTAACTCTATATCAAGCCGTTTTTTTAATTTATTAAACAAAACGCCCCTGTAGAATTCCATATCCTTTGATATCATTTTTTTTATAAGAAGATGATTTGGTTTTTTAGCATCAAAATCTCTTTCGAATTCAACCCTAACCGTAAGCATATTCTGTGTTGAGTCCATAATATTGAATATTATACCAAGCCACGTTCCTTCTTGATCTTATCGTAAGCCTCATTAACCTTTTGAAATTTTACCTCGGCCGATTTGCGAATATCCTCACCCAAATACCCAACCTTATCGGGATGATACTTAATAGCCATTGCATGATATGCCTTTTTCAGCTCATCGTTAGTAGCATTGGGCGAAACCTCAAGAATTTTGTAGTACGCCTCCATGCTATCAATAAACATCGACTTTATTGATTCGTAATCGGCGGTCGTTACCCCAATCCAATTGGCAATGCGATTAATTACCTCAATCTCTTTGGGGTGCTTAACCCCATCGGCTTCAGAGATACCAAAAAGAAAGTGCAGGAGCTGCAACCGCGAGGGGTAGTCCATATTGTTGCGAACCTGATAGCAAACATCGCGAAGCGGAACATCCTGTTTCAGAATATCGCGAAGTAGCATCAACGCCTCTTTTGCTGCTTGCTCGCCAAAGCTCTTTAAGAAATACTGTTTTACGTAGTTTAGCTCCGACTGCACTACCTTTCCATCGGCACGCATAACCTCGGCTACAAGCACCAGTAAGCTTACTAAAAAACTATTGCGATTAGCTGAATAGCCGGTACTTACAAACTTTTCAGAGGTAGAGAATAACGAACCAATTGCAAAACCAATAACGGCACCAAGAGGCCCCCCAAAGGCCCAACCTAACCCACCGCCAATCCATTTAGCATACTTTGCCATATTAAATCAAAAATTTTATGTCTAAATCAATTAGATATTTAACAATATTTTCACGAGATTTTCAACCTGAGGAAGCAACAGCTCCTCACCATTATTCTTTATTACATAATCAACCTTTTGAACCAATTGCTGCTGAGGCATTTGATTTGCCATTCGTGCACGCACCCTGTCCGCCGAAACGCCATCGCGATTACACACCCTAGCAATACGAACCTTATCGGGTGCCCATACAGCAACCGTTTTATCGACCTGTTTATAGGCTCCGCTTTCAAACAGAATAGCGGCCTCCTTAAATACCAAGCGGTGCTGACTGTTTGCCTTAACCCACAAATCGAAATGCTGAGCCACTACGGGATGAATAATTGAGTTTAAACGTTCTAGTAGCCTAGCATCAGCAAATACTAGGCTACCAACCCGCTTCCTATCTAATTTTCCATCACGATAAATTGAGTCGCCAAATAATGCTTTTGCACCGCTTACAATGGTTTCGTGCGTATCGGATAGCTGTTTTGCTTCTGCATCGGCATTATAAACAGGGTAGCCCATTGCCTCGACAATTCGACAAACCATCGACTTGCCGCTTCCTATTCCGCCGGTAATGCCAACCCTAATCATTGAATTTTCTCAATTAAATAGTCAACTTCTTTTGGTTTTATCTCAATAATCTTGACAGCGTATGGTACCGTATCAACCTTCACATGAAGCTTACTACCCTCGCGCATGTATAGATCGTCATAATCAACGTAAAGTTTTACTACTTCGCCCTGTAGTAAATTTCGGTACTTACTTACCAGCACATTGCATTTTATCGACACCATTTTGGGTAGTAAAATTATTCGCAGACTATCGGGCAAATTCCTAACCTCAAGAGTTGTTGAGATGTTTGCCTCGGTATACTTTTCAACCGGGATTTTAATCAAAATCCGCCGATGCGAACGTCCCACCTGATTTATTTCGTTTACAGGAACCATGGCTGTATAGGTTGACGAAAGATTGTGGAGATTTAACGGCTTTGTACAAATGAAATTAATAGTATCGATTAGGGTTTTAGGGCCACTAATTACTATAGAATCAGGCGAAAGTGTTATTGGGTTTGCCAGTAAATGCTGCCGTTCAAGTGTATATGTTAAATCCAACTTTACGCTCACCTTTTTTTGAACCATCTTGGTAAACTCAAAATGAAGCGTATCAATACCTATGGCTCCGAGCTGCAAATCACCCTGAAGCTGATTTGCAATTACATTGCGCAGCGTACTTGTTAGCAAAAAGTGCTTAGTATCGGAGTTTTTGTAAGGCATAAGCAGGGCCTGCTCCAAATCAACATAAATTGGCGAGAGGGCTGCCCCTAACCTGTAGCGCAAAAGAACATATCCAAAACCCCTTACTTGTAGCGGTATATGCTTGGGCGGGTCACCCACCAGCACCTTTCCACTGGGCATATTCCGAACTTTTAACGGAAAGGATATTTCTGAGGAGTACTCGTAGGTTAACTTATTGAGATACCACAAAATAAAGGCAACTACAAAGAAGAAACCAAAAATAGCCAGGCGCGTTTTGAGCCTTGTTTTCTGTTTGGTAATGGCTTGCACATATTTTTTAAATGCGCTATACTTCATATTCTAGCTTAAAAAGTGGGCAAAAAAAAGCAGAGCTATGAATTTATTCGTATAAATCCGTAACTCTGCAAAGGTATAAAAAAAACCTACTTCTGTAACAAATCGCTTGAATCGCGAAGCACAGTGCTCTTAACGACTTTAATCTTCACATTATCAGAAACTTCAACTACGATATGGTCGTCTTTAACATCAAAAACTTTTCCGAAAATACCACCAGCAATAATTACCTTATCACCCTTTTGCAGGGATTCTTGGAATTTACGTAGCTCCTTTTGGCGTTTCATCTGGGGGCGAATCATGAACAGGTAGAAAACAACAATTATTAGCGCAATCATTATAAAAGACATGTATGGATTTGCGCCACCTGTTGCTGCTTGTAGGGTTACAAATAGTGTGTTTGTCATAATTAGTTGATTTTTAAAAGTTTAAAATTTATTTTATTACGTTTACTTTTAGTGTTACCGAACGCTTTTTCGTTAGGGCATTTGAAACTATGGTAACCGACTTATACTGTGTACCATACCACCCTTTGCTATCAAAAACAACCTCAAGTATTCCTTTCTCGTTAGGTCTCAGCACCTTTTTGCTAAGCTTTGTTTTTGTACACCCACAGCTCGCTATAACGTCGTTAATTATAAGTGGTACGTTTCCGGTGTTGGTAAAACTATAGGTAAACACAACTACCTCGCCATTACTAATAGTACCAAAATCAATAAAATCTTCAACAAATTTAATGCTCGCATGCGCCTCCCTACCATCATCAATATATTCGGGCAGAGCATTAGACTTGTCTTCAGAACTATTCAAATAACATGCTGAAATAACTAAGGGTAGTAGAAATACGAGACCAAAAAAATTAAGAAATCGAGGCATAAAAAATATAATAATTTATCCGTTTACCTAATCTTAACTTTCTCCTATAAGACCTCTACCCTGTTTCTGTATCTTATTTTCAGAACGATACACTGTAATAATCTTATCTAAAACTCCATTAATAAATGTACTGCTCTGCTCGGTACTATAATACTTACTAATCTCTATATACTCGTTAAAGCTAACCTTAACAGGAATTGACGGGAATTCAATAATCTCAGTTAGCGCCATTTCCATAATAAGAATATCCATCCCTGCAATACGATCAACATCCCAATTCTTGGTATAGCTATCAATAATTTCTTTGTTCTCAGAATGCTTAACTACAACCTTGCGTAGAAGAAGCTTTGCAAAATCCTCATCCTCATCATCTTTAAACATTGGTAAAACTGGAATGCTTGGGGACTGTTCCTCCTTAAACTTTTTTATGGTTTTAACAGCCATTCCTACCATAAACTCCAAATCATCGTTCCAGTATATACTCTGCTCCTCAAGGCTAAGCTCAAAATCCTCGAAATTCAGAAGCTCCTTGTTAAGAATAGTGTTTAAAACCTGTTTATGTGCAGTAAAATCAACTGATTCGAGCTCCATATATTTTTCATAATACGCTGAAGCAGTAATCTTTTGATAGAGTTTCTTTATAAGTTCAGGGTAGTTTACCCAGCTTAGCCTATGGTAGGTTAAATAATCCTGAATGGACTCGTTCTCTCTAATAATTTGAAAAACAGGATTTTCGACAAAACGCATATTAGGATGCAAATCCTCATGGGTTGGCATTAATTTTTGCCTTGCCAAGTCGATCCGTTTTTCAGCATAATCTTGTATCTCGAGTAGAAGTAAAAAAAGGTAGTGGTACATATCGTAACCTTTTTTAATGCTATGCAACAACTCCTTCTCGGCTTTTGCCAACGAATCACTCTCTCCTCTATAAAAGGCAAAAAGTATTTGTAACACCTTAATCCTAAGTAATCTTCTGCTAATCATCTAAGAACGTATGTGAAAATTTAAAACGCAAATATACGTGCAAATTTTAATAAACTGAAGGATTTAACACAATTTACGTACTAATAATTGAATATCGATGGGTTGGAGCATTACTTTTGATTTAGCCTGTGTTATTCATCAAATTAATTAAAGATGAATGCAAATGCGGGTTAAAGTAAACTACTCTGATTGGGTAGTTTACTTTAGTAGGTTGCTCTGTTACTAAATACTACTTTTCTTAAGCTAAACTATACTCTACAACATATCAAAATATTTCAACCACAACACCTATCACACATAAACAACTGACTAAATGACAGTTAATCGCTAAAACTACATGTCATTCCAATAGTTATTTCATAAAACTTCAAGAAAACTCGAAAAACAGCTTAATTCTTTATAGTTATGAAATTATTTTCATATTTTTGAGCAGTATTTATCCAGTGTTAAATTAAAAAAGCATAAAAATGATGGATGAGCTAAATAATCAAGGTGGGCTTGGTAAAAATGAGCGAGATGATATTTTCTCTAAGGTGGTTAGAGCGGGTAAAAGAACCTATTTTTTCGATGTGAAAGCTACACGTCAGAATGATTATTACCTAACAATTACAGAAAGCAAGAAGAAATTTAATCCGGACGGTAAGTTTTTCTTCGAAAAGCACAAAGTCTTTCTTTACAAAGAGGATTTCGATAAGTTTTCCGAGGGCCTAATGGAAGCGATTGATTACATTAAAACAAACCAGGGTGAACCTGTACCACGTGAAAACTATAAGTCTAAGGATGATACTGATGGGCTGCAAAACGAATTGTCGAAAATAAGTTTCGACGATCTTGATAAGAAATAGTGTTTTTAAATCAACTAAGAAAAAACCCGACTAGTAACTAGTCGGGTTTTTTTGTACTCCCTACATCGAGCCCCTTTTCGGGCCCTTTGGCAACTATGTTTACAATCTCATGGTCTGTAAGTTTCTTTACGTTGGTCATTAAAAACTCGGGTTTCAAAAAGTTACCCAACGAGTTACACTCCGATATTGCCTGAGCATAAGGTTCTCTAAGTGTTACACTCATGGGCATCAGTACGGTTAACGAAAGATATCTATCATAAAAAACAATATCCTCAATTTCGCAGCCATGCGCCTTTAATGAAAATAAAAACTCACTCTCAACCAGCTCTTTCTGATTACCTGTGAGGGGGATATCTTGATTGGCTGAAAAGATTACGATAAAATAGCGTAGCTTCCCACCCTTACCCCCTAGGCCCGTTGAGATGTAGACCTGCTGCTCATCGAGAAGCTCCGATTCGAGCAACATACGACTCTCCTGCAACGCCATTATCGACCAATCCTTAAGATTATCAGGAGCGCTTTGCGAGAACTTTTGAATTATCCTGAACGCTTCGGCCTTACTAATGCTAGCCAAGCTTGCCAATATGTTCTTCTTATCTGCGATGGCAATATCTTCGTCGTATAGTTTAGCCTCTTCGGCAATCACTTCATCTGGGTTTGTAACCTTATTGAGTGTTTTCGAAAAATCGAAGTACTCAACCTGGGTTTCAATACCAACATTGTGCTCAAGTATGCTAAGATTTGCACTACCATCACCTAGCAATCCCTTTATTCTGCTTAATATGTTTTCGTCTTTTTGCACTGTGTGTTTACTATTTGTTACAAAACTAATGTCTTATTACGAATAAAACAATGTATCGATTTTATTGTTGTAAAAAGAAAAATGAGCGGTAATAATTAAGCTTCTGGGCTAAATTACTTGCAGCACGTTAAGCATTACCTTGCTAATTCACCCAAAATACCAACTTTTGGGGACTAGTATTTTAATAAAAGGTATTAAGTTTGCATCTTATTTATAAATAGTCTTTTTAAATATTACAATTAATGCTACTAAGCGAGCTACAGAATAGTGAATATGGAATAATTTCGAAGGTAAGAGGACGTGGGTCTTTTCGCAAACGGATAATTGAGATGGGGTTTATTAAGGGGAAAAAAGTTACCGTTATAAAGAATGCCCCACTAAAAGACCCAATTGAGTACTCAATTATGGGTTACGAAGTATCATTACGTAGAAGCGAAGCCAATTTAATTGAAGTAGTTACCCCCGAAGAGGCGAAAAATATTCTAAAACCTTTCTATAACGGTACTCTAGAGCATAAAGACGAACTTGATATTGCTGCTACCGGAGCAAAAAAGTTAGGGAAAATTGTAAACGTAGCGCTTGTTGGCAATCCAAACTCAGGGAAAACGACCCTATTCAACTTTGCATCGGGAGCGCGTGAGCATGTTGGTAACTATGCCGGTGTTACGATAGACTCAAAAATAGCACATTTTAAACATAAAGGTTACACCTTTAACATAACCGATCTGCCAGGCACCTACTCGCTAAGTGCCTACACACCCGAGGAACTGTATGTTCGCAGGTTTATCCACAATCAAAAACCCGACCTTGTTATAAACGTGGTTGATGCATCGAACATTGAACGGAACCTTTACCTTACCACTCAGCTTATCGACATGGATATTAAGGTGGTAATGGCCCTAAACATGTACGATGAACTTGAAGCACAGGGAGATAAGTTTAACTACAAGGATTTGGGTAAAATGATAGGTATCCCCATGGTACCAACGGTAAGCTCAAAAGGCAAAGGTATATCGGAACTTTTCGATACGGTAATAAATGTTTATACCGATAAGGACAAAACCCTAAGGCACATTCACCTTAACTATGGTGAGCATATAGAACGTAGTATTAGGGCAATCCAAGTCCCCATAAAGCAGAACGAGAGCCAAAATGTAAATCTACACTACTCGTCTCGCTATCTGGCCATAAAGCTACTCGAAAAGGACAAGCAAGCTCACCGAATTTTAAGTAAAACGAAAGGATACCAAAAAATAGTTGATACGACTAATGCCCAACTAAAGCAGCTTGAAGATATTTACAACGAAGACTCTGAAACCCTTATAACTGATGCTAAATACGGTTTTATAGCTGGAGCCCTCAAAGAAACATATATAGAGAATCCGAAAAAGAAAAAGCAAAATAGCCAAAAAATAGACGACTTTATTACCCATAAATACTTCGGGTTTCCAATCTTTTTGCTTTTTATGTGGTTTACCTTTTTCACCACCTTTAAGCTGGGTGCCTACCCAATGGAGTGGATTGACCAAGGGGTATCGCTGCTCGGCAATTTTATGCAAGAGTTGTTGCCCAACGGCGCATTTAAAGATCTGCTTATTGATGGAATTATTAGCGGGGTTGGAAGCGTTATAGTTTTCTTGCCCAACATACTCCTACTCTTCTTCTTCCTTTCGATACTAGAAGATACTGGCTACATGGCTCGCGCCGTTTTTATTATGGATAAATTGATGCACAAAATTGGGCTGCATGGCAAATCGTTTATACCCCTTGTTATGGGATTTGGTTGTAACGTACCCGCCATAATGGCTACGCGCACCATCGAAAATAAAAACAACAGGATGGTTACCATGCTTATCAACCCATTTATGTCGTGTAGCGCCAGGTTACCCGTTTACATTCTTTTTCTAGGTGCATTTTTCCCAAATAATGCCGGGTCGCTTCTTTTTTTGATATATCTAATTGGCATTACCATTGCCGTTGTAATGGCCTTGCTATTTAAAAAGACGTTGTTTAAAGGCGATGATGTTCCGTTTGTAATGGAGCTGCCTCCATACCGAATTCCAACACTAAAATCATCTCTTAGGCACATGTGGTTCAAGGCATCACAGTACCTTAAAAAAATGGGGGGTGTAATTCTGGTTGCCGTTATTATAATATGGGCTTTAGGCTATTTCCCTAAGGATAGTAGAGATATATCAGCAAACACAATCCAGGCCAAACAGCTTACAACAGCCAAAGCAAACCATTTGGCTCGCAGTAATTTTGATGCAGCAGAAACAGATAGCATTTTTACGCCTAATTCGATTTCTATTCGGAATGCAGGCAACCAAATGGCTTTGGAAAAACAAACCGACTCGTACCTTGAACGTATAGGTAAATTTATTGAGCCTGCTATCCGCCCCCTTGGTTTCGATTGGAAAATGGGTGTTAGTCTACTTTCGGGCATAGCAGCTAAGGAGGTTGTGGTTAGCACGCTGGGCGTGCTTGTTCAGGCAGGCGAAGATGCCGATGAAACAAGTCACACACTAATTCATAACCTGAAAAACGAGGTTTACACATCAGGGCCCAAAATTGGCGAAAAGGTGTACACCCCCATCAGCGCATTCTCGTTCCTACTCTTTATACTTATATATTTCCCATGCGCAGCGGTAATTGCAGCCATTAAAAAGGAATCGGGTAGCTGGAAATGGGCGGCATTCACAATTTTTTACACCACAGGCCTTGCTTGGATTATTTCGTTCGCTTTTTACCAAATTGCAAGCCTGTTGGTTTAACCCCAATTATTATTTCGAATAATTGCTATTTCCGACCCCGACTAAGTCTCACAAACAATTTTGTTGCCCAAAATTAGGCTCAACTATGTCGGGGCAACCCGCATTTATATTCATCATTAATAAATTAAATTTGACGAATAATGCGGGTTAAAAAGCGTTAGCCCCGATCTTGATGGTCGGGGCTAATACTTTTTATTAAATTTGGGTTGCATTCCAGCTTTTACTAAAGTATGAAACTATTCGCTAAAACCCTTTGGGTTTTCTCTAAACCATTGGGTTTTGTCTTGGTACTTTTTAGCTAGTAAAAGTATTTGGTCTTCTCTGTACCAGTTCGAAATTAGGGTTATACTAGTTGGTAATTCATTATCGGAAAATCCGGTAGGTATCGAGATTGCTGGGTGACCCGTTAGGTTTGTCATTAGTAATTGGTTGCCAGCAAAACTAGGTGTTATAATTACATCAACCTCCTCAAATAGTTTTGAAAACTCATCGATAAGTACAGTTCTAATCCTGTTGGCCTGAATATACTCAACAGCAGGTACGAAACGAGCTTTTCTGAAATGATTTGGCCATGCGTTTTTCCCTTGCCTAACCACTTGGTCATCTAGGTTATTCAGGGTTATATGGCTAAATGCAGCCGCTGCTTCCACATCGAGAATTGATGATAGGACCGACATGGGAAGGTGCTCAGGTAATTTTACAGGGATAAAGTCAATACCTAGTTCCTTGAAAGCTTGTAGAGCAATGCTATCATTAGTTTTAAAGGGATAATCTTGTTTAAAGTAGTCCTCAGTAATCCCTACTCTTAACGTACTAATATCTGCATTAAGGTTGATGTTTAACGGAACGTCTACCAACACCTTATCCATATTATCGATACTCGAAATGGCATTTATTACTAAGGCGCAATCCTGAGCAGTTCTGCAGATGGGGCCAATTTTATCCATTGACCATGAGAGGGTCATTGCTCCCGTGCGACTTACCCGACCAAAGGTAGGGCGTAGCCCTGTTACCCCGCACTCGGTTGATGGGGAAACAATGGATCCCCATGTTTCTGAACCAAGGGCAAAGGTTACCAGTCCACCTGCTGTTGCAGAGGCCGAACCAGCCGACGATCCGCTCGAACCCCTTTCGGTATTCCACGGATTTCTGGTTTTGCCACCAAACCACACATCGCCCCATGCAAATTCGCCCAACGATAGCTTTGCAACCAGAACGGCTCCTGCCTCATCGAGTTTATCAATAACCGATGCCGTTGTTGTGGCAATTTGATCTTTATAAATAGGTGATCCGTAGGTGAACGGATAATCTTTTAGTGCTAGCAAATCTTTTACTCCGTAGGGTATGCCGTGTAGCGGACCACGGTGTTTACCGCTTGCCATCTCTTCATCCATTTGCTGAGCTTGTTTTAACGCTCTCTCCTCAAGAAGGGTAATTACAGAAAGTAGCTCAGGGTCGTGGTCTTTAATCCTATTTAAGTATATTTCAGTGAGTTCCTTAGAGGTAATTACCCTGTTTTTTACGAGGTATGATAGTTCGGCAATTGTGTAGAAGCATAAATCTTCCCTATTCTCGGGTAAACTCACGTTTTGAGGTAGGTCGAAATCGGAAGAATTGCTTTCGAAGTTTGGCGAATAGCTAGGTGGTACAGGGGCAAATACAAGGGAGAATTCTAAATCATTCTGAATATCAAACTCATGAATTAATTCGTAGCATTCAATTGCTTCCGTTACATCATCTTTTAATAAATCTCGCTCGGAATTGGTGAAATTCAATGCGAAGAGCTTTTCTGCCCCTTTTAGTTTGCTAGTAAGGCTTTTACTATTGTAGTGCTGATATAGGTTAAGCGCTATGGAAAGTATCATTAGCATAACCACTACAGTTAATGTTGTTTTGTTAGTTTTCATAAAATAGTAGGGTTTAAAATGTATTTAGTAGCGTATGGTAAGTTTTATGGCATAGCAAAATGGATTTTAAGCTAATTTTCAGCAAGATATTAAAAAGGGGGGTATTTGTCTAAATAATTAGAGTTGTTTTAAAACAATAAGTTTAAAATGTTGTTTTAAGATAACACTAAACCTAATTTAACAATGAAAAAAATATTAATGACACTAATTTCTGCCTTAGCCATTGTTTATACAGCTGGGAGTCAAGAGAAATCATTCTACGATTTTACTGTTGAAACGCTAACGGGCGAAACTTTTGAGCTGAGTGAACTTAAGGGTAAAAAGGTTATGGTGGTAAACACCGCATCGAAATGTGGGTTTACTCCACAGTACGAAATTTTAGAAAAACTTTACAGGCAATACAAAAATATGGGGTTCGTAATCATAGGGTTTCCTGCAAACAATTTCTTAAATCAGGAGCCCGGCACCAATAGTGAGATTGAAGAGTTTTGCACACAAAACTATGGGGTTACCTTTCCCATGATGGCTAAAATATCGGTAAAAGGTAAGTCAATTCACCCGTTGTATAAGTGGCTTACAACCAAGTCCGAGAATGGTGTGTTCGATGGTAATGTTTCGTGGAATTTTCAAAAGTTTTTAGTTGATGAGAACGGGAGACTCGTAAAATCCATAGCACCGCGTGAAAAACCCGACTCGCCCGAAATAATTAGCTGGATTAAAAATGGGTAAGCCAGTATAACCAGCATAATAGCTACAAAAAGGTGTCTCCATACCATGGGAGACACCTTTTTTATTGATTACTAACGGTGCTAAAAAAATAGGTAACTTATATTAAACCTTTAGTATTTTTATAGCTCAAATAAGTGCTGACAAACCCCTTTGAGAAACAACATATTTAACCGAATGATTAAGCGAATACTATTGGTAGGCGCAGTATACATACTGTGTATATATTCTGGTGAAACTAAACCGCTGAAGGGTATTCCTGATAATAAGCGTACCATAGGCGCTCATCGGATTTCGGAGCGGATTACCATTGATGGGGTTCTGGACGAAGATGCATGGAGCAAAGCGCAGGTTGCCAAAGATTTTTTTCAGTATGAACCTTTTAATGGGTCATATCCCTCAGAAAATACTGAGGTTAGGGTGCTTTACGATGATGCTTCGATATATATTGGGGCATCGTTGTACGATGAGGAGCCCGAGAATATATACAGAGAATTAGGTAAGCGGGACAATTCCGATAATTTGAAATCCGACGTGTTTAGCGTACTAATCAGTCCGTATAACGATGGTATAAACTACTTAGAGTTTATCGTGTCGGCATCGGGAGTGCAAACCGATATTCGCCGTACGGGTAATCGCTCCGATAGAAGCTGGGATGGGGTTTGGGAGAGTAGGGTTTCGATTACAAGTGAAGGATGGTTTGTGGAAATGCGCATCCCTTATTCGGCACTAAGATTTTCAAGTAAGGTTCAAGAAAGCTGGGGTGTGAATTTCAGGAGGCTAATTAAGCGATACAACGAGTGGAACTCATGGAACCCTATTGATAACTCAATATCGGGTATCGTTAACCAGTCGGGTGAGCTGTCGGGTATTTATAACATCGACACGCCAGTTAGGCTCTCGTTTAGCCCCTACATTTCGGGTTATGTCGATAAGCATCCAGATAACGAGATGGTCTCTTCGCGGTTCAATGGCGGACTAGATCTTCAGTTAGGTATTACCGAGAGTTTCACCCTCGATATGACGCTTATTCCAGATTTTGGTCAAGTAAAATCGGACGATAAGGTTTTAAATATTTCGCCATACGAGGTGCAGTACGGCGAGCAGCGCCCGTTTTTTAACGAGGGGATGGACTTGTTTGATAAGGGAGGAATTTTTTACTCGCGCAGAATAGGGTCTACACCAAAAGGGTATGGTAGTGTTTCTAAACAGCTAAAGGAAAACGAGAAGATTACTCAAAACCCCTACGAAACGGCCATGATTAACGCCACCAAAATATCGGGGCGAACATCAAAAGGCTTGGGGGTGGGTGTGCTAAATGCTATAACATCAAATACTTATGCAGTGATTTTAGACACCATTGCTAAGAGAGAACGCACGGCTTTAACCCAAGGGTTTACCAACTATAACATGCTGGTGCTCGACCAAACCCTTAAAAATAATTCGTATGTAAGTTTAGTAAACACAAACCTGTATACCCCTGCAAGTGATTACATGGCTAATGTTAGCGCAACCGATTTTGTTTTTCGCGATAAGCAAAATATGTATGCGCTTTATGGTAAGGGAATGATTAGTCAGATAATTGATGATAAAACGGATGTTGGCTATAAGTATAATATTGGCTTCGATAAAACCTCAGGTAATTTTCTTTTTCAAACATGGACAAATACCGAAACCGAAAATTATAACCCCAACGACATGGGCTTTTTACAAAAGGCCAATGAGTTTAGCAATGGTGGAAGCTTAGGCTACAAGGTGTATAAGCCATTTTGGAAGCTGTTAAATTGGAGCAGCTGGATTGGAGGTTCGTATAGAATGTTGTATACTCCTAGAGCGTATACTTCATCACATTTCTACATAAGCTTTAATACAACTTTCGCCAAATCATATCATATGGTAAGCGGTGAGTTTTGGATGGATCCACACGAAACTCACGATTATGATGAACCTCGGGTTGATGGGTTTATGGTTGTTAGGCCCCGCCGCTTTTCTGGTAGAATTTCAACATCATCGGATTACCGTAAAACGTTGGCTCTTGATACTCGGGTAAGCTACTGGCGTGCACAGTCAATGGATATGGATAATCTTTCTATTCGAGTTTCGCCGCGTATTCGTTTTAGCAACAGTTTTTTTATGGTGTACCAAGTACAGCAAGATTTTAATCGGAACGATATTGGTTTTGTAGCAAAAACTAACGATAACTCCACTGTATACATGGGGCTTCGCGATGTGTCAACATTAACAAATACAATTGATGCTACATACACGTTTAATGCCACCTCGTTTTTAAGCGCTAGGGTTAGGCATTACTGGCGTTGGCTCGATTACTCAAGCTATCATTCGTTAAATAATGACGGAACGCTGTCGGCTAAAATGGAAAACGCAGATTTTGATGGTAATATCAACGCCAATCTTTTTAATATTGATTTAACCTATCAGTGGAACTTTGCACCTGGGAGCGTACTCTCTATCGTGTGGAAAAATTCGATAGAAAGTTCTGATAAGTTTGTTAGGAGCAGATATCTCGATAATGTAGAAGGTTTGCTGGGTACTGCAAAGGGAAACAGCATATCAATTAGGCTACTATACTACTTAGATTACAATGTGGTGGCGCAAAAGCTAAAAAGCAAACAATTATAACAACCGTTTTTATAACATAAGCCGAACATTATTTTTCTAGAGCGTTCTATTTCCATAATTAAGGCCTAAAAAAGGTTGATACAATTGGTTGTGAGACTTAATCGCTGTCGGAGATAGCAATTATTCGAATTACTAATTGGGGTTAATCATTATTCGAAATCATGCATGTTTAGTGCAATTATCTTAATAATTCGCAGCAAGGGTGTTAATTGTTCACTTGAAGCTACTAGTGTGAAAAACAATGTTTTTTGCTTACCTTTGCAGAATTCTTTTTTAGGTTAAAGTACAAAATTTATTATCTCTATGTTTGAAAACTTAACGGAACGGCTCGAGAGGTCGTTTAAACTAATAAAGGGCGAAGGCAAAATTAGCGAGATTAACGTTGCCGAAACACTTAAAGATGTTAGAAAAGCGTTACTCGATGCCGACGTAAACTACAAAATTGCCAAGCAGTTTGCCGATGAGGTAAAACGCAAGGCTTTGGGTATGGATGTGCTCAATTCGCTTAAACCTAGTCAGCTGATTGTTAAGGTTGTACGCGATGAGCTTGCTATGCTCATGGGCGAGAAGGCTGAGGGTATTGATTTAAGTAGTAATCCCTCGGTTATTCTTATTGCGGGACTTCAGGGGTCTGGTAAAACAACCTTTTCAGGTAAGCTGGCAAATCTTCTCAAATCAAAAAGAAGTAAAAGCCCGCTACTGGTTGCTGGCGACGTTTATAGGCCTGCGGCTATTGAACAGCTTAAGGTATTGGGCGAGCAAATTAAGGTGCCCGTTTTTTCTGTTGAAGGGAGCAAAGATCCTGTATCTATTACAAAGGATGCCATCAAATATGCCAAACAGAATAAGCATGATGTGGTGATTATTGATACCGCTGGTCGTTTAGCTGTGGATGAGGAGATGATGAAGGAGGTGGCCGCAATTAAGAAGGCTGCCAACCCTAACGAGATTCTTTTTGTGGTTGACTCGATGACAGGGCAGGATGCGGTTAATACGGCTAAAGAGTTTAACGATAAGCTTAACTTTAATGGGGTGGTGCTTACCAAACTCGATGGTGACACCCGAGGAGGGGCAGCGTTATCCATTCGTTCGGTGGTTGAAAAACCCATTAAATTTGTGAGTACTGGTGAAAAGATGGAGGCACTTGATGTGTTCCATCCCGACCGGATGGCCGACCGAATTTTGGGTATGGGTGATGTGGTTTCGCTAGTTGAACGTGCACAGGAGCAGTATGATGTTGATGAAGCGCGAAAACTCCAGAAAAAGATTGCCAAGAATCAGTTTACGTTTAACGATTTTCTTTCACAAATTGCTCAGGTTAAAAAAATGGGTAACCTAAAGGATTTGGCTGGCATGATACCCGGCATGGGAAAGATGATGAAGGATATTGATATTGATGACGATGCGTTTAAAGGTGTTGAGGCGATAATTTATTCAATGACGCCTCATGAGCGTGAGAATCCAGCCGTACTTAATGGTTCGCGCCGTAAGCGAATAGCTCAGGGAAGTGGCACCTCTATACAAGAGGTAAACAAGCTGATTAAGCAGTTCGATGAGATGCGAAAAATGATGAAAATGGTGTCGAGTGGTGGAGATAAAAAGCTAAGCCGAATGATGGCCAATATGCCTCGTAGGTAGATATACATCAAATCTGAAATAAAGTACTAATATTAAAACAGCATAGCTATGGAATTACTTGATGGAAAAAAAATTGCCGACAAGGTAAGAAATGAAATTAAGCAAGAGGTAGAGTTAATTAAATCGAATGGTGGAAAGGTACCCCATTTGGCTGTTTTTTTAGTGGGGCACGATGGTGGTAGCGAAACATATGTTGGGCATAAGGATAAGGCTTGCGAACAGGTTGGTTTTAAGTGCACTATTTTACGATTTGAGGATACAATTACTGAGGAAAAACTCCTCGCTGAGGTTAAAAGGCTAAATCAAGATTCGGATGTTGATGGTTTTATTGTTCAAATGCCACTGCCAAAACATATATCAGAGCAAAAAGTTATTGAGGCAATCGATCCCAAAAAAGATGTTGATGGTTTTCATCCCGCTAATGTGGGAAGAATGGTTGTTGGATTTCCCTCGTATGTTCCGGCAACCCCCGATGGCATTATTGAACTATTGAGTAGGTATAAAATTGAAACTAGTGGGAAGCACTGCGTTGTTTTGGGGCGAAGTAATATTGTAGGAAAGCCAGTAGCCAATTTGCTATTACAAAAAGCAACCCCAGGCAACTGTACTGTAACCATTTGTCATAGCAGAACTAAAGATATCCCTTCTATAACTCGTACTGCCGACATTCTAATCGTAGCTATTGGCCAGGCTGAATTTGTAACAGCTGATATGGTTAAAGAGGGTGCAGTTGTTATTGATGTGGGTATTACACGGGTAAAATCCGATAAAACAAAATCGGGTTGGAAACTTTTAGGCGATGTTAAGTTCGATGAGGTGGCTCCCAAATGTAGCTACATTACTCCTGTTCCTGGTGGTGTTGGGCCACTCACAATTGTTTCCCTTTTAAAAAACACTCTAAAAGCTTCCAAAAGGGAGGTTTATGGTTAGGGTGTGATGCTAACCCCACATTTGCATTCATCTTTAACAAATTTGATGAATAATGCGAGCTAAATAATATTGGGTATAAATGCTAGGCAATTCAACCTAGCATTTTTTTATAGAACCATATCCACAGAAAAGTCGAACATATCTTTTCTAAAGTGATGTAGTTTATGTTTTAAAGCGAAAAGTTTTTCTATATTTGCGGTTCTATAATAAAAAACTAAATTTTTAATATATTAACTAATAACAAACAATTATGTTTAAAGGACAACCCAAAGGATTAATTCCAGCAGCTTTGGCCAATATGGGGGAACGATTTGGTTTCTACATTATGATGGCGATTCTCTTATTGTTTCTAAATAATAAGTTTGGATTTACAGGTTCAACCGGTGCAGTTATTTATTCGGTTTTTTATGCTTTAATCTATGTTTTAGCTTTGGTTGGTGGATTAATCGCCGATAAAACAAAAAGGTATAAAAACACTATTCTTGCCGGTTTAGTATTGATGACAGTAGGGTATTTCTTGCTTGCAATTCCAACAAAAACACCTGTTGAAAACATGCCATTAATTCTAGCATTAACTCTCTTCGGCTTGTTCTCAATTGCTTTTGGGAATGGTTTATTTAAAGGTAACTTGCAGGCAGTTGTTGGTCAGCTATACGACAACCCGGAGTATGAAGACAAACGAGAGGTTGGATTCCAGATATTCTATATGTTTATTAATGTTGGCGCAATGTTTGCCCCATTTTTGGCAGTAGGACTAAGAAACTGGTGGGTTCAAACCAATGGATTTGGATTTAATGCAGACCTTCCAGGACTTTGTAACCAATTTGTAAGTGGCACTTTAACTCCTGAAGCAAAAGTTAGGTTTGTCGAACTTGCTAATCAAGTTACTTTAGATGGTAGTGCAGTTACTGACTTGGGTACTTTTGCTAACGAGTACCTAAATGTTTTTATGGAAGGATACCATTATTCATTCGGAATTGCAATTATTGCAATGTTGATATCCTTAGCTATTTTTGCTCTGAATAAGAAAAATCTTCCAAACCCTGCACTTAAAAAAGTTGTAAAATCAGACACTAATTCTGTTGTTGAAGTTGAAATGGATGCTAAAGAGGTTAAACAAAGAATATATGCTCTTTTTGCAGTATTTGCAGTAGTTATTTTCTTCTGGTTCTCATTCCACCAAAACGGACAGACCCTAACTCTATTTGCAAATGATTACACAAGAATGCTGAATATCGACTTAGGTTTCACTACACTTCAAGGAGCCGAAGTATTCCAAGCATTTAACCCTATTTTCGTGGTATTTTTAACTCCGGTAATTATCGGTTTATTTGGCTGGTTTAAGTCAAAAGGATGGGAAATTTCCACACCTAAGAAAATTGCAATTGGTATGGGAATTGCAGCAACCGCATTTGCAGTAATGGCATTAAGTTCTATTGGCCTTCCTACAACCGAAGAGAGAATTGCAATGGGTGGTTTAGCCGATGCTGCAAGGGTTACCCCATGGTTGTTGATTGGAACCTATCTAATATTAACCGTTGCCGAGCTGTTTATTTCTCCACTTGGAATAGCATTTGTTTCTAAGGTTGCTCCTCCAAAATATCAAGGAATTATGCAGGGTGGTTGGTTAACAGCCACAGCATTAGGAAACCAGCTCCTGTTTATTGGGGTAATATTCTATAATAGTATTCCTCTATGGGCAACATGGATGATTTTTGTAGTTGCATGCGTAATTTCAATGTTTACAATGCTATTTATGCTTAAATGGCTCGAGCGTGTTTCAGAATAAACAGTCACACTGTGGGGTTATAGCCCATAGCGTACAGTTGAAATTCTAATATAGAATAGAGGGGGTGTCTTATGGCACCCCTTTTTTCAATAAAAAGTTTAAAGATGAGCAAAATAAAAAAAGATAAATCGCTAAAGAGTGCTAATGCACTAGAACTTGTGCCAGAAAAATTGCAGGCATTTGAGGTTACCGATTCGGGGTTGGTAACTATTCTCGTACCCCGTACCAGGAGTCGGTTTATGCTTCGCATAATGAAACGCCTTAATCGTTCGCCGAATATCACCATTGAACTCGATGAGATTGGATCGAAATTATGGCTGCTTATCGATGGCAAGCTAACTACCCAAGAGGTATGCACCAAACTACAACAAGGGTTAGACAATAAGCTAGAGCAGGCTCCCGAAAGGGTAGTGAAGTACCTATCGGGCTTGTATTATAACAAGCACATAACCTTTAAAAGAATTGAAGAGCAGTAAGCTTGCTAGGGGAAGAATGGGTTATGCCGCTGGTAACCATACTGATTAAATGGTGAGTAGCCCCAACCGAAAGCTGGGCCATTTATTACTCCAAATGATGCTCCAATGCTTACCTTTTCCGAAACTTTATAGTCCATTCCCAATGAAAATTGGCTGTAATCTGTAGTGCCAACACCCATTTTATAGGGCGAGATATACAGCTGATTCTTGCCAAAGGATCCCATTCCGTAGAAGCTCAATTTTTCGTTTAGCTGGTAGTGCGCATAAGCAAATGCCTCGGTTGGATTTCCAGAGGTTTGTTGCTCAAAAAGCTGACCACCAACGCTTTTAATCAGAGGTATTCCACCCATATTAGCGTACGAAAACTTTCCGCCAGCGGTAATTTGCAGCTTGTTGGTGGCCATAAACGATACCGTTGGACTTATAAAGGTTGACGATAATCCCCCGCCAAAATTTGAGTAGCTGGATCCTACTTCAACTGAGTAGCAAGGTTTTCGAGTGCCACTAATCTTCCAAGGGTCAAAGGTTGTTGTGTCCGATGATGACTCAACCCTGTTGAAATAGGCTGGGTTGTATAGTTTGTGCAAATTTCTCGCAAGCTGGGCTTGAGCTATAGAGCCCATTAGCAGCATTGATATTAGAATGCAATGTTTAACGAAAGTTTTCATGGTTTAGAAGTTACAGCTTGTTACTATATTCCATAAACCCAAAAATAATGATAAAGTTGGCAAAACGAGCCTAAATTTTGCAATTTTTATGTTAAAAGAGTTAAAAACCACCAGTTGCACCATGTTTTAAAGTAAATTGTATGGTTCCATCAAAAAAAATATATATAATTGAATCAAATTGATTACTTTTATTACAAAATATTCCAATGGCAAATATTATTAGCATAATAAACAACAAGGGAGGAACAGGTAAAACTACTACGGTTTTAAATCTTGGTGCCGCATTATCGCGTAAAAGAAAACGGGTACTGTTAGTTGACCTCGATAGCCAATGCAATTTAACCTCGGCTTTTGGAGTTGATTCTAATGGTGTAGGAATTGGGGAATTACTAATAGGGAAAGCCGATTTTTTGGATGTGGTGAAAAGGAACGGGAAGCTATCCCTAATCCCTGCAAGTGAAAAGCTAATCGATTACGAGTTCCAGCTCAGCAATGAGCCAGGGAGGGAGTACATGCTTCGCGAGCAGCTCGAACGGGTTGCGCATAATTACGATTATATTATTATTGATTGTCCGCCTAGCTTAGGAACACTATCAACCAACTCGCTGGTAGCAGCAAAACACTTTATTGTTCCTATGCAGGCCGAAAATTTTGCTTTTATTGGGCTTGATAGGATTATGCTAATTTCCGATAAGGTTAAAAAGCGAATGAATCCTGATTTAGCTTTAGCAGGAATACTTTTCGTAAAACTTGATCCCAGAACAAAGTTCAGCCAAGCCGTTATTCACAGCTTGTCAGAAAATCAGAATTTTGCGGGAAAACTTTTTAATACCTATATAAGGCAAGACATATCGTTAATGGAGTCGGGTGCATTTAAGCAGACCGTTTACGAATATGCTCCTAAAAGCCGTGGAGCGCACGACTATAATGATTTGGCAAAAGAAATACTGAAAATTTATGGCTAAGGGCAAACAAACAATAAGCGATATACAAAAGGCATTGCTGTCGAGTACCCGTTATATTAAGGACGAAAAAGCGGACGTATCGGCTTCAAGGCAACCGACCAAAAAGCAAGAAGCTACCAAACCTGAGGTGAATATTGACCCCTTGGTGATGAGAAAGATTAGGATACTAGCCCCGTATGAGGGCGAAACTACCGATGAACTTATTAACAAAGCGTTAAATCATTACCTGAGGCTAAAATCGCTTCAGCTCGAAAAGGCCATAGAGAAGCTAACAAAGGAGTAAATAGTATCAGAAAGTGCCCTGTTTTGGCGTTTTATTGAATTCGAGAATTTCTCTTGCTTTACCTTTTAACTGTACCGTGGTGTCAAGCTCAGCAAACTCTTCTTCAGAAATCATTTTACGTAGCAGCATGGTGCTCGATACATTTTTAAAGTATTCGGGCATGTGTTTTTTTAGTTCAAGGTTACTATCGAAATAGTTCGTAAAGTGCGACGGTCTAGGAATAACACTTGCAAGGAAAATCGCCTCATTTAGCTCAATATCTATTGGTTTTTTTTGAAAGTAAAACTGTGCAGCTTCGGTAATACCATTAATATTGGGTCCCCAATCGATAATATTTAGATAGATTTCGAGCATACGCTCTTTACTAACCAGATGCTGCGATTCTATTAGCCATACAATTACTGCCTCTTCGGCTTTTCGGGCAATGGTTTTCTTTTTATCTAGATATAGGTTTTTTACTAGCTGCATGGTTATGGTACTTCCGCCACGGGCTAATTTTTTATCCTTTATATTACGAGAAATTGCGTAGCTAAAAGCCTCGGCATCGAATCCTTTATGACGGAAAAAACCACCATCTTCGGTTACAATAGCTGAGTTTATTACATGGTGCGATATTTGGTTTAATGGGCAAAAGCTTGGGTTTACGGTATCTAAAACAATTGCTTTGGTTGTGGTGTCATTTACGTGTATCCTGTGGGTAAATCCCCTGTTTAGCTCTCTGAAATCGGTATTTCCATATTGTTTAATCGTAAAGCCTTGGGGTGATAGCTTTGCAAATATTTTTAGGCTATCGGTTTTACAAAAATCCACATCAATACTTGCTGTAAGGCTCACGTTGCCATCTACCTTAATATTTTCGATACGCTTAAATAATCCTTTGGGTATTGATTCAAAAATGTTGTTGTCCTCAAAAATATGATCCGAAACGGTAAGTGATATTTCTGGCCCGCTATGTAATGTTGATGTTAAGCTGAATGGGATAGAAATTTGGTTAAATGAAGCGTATGAGGGTTTATCGATAGTAATAATCTGTTCCGAATGGTTACTGGAGAGGTAAAGTCCAACCGAATCAATAAAAACTTTGCTGTCGGCAAGCCTATTGTGCTGAGCTCGTAAACCGTACAGATTCGATTTTAATCCAAGGCGTATACCTTTGTTTTCGGGCGAAACATCTTCTAAACTAATACTTAAAGAGTCCATCCCAGCAGGAGTACCCAGCTCCGACTGAATAAGCGGAAAAGTATAACCATCCTCAAAAGTAGTATTAATAGTAACGCTATGGCTGCTTCGGTTTACCTTGCTTTCGGTAAAAAATTGCTGGTTACCACTATCGGTAGAAACGAGAAAGAGCAAGCTGAAATTCCCACGATTACATTCAAAATTACTTCCCGAAACGCTAGTTTTTTCATTTTTACCGTACTGTAAACCAAGCTTGCTGCAAGAAAAGCTGCAGTGTGTGTACAGGCTGTAAAGCGGCTCCGATAGGTTAATGAGCATTGAGTTTAGACGGTTTAAATGAAATAGTATTCTGTTTGAGTAGAATGTGGTATCTGCACAGGTATGCTCTCTCCGTATTGTATTGTTTTTTAGTTTTGATTTAAGTTTTAGCAGAATGTGGATGGGTAACTGGGTATTTACTTTTTTAAATGCAACCGAGGTTTTCGAATTAGGGTGCACAATATGAAGGCTGTCGAAAACTATATTTGATAATTTGCCAATCCTTGCCCCAGAGTACTCGATGCGTAAATCGTATCTTCGCTCTACGCTTGGGATATTTTGATTTAAAACATATCTAAATATGGGTGTCTTTAAAAAATGAAGTAGCACAAGCAGCGCAACGAGAATGCTTAACCAGACGATTAATTTTTTTCGCATAAAAAAATGGGTCTAACGCAAAGGTAACCCAGTTTTTCATAAAAACAGTAGCTGATTTTAATTTGTTTGGTAATGTAACCCGCATTATTCATCAAATTTATTAATGATGAATATAAATGCGGGTTACCCCGACTTAGTTGAGCCCAATTTTGGGTAACAAAATTGGTTGTGAAACTTAGTCGCTGCCAGAAACCCCAATTATTCTTTCGAATAATTGGGGTTAAAACTATATTGTAACTTTGAAAACTAGAACTTATAACGAACAGTAAAAACAAACCTATCCTGTGCAACGTCCCTATTAACCATAGAAGCTATTAAGTAAGGCCTATACTTATCATTAAACTGAATACGTTGGTATGCCCAATCGAGGTTTACGCTATTAATTGCAAGGCCAAAACCTCCAGAAAAAATATCGGTATGCGAAGCAGCATATTCATTTCCATCGATATAAGGGCTTCCGTAGTATGCATAACCAGCCCTAAGGGCTAAGCTGCCAATCCAGTACTCAGCACCCGTTTTGAGGTTAAACGTGCTTGTGTAATTGCTTTTAATATCCTGGTTTTCGTCTATAAACTTATACCCATCACCTCCCTTTCCAAATCGCATTTTTGCATAGTCAATAAACTCATAATCAACGCTTATCAGAGCCTTTGTACCAAAGGTATATGCAACCGAACCAATTAGTTTATACGGAGATTCTATTTTATAATCGTATAAATTTGCAGGCGTTTCGTCCGATACATTTCTAACATTAAAAACAGATCCCATGGTTTCAAAGTACTCCTCAGAAATATCGTAGAATGTTGGTGTATGCACTGCAAAACCCAATCTAACCGAGGGTAATGGTCTGTAGATAGCGCCTACCTTAAGGTTATAACCATTTCCGGTAAGCAATAAGCTTTGGTTATAGTTTAACGACCGAAATAGGTCGCCATTGGCAAGAGGCTGGTTACTTTCAAAAGCCGACTCAGCATAATACACATTACTCTCGTAGTAAACATTCTGCACACCTATAGTTGCGCCTAAATACAAGCTGTTCGCAATATTGGCTCCTAGCGAAAAGGTGTACTCTCCCACTCCACCCCTCGAAGAAATGGACTGATCCTGGTAAACACCATCACCTTGATTTAGCGCAGCAACATAATGTAACGTATCGCCTCCTGGTACCAAAAGATCCTCATTGGGATTGATTAAATATGTATACCACGCCATAACCGATGTCCACGCATCCCTATTTGCACCTGTAAAACTATCAAGTTCTAAGGGAGTATACCCTTGAGCGCTCGATGCAAAAAGATCCATTATCGAGTTGATTGAGTTTTCGCCTAGAGCCGTGGTTTCGCTATAAAAATCGTTAAGCCTATTGTACCCAATCCCAAAGTTTAGCCTAACCAAACCCTTTTCCTCTTCACTTTCGAGCCGACTAAACGAGCCCACCAAGCCAAAGTTGTCAACTAAAACTCGGGTACGTGAATCGGTATAAGAGCTGTTTAAATACTCGGCCCTATCGTTACGTATTTTAAGGCTGGGAGTAAATGAAAATTCCGACGAACGGAAAACACCCAAACCAGCAGGATTATAGCTTAACGAGGAGAACTCTGAGCCTAAGGCTCCAAATGCGCCCCCCATGCTAACCATACGTGCCGATCCGTAACTATAGTAACTCGATAAACGAAGTACATCGCTTGGCCCCTGAGCAAAAATGCTAATCGGCAGTAGGCATATTAAAATTAAGAATGTTTTTCTCATATTGGCTATTAGTTTAAATCCAAGTTTTTACTTAAAAAATTCGGGGAAGTTGTATGAAAATATATTATATCATGACACCAAAATATAGTAAAACTATTGGACATTCCTAAAAATAGTTTCACCTATCTTTTCCCCCTACTACTTGATGATGACGTTGAACTGCTTGATGACCTTGCCCCCGAGGATGAACTTCTTGTACCAGACGACACACTTGAACCACTGCTAGAGCGTGTTGTACTACGTGTAGTTGAACTTGACGAAGAACTTGTGTTTGAAATTGAGCTACCTCTACTGCTAGTACTTACAGGTGAAGTAACCGAAGGTAATTTAGTTCTACCTGGGCGACTGTAGGTTCTGCTATCATTAATATTTGAAGTTCCAATACCCCTTTTTGAATTACTCCTAGTAGGAGTGGTATATTTCGATGCATTGAATTCATTCTTATTTCCTGAATTTGGCCTTGTATAGTTGGTAGTATATGACCTATCGACTCTAGTACGTGTTGACCTAGTAACATCTTTTGAATCTGTTATGGAGTGAGATACATTTACTCTATTGGGGCTTACAATACTATTATCTTTATCTCGAGTAGGTTCTACAACAACTCTAGAGGTTCTAGATACCGATTCTTTTTTCTCGGGATCTTGAATTCCTCTTCGATTACTAATTGAAGTTTTATTAACCTGAGAAGTTACTTCATCAAATCTTCTAGTTGATAGCGTATTATCAGCACTTATCTGTCCGCCCCCCAAAGTTACCTGTCTGGTAGATAAATTATGTTTTACCTGACCAATACTTGCACTAGCAGTTTCTGTGCTAACTGTTCCAAAACCAGGTCTACGACCATACTCATAGCCATCCAAATATCTAGAGTAAAGAGCAGGTCCCCGATAGTAACCAAAGGAATTGTTATATGGAAGACCAAAATACAAATACAAATCAAAACATATAAAATCAGGATCATTATATCGGTTTAGCCAAGGGTTTCTGTAGTATGGCCATCCAAACATATTGGTTATCCAAGTGGGCTCAACCCAAACCTCATCACCAACTGCAAAAACATTATAAAAACCAGAATCGAAAGCACTAGCGTACCAATAGTCTGTAGAATACCTCACAAACCAATTGTTCATACCGTAGTATGGATTGCTTCTGGCAGCAATTCTGCGCTCGTATGCCTCTTGGTATGAATCGACCAAAAGCCTATCGTAAGGGTTTTCGTGGGATGTTTTAAAGAGCACAGTATCTGAGGTTTTGCTTGAATCGTTAGCCAAAAACTCTTTGTACTTCATTTCTAAAACTTCCATATCTGGAATCTTATCAGTATTTGGTCCTGATGTAACCACTTCTGCAGATGAACCATCGGCATAGTAGTAAATACCATCACCACTAATAGGATTGGAACTACTAACATGCAAACTTGACGAGCACGATGCAAGTAATGCAAGAGCTAGAGTGAATGTGAGTAGTTTAATTGTAGTTTTCATAACAACCTCCATTTTATTTAAATAATATAGTTTTATTTCTTTTCTTTGTAACATTATTCACACACAAAACCAACAAACTTCATACCAAAACGCATTAATGGCAAAAGGAATTACAAGTAGAGAGCAGAATTATTCTCAGTGGTATAACGATATCGTTCTAAAGGCCGGATTGGCCGACCATTCCGCTGTACGCGGCTGCATGGTTATAAAGCCTTACGGCTTTGCTATTTGGGAAAAAATTCAGCGGCAACTCGACGATATGTTTAAGGCAACAGGACATCAAAATGCTTACTTCCCACTGTTTATACCCAAATCTTTTTTCAGCAAGGAGGCTAGCCACGTAAAGGGTTTCGCCAAAGAGTGTGCCGTAGTTACTCATTACAGGTTAAAAAACGACCCCTCGGGTAATGGTATTATAGTTGACGAGGATGCGAAGCTTGAGGAAGAGCTGATTGTACGCCCAACATCCGAAACAATTATATGGAATACATACAAGGATTGGATACAATCGTACCGTGACCTTCCGATACTAATAAACCAATGGGCTAACGTAGTGCGCTGGGAAATGCGAACCCGGTTGTTCTTACGCACAGCCGAATTCTTATGGCAAGAGGGGCACACAGCCCATGCAACCAAAGAGGAAGCCATTGAGGAAACCATAAAAATGGTTAACGTATACGCTACTTTTGCCGAAAAATGGATGGGGATACCTGTTTTAATAGGTACAAAATCGGAGAACGAGCGATTTGCCGGTGCAATTGAAACGTACTGTATTGAAGCTTTAATGCAAGATGGGAAAGCGCTACAGGCTGGCACCTCACACTTTTTGGGTCAGAATTTTGCCAAAGCATTCGATGTTAAATTCCAATCGAAAGAGGGTAAACTCGAACATGTTTGGGCAACCTCATGGGGAGTTTCAACACGATTAATGGGGGCATTAATAATGGCACACTCAGACGATAAAGGGCTGGTACTTCCTCCTAAATTAGCTCCAACTCAAGTTGTTTTTGTACCAATTTACAAAAGCGACGAGGAGCTAGCCAAAATATCAGAAAAGGTAAACGAACTAAAATCTAAACTCGAAGAAAAAGGCATATCAACCCATTTTGACAACAGGGATACCGTTAAACCTGGGTTTAAATTTGCAGAGTACGAACTTAAGGGTTACCCTGTTCGCATTGCCATTGGTCCTAAAGATTTGGAAAAAGGTACAGCAGAGATTGCCCGAAGGGATACCCTTACAAAAGAGTTTGTAGACCAAAACAAAGTTGTGGATTATGTTGTAAATCTACTTGATGAGATGCAAGAGGCTATTTTTGCGAAAGCGCTTAAGTTTAGAGAAGACAACACGCATAAAGCCGATACATACGACGAGTTTAAAAACATACTAAACGAAAAGGCGGGATTTGTTCTAGCCCACTGGGATGGAACACCCGAAACAGAAGAAAAAATTAAAGAGGAAACCCAAGCAACCATAAGATGCATTCCTCTTGATAATAACGAAGAAGGAAAATGCATCCACAGCGGTAAACCCTCTAAACAGAGAGTTGTATTTGCTCGAGCTTACTAGTACTCTAAAATCAACACAAAATACTATGGTCCATAAAACAAAAGAACCCAAAAGTGCACAATCTTTAATTGTAGATACCCTAATCGAAAAATCGGGGATGAAGCAGAAAGTATACGAAAACACTCTCGAAACCTTCAACATAATAAAAAGCGTGCTGCACGAACTCGCAATTGAGCTTAACGCCGGTATTAAAAGTTCAAACAAAAAGTTGAGGCTTGAGTACCGCGACAGGGGTAAGTTTGAGGCTGAACTTAGAATTGCTGGCGATATTCTTGTTTTTAGTATGCATACCAACGTTTTTAAATTTGATCGCGACCATAACGCTTGGAAATTGCCATACGTTAAAGAAAATAGCCTTAACGCCTACTGCGGCACAATTAATGTTTATAACTTTTTAACCGACTCGTTTAAGTACAATCGCATTGACGACCTAGGCTACCTAATTGGACGCCTATTTGTAAATAGAGAGAATCACTATTTTGTTGAGGGCAAAAGGCAAATGGGATTCCTCTACAACAACTTTGGACAAGCCACCATCAATAAAGAGGATGTTAAACAGATTATTGAAACATCTATACTTTACACACTTGAATTTGACCTATTAGTTCCCCCATACGACATAATTAAGATTGCAACCGTAGCACAGATGAATACTAAGATTGACAGTTCAAAGATGCAAACCGGGAAACGGTTAGGATTCAAATTTAACTCTGATGATGTTCTTGAAGAAAAATAGAATAAAGTAGAAAACCCAAAATTAATGTATAACCTAAATTGAGCGATTCATAATTCCACTGTTTCTTTTCTTCTCGCTTGGCTCAAAAAATTAGTTGATTTTTAAGGACGGGATTGTGAAAATAATTCTTTTCTCTGGTTTAGGGTATTTTTTC
>JAQVYY010000038.1 GCA_028708425.1 Bacteroidales bacterium
CCCGATGCTGGATTTATTGCCGAAGAGGGAACTGGCGAGCCCAAGCCCAACGGGTATAACTGGATAGTTGACCCGCTCGACGGAACAACCAACTTTATACATGGCCTACCGCCCTACTCCATCAGCATTGCGCTAACCAACAAAAACACTGTGCTACTAGGTGTGATATACGAGGTAACGCTTGATGAATGTTTTTTCGCATGGGGAAATGGAAAAGCATATCTTAACGGAAACGAAATTAGGGTTTCGAATACCAAAAACGTGAATGACTCCCTAATTGCCACCGGTTTCCCTTATTACGACTACTCAATCATTGGGCCTTTCCTTAAATCTATGGAACACTTCATGCGCAACTCGCATGGGCTACGCCGTTTAGGCTCTGCTGCAACCGATTTGGCATACGTAGCCTGCGGCAGATTTGAAGCATTTTACGAGCACAGCTTACAACCTTGGGATGTTGCTGCTGGTGCTTTTATTGTTGAACAAGCAGGGGGTAGGGTAAGCGATTTTAGCGGAGGCAATAACTACATGCTTGGCGGAGAAATAGTGGCCACAAACGGTAATATTTACAACGATTTTCAAAGCATCGTATCGGACTACTTGGTAAAAGACAAACAGTAAGCAATGGGAACAATTCTCTTTATACTATTCTACGGTTTCACTTGGCTTATAGCCCAAGTTCCACTTGTTATCATTCATAGGTTCTCGGAAATCACCTACCTCATTGCATACTATTTGGTGAGGTACAGACGGAAGATTGTTAGAAAAAACCTAATCAATTCTTTTCCTAATAAAACAAAAAAAGAGCTCATACGAATCGAGAAAAAATTCTACCTACACCTCTGCGACCTAATATTTGAAAACATATTCCTGCTTCACGCAAGCCATAAAAGAGCAACAAAACGATGTGATTTTAAAAACCCCGATATATTTGACGAACTATATGAACAAAAGAAAAGCGCAATTCTTGTTAGCGGACACTACGGAAACTGGGAAATTTATGCGCTTGCAAAAAAATACCTTAAACACACTTTAATTGGTGTGTACAAACCTTTATCTAACAAACGAATAGAACGAATGGTAAATAACTCTCGCATACGATTTGGGAGCTCTATTACGCCAGTGCATAAAACGCTGAGAACCATTGTGGACCATATAAACAGAAACGACCCATTCCTTATAGGATTAGTAGCCGATCAAACCCCTCCGGCGAAAGAGATACAGTACTGGACTCGATTCTTAAGTCAGGATACCGCCGTATACCTGGGCATCGAAAAGATTGCGAAAAAATTTGATCTTCCAGTATACTTCTGCAATATGAGAAAAATACGACGTGGAAAATACGAGGCTGATTTTACACTTATTACAAGCAATCCATCAGCACTTGCTCCATATGAATTAACCAACATGCATACACGTCTTCTTGAAGAACAGATAGTTAAAGAACCTGAGTACTGGCTTTGGTCACATCGACGATGGAAACGAAAGAAACCCAAAAACACTGAAACCCAAACCCTACAACCATGAAAAGCATAGCCATTGTAATACTTAACTGGAATGGGAAACATTACCTTGAGCAGTTCTTGCCCATTGTGATTGAAAATACATGTGCCGAGAATTTCTCGGTTCGGGTAGTTATTGCCGACAATGGCTCAACCGACGGGTCGGTTGAATGGCTTGAAAAAAAGTACCCGTCGCTACAAACCATTGTACTCGACAAAAACTATGGATTTACTGGGGGTTACAACAAATCGTTAAAACAAATACAATCGGACTATTACCTACTCCTAAATTCAGATATTGAGGTTACAAAAGGTTGGTTAGAACCCTTGCTAACATTCATGGAGAACAACCCAAGGGCAGCAGGATGCATGCCCAAACTACTTAGCTATAATAATAAAGAGAAATTTGAATATGCAGGTGCTGCGGGAGGCTATCTCGATATGTTTGGCTACCCCTTTTGCCGCGGGCGCATACTAAACGTTGTTGAGGAGGACAGAGGGCAATACGATAATGAGCAGGAAGTTTTTTGGGCCACTGGGGCATGCTTAGTAGTTCGCTCAAAAGAGTACTGGGCAGCAGGAGGGCTCGACGATGATTTTTTTGCCCATATGGAAGAAATTGACCTTTGCTGGCGCCTAAAAAGGCGGGGTTACAGCATATGGTGTATTCCACAATCGGTGGTTTACCATGTTGGGGGTGGCACCCTATCGAGCGATAGCCCACGCAAGGTATACTTTAACCATAGAAACAATCTGGTAATGCTTCTTAAAAATCTTTCGCGCCAATCGTTAATTCCAGTCATCACCTTCCGTTTGGGACTCGATGTACTCTCGGCAATTGGCTACGCCATCACCGGAAAGCCATCTTTTGTTTGGTCGGTATTTAAAGCCCACATACACTTTTATAAAAACCTGGCAAAGAATATACGTAAACGCCGTGCCTTTAAAAACCCAAAAATATCATTATACAAATACAGCATTCTAATTCAATTTTTTGTTAGGCGTCGAACAAAATACAGCCAGCTACCAACAAGATAGAATATTATGAATGCGTTATTTGCCGGGCAAGTTTAATAGATATAGCAGGATTCAAGTTACAACCCCAATTATTCGTCCGAATAATTGGGGTTAAAATGAGTAGCTACTCTACAGGAATATTCTGCAAAACATCTAGCAGTAAATCCCAGAATTTTTGGGTTGTTTCAATATCAAGCCTTTCATCGGGCGAGTGAGCCCCCTTAATGGTTGGACCAAAAGATATCATATCTAGGTGTGGATATTTTTCAAGGAATAACCCACACTCAAGGCCAGCATGAATAGCTCGAACTATAGGTTTTTCTCCAAACAGCTTGTTGTATGACTTTTCAGTTATTGACAATATTTTAGAGTTGGTATTGGGTGACCAACCAGGGTAACCATTAGAATGTACAACATGGGCATTTGCCATGCGAAATACGCTTTGTACCATATTTCCAATATCAACCTTAGCCGAGTCGATGGAGCTTCGCTGGCTGGTGGTTATCAGAATTTGATTATCCTGAATAAATTTAACCGCAGCCAAGTTTGTTGAGGTTTCAACCAGTCCGGGAATGGTAGTACTCATAGCGATAACACCATGCGGACAAGCGTAAAGAGAGTTTAACAGATCAAACTGTGATGGCTCATCAATTATCCATTTAGGCATTTCCGCCTCAACCAGCTCAATTTTTAATTTGGGCTCAACGGGGCCATACTCATCCATAATATCTTTTCGATAGCTATTAAAATAGCTGAGTATGTTTTGTTTATCTTCAGTATGAATAACAAAATCGGCAAAAGCTTCTCGGGGTATAGCATTTCGCAGGTTTCCACCCTCAAGCATAGATATTCGTAAATCGAACTTATTGGCTCCGCTCCAGAGGAATCTATTCAAAATTTTAATGGAGTTACCCAACCCCTTATCTATTTCATCGCCACTGTGGCCACCCTGTAAACCCGTTATGGATATGCGATAAGCACAAAAATCAGTTGGAACTTTTTCTGTTTCATAGTCAAAAGTGATCTCGGTATCCATACCGCCAGCACATCCTATAAACAGCTCGCCCTCGTCCTCCGAATCGAGGTTAAGTAAAATTTTTGATTTAAAGAAATCGGGCTTCATTTCAAATGCACCTGTTAAACCGGTCTCCTCATCAACAGTGAATAGGCACTCAATGGGGCCATGTTTTATAGAATCAGCCGCCAATAAAGCAAGTTGAGCTGCCATACCAATACCATCGTCGGCACCCAAGGTCGTACCTCTCGCCTTAACCCAGCTGCCATCGATGTAAGCGTTTATTGGGTCAGTGTTAAAATCGTGGGTAACATCACTGTTCTTCTCGCATACCATATCCATATGGCTTTGCAAAACTACCGACATACGATTCTCCATTCCCTTTGTGGCAGGTTTGCGTATTAGCACATTACCCACCTCATCGCGCAAGGTTTCGAGGTTATGCTTTTTACCAAAATCAAGCAAATAGGCTATAATTTGCTCCTCCTTTTTCGAGGGTCTGGGTATTTCAAGAATTTCGGCAAAGTATTTCCATACTTCTGCCGGTTTTAGCTTTTCTAGTTCATTCATAATTTTAGTGTTTTTATAGCTGTAAACTTAATTATTGAAGTGTTCATAAAAATATCTTTCAGCGTTTTTATATCAATGAAACAATAAAAATCTACTGCAACTTTAAACATAAGTCAAATCTACAAAGAAAATACAATTTATTTAGTTGGCAACCAAAATGAAAATAAAAAGCGGTCTCATAAAACGTCTCATAAGGCTAACACGCAACAACTTAAATAAGTGAACATGTTATAAAAAACATTATTACAGCATATCATTTTGAGTTTACGTACAAATGTTATTATTTTGTCGCTCAAAATGGGCTTAAGGTAACGTTTAGCTGCTCTACACTTATTTCTGACTAAACGCAAAATATATCGAAGGGATGATTGAACTTTCGGAGTTAAAAAATTTACTTACACTAGCAATACAAACAGCTGTAAGTGCTGGCAAACTTATAATAGGCGTATACAATTCTGACGATTTTCAGGTAAATTTAAAGTCAGACTCCACCCCGCTAACACTTGCTGATAGGCTGGCAAACGAGGAGATTGTTAACCATTTAAGGAAATCGCGTATTCCCGTACTTAGCGAAGAGGGAAGAGATATTTTATACGAAGAGAGAAAGGGGTGGGAATATTTTTGGTTGGTAGATCCACTTGATGGCACAAAAGAATTTATTAAGCGAAACGGAGAATTTACCGTTAATATTGCGCTTGTCCATCAAGGTTATCCTATAATGGGGGTAATTTTTATTCCTGTACTTAACCAGCTATACTTCTCGTTAAAGGATATGGGAGCCTTTAAGCTTAACGACATCACTAGTGCAATTGCCAACACGCTTGATATCGATGCTTTAGTCAAGAAATCGGTTCGGATGCCTAGTAGCGACACTCCGAACCAACCATACACAATTGTAGCCAGCCGGTCTCACATATCTGATGAAACCAAAAATTATATCGAGAAGGTTTCTCAAGAAAAAGGGTCTGTCAAAATTCTAAACAAGGGGTCATCACTAAAAATTTGTATGGTTGCCGAGGGCAAGGCTCATGTTTACCCACGGCTTGGCACAACAACCGAATGGGATACCGCTGCCGGGCAGGCAATAGCCGAAGAATCAGGGTGTTTAGTCCACTCACTCGTTGATGGTAACCGCCTAATATACAACAAGGAAGACATTGAAAATCCTTGGTTTATAGTAAAACGTAACGATTAGTACATCCCACCTACTCACAAAAGGTTAAATACGTATAAAAAAAGTTTCTAGATTTTAACCCCAATTATTCGTCCGAATAATTGCTATGTCCAACAGCGACTAAATCTCACAACCCCAATTTTGTTACCCAAAATTGGGTTCAGCTAGGTCGGGGTAACCCGCTTTTACATTCATCTTTTACAAATTTGATGAATAATGCGGGTTAAGGTTCGTAGCCCTGTTATCATAACCTTTACCTATTGAATGCTATAACCATTTATTTCAGGGCTAAGCCCCTCAAATGCGCTACTTACCTAATCCTACTAAGATGCCAGAGCTATGCTCCTTATAATAAAATAATGTTGATTGTTTGTCCCCTTTCTTCGGAAGATAAAAACTCGGATAGCTATACAAGGTGTCTTAATCGAACAAAGCAATTGTATTTAGGTGTCCCAATGCGGAAAACAGGCCTAGCATGAAAACCCATTACAATTTTAGCTTCCGCTCAATATCTTGTATCTGATTTTTAAAACGCTTATCGGTATCGATAAGGTTATTTACCGTTTTACAGGCATGTAATACGGTTGCATGATCTTTGCCTCCAATAAGGCTACCAATTGTTGCCAACGAACTTTTAGTCATTCTTTTAGAAAAATACATGGCAATTTGACGAGCCTGAACGATTTCACGCTTCCGGCTTTTGGCATGAAGTATCTCGTAGGGCAGTCCAAAGTATTCGCTAACAACCTTTTGAATATAATCAATTGATATTTCGCGCTTGGTATTCTTTACAAGCTTATCAATCATTTCGCTGGCCAGCTCAATGGTTATCTCCTTACGATTAAGCGTTGACTGTGCCAGAAGCGAAATAAGTGCCCCCTGTAGTTCTCTAATATTATTGGTTATATTAGTTGCAATATACTCCACCACCTCATCCGACAGTTCAATTCCATCTTTATAAATCTTTTGACGTAAAATGGCTACCCTGGTCTCAAAGTCGGGTGTTTGTAAATCGGCAGATAGCCCCCATTTAAAACGAGATAACAATCGCTGCTCTAAACCTTGTAACTCTACAGGAGGTTTATCGGATGTTAAAACAATCTGTTTACCAGCCTGATGTAGATGATTGAAAATATGGAAGAAAGTATCCTGTGTTTTCTCTTTCCCTGCAAAATCATGAACGTCGTCAATTATAAGAACGTCAATCATCTGGTAGAAGTGAACAAAATCATTGGTGTTGTTATTTCTGACTGCCTCTACGTATTGCGTTTGAAATTTAACTGCGTTTACGTAAAGCACCACTTTCTCGGGGAACGTTTCCTTTACGCTTATACCAATAGCCTGAACTAAATGCGTTTTACCTAAACCCGAGCTACCGTATACCAGTAAGGGATTAAATGCTGTTTTACCAGGGGCATTGGAAACCGCCATTCCAGCGGATCGAGCCAAACGATTACACTCCCCTTCAACATAGTTAGTGAAATTATTATCGGGGTTAAGCTGCGGATCAACATGTAACTTTTTAATACCGGGTATAACAAAAGGGTTCTTTATTTTATACTCGTCGTTACTTGTCTTCATGGGAACAGGCTTGTTGCGAAGCTCTGTTTTGTTTTGTGTGGGAAAAACAACTGTAACCGGTTTACTGGATAACGCGCTGTGATTCTCCATTACTACGTTATACTCTAGTTTAGCACCAGCACCCAGCTCTTTCCGTAGGGTCTTTCTAAGGATATCAATAAATTGTTCCTCTAAATACTCGTAAAAAAATGGACTGGGTACCTGAATTGTTAAAACATTCTCTTCTAACTTAAGTGGTACAATGGGTTCAAACCAGGTTTTAAAGCTAACCGGTGGAACATTATCCTTAATAATATTCAAACAATTTTCCCAAGCTTCATGAAAATCAACAGCCATTCTTTGTTCGGTATTTATAAAATTAATTTTTAGGTTAATTTGATGTGACAACAAAATTGTGAAAAATAATCGAATAAAAAAACTGAAAAAAGGTTGCTCATCTCAAAAATCGTATAACAACCTTATTATCATATCATTTTTTTTGAAATAAAAATAAAATAAAAACAACTCCCTAACAATCAAGGCGTTAATGCATATACTCTTGTAGCTTTTTGATTCCTAATCCTTTGTAAGGGGTACTTCAAGTAATAGCTAAATAAGCATAAGCAACATTAAACGGTAAAAGCATTGACTAACAATGCCATGAAATCATTGTGCTGACTGTCAGGTAGTTGTAAATACCAGGGAGTTATTCCTCCTTTTCGATGTAACGAGAGCGACTAAAATCGAAAAGAGAGAAGTTTATATACCTTTTTGGATTAACTCGCATATCGTATAAAAGAAGTTCGAGATTTTTTATCGACTGTTCGAGGTTATAGTACAAAGTATCATTTTGTAAAAGTACCCCCATTGACCCTTCGCCCGAATTAATTTTTGATACCAACTGATTTAGGGCAAATATAGCCGAATCGCTCTGCGATAGTATACGCGAAATATTTGAATTCACCAAGGTGTCGCTAAGCGCGGCCAGATTGCCAACAATGGTATCTATGCCTGCAGAATTATTTTTGAGGGTTAAACTAAACTCGTTTAGATTACTCAGCGTTCCCTGTATCTCCCCATCATCGGCATTAAGCATCCTGTCGATGCTTTTTGACATGCTATTTAAATGGGCCAAGCTGCTACGTAGCGACTCAAAGCTATGGTTTATATTATCCTTATTCTCATCATTTAGTATCTCATTAATATTTACAAGCATTTGGTCCATTTCAACGATAAGCTTTTCGGCCTTATCCTTAATGGGCCCCATCTCATAAATTAGCTGATCGATAATTCCCGTTTCAATTGACGAAACAAGCGTATCGCCTTGCTTGTGAAAGGTAGTACTATTCGACAAATCGAGCCGAATGGCTTTACCTCCCATAATATCTGCGCTAACAAGTTTCGCTTCTGAGTTTAATGGAATTTGATATTTTTTTTCAATTAGCAGCGTAACCACCAGCTCACCCTTTTTCATATCATCAAAAGCAATGCTTTTAACCGAGCCTATCTTAAAACCGCTAAGTATAACATCGTTGGTAGGCTTTAACCCATCAACCCTACTGTAAATGGCATAGTATATATTTGTTCGACTAAAAACATTTCGGCCTTTCAAAAAGTTAAGGCCCCAAAACAGCACTGCAAGACAAACAACAGCAAATAAGCCTATCTTGGCTTCACGAGTTATTTTCATGAGTATAAAGATTTACTATTACTTAACTTATATTTAGATACTAAAAGTTGCATTTAACATTAGTTTTAAAATTATTATGTTGCAAACAACGGATGCAGGTAAGCCGATATAATGGCTTTACATTTTCGGCATTTTATTTACCCGAAATCTTGCGAGCCTCTTCAATAGAAATTTGATTACCGTCCTTAAAGGCCACCACAAAGGCATCGGGAAAGTGCTTGCGAACCTCTTCACAAAACTCTACCGATTCGGCATAGGTATCACTTTTACCCACAACGTACTTATATAATCCATTCGCATGGTATTGCTCAACATCTTTAAACTTGTCGAACAAAGGGTTATTCGAGGGCAAAGGATTTGATGAGGCCGTTATTTGCACCCTATACAGCACAGCGTTGTGGGAGGCTGGCTGTTTACCCTCAGACGGGTTAGCCCATTGCGTTGTTACTTTAGTAGGTTCATCGGTACTGCTCGACTCTAACGAAGCGTTGAATTGCGACTCTGCAGAAGATGAGCTTCGAGACTCAACCATAACCTTGTAATCCCTGAACGCTCTATATATGGCCGAGGCTAAGTAGGTTTGGCCCTCGTCGCTTAACAGGTAAGCCTCCTCCTTAGAGTTACTTAAAAACCCCAGCTCTACCAGAACGCTAGGCATTGAGTTTTGCCACAAAACAACGAAACCCGCCTGTTTAACCCCTCTGTCTCGCCTACGCGCCCGTTCTCTAAACTCATCTTGAATTAAGCTAGCTATATTAAGGCTCTGCTCGAGGTGCGAGTTCTGAATAAGGCTAAATATAATGTACGATTCGGGCGAGTTGGGATCATACCCCTCGTATTTCGTTGAATAATCTTCCTCATAGACAATAACAGCATTTTCGCGCATGGCAACATCTAGGTTGCCCTGGGTTTTATGAAGACCCATAACATAGGTTTCGGATCCATAGGGCGAACGGTTGGGATTTGAATTGCAGTGAATTGAAATAAATAAGTCGGCACCGCTCTCATTCGCAATCTTACCCCGATCGCCAAGGGGAACAAAAACATCTCGGTCGCGGGTATAAATAACCTCAACATCCGGCAAGTTATCCTGAATATACTTACCAACTTTTAAAGCAACATTTAACACTATGTCTTTCTCTCTAGACTTGCGCCCTATTGCACCAAAATCCTTACCCCCATGGCCAGCGTCAATTACAACTTTTTTAAGCCTATACACCTCCTGCGAAATGGCTTTAGTACTACTTAACACTAATAAACAAGGCGTGAATAATAAGAACGAAAGGATAATCGTTAGTAGCGAAATATATTTATTTGTAATTTTCATACGCTCAGAGAATCTTTTTTAGTAGTTTTGAGCTCAATTTCAAGGTATAACTTTACAAAAATAGCACTTAAATTGCATTTGAAGGCTACACTTTTTTTATTTATTTCTATTTTAGCAGCAAACACGGTTTTCTCAAACTCTATAACTGCTACTATTAGAGATTATTATTTGCAAAAACCCGACTCTGCAAGTGTAAACCTTGACTCCGCTGCAATGGTAGCCGACTCCGCTAATATAACCACTGATACTATAACAACAAAATCGGATTCGCCCATTGACGACCCAATTTTCAAGGAGGCGAAAGACTCATTGCTATATTCCGTAGATGGGAAAAAGGTGTTTTTATACGGCGAGGCATTCGTAAAGTATCAAAATATGGAACTTGAGGCAGCATATATTGAGTACGATATGGAAACGGGAATAGTTTTTGCTGAGGGAAGACCCGACAGCACTGAAACCATTGTAGGAAAACCTATTTTTAAGGAGGGCGAAACTGTTTTCAAAATGGAGCGAATGCGCTATAATTTCAAAACTAGAAAAGCACGAATATACGGCGTAATTACTGAAGAAGCAGATGGTTTTTTGCACAGTGAAGATACCAAGCTTATGCCCGACAAAACGATAAACTTAAAGGGAGGAAAGTATACAACGTGCGACAAAGAGGACCCCCACTTTTACATTGCAATTACTAAAGCCAAGCTACTACCAAAAGATAAGCTGATAACAGGCCCAGCCTTTCTCGTTATAGAAGACGTACCTTTTCCGCTAGCCTTGCCCTTTGGATTTTTCCCCACTAAGCAGAAGCGTTCATCGGGTATCGTGATGCCCGAATATGGTGAAGAAGCTGAACGTGGTTTCTTTCTTCGAGGTGGAGGTCTTTATCTGGGTTTAAGCGATTATTTTGACCTGAAACTTACCGGAGGTATTTTCTCAAAAGGTTCTTGGGCTGGTAAAATAACTAGCTCGTATAGAAAGCGATATAAATTTTCGGGAAGCTTCTCATTTGATATATCAGAAAACATTACCGGCGAGAAAGGGTTTACCGATTACAGCCGCAACATGTCGTATTGGATAAACTGGAACCATAGACAAGATCCAAAGGCAAACCCTAATTCTACTTTTCAGGCCAGATTAAACCTGGGCTCACCAACACACAATAGACTAAATGCACAATCTATCGATAACTTCCTAAGCAACTCTATTTCATCAAGCATTTCGTATAGCAAGGTTTGGGCTGGTACACCATTTAGTATGACTGCCTCGATGAATCACTCGCAAAATAACCGCGACAGCTCAATTACCATTGGCTTTCCAAAGGTTGCTTTCAATATGAATCAAGTTCATCCCTTTAAACGGAAGAGTAGCATGGGCAACCCAAAGTGGTACGAAAAGATTAGCCTGTCATATTCGGGGAACCTCGATAACTCCGTAACTACTAGGACTGACTCATTGCTGACCCTAAACACTTTTGATAAAATGCGCAATGGGGTTCAACACCGAATTCCGATACAAACATCGTTTAACCTCTTTAACTACATCATGCTTAGCCCTTCAGTGAACTACACTGAAAACTGGTACACAAAAACAACGCTCAAGCGCTGGGACGAAGAAAACAAAGAGGTTGTAAATGAAGAGGTAAACGGTTTTAAAAGGGCCTACCAGTACAACACATCGGTATCGTTAAGCACAAAAGTATACGGTATGTACAACTTTAAATCGGACTCAAAAGTGCAAGCAATACGCCACGTACTAACTCCACAAGTAGGTTTATCGTACAGGCCTGATTTCAGCAAAGAAGCCTATGGTTTCTACCATGACGTACAAATCGATACAACAGGAAGAACCACGCAGTACTCTATTTTTGAGGGAACGCTCTATGGTGGGCCAGGTAAAGGTGAAAGCGGAACGGTAAGCATGAGGCTATCCAGCAACGTAGAGATGAAAGTGTTAACCCCGAAAGACACCACTGAAGATACCCGCAAGATTAAACTTTTAGAAAGCTTTAACATCAATACTGGGTATAACATGCTTGCCGACTCTATGCACTGGAGCCCTATTTCAGTTACAGCCCGAACAACCCTTTTTGAAAAGTTTAAGATAAACTTTTCAAGTACATTCAACCCCTACGGAATTGATGAAAGAGGAAGAACCATAAAAGATTTTCAGTATAGCGTGAATAAACAATTTGTTAGGTTAACCAACGCACGTGCGGGGGTTAGCTTCTCGTTAAGTGGGGGCGATAAAGGCTCTGGAGATGGCAATAATTTGCCCGACAGAGATTTGGGCTCACCAGTCCTAAGAGGAATGGGAATGGGGGCCGATGGCAATACCCCATTTGGCGAATCGATTGGCACAGACCATTTAGATGGTGAATATGTGGACTTTGAGGTGCCTTGGTCTATGAGGTTCGACTACTCATTCTCATACAGTAAGTCTGGGTTAGAAGCAAGAACAAGTCAAACCCTTTCGTTTAGCGGTGACCTTAGCCTTTCGCCTAAATGGAAAATTGGGTTTCGTTCGGGGTACGATTTCAAGGGAAAAAAGCTGACTACAACATCGTTAAATTTTTTCCGCGATCTACACTGCTGGGAAATGAGCCTTTCGGTTATCCCAATAGGTTACCTAAGAAGTTTTAGCTTTAAAATAAATGTGAAATCGGGTACACTTAGAGACCTAAAGCTGTCGCGCAGGCAAAGTTATTACGACAAATAGTTCATTCTCTTTTTTATTTACTTAAATACAATTAATTATGAAGAAGATTATTAATACAAACAAAGCGCCTAAAGCGGTTGGCCCATACAGCCAGGCTGTTGAGGCAAACGGCATGATCTTTATTTCGGGACAAATACCTGTTGATCCGGCAACTGGAAAAATAGTAGAAGGAGGTGTTGCCGAGCAAACCGAACAAGTTCTAAAAAACATGGGAGCTATTTTAAACGAGGCGGGGCTCAGCTTTGCAAATGTTGTTAAAACAACCTGCCTATTGGATAACATGGATAACTTTGTACCCATGAACGAGGTTTACGGTACATACTTTACCGAACAAATGCCAGCACGCGCTGCATACGCTGTTGTAAAGCTACCACTTGGTGTTATGGTTGAGATTGAGGCCATTGCTGTTAGATAAAGCCAATAGCCTATCTAAATAAAAAAGCCTCGGCAATCCGAGGCTTTTTTATTTAGTATAGATAGTTGGTGTGGCAAAAAAAGTTACTCTGCTACCACTTCAAAGTCGATATTCACTGTAACTTCCTTATGAAGCTTTATTTCGGCAACATATGAACCCACCTCTTTTACCTGGTCTTCCTTGATAAAAATATGTTTCCTATCAATTTCAAAACCTTTTTCGTTTAACGACTCTGCTATTTGAATGGTATTAACCGATCCAAATATTTTGCCCGTCGAGCTAGTTTTAGCACCAAGGGTAAGCTTTGTTCCTTCAAGTTTTTTGGCTATTGCCTCTGCCTCTGTCCTAATTTTCTCCTCCTTATGTGCTCGCTGCTTAATGTTTTCGGCCAGCACCTTTTTAGCGGATACGCTGGCTTCGGTTGCCATTCCTTTAGGAATAAGGTAATTACGAGCGTACCCGCTCTTTACCTCTATAAGATCATCCTTACTTCCTAAGCTGGGTATGTCTTGTTTTAGTATTATTTCCATCGCTATGATCTTCTGTGTTTATTTCATTAAATCGGTTACAAATGGCAGAATGGCCAAATGGCGTGCCCTCTTAACTGCTGTAGCAACTTTACGCTGATATTTCAACGAAGTTCCTGTAAGCCTACGAGGCAAAATTCTACCCTGCTCATTTAAAAACTTCTTTAAAAATTCGGGGTCTTTATAGTCAATGTACTTTATTTTATTCTTCTTAAAACGGCAGTACTTTTTCTTTTTGATATCAATTGTAGGCGGTGTTAGATATCTTATTTCGCTTTGATTTTGTGCCATGGGTTACTCCTCCTTCTTTTGTGGTTCTACCTTTGTTCTTTTCTTTTTAGCATATTCAATGGCGTGCTTATCCATACGAAACGTTAAAAATCGTAACACGCGCTCATCACGACGGTACTGAGTTTCTAACATATCGATAACATTACCTGGAGCCTTAAACTCTATAAGGTAGTAAAATCCGGTGGATTTTTTCTGGATGGGGTAGGCCAATTTTTTTAGTCCCCAGTTCTCTTCGTGTACAATCTCTCCTTCGTTTGAGGTGATTATACCTTTGAACTTTTCAACCGCTTCCTTCATCTGGGCCTCAGACAAAACGGGAGTTGCTATGAAAACGGTTTCATACTGATTCAACATAGTGTAATTTGATTTAGTTAAAACTTTTTAATTAGCTCGCAAAGGTACTTCTTTTACAAATATTTACAAATATTTTTTGCAGGTTTTTTATTAACAGCAACTCATTTAAATTAAATGTTCGCCTTTTTACCGCCTATCTAAACAAAAAGGCAAAAAACAAGGTAACATCTCAGCATATTAACCCGCATTATTCATCAAACTTTTTAAAGATGAATGCAGATGCGGGTTACCCCGACATAGTCGCTGTGGGATACCCCAGCTATTCGAACGAACAATTGGGGGTTAATACAATGGATTACTTGACAAGGGCTTGTAAAAAAGCTTTTATATCATCAATTTTTTCATTCTGCCCCACTTTTTTATAAGCAATAAGCAGGCTGCCCAACAGCTGTAAAATGGCTGTACGATTATCGCAAGGTAAAAAGTACTCGTCTTTTGGGTCTATATTATTTTGCAAAAGGAACTGCTCTATGTCTTTATGTCCTAAAACAGCCCCTTGGTTAAACGGGTTTATATAGAATAGGATGAACTTCCCATCGGGTTTACCGCTAGCTACAGCGTGACACCTATTTTGGTATGCAACCAAAAAATTTCGAGGCAAACTGACACAAAAAACGGGCATGCCTAAACGCTGTGCAACAAGAGAATAAAACAACGACATGAGTACAGGCCCACCTTTTTTAGTTTCAATAAGCTGGTTTATAAAGTTATTATTTGGCGAAAAAAAATTATCGACATTACCACGAAACCCAAAGCTATCATAGAGAATATGATTAAGCACTTTTATTTTTTCCAACGCCGACAAGGTTTCGTTGAGTTCAAGCCATACCTTTTGCTTAACCTTACCAATAAAATTATCAATTACACTATAATGGACATCGGGATACTGATACTGTGTAACATACACTGCCCCCTCCAGTAAGTCGGCACATCCTGTTTCTACCCAGCGGGTTAGGCCATCTAAAGCATTCTTAAACCGAATTCTATGCAAAACATCCTCCACCCTACTCTTCAAAAGCTTATCATCAGTCCTTTCCCAAGTATTCTCCAAAAGAGGCACCAACTGCCCCCCTTCGTCAACCAGCTTATTGGAAATAGTATTATAAACCTCAGCATCAGGATCATCGAGCAAGGCAACGAGGGCAGCAAATTCTGAGGGTTTCATAAAAACGACAATTAGCGAGTCAATCGGATTAGAGCCTGCTCAATTAAGTGCTTAATATGAGGCTTATAATCAGCTGATGCCGTTTTATTTACACGATTAGCAATAATTGCACAAACGGTAACCGATTTATGCCCCAATAATAGCGAAAGGCCGTTAATTGCTGAGCTTTCCATCTCGAAATTAGTGATTTTTCGCCCATCATAATCGAACGACTCAATGCTATGGTTTAGGTTACTATCGGCCAAAGGCAAACGCAACACGCGGCCCTGTGGTCCGTAAAAACCGGGTGCCGAAATGGTTATCCCCTCAACAGCAATATCTTTAAATAGATCTACCAGCTCCTTATCGGAATGCACAAAATAGGGCTTTGCACATAACGAGCTCCAGCTAGTATGCTTCGTAAAAGCATCCTCCATAGCCTGATCACTTATCTTATTACGGCCTTGGTAAAACCCTAGCACCCCATCGAAACCCACGGCAGTTTCAGTTACAACAAAAGTATCAACAGGAATATCGGGTTGTAAAGCGCCCGAGGTACCCAGTCTTACTATGGTAAGCTGCCTCTTCTCGGCTTTCTCCTGTCGTGTTTTTAGGTCGATATTAAAAAGAGCATCCAACTCATTAATCACTATATCAACATTATCGGTGCCTATGCCAGTGGATACAACGCTGATACGCTTGCCATTGTAAACACCAGTAACAGTTTTGAACTCGCGATTTGAAACGGATATCTCAATACTACTAAAAAAGGATGCAACCGTATCGACCCTGCCTGGGTCGCCAACCAAAATTATGGTTTCGGCAATATCCTGCGGGCGAAGGTGCAGATGAAAAATGCTGCCATTCGAATTGATTATCAACTCAGAGGGTTCAATTATTCTCATAATATCAAAAGTATTAGAACTGCTAATGTAGTAAAATTTCGTTTACCAAAAATAATTTTATCGCAATTTTAAACCGAAGAGGGCTCCCGCTGCATTTCTATATTTTTAAACCTTTTAACGCAGTATGTTACGAAATATTAACCAATTATGCATATCTTTGTTAAAACTTTTTCGCATTAAAAACTAATTTAGTTATAAATTAAACAATAAAACGATGAAAAAAAAACAACTAATTATTGTAATTGCAGTTGCTGCGCTGATACTATTATTGCTCTTTGGTAGCAGGGTTTTTTACATTATTCAACCTGGTGAAAGAGGCGTAATTTTCCGCCCTTTTACAAGCGGCTTAGATAAAGAGAATATTCGGCAACCAGGCTTTCAAGTTATTGCACCATGGAACGATTTACATGTGTACAATGTAAAAGAGCAAAAAGCTGAGGAAACAATGGATGTTCTGGATAAAAGTGGACTTAAGGTTATCATTGAAACCTCCGTTAGGTTTAACCCCGTTTATCAAGAAATTGGCTCATTACATGAAATTTTCGGCAAGCTTTACGTGAATCAGCTTGTCATTCCCGAAGTACGCTCATCGGTTAGGCAGGTTGCTGGCAGGTATACAGCCGAAGAGATATACTCAACAAAAAGGAGTGAGGTTGAGCAGGCCATTATTAATGAGACCAACAAATCTCTTAGTGAAAACTATATTGATATGCGTGCCCTACTAATACGAAGCATAAATCTTCCAACTCAAATTCAGCAAGCTATTGAGAGCAAACTTACCCAAGAGCAAGAATTTTTGGCCTACCAGTTTAAACTAGAAAGAGAAAAAAGCGAGGCGGAACGTCGTAAAATTGCTGCCGAAGGAGAGTCCGTAGCAAATAAAATTATCAACAACAGTTTAACCTCCAGCTTATTAAAAATGAGAGGCATTGAAGCTACACAGGAGCTGGCAAGCTCCCCAAACGCTAAAATTATAGTTATTGGTAGTGGTAAAGATGGTTTACCCCTAATTCTTGGCGGAAATTAATCTATAATCTTTAAAATTTCACCAATGATTCAACGTATTCAAACCGCTTTTCTAATCATTGCAACGGGTTTGCTAAGCATTATGCTATTTTCTCCTGTTGCAAAAATAGTAAGGAAAGCGGATGATGCTTTATTTAAACTAGGATTTAATGGGCTAACCGGTATCGAAAACCTTTCGGAAAGTTTCAATTCGGTTCCCATGTCAATTCTTATTGCAATATGCATAGCTATCTGTATTATTACCATCTTTTTATATAAAAAAAGAATGCTGCAAATAAGGCTATGTGTTGGTAATATAGTTTTGCTACTTGGACTCGAGGGCCTTATGTTTTACTACGTGCGGGCAGCAAAACAAATGCTCGACGGCATTACCTCGTATACCATAGTATTTATTTTACCTTTGGTGGCAGCCATTCTTGTTTTTTTGGCCCTAAGAGGTATAGCACGCGATGAAGCGTTAGTTAAAAGTTTAGATAGATTAAGATAAAAAAAGGCTGTATATAGAAGCTTGCAAACTGTGTGTGGTTCAGTAACAACTTTGATATACAGCCTTTTTTAATTATAGGTACACCATATGTTCCTGATCAGTTATTTTTTCGCAGTAATGGCATTTTAATGCCACATTTTGCTTGTCAATAACGTTAAATTTGGTCTTAAGCTCCTCAAAGTTTGTAATACATTTAGGATTAACGCACTTCACAATACCCTCTATCCTATCGGGCACTTCCACTACTTGTTTTTCTACCACCTTGTAATCCTTAATTACATTGAGCTTTGCATGTGGCGCAACAACCGCGATTCTGTTAATTTCTTCCCTTTCAAAAAACTTGTCCGCAATCTTAATAATCGCTTTCTTTCCAAGTTTTTTACTCTCCATATTGGTACCAAAGGTTATAAGCTTATCGCTACTCTCTAACCCCAATATTGATATCACCTTGAAAAGATTTTGGGCGGGGATATGGTCTATAACTGTGCCGTTTTCAATGGCGCTAACACTTAATTTTATCTCTTTCATTATCGTTAATTTTAAACTTATTTAAAACCAAGAATTGATGCCATAATAGCCATACGGGTATAAACTCCATTTAATGCCTGAGGAAAGTAGTACGCCTTAGGGTTAGGGTCAACGTCGATGTGAATTTCGTTTACCCTTGGCAGTGGGTGTAAAATACGCATATTTGGGCGAGTGTTTTCGAGCATGCTGTTGCGAAGAACATACACATTCTTCACCTTTTCATACTCCAAGGGGTCTGAGAAACGTTCGCGCTGTACCCTGGTCATGTATATAATATCAGCCTTATCCAGGTTCTCGTTCAGCTCTATTTGCTCAGTATACTTAAGTCCCAAATTATCTAGAAACATTTTATACTCCTTAGGCATTTGCAGCTCTTGGGGCGAAACAAAAGTAAACGATGCCCCGAACTGGCTCATAGCTATTAGCAGTGAGTGAACGGTACGACCATACTTTAGGTCGCCAACCAAAAAGATGTTCAAATTCTCTAACGTTCCCTGCGTTTTTCTAATCGAGAATAAATCGAGTAGGGTTTGCGTAGGGTGTTGGTTGGCGCCATCACCAGCATTAATAATTGGTACAGGCGACACCTCGCTTGCGTACCTAGCGGTTCCCTCGATAGGATGACGCATGACAATAAGGTCGGAATAATTAGCAATAGTGAGAATTGTATCCTTAAAGCTCTCACCCTTAGCCAACGAGGTATTAGCTGCCTCTGAAAAACCAATAACTCGCCCACCTAAACGACTTATCGCGCTCTCAAAGCTTAACCTTGTGCGCGTTGATGGCTCGAAAAAAAGCGAGGCAACTACCGTTTTGCCTAAAATGTTCTGAATAGGATTCTTCTCAAACCCCTCAGCCAAATCGAGAATCTTTATGATCTCTTCTTTGCTTAGATCGTCGATTGCAACTAAGCTCTTGTTTTTCATCATAATTAAGTTTAGGTTTATGTTTCAATTAAAAAAAAGCCCCATTAACAAAAATGAGGCAAATACTAATCGGTATTTATTTTTTCAGCAACTGCCGAATCAATCTTATCTAATGTTTTAAGGAATAGTTCCGTTTTCGAAAGCCTAACCCCAACGGTTATGGAACAGCTGGCATCAAACTCCTGATTTATTATCGGTAAATCCTCCTCATTAATCAATCGCATCATATCGTTAGTTGCAGGGTATGCAAACGAAACCTTGTATATCTCATCGATAGTACGCTCTACAATTTTGGCAGCATCGAGCGCAGCAGCAGCAGCCGCTTTGTATGCATTTAAAAGCCCCGATACACCAAGTTTAGTCCCTCCAAAATATCGCACAACTACAACTAGGGTATTGGTTAGGTTGCGACTAATAATTTGACCGCGTATAGGTTTTCCAGCAGTACTTGAGGGTTCGCCATCATCATTAACACGCCACCTTTCACCATCATAACCTATAACATACGCATAGCAATGGTGACGCGCATCGTGAAACTCCTTACGCAAATCTTGTAAAATAGGTTTTACCTCATCCTCATTGGAAACCGGGAAAGCATAGGAAAAAAACTTGCTCCCCTTTTCTTTGTAGAGGCCCTGCGCTTTATCGACTATCGTGTAATATGTATCTTTTATCTCTTCCATTAACTTAATGCTAAAACAAGTATTGATATGCCTGTTAGGATAATACCAACCCAATTTATTTTGGATGGCCGCTCACGATAAAACACAAAACCAACCAGTACGCTAAGGGCCACGATACTGATATTGTTTATACCAAATACAACCGATCCCATTGCCTGCTTATTTGTATTAATGTTAATATGATTAAGAGCTAGAATCAAAAAATATATTGAGCCAAAATTCACCAATCCCAGTAGCGCTCCCAAACCCCACGTTTTAAGTTTACCTAAACATTTTGCAGCGGGTTTATTAAAAGGCAATACCAATAGGCCAACCAGTAAGGAGCTAGCAAAAACTACTGACGAAAATGTAGAAGCTAAGCTATCGGTAATATACTCTGCTTGGGCAAACTTTACAAACGAATCGACTAGCCCCATACCCACAAAAAGGGATAGAGGTAAGAAAAATATTTTAGGATCTAAGGATTTATTATTTTTCTGATAAACAGTTAGATACACAGCGATGAGCGCAAGCACAATACCAACTACTTTAAGCATTGTAAGCGAGTCGTTGGCATCGTACCAAATAGAGAATACGATAGGGAAAACAACTGACATCTTAGACGCTACAGTTGTTACTCCAACACCAGCCTTTTGGGTACTTTTGGCTATTACGTAGAACATTACTATAAACATAATGCCCACCAACAAAGCAATTGGCAACCATTTTTGAGAAAAAACCTGAAGAGTAAACGGGTTAATATCGCTCAAAAAAAAACCTGCGAAGCAGGCCACGATGTAGTTAACAATAATTGCGCTGAAATTTACAACCTTATGACGTTCAACTAGTTTAAATACTACGTAAATAGATGTTGATGAAAGGATGCTTAGTATTAAAAAAATCATTCTATGAAGTTTTGGCAAAATTAACGTAATTTACATTACTGACCAACTAAAATGTAGCATCCTAAGCATTAGTTTTGAAAAAGTTATTAACACTCCAAGTTATAACACCTACATTTACTCAAAATACATGCTACATGTTAGTTTTTTTAATAATTTTGAAGAAAGAATTTATTCGTAATTTAACAACAAATACATATTAAATTGTTACGTATACCTACAACCTGTTTGTGGCTATTATTAAGCTTATATTTTTTAAACCCTACAGCTGTCGAAGCCAATAGCCTTTCAACTAATACTAATCAACAAGGGTTAATAAACGAAAATAATTCACAAAATGAGAAGGTAAGCCTGGAGGAGCTATCTGATAAAAAAGAATTTGATGACATTTTAAAAGAAAAGGAAAACGAGATAGAGCTAATGAGAAAGCAGCTAAAGCTGCAAAAAAGAAATTTGATACTACTATTCATAATTACCTTTCTGTTTATGGTTACCATAGTAATAGCACTTTGCGATTTGACCTGCCGCAAAAGAGCAAATCAACTTTTAACTGCTCAAAAACTTGAGGCTCAAGAACAAAAATCAACATCAGATAAAAAAGCGAGAAGTTTCACCGAGAGCCTCAACTATGCCCAACGAATTCAAAAGGCCATACTACGCAACTCGCTCCATATTCTGGGCGTACTTCCCGATTCGTTCATTTTATTATACCCCAAAGATATTGTAAGTGGCGACTTTTACTGGATCCAAGAAAAAAACAACAGGATTCTGTTTGCCCTTGCCGATTGTACAGGGCACGGTGTACCGGGTGCACTAATGAGCATTATTGGAACTTACGGCTTAAACAGGGTTGTAAATGAGCTCAACATAACAAGCCCTGGCGAAGTGCTTCATAATGTAAACCATCTGTTTGAGGATAGTTTAAAACAACGTTCCAGTTCAGATATTTTTGATGGTATGGACATAGCCCTGTGCAGCTACAACCCGAAAAGCATGGAGCTAAAATATTCTGGGGCAAATTTGCCCTTACTCATTTGTAGGAGTAATACCCAACCACACCCCTCAAATGTTATACTCAGAAAAGGGAAAACACATACGCTATACAGCATGAAGCCAACCAAACAGGCCATAGGCTCGTTTTCTGAGAATAAAGCATTTGCAAACCATAGCATTGTGCTTGAAAAAGATGACGTAATCTATTTGTATAGCGATGGGTATACCGACCAATTTGGAGGTCCCGATGGCCGAAAGTTTAAATCGCAACCACTTTACCAGCTGCTTGTAAGCATTTGCTCGTTGCCCATTGATGATCAGAAACAGATTGTAGAGTCTACCTTTATGAAATGGAAAGGGAATGCCCAACAAGTTGACGATGTTAGCTTTATTGGGATAAAAATTTAGCCTATGGCTTTCTATTGATTACCAGGAGAAAATCAACCATCAACAAAAAAACCAGAAAAAAATCAGCCTCCTGCCAATTGGCAACATTTAGCACAATGGTAATAATCATCAGCACCAATACAATCCCTCTGTAAAAATTAAGGTTTCCCTCAGCCTTACCCCTATTTTTTATTGATGATATAACCCTATATATAAGGTATGGCGCAAAAGCGATGTAAAAAAAAACTGAGCCAATAGAGTAGGCAAACAACCGAACCAAGCCCGATAATAGAACCAGTGCCGCAGTATAAAGAATAATTTTTCGTTCCGAAATTTTTGCTCTAGCCATAATAAAAACTTATTACAACAAAACTATAAGTAATCATACTAACAAACCAAAAATATTGGGCTATTCAACAGAATATTTTTTAACTTCCTGAAAATAATATTCTATTACCCCGTTTTAAACCAATGCTAATTAAAAAACATATTTTGAACAGATACCAGTAAAAACTATACCCTGCATCCACCAATACAATAATAGCCCGCATTATTCATCAAATTTGTTGAAAATGAATGCAAATGCGGGATACCCCAACTTAGTTGAACCCAATTTTGAGCATCAGAATTGGGTGTGAAACCTAGCCGCTGTCGGAGACAGCAGTTTTTCGAATGAATAATTGGGGATAGGTTAAAATACAAAGTATTTTACCAGAAAACTAATTTGCTCTTTAAGGAATTAATTCCATATCATAAATAAACCAGAGATTAATTGGTAAATTAGTGTTTTTTTTAACACTTTTAAATTTTCCAAAGAAAGAATAACCGTAGGAGAGCTAGGGGTTCTGTGCTATTTTCTATCAAAAGAAAGACCAGACACAAAGCATAGCCCCCACCCCGCTACTAAATAATTAGTAATCATAATGAAAGAAAACGCCATAAGAACGCACGCATCCCAACGCATACTAATTCTCGATGGGGCCATGGGTACGCAGCTACAAAACTACAAGCTTACAGAGGATGATTTTAGGGGAGAGCGATTTGCAAAGCATCCCAAAAACATGAAAGGAAATAACGATATCCTGTCGCTTACCCGCCCCGATGTGATTGAACAAATACACCGAGCATACCTTGATGCTGGGGCAGATATTATTGAAACCAACACCTTTAACGCAACATCAATATCGCAAAGCGATTATGGTACAGAGCATCTGGCAAGGGAAATGAACCAGCAAGCAGCTGCTATTGCACGAAAAGTGGCCGATGAGGTTACCAAAACCAACCCATTAAAGCCTAGGTTTGTTACGGGTTCTATTGGCCCCACAAACCGCACGGCATCCATGTCGCCCGATGTAAACAACCCAGCCTATCGTGCTGTAACCTTTGATATGCTTGCAAATGCATACGAGGAGCAGGTTCGCGGCTTGATTGAGGGCGGAGTGGATGCGCTGCTTATCGAAACCATTTTCGATACGCTGAACGCCAAGGCGGCTCTCTTTGCCATAGGCAAAGTGCTGAATGAAAAGAACATAGACATTCCCGTAATGGTTTCGGGCACCCTAACCGATGCAAGCGGGCGAACGCTATCGGGCCAAACCCTCAAGGCATTTATCGAGTCGGTTAGCCACTACCCGCTATTTTCCATTGGTTTAAATTGCGCCATGGGCGCAGAGCAGCTAATTCCCTATATTAGTGAACTATCGGCCAATACCGAGTTTATGGTTAGCGCCCACCCCAATGCTGGGCTACCCAACGTGCTGGGCGAGTACGATGAGTCGGCTAAAGAAATGGCGCAACTGGTTGAAAAAATGCTCGAAAGGGGCCTGCTTAACATAGTTGGCGGTTGCTGCGGAACCTCGCCCGAGCATATTAAACACATTGCGCAAGTTGCGCAAAAACACTCGCCACGCACTGCCCCTCAATTACCCAAATACACTAGGCTAAGCGGACTGGAATTATTGGAAATTAGACCCGACACCAACTTTGTGAACATAGGCGAGCGCACCAACGTGGCAGGCTCTAGAAAGTTTGCCCGCCTTATTTCTGAGAATAAATATGAAGAAGCCATTGCAGTAGCCAATGAGCAGGTTGAAGGTGGTGCGCAGGTTATTGATATATGTATGGACGATGCCATTATTGAGGGCGAACAAGCAATGGTTACCTTCCTAAATTACCTAGCATCGGAGCCAAATATTAGCCGAGTACCATTTATGATTGACTCGTCGCGCTTCAACATAATTGAGGAAGGGCTTAAATGCGTTCAGGGAAAGTGCATTGTAAATTCAATAAGTTTAAAAGAAGGCGAAGAAAAATTTATTGAGCAGGCAAAAATCATCAAAAGTTTTGGTGCTGCAATGGTGGTAATGCTGTTTGATGAGAAAGGACAAGCCGATACCACAGAAAGGCGCATTGAGATATCGCAAAAAAGTTATAACATACTCGTTAACAAGGTTGGAGTAAACCCGTGCGATATAATTATAGACCCCAACGTGCTGGCCATTGGCACAGGGATGGTAGAGCACACCAACTATGCCGTTAGCTTTATTGAATCGACCCATTGGATTAAAGAGAACTTACCGTACGCCAAAATTAGCGGAGGAATAAGTAACCTATCGTTTGCGTTTAGGGGCAACAACACCGTTCGCGAGGCAATTCACTCGGTATTCCTTTTCCATGCAATTAAAGCGGGTATGGACATGGCCATTGTAAACCCATCGCAGCTTCAGGTTTACACCGAAATTGAGCCAAAACTACTTGAACTCACCGAAGACATAGTGCTTAACCGCCGAAAGGACGCTACTGAAAGGCTACTACTTTACGCACAAAGCGTTAAGGACGAGAAAGTTGACGAGAGTAAAATACAAGAATGGCGCAATTGGCCCATAGACAAAAGGCTTGAGCACGCTTTTGTTAAGGGGATAACCGAATTTATTGATGTTGATGTTTGCGAGGCGCTAGAAACTTACGGTTCGGCTTTACGGGTAATCGAAGAACCGCTAATGAATGGCATGAAGCAGGTTGGCGAGCTGTTTGGCTCGGGCCGTATGTTCCTGCCCCAGGTGGTTAAAAGCGCGCGGGTTATGAAACAATCGGTTGCCATTCTTCAGCCCCATATGGAGGAAGAAAAACAATCGTCGTCGCGCGGAAAGGTGCTAATGGCAACCGTTAAAGGCGATGTACACGATATTGGCAAAAACATTGTTAGCGTTGTTTTGGCTTGCAATGGGTTCCAAATTATCGATTTAGGCGTAATGGTTCCCAATGAGCGTATTGTAGAAGAAGCGATTGCACAAAACGTTGATATTATTGGGCTTAGCGGACTAATTACTCCCTCTTTAGACGAAATGACCAATCTTGCCGCCGAGTTGGAGCGAAGAGGCTTAAAAATCCCCCTTCTTATTGGAGGTGCAACAACATCGAAGCTGCACACAGCGCTTAAAATAAATCCGCACTACAGCGGTGGCGTAGTTCATATCAAGGATGCATCGCAAACCAGCGAGGTGGCAATTGAACTGATATCGAAAGAGCGAAAGGCTGCTTTTCTTAAACAGGTAAATACCGACTACGAAAAGGCATTGGCCAAACGTGCCGACAAATCGCACTCGCTAATAGCTTTGGATGAGGCTCGAAAGAACAACCTAAAGCCTATCCAAGCGGATTACAGACCAGCGAAACCAAACAGCTTAGGAATTCAAACCTTTAGGAACTATTCGCTTAACGAATTAAGGGAGTACATTAATTGGACTTACTTTTTCCATCCGTGGGGAATACGAGGCAGATACCCTGAGATACTCAACGGTGCTGCTAAAGGTGCTGAGGCAACCAAACTTTACAACGATGCCAATGCGCTACTCGATGCCATTATCAGCAACCAAAGCCTCACTGCCAATGGGGTTATAGCCATTTTACCAGCAGCCTCACAAAACGATGATATTGTTATTTTCGGTGATGAGAAAAGAGGTGATATCACTTATCGCCTACCACAGCTACGAAACCAAGAGGTAAAGCCCACTGGAGAATTCAACCTTTGCCTATCGGATTTTATTGCTACCATAGACTCGGGCAAACCCGATTGGATTGGTCTTTTTGCCGTTACAGCAGGGCTTGGAGCCACCGAGTTGGCAAACGAGTACGCCAGTAAAGGCGACGATTACAATGCGTTAATGGTTAAATTGCTTGCCGATAGGCTTGCCGAAGCATTTGCCGAGGTGCTGCACGAAAAAATACGACGCAAAATTTGGGGATACGCACCAAACGAAAAATTAGCACTCGACGAGCTATTTAAGGCAAAATATCAAGGCATACGCCCCGCTCCAGGCTATCCAGCATGCCCCGACCACAGGCAAAAAGCAGCAATGTTTGCAGCACTAAAAGCCGATGAAAATGCCGACCTTACGCTAACCGAAAGTATGATGTTAACGCCAGCGGCATCGGTAACGGGCTACTACTTTGCGCATCCACAGTCGAAATATTTTAATGTTGGGAAAATTGACAAGGAACAACTTATCGATTACACCAAACGAATGGGAAGCAGCGTTAACGAAACAGAAAAGTTTATTCCCAATAACTTACTTAAAAAAGAGAATGAGTAACAAAAATCAAAAATAAAATGACAGTTCCAGAACATCTAAACAACCTAAAAGGCTCACGCCTTTCATTCGAACTACTCCCACCAGTTAAGGGCAACAGCATCAATTCCATTTTTGCCACGCTTGATAAGCTTATGGAGTTTTCACCACCCTACATAAACATAACATATCATAGAGAAGAACTAACATATGTAACTAAAAATGGTGTAAAACAACCTGCCATTGTACACAAACGCCCTGGGACAGTTAGCATTGCTGCCGCAATTAAGGGAAAGTACAAGGTTGATGTGGTTCCGCATATCATTTGCGGTGGTTTTTCGCAACACGAAACCGAAGATGCGCTGATAGACCTCGACTTTTTAGGTATTAAAAATCTTTTGGCGCTACGAGGTGATGCCGACAAGAGGCTTGGAAAATTTAAACCAAATCCAGAGGGGCACCAATATGCGGCAGATTTAGTTAGCCAAATAATGAATATGAACAAGGGTATTTACTTAGAGAAGTACGTTGAGAATCCCTCGCCCACAAACTTTTCGGTTGGCGTTGCGGGCTATCCCGAAAAACATAAGGAGTCGCCTAGCCTTGAAACCGACATGCTGCATTTAAAACAAAAGGTTGACGCAGGAGCTGAGTACATTGTAACCCAAATGTTTTTCGACAATAGAGTATATTTCGAATTCGTGAAAAGATGTAGAGACTTAGGAATAACAGTACCTATAATACCTGGTTTAAAACCCATTGCAGTTAAAGCGCACCATGAAATGCTCCCAAAAACCTTTGGCCTTACCATACCTACCGAATTATCGAAACAGGCAAAAAAATGCCGAACGAACAAAGATGTTTGGCAGCTGGGAGTTGAGTGGGCCATTGCACAATCTAAAGAGTTACTAGCAAACGGAGCACCACTAATTCACCTTTATACCATGAGTAGAGCTGAGAATATTGTGGCTATCGCAAAATCCATTGCCTGATAAGAGCAAGCACAAGTCTTTAAACCCCAATTATTCATTCGAATAATTGGGGTCTCCGACAGCGACTAAGTCTCACAACCAATTTTGTTACCCGAAATTGGGCTCGACTATACTCGGGGTAACCCACATTTGCATTCATTTTCAACAAATTTGATGAATAATGCGGGTTAAAAGAAGATTACTCAATAATTAGCTTAGTGGTAACCTCTTTCCCATCAACATTTATTTTAAGAAAATATATCCTTTTCGATAAGCTGCTCAAATCAACCTGTTCCGACATCGTATCGCTAAACTCCTGGGTTTCTAGTAGCTTGCCCGAAATATCGTAAACCGATACAATTGCCTTTTTAATTTGCTTATCGAAATCTATTTTAACATATCCATTTGACGGATTTGGGTAAACTACCACTCCTTTTGCTGCCAAATCCTCAATACTGGTAATGGTAAATATGGTGGACCACTCATCAGATGCAACATTCGAGTTTCCTGCCATGTCAGTAGCAACATCTGCTGGAACGCATAAAGTAACAGGACCAGACTGTATTGGTGAAATATTAACAATATACAAAGGAGCTTCACTAGAATCAAACGTATTCACATCAGCATTGGTTACCAAAATATCCGACTGCTCGAACCCCTCAACATCCTCGCTAAATTCAACCTTTACATCAAATGTTGTCATATAGGTATGCTCGCCAACGATACTTGATATAGCTATAGTTGGATTCTCGTTATCAAGTATAATCTCGAAGCTATTACTCTCCTCGCTCTCAAATGCAGGACTAGAAGAGCTCATCTTAATTTTATATCCAGTGCCCGAAGCTGTTGAAGCTGGTATTTCGATGTTAATTGAACCATCCTCATCAGATTGCAGCTCGCCAACAACAACAGCCGAAGAAAAGTCGCCATTACTATCGGAAAGATACGCCGTAAAGGTATTGTCCGAAAATGTTTCGTTAAGGCTATAGCCAAGCGGAAAAGTAGCCGAAAGATTATCCGACACATAGATTGGACCCTTTACTGTACTCAAAGCTATTTTGGGTATGTCGAATGGAGCAACATTCGTTTTCCAAAGCCCCCTTCCATAAGTACTAGCATAAAGTACGCTATTTTCAGGCTGTCCTATATCGTAATGTATCTCAAGTTCAGTAACTACCACGGTGGGTAAATTATTGCTAAATAAAGCCCATTCATTATTGTCTTCGCGAAAGAATACACCCATATCGGTGCCAACATAAAGTTGCTGATTACCAGACATTTTATTCTCGACAATTGTATTAGCTGGTACATTTGGTAACCCTTGGGATATGTTAGTCCATGTATTACCCCCATCAAATGATTCGTATACTTTCGCGCCCAATTCATATCCACTATAAGTAATCCATATATGCTCTGGGCTACTACTGTCAACTGTAATATACGATATCGAATTGATGCTATTTGGCAGCTTGCTGGTTAAATTGTTCCACGATTCACCACCATTAGTGGTACAATAAAAACTATACAAACCCGCAATATATAGGTGGTTAGGATTGGATTCAGAAATTGCCATAGATCTAATATCCTGATATATATTTAAGTTCGATATTTTCTGCCAGCTATTACCCCTATCCTGTGTTTTCCAAACATCCGAATAACCTAGGTATAAAGTTTTATTGTCGATAGGATCAATTATGTATGGCGAAACCCACGCCCCATGGTCAGGGATACTTTCCGTAATATTAACTCTGCTGTAGTTCCATCTATCAAGGGTTCTATCAACCTGTCCATACACATAGGTTGCATACTGAACATTTACATCCGTGTAGTCAATTATACACTCCATGCCGTCGCCTCCCTTTACATCCCACCAATCTCCACCAGATGTTAGCTTGCTGCCATTATCCTGCAGACCAGTTATTACCTCATCCTTAACCGTTTGCGAAACCCCGAGTCTATACATTTGGCTTATAACCATACCGTTAGTTAGGTCAGTCCAGGTATTACCCCCATTGGTAGTTTTGTATACACCGCCATCGTTACCCTCAAAAAAGGTGTTTTCGTCCATAAACTTCATATAATGCTTATCAGCATGAACAGCAGGAACACCAGTACCAGCATACCAAAAGTTTACAATACCCCACGAGCTACCACCATTCATCGATTTCCAAGTATTTATACCACCAAGGTAAATAATGTTTTCGTTAACAGGAGATACCGAAAGGGTTAAATCAAACCACCCTTGCCCACCAGGAGTTGTGCTGTTGATTGACCAATTTAAAAGATTGTAATCGGTAGGATTATCCCCATAAACCTGACTAAAAGTATTGCCACCATCGGTCGATTTATAAACCCCATCCAACCCATAGCTGTTATCGCAAGCCAGGGCATAAACCACGTTGGGATTTGCGGGGGTTACAGCCAGCTCAACCCGATATGATGATGGAAGGCTATGCACACCGCTCCACGTTTGGCCAGAATCAGTAGATTTATATATTTGTTTATTGGAATAATTGGCGGCAAAAAGAACCTGCCCGTTTGAATTGGGTTGAAGCTCCATATCAAAGAAAACCCCAGAGGATACAACGTTATATGTCTCCCAAGCATCGGTGGTTTTTATAAGTCCAATGTTTGTCGATGCCCAGAAAATATTGGGATCGCTTGGGTGCTTTAGTAAGCGAGTAATTCTATATCCTGATGAAACTGCAAAGTTTAGCCCTGTATTATCCCAGGTCTGTCCGTCATCGGTAGTTTTTAGCACACCTATTGAGTAGTTATCGCCAGCATCGCGATCGCCAGTAGCAATATAAATTGTTTGACTGGTTTCATAATCGTGAGCCAGCACAATTTCACTAACCCCAATAACAGGTATATTATCTGTTAGCACCTCCCAACTCTCTCCCCCATTAGTAGTTTTCCATAAACCGCCCGATGGTGATCCAACCCAAAAAATGTTGGGATTGCTTGGGTGAAAAGTAATGCAGTTAATACGACCAACCCCCGCATACCCTCCCGCAGAGCTGCTAGGCCCCATGCTTTCCCAATCAGAAAGGTCTTCTGTTTTACCCTTTGATGTTTTTAAAAAATCTTGCTGAATTGTAAAAGGATTAACAGCAGGAAGATTTCCAGTTCCTTTTTCAACCCTTGGCTCCCAAAACCACTCCCAGCGCTTAAACTGCTTCCAACCTCCCGCTTTGTGCTTTACACCATCAACGTAGTAATACCCAGCCTGAACATCGTACTTACTCCAATACTCATTAAAATCTTTTTGAAGTTGATGGAAATTTACACCATTCTTAGAATCAGCTGGCGAGTAAAAATCTTCAATCCAATTTTGCGCACCTACCGTGAACATAGCGCCAAAAACAAGCGCTATCAATATAGAAAACTTCTTCATATCAAAAATTATTTAACATTAAACTCTTTATACACCAAACAATTATCTTTATCTGAAAAACTATGTAATATGGCAATACGATAAACTCCTGGACCAATTGGAATCGTTATAGTTTCAGGTATAAACTTTTGAATTTCTTCCTCGCCACACCAGCTCTCCTTCATATCCCAACTCTTAGTATACTGTTTTCCTGCCAACAACTCAATATACTCGGGTGGTTTAGCACATGGAGCACCACATGGGCAATGTAAAATACGTAAGGGAACCCAATCCTCACCATTCTGTTTTTCAATTTGCAACTTGTAATGCTGAAAAATTTTGACCGTTTCATCCGATTGATTAGTTATTACAAAATCAATGGTATTGTGAGGTAAAAAATTGACCTCAACATTCAACTTTTCCAAATTTTTGGGTTCAGGTGCATGTAAAACTTTTTTTGGTGTACATGCACAAAGTACAACCAGAGCAAAAAAGATAATTCGTTTCATATGTCGATTTTACTGTTTAAAAGTACCTACAGAACACCCTTGCAATATATAACTTTATTAACATCAATATTTCATATTGTATACATTTTTGTAATTAAAAAACACTATTGTCTGGTAAAAATAAAGTTAAACATTATAGATTCTTCGCTTCACTGCGTTTCGCTCTGAAACGTATGTTCGACAAAACCATTGAAAATAGAAATGGCTTTGTCAATGACAAATGTTTAGTTTTTAGGGGAGGGCTTGGCTAGCGGCTTCGCCGCTAGCCAAGCCCTCCCCTCCCAAATACAACTCAACGCCCTGTCATTCCGACCGTAGGGAGGAATCTATAAATATTAACCGGACACCAATGATTAAAAATCTAAAAATACTTCGATTTTTCAAAACAAATCCTGACTTTAAGCAGTAGCCATAAAATATTAGGTTTAGTAAAGCAATAACAGCTGCCTTTTATTTAAATACAAAACAGTAAAGAACTGAATCCTTTTAATGATGGTACTAATCGAAATAGCTACCTGCCAAAACACTGCCTCAACACATAAAAACAACAATTACCTCATCAATACTTCCATTCTATAATAATACACTTATAGGCTAGCTAAAAAGCACACATCCCAAGGGCTACCGATGTTGAAGCACATCATAATCGATTGCAAACATTGCAGCTTAATACACACACAGATAACCCAAATTATTCATTCGAATAATTGCTGTCTCCGACAGTTACTAAGTTTCACAACCAATTTCATTATCTAAAATTGGGCTCAACTAGGTCGGGGTAACCCGCATTTACATTCATCTTTAACAAAAGATGATGAATAATGCGGGATAAAAAGATAAAAATATTGGTATTTGTAACATATGGTACACTTTTCCCATCAACCTTGCCCTATGTTTGTGATGTAAAGCCTACAAAAGATTTACAAAAAAGAAAATAATAAAAATTCAAACCATATGAAAAGGGATATCATTACAATTGACCGCGATAAATGCAATGGATGCGGAATTTGCATAACCGGGTGCCACGAGGGTGCCCTGCAGCTAATAGACGGTAAAGCTGTACTTGTTAGTGACCTTATGTGCGATGGGCTTGGCGCATGCATAGGCGATTGCCCCGAGGGAGCCATCTCCATTGAGCATCGCGAGGCCGAAGCGTACGATGAGGTGCTTACCATTAGCAAGATGGTGGCAAACGGTAAAAATACGGTTATTGCTCACTTAAAGCACCTTAAGGATTACAACGAAACAGAATACCTGCGACAGGGAATTGAGTGGTTACTGGCCAACAAAAACAAGTACGATTTCGATTTAGAAGAAGTACTTAACGCTGTAAATGCTCATGAAAAGGATGAATCGTGCGAATGTACTGGAAATGAAGAACCTAAACATAGCGGTGGCGGATGCCCTGGTTCGGCCGCACTATCCTTTAAAAATGCAGCAAAAAGCACATCAACGAATGGTGCCGAGCAGATTTCGGGCAAATCGGAGCTTGCGCATTGGCCGGTGCAGCTACATCTTATTAACCCTAACTCGAGCCATTTTAAGGGGTCGAACCTACTGCTGGCAGCCGACTGCGTAGCATTCACGATGGGAAACTTCCATAGCGAATACCTAAAGGGTAAAACCCTTGCCATTGCTTGCCCCAAGCTCGACTCGAACAAGGAATCGTACGTGGAGAAGATTACGGCCCTAATTGACCGTGCCCAAATTGACACCATTACCGTGATGAGAATGGAAGTTCCTTGCTGTGGTGGTTTACTTCAACTTGCCAAAATGGCAATGGATAGAGCCCAACGCAAGGTGCCCATTAAGCTTATTACCGTTAGCAATCGGGGCGATGTTTTGGATACCCGATGGGTTTAAGAAATCACTAAAAATCACAAGAATATAATCAACCTATTTTATAACTAAAAACCTACAACTATGAGCATGTTTTGTTTTCAGTGCCAAGAGGCAGCAAAAGGTACAGGATGTACCATTAAGGGTGTGTGCGGAAAAACCGACGACCTAGCAAAAACAATGGATTTACTAATTTTTGCCATGAAGGGCATGAGCGTTTACAGCTCGGCACTACGCGAGCAAAAGAAATACGAGAACCCCATTGTGAATAAATTTATTATTGATGGGCTATTCATGACCATTACCAATGCGAACTACGATAAGAAAGTATTTATCGACCGTATAACCCGCGCATTAGAGCTTCGCAATAGTCTTCGTGAAACGTGTAAAAAACAGGGCGTAACCGTTGATACAAGCTACGAGGGCTGCACTTGGCAAGGAACTCCCGACCAGTACGAGGCAAAAGCCGAAACGGTTGGCGTTCTATCCGAAACGAATGAGGATATCCGCTCGCTTAAGGAGCTAATTATTTACGGCTTAAAGGGGGTAGCTGCATACACTGAACACGCTTACAACCTTGGTTACGAAGATGTTACCATTTACGAATTTATGCAGCGCGCTTTAGCAGCAACCACAAAAAACCTTAGCGTTGACGAGCTGGTAGCTCTTACGCTTGAAACCGGAAAATTTGGTGTTAGCGCCATGGCTATACTTGATAAAGCCAACACTTCGAGTTACGGAAACCCCGAAATATCCAAGGTTAATATTGGCGTAAGCAATAAGCCAGGCATCCTAATTAGCGGCCACGATTTAAAAGATATGGAGGAGCTGCTTGCCCAAACCTCGGGTGCTGGTGTTGATGTGTACACTCATGGCGAAATGCTACCTGCAAACTACTACCCTGCTTTTAAAAAATATAAGCACTTTGTAGGAAACTACGGTGGCAGCTGGTGGAAGCAAAAAGAGGAATTTGAAACCTTTAACGGTCCTATTCTATTTACCACTAACTGTATTGTTCCTCCAACCGAAAAAGCAACATACAAATACAGAGTATTTACAACAGGTTCAGCAGGCTACCCTGGTAGCACGCATATTGCCGACCGCGAAGAGGGCAAGCAAAAAGATTTCTCTGAAATTATTGAGCTAGCCAAAACTTGTGAACCACCCATTGAGATTGAAAAGGGTGAGATTGTTGGCGGGTTTGCACACGCACAGGTATTTGCCCTAGCCGACAAGGTGGTTGAAGCCGTAAAATCGGGAGCAATTCGCAAGTTTGTGGTTATGGCCGGTTGCGATGGCCGTATGAAAAGCCGTAACTACTACACCGAGTTTGCCGAGAAGCTGCCAACGGATACTATTATCCTAACCGCAGGCTGCGCCAAGTATCGTTACAATAAGCTACCTTTGGGTGATATTAATGGTATTCCACGCGTTCTCGATGCTGGACAATGTAACGACTCATACTCACTAGCCGTTATCGCCATGAAGCTGAAAGAGATTTTTGAGCTAAACGATATTAACGAGCTACCCATTGCTTACAACATTGCATGGTACGAACAGAAAGCCGTTATTGTTCTTCTGGCCCTACTTTCACTGGGCGTTAAGAATATCCACCTAGGGCCAACTCTTCCAGCTTTCCTTTCGCCAAATGTAACCAAAGTACTGGTTGAGAATTTCGGAATTGGCGGTATAACCACTGTTGATGAAGATATTAAACTACTAATAGGATAATTAAATCATCCCCAATGGGTTCGTAAAACCCATTGGGGATTTTCAAAAGCTCGAGAATATTCTCGAGGTACTCGAAAAGCATCTATCTAACTAAACATAAAAGAATATGAACTCAATACACTTATCAAAAGCGCCGCATAGGGATACGCCTCATAAGGTAGACGTACGCGAAATGTACAACCTACCCGATGCGCAGGTTATGCACATAACGCTACAACCAGGCGAAGCACTAAAACCGCACAAAACGCCTGTTGATGTTTTCTTCTATGTTTTAGAAGGAAATCCAACCGTTCACATTGGCGATGAAGCAGCTTCATATCCTAAGGACACCATTATTGAAAGCCCGAAAGACATTGTTCACTACCTGAGTAATGAGGGTGATTCAGCGGCACGAATCCTGGTGGCAAAAACGCCCAATCCACAAACAAAAAGGGTTTTATAGCACAGTAAATTCAGAAAGGGAGCCGCATGGGTTCCCTTTTTTGTGTCTTATTCAGCCTACTATAGCGAACATAAAAACTCACTAAAAAGCAAAGAATCCGCAATAATTTCTATTTTTGTAGAATAATAATTTATCACTATTGTCCGGTAAAAAAATAATTCTGAATTTAAGATTCTTCGCTTCACTACGTTTCGCTCTGAAACGTATGTTCGACAAAACCGTTGAAAATAGAAATGGCTTTGTCAATGACAAGTGTTTAGT
>JAQVYY010000039.1 GCA_028708425.1 Bacteroidales bacterium
TAGTTTTTAGGGGAGGGCTTGGCTAGCGGCGAAGCCGCTAGCCAAGCCCTCCCCTCCCAAATACAACTCAACGCCCTGTCATTCCGACCGTAGGGAGGAATCTATAAATATTAACCGGACGCCAATGTAAAAAAACAATAAATTCGAATAAAATATTTGGCGCCAAAATTATTGTAAATGCTTGTAAATTTGTTGAATATAAGGTTTAAACAAGCCTATCGCGAAATTCTAAAAATAGGGCTGTTTCGGATAGCTGTTCTATTGGGGTTAGCTATTATGGTTTTCTTCTTTCTGTTTATGCAAGCCAGTCAGCTTCCCAATGCATCGTATGCATCAATAGCTATCTTGTTACTCATAGTTGTGTTGCATATAAAAAGGGGCGATAGGCTCTTCCTTAGAATCAACTTTAATAGCTATAAATGGGTTTATTTTGTTGAGTATACTCTGGTTACCTTTCCGTTTCTCATTTTTCTTATGATACATAGTTACTGGTATTTAGCCCTATCTATGGTCTTTGTTCTGGGAATTATTGTACAGCTCGACTTTAAGATAAATAGAATTTCCTATAATACGAGAATACAGCGATGGATACCCAGCCAATGCTTTGAGTGGAAAAGCGGTGCACGAAGTTCCTTTATACTGATTGTATGTGTTTGGTTGATAGGTCTTTTACTCTCGTTTTTTGTTGGCAGCGTACCCATTTCAATGATGGTGTTAGGTGTTATTTCTTTGAACTTTTTAGAAAATGGGGAGCCCTACCAAATGCTAGTTGCGTATGAAAAAGCCCCAAATAAATTTTTACTCCTCAAAATTAGGCTGCAAGTAGTTCTGTTGTCGATAGTTTGCGCTCCTTTATTTTTAAGTTTTCTCGTTTTCCATTATCAATTATGGTATATTCCGTTGCTTATACTTCTAGTATTCTGTGTTTTACAGGTTTATTCCACTTTTGTAAAGTACTCTTTTTACGAGCCAAATAGTAGTTCGCCAGCTGCCCAATTGTTATTGGGTGTCGGAATAGTTAGCTTTATGGTACCTGTTTTGGTGCCATTGGTATTTTTGCTCACGTTTCGTTTCTACTTTAAAGCGAAACAAAACCTAAACTTCTACCTAAATGATTACCATTGAAAATTTATGTTTGTCGTATGGCAAGATAAAAGTGATAGAGTCTCTGGATTTAACCATTCTAGAGAACACAATTAATGGGGTAGTGGGCTTTAATGGTTCGGGAAAAACGACGCTACTAAATGCCATATATGGGTTAAAATCGGTTGAATCGGGGACAATAAGGTGGCAAGGCGAAAAGGTAACGAAAAAAGTAATTTCATACCTGGTAACAGAGCCATTCTTTTACTCAAACATCACGGGTAACGAGTACCTGAGCCTTTTCAAAAATAGCAGTTTTGATACGAATAAATGGAATGAACTTTTCCATTTGCCCCTTAACCAGATTATTGACGAATACTCAACAGGGATGAAGAAAAAGCTGGCTGTTCTGAGCGTATTAAAGCAGGACAAGCCGATAATGATTCTTGATGAGCCATTTAACGGCTTAGACATTGAAACCTGCCGAATTATTCGCTCGGTACTATTGCGACTGAAAGAGAAAGGTAAAACCATAATCATAACCTCGCATATCATTGAAACGCTGACCAACTTATGCGATTACATCCATTTTCTTGAGGGTGGAAAGATTCTTTTTAGCAAGGAGAAAAATGAGTTTGAAGAATTTGAAAAAGAGCTATTTCAGAACCTTGAGAATAAAAGCGCACAACTTATTATGGAGCTATTGGGGTAAATTGCTACATGGTTACTGTTTCACAAAAGCAGCTCCATTTTTAGGTTAGATAGTTCGTATTTGTTGCAATTAAATGCTACCTCTTTGAACCCCAGTTTGATATATAAACGAATTGCACTTTTGAGTGCCGTGTTCGTTTCAAGTATGATTTTTTTCGCATTAAATGCCTTTGAGTGCTGTATGCAACACTCCATAAGCATTCTCCCTATTCCTTGCTGTTGATAGTTTTTTTTTACACCAAGCTTAAATATTTCGTACGAATTATTGCTTGATGGAATTAGCACGACAGCTCCTACAATTTTAGAGTTTACCTTTGCCAGATAGATATAACCTCCCTTATCAAACACCTCTCTTTGGGGGTGGTCGAGCATTTGCCTATCGGCATCCTCACATAAATTATTTTCATTTAACCATTCTAGAGATAGCTCTTTATAGTCTTGCTGGTATTGTGAGCTGTAATTTACTATTTCAACCCTTTCCATTTAGAATGTTTTACTCGCATGCGCTATAATAGTAATAGTTACAGAGCGCTGTGCACTTTTATGTTAATCGATAATGAGGTTTGAATAGGTTAAGTATTCTGATATTCAAAACTCTATATATCGTTGTTTATGCAAAATATTTTTCTTTTTGCTTTCTACCCTAAGTGTTCAATCAATATTTTTGTACCCAAAGCAATAAGAATTAATCCGCTAAAAATCTCAACCCTTTTGCCAAATTTCCCGTTGGCACATTTGCCAATAAGCATACCTGCCATTGCGCAAATGAAAGTTATAATTCCAACAATTAGTACCGATTGATAGATGTTTACATCGATAAAAGCAAAGCTAACCCCAACAACCAGAGCATCAATACTTGTTGCTAACCCCATTAGGACAAGCACCCCGAAAACTAAAGGATTTACCTTTTTCTCTTCGTCCTCTTTAAACGAGCCAACAATTATATTTACCCCCACAATTGTTAGCAACCCAAAAGCAATCCAGTGGTCAATACTTGACATGTATTTCACAATCTGTATGCCGCCAAGCCATCCAGCTAGGGGCATTGATACTTGAAAAAGGGTTAGTACTATTGCAACCCTAATGCCCTGCCAAAATTTGATGGAATTTTTTAGTAAACCTGTTGAAATCGATACAGCAAAAGTATCGAATGATAATCCTATACCTATAATAATAATTTCAGGAATTCCCATTTAAAACATGGTTGCTCGATTCTTATTCAGCGTCAGCAAGAAAAACCTAGATTTTTATTTAGTACCGGTTCTGCTTTAGCCTGTCCATTTCTCGTTTCGATTCTTTCCTCTTAAGGTCTTCGCGCTTATCATGCAGCTTCTTTCCGCGGGCTAATCCAATATCAACCTTAGCCAATCCACGGGGGGTAACAAAAAGCTTTAGGGCAACTATGGTTAAACCTTTTTCTTGGGAACTGCGAAGAAGCTTGCGGAGCTCGGTACGGTTAAGCAGTAGCTTTCGTTCGCGCTTGGGTTCATGGTTGTTATAGGTGCCAAGCGAGTATTCGGCAATGTGCATACCCGTTAGCCATAGCTCGCCGTTTATAAATCTACAGTAGGCATCAACCATGCTAACTTTGCTCATTCTAATGGATTTAATCTCGGTGCCGGTTAGCACAATTCCTGCCGTATAGGTCTCTAGAATTTCATACTGGAAGTATGCCTTTTTATTTTTAATTGATATTTTGGGAGGTTTTGTCATTGCTGAATCTACGAATTAATGGGTATGCTTAGAAAAAATGCTAACAGAAGTTCAATAAAAAAAAGAATGATGGCTATAACCAGAAGCGAAATTAGTAAGAAACCCGGTATTTTCTCTTCTTTTAAGTTCAAAAGTTTTTCTAGAGCGAAGTAGTAGTATACAAGACCTATTAAGCTTAGAATATACATAGGAACTTTGGCCAACGGGGCAATATGCGATATGCTTACAAAGACCATTAAAAAGGATGAGCAAATGGCAAGAACCGTAAGCATTATCCAAAACGATGTTTGGCCTTTAAGCCCGTTTACCAGCTTGTTTATAGCCCAACTGGCCATCCAAATACTAATTACCCACTTCAAGCTAATGTATCCGAAGTATCGAATTGCCAACGAAAAATCACCCTCAGTGTTTGTGTAAACACCTATAAAACTGAGACTCCCAGCAATAATAGCGGCAGCTATTAGGATGTTAAAACCAACAATCTTTCTGTTTTGTATAGCATCCGGTAAAGCTTGCCAACCATTTTTTGGCGACCTAAAAATCTGCTTAATAATGGGAAATACCATATTCTTTATTAACCTTGCGCTCTGTTTACCCTATAAATTACTGCAAAAATAGCTAAATTTACGCCAATAGAAATTGCATAACGTAAAAACAATGAGCTGGAATCCAAATAGCTATAATTTGGTAACAATTTTAGGACCAACAGCAGGCGGTAAGACCTCGGTTGCTGCCCATTTGGCGCACAATATTGGGGGTGAGGTTATTAGTGGCGACTCGCGCCAAATATATCGAGGTATGAACCTGGGCACAGGGAAAGATTTACACGACTATGTGGTTAATGGTAAGCCAGTACCGTATCATCTTATCGATATTGTTGATGCAGGATATCGATTTAATGTTTACGAGTACCAAACGCTTTTTATTGATGCTTTTAGTAGCATAACCGAAAGGGGTGTTACCCCAATTCTGTGTGGTGGTTCTGGTTTGTATCTCGAAGCCGCTATCAAGGGGTACAGGCTAATTCAGGTGCCTAATAATTTAGAGCTTAGGGAAGAATTGGCTACTAAAAGCCATGAAGAGCTGGTTAGCATGCTCGCATCAATGAAGCCGCTGCATAACCATACCGATACAGAAAACCGCAAAAGACTGGTTAGGGCCATCGAAATTGAAACATACTACGCCAATACGCCCCAGCTAGATTTTGAGTACCCCAACCTGCATAATATCGTTTTTGGCGTTCGGTTTCCGCGAATGCAGCAACGCGAGCGTATTACCCAACGGTTAAGGCAACGGCTATCGGAGGGAATGGTTGACGAGGTTAAGCTTTTGCTGGAAAAGGGTGTTGACCCTGATATTTTAGTATACTATGGCTTGGAATATAAATGGCTAACCCAATTTGTGTTGGGGCAAATATCGTACAATGAGATGTTTGAGGGGCTAAATACCGCCATTCATCAGTTTGCCAAACGCCAAATGACCTGGTTTCGCCGAATGGAACGCAATGGTATTGATATTAACTGGATTGATGGTAACTTGCCTATGGAGCAGAAACTTGAATTTATATTTGATACCCTTAGAAAGTAGGGTGAAGTGTCTAGTTCTAAAATACGGCTACGGGTAAAACTGTATATTAAGCTGCGCTTTCAAATACCGTATTTGGTGGCTGTTTCGGCCTGACCATGCCACTCATTTCCGTCATAATTGCCCCTAATTGATGGCGGTGTGAAATCGTTGGGGTGTAGTTGTTGTGCATTGGCTTAGTCGATTAGTGATAACTTCATTTCTTTTCTGGTCTTGGAATTATGACTTTGAATTGTTCGCCTTCTATGTCATTAATTAATTCAATATTTGGCTGTTCTGTTAAAGCCCTTCTAACTCCTGAGCCCAATCCGCTAAATGGCAATGTATGAGTGCTAAAGGAAACCAGTTGGTTGTTTCTTATTACCGGATTTCCGAATTTTATATCTTCTACAGTCAAACTGTTTGGCAACTTTCCGGGACTGATTATTTCAATACGGTTGTCAAATATGAGTAGCCTTATGGGAGAATTTTTAAAATAATCTCTGTGAACTAAAGCATTCTGTAATAATTCTTCAATTGCAATACTTGAAATTTCCAGTTTACCCTGTATATTGAAGCTTTCTCCTGACTGAATAAGATCTAAGTTACTGTTTAAAAAATCAATACCCTTTTCAAAAAGTTCAGGAATTGTACCAGACAAATCTTTAGGTTTACTTCTGTATTGATTGCCTTCAATATCATTCCCGAAATAAGAAACAGCTTTTATTGTAAATGCTGGTTTAATAGCCTGTGGGTCTTTACCAAAAAATAGTAACCCTGCAAGTGTCAATTGATTATTTCTTAATACTCTTTTTGCCCTAAGAGCCTGTTCATATGTAAGGTTTTTTTCTTTGTAAGATTTTTCAAATTCTATTTTGAAATAATCAGAAAACCTCTTTTCATCAATATCATCAATAGAAGTTCCATGTACTTCCATTTCGTCAGCAAGTAAGTTTCCACTATGCTGAAACAATCGCATAATTTCTGCATTATCGGTTAAAAGGCGTTTGTTTGACCCTTGTTTCACATAAATTTCACCTTTAGTAGTTTTATATGGTTTATTAATACCTTCTTGTACATGCACAATTAACACATTGCGAAATGCTCCTTTCTGCTCAATTTTTATTACTTCCGTTGCTATATAAACTGGGGGTTTTAAGTTATCTGCTACTTGAGAAACCACACGGTCATATTCTTCAATTTGCATAGATGTTAATCCAGTAATTTCTCCTGTAACGTCTTTGACGCCAATTAGAATAACTCCACCTAATGAGTTAGACATTGCAACGATTTCTTGTGCAACACTATCACGATGAGGAAGTTCTTCTTTAAACTGCACTTTGCTTGTCTCCCCAGTGCTAATTATATCCAATAATTCTAATGCGTTCATTTTGATTTTATTTTTTCAATATTCCAAATACTATAAATGTTTTTTCTACGATTAAATGCCTCGTTTCCACCTTCCATTATGTCAACAATAAACCGTTGTGTTTGGTGATTATCAATAGTTCCGGAATGCACTGTAATGTTCTTTTCATCATAACTGCACGAAACAACTTTTTCACTATCACCAAGCACAGGGATATTGGCGTTATGGGTTGCAAAGATAAATTGCATATTACCCTTTATTTTTTTTAATTCTTTTATTACTTCATCGTAGATGGTTTGATTATCTAAATCATCTTCTGGCTGGTCAATAATCAATACATCATTTTCCCTTTGAGCCAATAAGAAAAGAATTAATGCTGATGCTCTTTGCCCAAGAGAATGTTTGTCTAATGATTTTCCGTTGTATTGAATCACTATTTTATTTTCTACTTTGAAAGTGAGCAATTCTTCCAGATTTTCAGAAAACCTTCTCTTAAAATCAACTACATGATTTTCATTCAAAATGTCATCCAATTTACTGCTGTCTCTGTAAATCTGAATGAAGTCTTTATAATTAGCTTCAATCTCCTGATAAGCTATTTCCCGAATCCCTGTGCCTCTAAAAACCTGCTTCATCTTGTCGGTGAGCTTATCCCTCCTGCCTTTGAATTCAACTTCAATTGAAATTTTACTTTCTGCTTCATTGATTCTTTTTACCTCTTTATTGAGAACATTATATTCTTCAAGCCAAAGGTAATCAAGTTCAGTAAGACGTTCTAATAAATTTGTTTGTAAATCGCTTCTTCTCTTTTCTGATTTTTCGATTTCTTTTAATTTCAAAAGTGCAGTTTCAATTTGCCTATTCAGATTCAGAAAATTATCGGGGTTAATAGTGTCAGTGTTTATTTCTCGTTTAATCTTGGCAAACTCTTCTTTTAATCCTTCTTTCTTAGTATTAATTTTTGAGATAACCGCTCTTAATTTTTGTTGACTTAGTATAGAATTCTTTTTTATCGTTTTTAGTTTTTCAAACTCAATTTTTAATTCTTGAATGATTGTTTTTGCTTCTTCAAATAATTCTTTATTAACTTCTGAACCAGTAATTTCTTGTTGAAAAAAATAATCATGATTCGAAATTACAGATGCCAATTCGCTTAAATAACTTCTGACAGTTGATTCATTTTGAACCAGTTTTGAAATATCAGAATCAAAAAGTGTTTGCTGCTTTAATTTATCCTCAACTCCTTTTTCTTTAAAAAAATTAAGCTGATGTTTTGAGTCTTTTATTAGAGCCTCTGTATCTCTTTTTAAGTCATTTAAGTTTTCCAACTTCTTTACTTCTGACACTGTGTTTCCAACTTCTCTTTTCTTTTGCTCGATTTTAGCTTGAACTGTCTTCAATCTTGTTCCAATTAACCGTTGAATCAAATCTCCTTCAAAATCTTCTCCTTTGTTGGAAAGGTCTTTTTGTCCAAAATAAATAGGGGTATGAAAACCTGTAGCATCAATAGAAATGCCTGGTTGCAACAGGTTATTTTTGTAAACATCCTCTTTTTGACCGTATAGTTTTTCTATCCTATATTCTTCATTTTGTCGGTTGACTATGGAAACTATGGCTTTTCCTCCGCTACCCATTGAGCGAGATACTAATGAGTTCTTATAATTTGGGTCAGCAGCGTTAATAGGGAGTGAAATTCCAAGAACATAGCGTAAAACTTCCAATAGCGATGACTTTCCACTTCCCCTAATTCCGATTAGATTGTTGAGTTCAGGAGAAAAATCAATTTTTGTTCCCTCTAATAAACCACCTTCAAATGCAATTGATTTAATGTAAGAGTTTTTTATTTCAGGTTTGGTTTTCGGTGAAACTCTGTATTCGCTGTCAGTCAAAGCAAAGGTTAGTGCTTCAAAATTAAAGGCACCTATTTTTATATAAGTAACCTTGCCTTTCCCAATAGCATCAATCCCTCCATGCGCATTGTCAGAACCTTCAACACAAGCAATTTTACTCTTCCTATTTAACCACAGGCAAAGTTTGTTGTAATTTTCAAGATTTGCACTTTTCTGAACAGCCAAAACCCTGCTGAATGATTCTTGCTTCACAAAATCCTCTTGAGTCCTGCCTCTCAATTCCGTAAATAAACCATTCGTATCATCAATGTGAGCCAAAGCTATAAAGTAATCGTGTCCGATTTTGTCTAATGCTTCTACCGTTTCTTTCAGATTGAAATTTGAATTTGGATAATTTGGTTTGTCATAGTTAGCAATGCCATAAAAAGCATTTTCTAAGAATTTGTTGATATTATCCGTTTCACCCTGATACCATTTATCATCAAAAATTATTAAAATATGTATTCCTTCTTTCAGCGAGAATTCAACTCCTGCAAACAATCCAATACCTTCTTTGATTGCTTTTTTTCGTAAGGTAACAAATTCCTTTTTATCAAATTTATTATGATTTGTAATGACTCCGACACTGATATCTTGTTCTTTAAGTTTCTCAACATAAAGGCGACAAAAGTTATTCCCGTCAAATCCTATTTTTGAGAATTCATTATCTGCTTTTGTGTGCAAATGAAAATCAGCCCGAAGCCAAGTCGCTCCATTTTCAAAAATATTTTTAGTTTCTTTTTCCATTATTGCGCTTTTCTTTCTGTTAATAATTCTTTGACTTTAACATCAAGGATTTCAGCAATCTTGTATAAATCCTCTAAACTTGGTTGCCGTCTGTTTTGGGCATATGAGTTTACCATATTGTAACTCTTGCCTAATTGCTCAGCCAGCCATTTTTGTTTAATTCCCTTCTGTTCTAAAACCTCTTTTATTCGATTCATTCTTGAACTTTTTAATATTTTGTAAAAGTAAGAATAAAAATTTAATATCTCACAAAATGAGCATTTAAACTATCATTCTGTTTGGGTGCAGTGGGAGAGGGCAAGCTCTTTTGGTTTTTCAGCGTTGGTATTTGTGAGCAATAAAAACCCAAACGAGTTTGACCGTACGGATGGGGTTCTACAATGAAGCACAACTAAAAATTAGCAGTATATATTTTTCAAATAAGACCCTATAGTTTTGTTTTTTGAGTAGTTTCTCTTGTTATTTTCCTCCAGTTTTTTTGCTATTTAGTTGAACATTTTTAAAGCGTCTCTGTTTGTTTGCATAGGTATATAGGGTTAACCCGACATAGTCGAGCCCAATTTTGGGCATCAAAACTGGTTGTGAGACTTAGTCGCTGTCGGAGGTAGCAATTATTTTGATGAATAATTGGAGCTAAAGCCCAGATAAGGGCTTTTTTACGTTTTAGGATTCCAATGGTAATGCCATTGATTTATTTAAGATAAAATTGTGCTATAGCTATAATTACTTAATGCGCATTTTGTCAATATCACTTTGTGAAACCAGAAAATTAAATACATAATGAAACGTCTTTTACTACTATTTTTTGTTACGCTACTATTTGCAAATGCTAATGCTCAGTACGCAGTTAGTAATAAGTATTCTGATGATAATGAGGCTGTTAAAGAGATTTCGCACACCGATGCCAATATCTTTGGACACGTTCAAGCGGGAGGTGAGCATCTTCCGTATGCAACGGTTTACTTAGAGGGTACTACCATTGGAACCACAACCGACGAAACTGGCCACTACATGCTAATCGATTTGCCCGTTGGGAAGTTTGTTGTTGTTGCAAAATCAATGGGTTACCAGGCATCAAAGCAGGAGGTTGTAATTGAGGAGAACAAAACCCTAGAGCTAAACTTCGTACTAGAGCAAGAAACAATATCGCTCGAGCAGGTAGTTGTAACTGGTACAAAAACGTTTAAGCGAATAACCGAAAGCCCAGTTATAGTAAATGTGTTGGAGAGTAAAAATATCGAGGCTGTTCAGGCTTGCAATATTTCTGAGGGGCTAAAGTTTCAACCCGGACTGAGAATCGAAACCGATTGCCAAACGTGTAACTATACCCAGCTGCGTATGAATGGACTAGGAGGGGGCTATTCTCAAATTTTAATTAATGGCAGACCCGTTTTTAGCCCGTTGATAGGGCTATACGGTATGGAGCAGCTACCCGCAAATATGGTCGACCGTATCGAGGTGGTTCGTGGTGGAGGTTCGGCGCTTTACGGTTCAAGTGCAATAGGGGGTACGGTAAATGTGATAACGCATATACCGAAAAGTAATAATTATAGCGTAAGCTATACAACCCACCAAATTAATAAGCAGGCAACAGATAACGTGATGAATGCCAATGTTACCATGGTGTCGAAGAAGCGAAACGCTGGAGCGGTTCTTTTTGTAAATAGGCAGGATCGTGATGCCTACGATCATCCTGGCATTACGCTTAATGATGATGGTACGCAAACGGTAGAGAAAGATGGTTACTCCGAGCTGCCTCAGCTTAGAAATAATTCTTTTGGCGGCAACCTGTTTTTTCAACCAACTCCAAATCAGAAGATAGAGGCAAACTTTACCAGTTTGTACGAGTATCGTTATGGAGGCGAAATTATTGATGAGCCGGCTCATTTTGCTCAACAGTCAGAGGATCGGGAGCATAATATATTTATGGGTGGGGTTGATTATCAGCTAAACTTTAATGATGATAATAGCTCATTTATTGCATATTTTGCTGGTCAGAGAACAGACCGAGCGCACTATACTGGTCTTTACCCTGTTAGGGAAGAGTATGCATCCGATTTGGAATTTGATGAAGCCGAAAGGTTACACTTAACGAGTCCACCCTATGGGCATACCGATAACCTCACGCTACAAGCGGGAACCCAGATAAACCATAGAGTTGAGAAGTTTTTAATTGGGAGTAATGTGCTAACCGCAGGTGCTGAGTATATTGTGGATGATATTGTTGATTCAATACCTCAATATCAATATGGAACCAACCAGAAAACAGAGAATATTGCAGCTTTTTTGCAAAGTGATTGGAAAATGTCATCTTCATTCACATTTCTAGCAGGATTAAGGGCGGATAAGCATAATTTGCTCGACCACGCCATACTCAGCCCAAGGCTTTCGTTACTGTATAGGATGAAAAATTATGCCCAGTTTCGCTTAACATGGGGCACAGGATTTAGAGCTCCACAGGCTTTCGATGCGGACATGCATATTGCTTTTGCCGGGGGCGGGGTGTCGCGTATATCTTTGGCGGATAATCTAAAGGAAGAGCGATCGAATAGCTTTAGCGGGTCTATAAATTTTGATTATCCTCAACCAAAATATGTAGTAGGGTTTACCCTAGAGGGGTTTTATACGAAATTAGCCGATGCATTCTATTTGCAACCCATTGGTGCCGATGAACTTGGCGAACAATTCGTAAAGCAGAACGGGCCAGGTGCTGCAGTTAAGGGTGCAACCGTTGAGCTTAGGGCAAATTATAATCAAAAAGCGCAAGTTGAAGCAGGCTTTACGGTTCAATCGAGCCTACATGCCGAAGCTATTGAGTACATCGGCGGACTTGGTTCGAAAAGAGAATTTTTACGAACACCTAACAGCTACGGTTACCTTGTTCTGATGTTTAATCCAACATCGAGAGTAAGCATATCTGCAAACGGTTTATACACAGGGCAAATGCTACAGGCAAAATACTCTCCCAACGAAACGCTAGTTCCCAATGAGTACAGAACATCCCCATCGTATGCAGAAGTAGGTCTTAAGTTGGGGTATACCCTGCCCATTAATTCACTCGATTCAGGAATCGAGATTTATGGTGGGGTTAAAAATCTAACCAACGTTTACCAGAAAGATTTTGATAATTACCGTAATCGGGATAGCGACTACATATATGGCCCCTCGCTGCCAAGAACCATTTATATCGGATTGAAGCTAAAAACCATTTAACCCGCATTATTCATCAAATTTGTAAAAGATGAATGCAAATGCGGGTTACCCCAACCTAGTTGAGCCCAATTTTGGGGAACAAAATGGGTTGTTAGGCTTAATCCCTGTTGGAAGCCCCAATTATTCGGATGAATAGTTGGGTTAAAGACCTAAAATGCCATGTATAATGGGCTTATTATCCAAAAATAAAGTACTTTTGTAATCATATTTTTTTAAAAAGCAGTTTCAATGGACGAAGACTCGTATCATAGTTGTAAAACAGCAATACTTCTGTAAGGAACTTCATGTTTCCTTATAGAAATTAATGTAAGGAGACAGGACAATGGTTGAACTCAAAACCAATTTTCGCCAATTAATAAAGGACAAGGCATGGATTTCGCTAAAGTATTCATTAAATGAGTACGACTCAATTCAGATTGCAGAGCTGATTGAGGAATCGTCGGAAAAGGATGAAATAATCTTATTCAGATTACTCAGTAGGATTCAAGCGAAGGAAGTTTTTCAGCAACTATCACACGCCAAGCAGGAGCAAATTATTGAGGGGTTGGCCCAGAATCAACAAGAGCTATCGGATCTGCTTAACGACCTAGAGCCAGACGATAGAACCGCAATTTTTGAGGAGTTGCCTGGAAAAGTAACCCAGCAGCTTATGCAGTGGCTCTCGCCAGGAGAACGGGGAATTACCTCTCAGCTACTAGGATACCCAGAGGATAGCATCGGACGATTAATGACCCCCGAGTACGTTGCCGTTAAGCCTCGCTTTACGGTGGGGCAAACTTTTAAGCACATTCGGCAATACGGTAAGGATTCAGAAACGCTGAATGTTATCTATATTGTTGATGACGACTGGAAATTAGTTGATGATATTCGTATTAAGGAGATAATACTATCCTCGCCCCATGCAAAGATTGAAGAGCTTATGGACCGTAAGTTCGTTGCGCTTAATGCAATGGATGATCAGGAAACGGCCATTAAAGTTTTTAGAGACTACGATAGGGTAGCCTTGCCTGTGGTTAATGAGGAAGGAACGCTGATAGGCATAGTATCTTTTGATGATATTATGGACGTTGTTGAGGAAGAAATAACCGAGGACTTTCATAAGTTTGGCTCATTTCAGGAGGCAATATCCAATCCTTTAACCGAGAGGATACCCCTTTTATATAAGAATAGGGTTGTGTGGCTAGTGGTGTTGGTTTTTATGAATATATTTTCAGGTGCGGCTATCTCAAACTTCGAAAATTTAATCCAATCGGTAGTATCATTGGTTTTCTTTTTGCCCCTTCTTATTGATAGCGGAGGCAACGCTGGATCGCAATCGGCAACCCTTATGATTCGTTCTTTAGCAATAGGGGATGTAAAGGTATCCGACTGGTATAAACTAATTGGGAAAGAGATAGTTGTCGCTTTATTTCTTGGCATTACAATGGCACTAGCAGTTGCCGCTGTTGCAAGTTTTAGAGCACCCGAAATAGTTTTAGTTGTTGCCATAACAATGGTGCTGGTTGTTTTAAATGGAAGTCTGATAGGACTCCTTTTGCCCTTTCTTTTTACAAAGCTGAAAATTGACCCAGCAACAGCCAGTGCCCCACTAATTACTTCAATCGCTGATATTTGCGGAGTTTTAATCTACTTCTCAATTGCAAGCTGGTTTTTTGGGTTTTGACTTGAACTTTTCTGTGCAGGAGGAAGGTTTGCAAAATCCGATGGCATCGTATAATGCAACATTCTTTCGAAATAGGTAACCCGCATTACTCATCAAATTTAGCAAGGATGAATGTAAATGCGGGTTACCCCAACATGGTCGACAGCAATTATTCGAATGAATAAGTGGGGTTGAGGTAGGTGTTATTCCATAAGTATGATAAAAGAATGGGGTGCTCTGGGTAATAATTACTAAATTTGCGTAAAATTTTTGTTTCATGGATCTTCAGCTTGAATTAGTATTAATAGTAGGTGCAGCCCTTTTCTTTGTGAGTATTTTAGCAGGTAAAGCCAGCTCTAGATTTGGTGTTCCTGCATTGTTATTGTTTCTGGCAGTTGGTATGCTATTCGGAAGCGATGGATTGGGCATACAGTTCGAAAATATTGAAGCTGCACAATCTATTGCATCAATTGCATTATGTATCATACTCTTCTCGGGGGGAATGGATACAAAGATTGACGAAATACGTCCCATAGTTGCACGAGGAGTAATACTAGCTACCCTTGGCGTATTTTTAACGGCAATTATTACTGGAGTATTGATTTGGTGGATTTTAGGCATGACGATGAAGTCTGCAGGTATAGGGTTTTTAACATCGCTACTATTAGCCTCAACGATGTCATCCACCGATTCCGCTTCTGTTTTCTCCATTCTTCGTTCAAAAGGGTTATATCTAAAAAACAACCTTCGCCCAACGCTTGAACTTGAAAGCGGTAGTAACGACCCCATGGCGTATGTTCTGGTTATTACCCTAATCGAAATTATTAAAATGGAGGCTGTACCCAATTACTGGATTGTTGGATTCAATTTAGTCCTTCAGCTAATTATTGGTGCTTTCGTGGGGTTTTTACTCGGTAAGCTAACCGTATTTGTAATAAACCGAATTAAAATTGGCAACGATTCTCTTTACCCTATCTTGCTTTTTACTTTCTGTATTTTTATCTTCTCATTAACCTACTTTGTTAAAGGGAATGGATATTTGGCTGTATACGTTGGAGGGTTAGTAATTGGGAATAGCAAGTTTGTACACAAGCGTTCTTCCCTTAATTTCTTTGATGGATTAGCTTGGATGAGCCAGATGCTTATGTTCTTGACCTTAGGATTACTGGTAAGGCCTCATGAGCTAGTACCAATACTGGTGCCTGGGTTAATAATAAGTCTTGCCATTATACTAATTTCACGCCCTGTTACCGTATTCTTCTGCTTGCTACCTTTCCGTAAAATGCCACTTAAGGATAAAACGTTTGTCTCGTGGGTTGGGCTAAGAGGAGCTGTACCCATTATTTTTGCAATTTTTCCTGTTGTTGAGAATGTTCCCCATGCAAGGCTCATATTTAACATTGTTTTTCTGTGTACTTTGGTGTCCCTGCTAGTTCAGGGTACCACTATTCCTATTGTGGCAAAATGGCTGGGCTTGGCCGAGCAGCCCTCTAAAATTAAGCAGCTAACGGAGTTTGATATCGAGCTCTCAGATGATATTAAATCTACTACTGCTGAAATTATTATTACCGAGAGCATGATAGAAGATGGCAATAGGTTGATGGACTTGTCTTTACCTAACCATACCCTTGCGGTGCTGGTAAAACGGGGTCAAAATTACTTTGTTCCAACGGGTCAAACAGTTTTACATCCACAAGATATACTGCTAATTATTACCGACAACAAAAAAGCATTGGTTGATACCTACAAGTGTTTAAAAATTGATAACAAGAATAAGAAGAAGCGAGGGTTTTTCTCTAATTCCTCGCAGCTGTCGTAATTGGGGTTATCGAACTTCGGCAATCCCTTTCTACGAAGATAGCAGGGCTAACGCCCCTTTTCCTACCTGTTTTTTTGGAATCGTTTTGATTATCTATACAGGGAGAGCCTGCTGCTGGTAAACCTATACAGACACAGCCTGAACCGAATGGGGAACCTGGTTACAAATAAATTATTGATGATTTTGGAACACCCCAATAGTAATAAATATAACGACTAAGATACTGTATTACAATTGAATAAAATTTATCCTAAAAAGTAGTACGGGAAACAGAAAAAAAAGCAATCTCATTATTTTTGAGATTGCTTTTTTGTTTCTGTTAGCACTAACCTATGTTCTTGAAATTTGAATTAGCCGCTAAATATGGTATTGCTACATGCTTTTAATTTCATTCACCAATTTTTGGATGGAACTTTTTGCATCACCAAATAGCATGCTGGCTTTATCGTTAAAGAATAGGGCGTTTTCAATTCCCGCATATCCTTTACCCATACCACGTTTCATTATAATGATATTTTTGGCAAGGTGTGCATCAATAATCGGCATTCCATGAATTGGGCTGCTCGGATCATCGTGTGCTGCGGGGTTAACCACGTCGTTGGCTCCAACAACAATGGCAACGTCAACGTTGGGCATGTCAGGGTTAATGGCGTCCATTTCTATTAGCTGCTCGTAAGGAACATCGGCTTCGGCAAGCAGAACGTTCATATGCCCTGGCATACGACCAGCCACTGGGTGAATGGCGTATTTAACCTCAACACCTTTGTCTTCCAGTAGCATATCTAGCTCATGAACTATGTGCTGTGCTTGTGCCACGGCCAAACCATAACCAGGGATTATTACAACCTTTTGCGAGTAGCTTAGCAGAACAGCAGCATCACTTAGTTGAATTTCTTTTACGGTACCCTGTTCGTGCTTAGCACCAGCCGCACCGGCACTACCAAATGCACCAATAATAACATTTATTAGCGAGCGATTCATGGCTTTACACATCAGCATGGTTAAAATCATACCGGCGGCTCCTACCAAAATACCACCAAGAATCATGGCTTGGTTACTATAAATAAATCCTGCCATTGCTGCTGCAACACCCGTTAGCGCATTTAGTAGCGATATAACAACTGGCATATCGGCACCGCCAATTGGCATTACGAATGTTATTCCGTAAACTATAGAAATAGCCATTAGGGTATATATTGCCCATACCATATGGGCAGGTGAGGTAGACGAAGCAACTATAAAAGCACCAAATGCTATGGTTACCAGTAGTAATAACAGGTTAAGGTAGGTCATAAAAGGTTTTATAATGCTGCCCACCTTTCCGTCGAGTTTACCGTAGGCAATTACACTTCCGCTAAAAGCTATAGAACCTATAATTAGTCCGAGTACGGTAACTAGAATCGAGCCCACATCGCCAGCAGCAGCACTGGGGTACTCTAGTAAAGCAACCAGCATTGATGCTGCACCACCCGAAGCATTAAATAATGATACTAGCTGTGGCATGGCTGTCATTTTTACCTTGCGGGCTATTATTAGACCAATTACAGCACCAAAAGCAATAAAAGCTATTATAACCCACATATTTAGGGATGGAATTCCTTGTCCAGCGGTATCTTTATGAAGAAACAGCGTTGTAATCATAGCCAAACCCATACCACCAGCTGCCCAAAGGTTCCCGCGACGGGCCGAGGCGGGGTGCGAAAGCAATTTTAAACCGTAAACAAACAAAAGTGCGGCAATCAGGTAGCTCAGTTCAAGCAGCGAATCGCCGATGGTAAATTCCATTCCGTTTAATGTTCCTAAAACTTTATCCATGAGTTTTTACTTTTTTTTCTTTTTAAACATTTCGAGCATCCTGTCGGTAACGGCGTAGCCGCCTACCACGTTCAATGTACCAAAAATTAGGGCTAAAATCCCTAGCACCAAATTCAGCGAAAAGGTGGTCAAATCGGCGTGTCCTACCAGTATTATTCCTCCAACTATAATTACGCCGCTAATTGCGTTTGCACCCGACATAAGCGGGGTGTGCAGCACCGCAGGTACATTCGATATTACTTCAATGCCTACGAATATCGATAGGGCGATAATGAATATAGCCTCCTTGTATTCGAAAAAAAATGTTAATGCTTGTTCCATATCTTTATGCTTTTTCTATTATTGATTTTACCCTCTCGTTATATAGCTCACCGCTGTGGGTTATGCATGTTCCTTTCACAATTTCATCCTCAAAGTTAAGGTTTATCTTACCCTCTTCGGCTATGATAAGCTTCATGAAGTTTAGCACGTTCTTACCAAACATCCTACTGGCGTCGATGGATTTATGGGCAGGGTAGTTCGATTGGCCAATAATGGTTACCCCATTGTGCATAAGGGTTTCGTTATCTTTTGTTAGCTCGCAGTTACCGCCTGTTGATGCAGCTAAATCGATAATTACCGAACCCGGTTTCATGGCTTCAACCGCTTTTGTTGGCAGCAATACGGGTGCGTTCTTTCCAGGGATTTGCGCGGTACAAATAACCACGTTGGCTTTGGCAGCGTGATCATTTATGGCCTGCTGCTGTTTCTGTTTAAACTCTTCGGTTTGCTCAACGGCATATCCTCCGGCAGCCTTGTCTTCAGTTGCGCCTTCTACCTCAACAAATTTACCGCCTAGGCTCATAACCTCCTCCTTAACGGCCGAGCGAACGTCGAAAACCTGAACCTGTGCACCCAGCTTACGTGCTGTGGCAATGGCTTGCAAGCCCGCAACTCCAGCACCCAAAATAAGCACGTTGGCCGGGCGAATAGTACCAGCAGCTGTCATAAACATTGGGAAGAATGTGGGTAGTTTTGACGCTGCTTCCAGAACGGCCATGTAGCCCGAAACCGTTGCCATTGACGATAGAATATCCATGGCTTGGGCTCGCGTGGTACGAGGTATTAAATCGAGGCTAAACGTGGTAATCCCTTTTTTAAGAAAGGTTTTTACGAGTTCAGTTTCCCAAAGCGGATTAAATGCGCTAATCCAAACCTGGGTCGCTTTAATTTTTTCAATATCATCACTTGCAGGGGGCTGTATTTGCAGCAGCACCTCTGCTTGGTCAAATAATTCCAGACGCGAAACAATTTTTGCTCCAACAGCCTGATAGTCGGTATCTGCAGCAAAAGCAGATTCACCAGCTCCCTTTTCCACCAGTACTTCAACCTTTAGGTCGGTAAAAACCTTTACGGTTTCGGGGAGCAACGCTACACGGGTTTCGGCACCGTGTTCCTTTAGTAAGCCTAAAATCATGGATTCTTGAGTTTATGTATTTTACGACTGCAAAGACTAAATATATATTGTCGATATGAATAAGAAACCAAAGGTAAATATTTTTTACGTATAGCACATTGTTTCTTCTATAAAGTGAAAAAGTCGCCTCTTTTTTGAAAAACTTATCTGAACCTTAATTCGTTTTTAATCAGGCACTTGCTGACCAGCTCTGTTCTTGTATGTTTCTTAACACAAGTGCATGCCATGTTTTTTGCACCCTAACCCCAATTATTCATCCGAATAGTTGGGATAACCCGCATTTGCATTCATCTTTAGCAAAGTTGATGAGTAATGCGGGGTAAGCACACCCCAAAAAGCAAAACAGTATGTTGATAGATATTGTTCATTGGTATAGTATACTCCCTGCTTTTTTTAAAATGGTACTGGTTTACCTTTGAATTGTTTGTAAGGTAGCAATAGTACCGCATAGTACTAGAGTAAAATTATTTTGCTTATATTGAAGAATTATTTAATAATTCTTACTTTTGTGTCCTCACTTTTAAAACTTTATGCAATGATTAATTTTAACGACACCAAAATAGCTTTTGAATATAAAAGTACAAGCAATTTAAAGCAGTCAAAATTTTTATTTAAAGCAATAGCAAGCAATGGAATGGTTAAAACAGGCAAAGCCTTGGCCAATTTTGCATTAAAAATTAATTTTCCAATAGGTTGGGCAATAAAACCAACCTTATACCAGCATTTTGTAGGTGGTGAAACATTAGACGATTGTGAACATACTGTGAGGTTGTTGAACAAGTACAATGTTAAAAGTATATTAGACTACTCGGTTGAGGGTAGCACTGATAGAACGGTAATGAAAGCTACACTAAGAGAGACACTCGATTCAGTGGTACATGCAGCTAAGCATCCCAATATTCCATTCGCGGTATTTAAGCCAACAGCTTTCGCTTCAAAAGAGCTGCTAACTCGCATTGGTGATAATAGCGATTTATACGAAAAAGAGAAGGAAGGAAAAGCCTTTTTTGAAAATTCAGTAGAAGAATTGTGTAGGACAGCTTCTGAAAATGATATTCCTATAATGATTGATGCTGAAGATTCGTGGTATCAGGGGTATTTAGATAACCTTATTGAAAAATTAATGATAAAGTATAATAAGGAAAAGGCTGTAGTTTTCAATACATACCAAATGTACAGGACTGACAGATTGGAGTACATAGCAGCACAGCTAGAGAGGGCTAAGGAAAAAGGCTTTACCATAGGTGCTAAGTTTGTTAGGGGTGCATATATGGAAAAAGAAAGAGAACGTGCTGCATTAAAAGATTACCCATCACCAATACAGCCAGATAAGATATCAACAGACAATAATTATGATGCAGGAATAAAATTTGCTGTGGATAATCTTGAGCATTTTTCCATTTTTAACGGCTCGCATAACGAGGAAAGTAATTTGAAGCTAGCGGAGCTAATGGCAGAAAAAAACATTGCAAAAGACGACAATAGAATTTGGTTCTCGCAGCTATATGGAATGAGCGATCATATTAGCTTTAATCTTGCCAAGGCAGGTTATAATGTAACTAAGTACATACCTTACGGAAAGGTTAAAAGCATAGTTCCTTATTTAATTCGCAGGGCAGAAGAAAACACCTCGGTTGCAGGTCAGACTACCAGAGAATTAGCATTGATTAATGCAGAGATTAGCAGAAGAAAAAAAGAGGCCTAATTACCAATATTTTAACTCCAATTATTCGCCCGAATAATAGCTGTCCCCCGATAGCGACCAGGTTTCTCAATCGATTTTGCTCCCCAAAATTGGGCTCGACTATGTAGGGTAGCCCACATTTGCATTCACCCCTAATAAATAAATATGCTGAATAATGCGGGCTAATTACTAATAGAATCAATAGTAGCTATTTTAAAAACGTTTTACCCTTTTGGTTCTTTTGCTGCTGAAAGGTTAAGCGGCTAATTTTTAGTTTTATATTATTGTAGATGCTTTACAACCTTATAAGACGCGATGGAGGCGATGCTTCGCTGAGAACAAATATTAGTCAATAATATTCATTTTCCGCATAAGGAACGAGGCGTTTAGCTTTTTACTAATCCCCTCCTTTAGCTTATAGTCGAAAATGAGCTTGTCGTCCTCTATTTCAACCTCAAAGCATTTGTTGGTTACAATGTTTGGATACTCTTTTTCCAGGTCGCCAATGGCTAAATCGTGCGTAGCAATAATGGTAAAAGTGTTTAGCTTAATCAGCTTTTTTACAAGCCCTATTGAGCCCAGCTGCTTGTCGTTCGGGTTTGTTCCGCGTAAAATTTCATCGAGAAAAACCAGCGTCTTAGGATTTTCGCTAACCTGCTCAATTATTCGGTTTATTCGTTTAAGCTCGGCATAAAAGTACGACTCGTTATTGGCCAGCGAATCGTGGATATTTATGCTCGATGCGATGTTGCATGGAAAGAACTCGAAGCTCGAAGCGCAAACCGGAGCGCCATTGTGCGCCAGTATAAGGTTTATTGCCAGCGTTCGTAAAAAGGTGCTTTTGCCTGCCATGTTGGCTCCCGTAACCACAATAAGCTTGGGTTGGCCGCAAAAGTCGATATTGTTGTTAACCCTTTTATCTATTGGTATTAATGGATGTCCAACATCTTCGCCTTTAATACATGTTGTATTTGCATTAATGGTAGGGAATGCAGTAGTCGCATTATTGTTATAGGCAAATCGGGCAAAACTTTGCAGGCTATCAAATTTGCTCACGCTGTCAAACCAGCTGCTTGCAAAGGGTTTGTGCTTAGCTTTCCATTGCTCTAGCTGGCTTAGTACCTGTAAATCGAATAGGAATGTGGCGTTAAAAAGGATATTAACCACCATGTTAAACCGGAGGTCGAATCTGTTTAATAGCTTAAATAGCTTCGATATGCTGTCGCTAGCTTTTAAATCATCATTTTTAAAGCTATCCTGAATATCTTTAAGGTGGGGCGTCTTAAATGTTTCGTGCTCAATACTGTAAATTAGGTTTGAGTAGGTTTGGTACAGCTTGGTGCTTCGACCCAGCTTAGCGTGCGCATTATCAACATGTTTTTTAAACCTGAAAACAATCAGCATCGCTATAATCAACAGAAAAGCGAGCGTTATGGCTGGTAAAATCGATAGTATTACCATAATTAATGTTGCTGCAAATGTTATGGTATAAATGGATATTAGCAGCTTTACTTTTGGGGTTACAATAATGGGCGTGTTAAACCAATCCAACAGATTGTTTAAATTGGTTGCTATATGGGTTGGGCTAAATTTTTGTGCCTGAAAATCTTCTAGAAACATTGGCTTACCCGCAAGTTCCTGTATTGCCTCCTGCTTGCTGGTAATGGTTTGGCTATCGATACTCCAGCTACAAAGATTTGTTGCCAGCTGTTCACCTCCCTCAGGGGTAACCGTTCTGTTTATGTATTGAAAAAGCGATGAGCTACCGAAGATATCGAAATCGGCAGCTAAATTCGGAGCTAAGTACTTGTACTCCTCGCCATTGCTAAATTCCACGTAGTCGAATTTTAGAAACTTTTGCTCGTTTATGTTTACGGCAATTTTCTTTTCAACCCATCTTTTACGTTGAATAACAACGCCATGCCACCTTACCATTACAAAAAAAAGGGCTAGCATACCAACCGATGCCACAATGTACCAAGATTCTCCATTTTTCTGTATTGTTTGAACCAGAACAACAATAAACAGGGTAAAAGCGAATAGCCGAAGCAGGTAGATGTAAAATAGCCTTTGCTCAATGCGCTTTTTTTCTGAAGAGAGTTGCCGAAGTCGGGTACTATAGAAATCTGAGGGTTTAACCATAATATTTTGATTTACGACGAAAGTGGTTGCAAAAATAGTGTAAATATTTAGTAATTGCTCTAACCCCAATTATTCTTTCGAATAATTGGGGTCTTCGACAGCGACTAAGTTTCACAACCAATTTTGTTGCCCAAAATTGGGCTGCACTAAGTCGGGGTAACCCGCCTTTACATTCATCTTTAGCAAATCTGATGAGTAATGCGGGCTAACATGCCCTCTCATGTTTTTTTTAACCAAACGTAACCGTGTAATACGCTATGAATTTCGAATAATTAATGTAATTTTAACCGAAATTTTTAAGTGATTATACATGCTGCATAAAATAATACGAAGAATCTGGTTAGCTATAAGCCTACTGGTCGTTGTTTTGTTAACACAAACATCAGTAGCACAGAGTAATAGTGAAGACAGAGCTGCTTTGGTCGACTCGCTATTTAATACCAAGCAGTACGCCGAGGCCATTCCATATTTAGAAGATTTATTACAATCATACCCCAAAGAGCCCACATATCATTATCAGCTCGGGGTTTCGTATCTAAATGCCTCGCGTGATTTGGGTAAAGCTATCCAGTATCTTCAGTATGCGTCAACACAGGACGTGCCAGCACTGGTATACTACTATTTGGGTAGGGCATACCAGCTAAACTACCAGTTCGACGATGCAATTTCGTACTACCGCAGGTATACAATAAATAGTAGCAATCAAGATGTTAGCGTTAAGGAGATTGAGGCTCTTGTGAGCGAATGTGAGAATGGCGAGTTTATGCTTAAGTATATCTACGAGCCTAAAATATCTGATATAAAACGTGTTGAGGCTGATGATTTTAGCAACTTTGTGGTAACTAAACCTGCCGATGGAAATTTTATTCAAACCCCAAAAGATTTGCTAACCAAGGAGGACCTTAAACAAAATTACTCATCGTTAATTTTCTATCCCAATAACCCTGAGCCGGGCGATAAAATTGTGTATTCGAGCTACGGGCTTACCACAACCTATGGTACCGACCTGTTTATTATTGAGATGCTTGATGATGGCTTTTGGAGTAAACCCCAAAATTTGGGTGATGTGATAAACTCGGCTCTCGATGAGGATTACCCTTACCTTGCACCCGATGGGCAAACGCTTTACTTTGCATCAAAAGGGCACTATAGTATGGGTGGATTTGATATTTACCGAAGCGTTTACAATCCATCAGCTGGCCGGTGGAATGACCCCGAAAACTTGGGATTCCCCATCAGCTCGCCCTACGACGATTTTTTCTATATCCCTGATATCGACGACGAATACGCTGTTTTTATGACTAATCGGAACGTTGCCACCGATAGCGTTGATGTTGTATTAATGGCAATTGATGATAGCCCAATTCGTCGGTCTTTCGATAATATTGAAAATGTTTGGCGGATAGGTGGCCTGTATATAGATGATGCTGGTAGCGAGCAAAACGGAACAGCTTCTTCCCACCAACCCGATAAAAAACAGCGGAAGTCATTGCCCAAATCGGCGTCGGCATCATATAGTGCAGTTGAAAATGATGCTGAGTATGCCAGAGCCCTTGCAAATGGTTTTAAATATCAAATGCAAGCCGATTCGTTACGGGAGAAGCTAGAAAAATTGCGCTCAGAGTTTGATTATATTACAACAGCCGAACAGCGAAAAAATTTAGAGGCAAAGGTGGTGGTGGTCGAAAACGATTTGCTCAGCGCTCAGCGTAGTGCCGATATACATTTTGGCAATGCCAGCAAGATTGAGCAGGAGTACCTAACCGGTAAACGTTCTTCAAGCCAAAAAACAGATATTAGCTATGCTAGCGATAAACCCGATTTCCTATATCAAATACAGTATGCATCAACTGTTTTTCAGGCCGACGAGCTGCGGAATTTGGCGAACTTAGAGAAGTTAGTTCCCCGGGTACAGCAGCAGCGTGCAAAGGTTCAGCAGGAGCAACAAAAGTTGAATAAAACTTTGGAGCAACCATCTGTCGATTCGGCAGAGTATGCTCGTCAATATGCTGACTATCTAGACCAACTAAAGGGTTTTAACAGCTTACTCTCAAGCTATATTGGGGGTAAAAAGAAGCATTACAGCGATTGTATTTCTGTAGCTTTAATTAAGGCTGATGCCAATGATAACAGCGATATAAAAGCTCATATCGACAGGGCTACATCGCATTTTAGGTCTGCTACAGCCATAAGGAATAACGCAACCCCAAGCGAACAGGTTGAGTCGGAATACGAAGCCCTACTGCTCGACGAGCTCGGTGTGGTTAGGCTCGAGATTGCATTTGCAAAGCTGTGGGGCGTGCATCTGTTTGTACAGCAGCAGCTAAGTAAAATATATCGGCTCGAGCAGGATATATTTGGATATACGCTTCCCAGTGCCACACAAAAAACTAGAAATGAGCTGGTTAACGAGCCATCTGTGGACGATAGTCAGGAGCAAAACCACCTAACCATTACCCGGGACGATAGCAAGCCCCTAGCTACAGGCGAATTTGAGTTTGAACCCGACAAAGAGCCGCCATTCCAAATTTTAGATAAAACACCCTATTCAAAAGATAATCCAATTCCGGCGCATTTGCCGTTGCCCAAAGGGCTAATTTACAAGATTCAGTTCGCAGTATTTAGCCAGCAGGTAAAATTTAGCGTGTTTAAGGGGATGACCCCATTGTGGTTTGAGCCCCTGCGAAACGGTGCAATTACCAAGTATTTTGCAGGTAATTTTAGGCACATTGCAGATGCCGAGGAAGCACTGCCCGAAATTCGTAAACTTGGCTTTAATGATGCGTTTATTGTTGCATGGTACGATGGTAGGTCGGTGTCGCTTTCGAGGGCAAAATCGCTCGAAGAAACAGAGGCGCAACGCCCAGTAGTTACCGATGCAAGCGAAACCCGAATAGATATTAAGCAGGATGCTGCCCTTTACGTAGTTGAACTTAGGGTAATGGATAGGTTATCGGCCGAAGACTCGCAAACTATAAGAGCATTAGCTCTAGGTAAAGATATAATACGCAAATCGGATGGCAAGGGAGGGCATACGTATTCAATCGGCTCATTTACCAACCTTGATGAAGCCAATAGGGTAAAAGATAATTTGATAGCTAGCGGAATAAAAAATGCGTTTGTTGTTGCGGTTGATACGGATAATTAGTAATTTAGCAACCATATTTTAAATAAAATGGGACGAAAATCAACAGCTAGCCCCAGTGAGGTTCATAAGAACTTTGCTAACATTCAGCCTCCGTCTGGTTTAATTCTGTTTAACGATGAAGTAAACGAGTATCAATTTGTTATTGATACGCTCATTGAGGTGTGTGAGCATAATAATCATCAGGCCGAGCAGTGTACGCTAATTGCCCATTACAAAGGGAAGTGCCATGTTAAATCGGGCTCACTTAAGTCGCTCAGATTAATGCGCAATGAATTAATTAGAAGAGGTTTATCGGCAACAATTGATTAGTAGTAAGTGGCTTACGTTTTTTTATACTAAACATTAATGACAGGATTTATTATCTTAATTTTAGTGGGGCTCTTCCTTTTTGTGGTTGAGTTTCTACTCATTCCAGGTGTTACGGTTGCAGGTATTGGCGGGTTGGCCAGCCTAGTAGGAGGAGTGTTTTGGGCGTACCATAGTTTTGGAAATACAGTGGGGCATATTACGCTTTTTTCAACTGTTTTTTTAACCCTATTAACCGTTACATTGGCCCTACGATCCAAAACTTGGAAAAAGTTTATGCTCAATACTAATATTGAGGGTAGTGTTGGGGACAACAATGAGGATTTAGGTATTAATCCTGGCGATGAGGGTATTTCGGTAAGCCGCCTTTCGCCCATGGGCAAGGTGCGAATTAACGATAAAGTGATAGAAGCTAAATCGTTGGGCGAGTATATCGATTCAAGAGAAGATATTATTGTAATCAGAATAGAAGGAGCTGTAGCTATTGTTAAACTAAAAAATAACTAAAATGAGTGGAGTAGGTATTTATCTTATAATTTTTGCGGTAAGTATTGCCGCCCTGTGGTTAATACTGTATTTTGTGCCAATAGGCCTTTGGTTTTCGGCTTTGGTTAGCGGTGTTAGGGTGTCGTTACTACAGCTTATCTTAATGCGCTGGCGTAAGGTGCCACCCAGAGTTATAGTACAGGCTTTAATAGAGGGAACAAAGGCTGGTATTGATCTTCATCGTAACGATCTTGAGGCGCACTACTTGGCAGGTGGGCGAGTATCAAAGGTTGTTCATGCCCTAGTATCGGCGCAGAAGGCTAACATTCCTCTCGATTTTAGGATGGCAACCGCCATTGATTTAGCGGGTAGGGATGTGTTTGAGGCTGTGCAGATGTCGGTTAACCCGAAGGTTATTAATACACCGCCCGTTACGGCTGTTGCCAAGGATGGAATTCAGCTTATTGCTAAGGCGCGTGTTACGGTTCGTGCAAATATAAAGCAGCTGGTTGGTGGTGCAGGTGAGGAGACCGTACTTGCCCGTGTTGGCGAGGGTATTGTGTCGTCCATTGGTTCGGCCGATTCGCATAAAAAGGTGCTCGAAAATCCCGATTTTATTTCGCGTGTGGTGCTTGAAAAGGGCTTAGATGCTGGAACAGCATTCGAAATTTTATCGATTGATATTGCCGATATCGACATAGGTAAAAACATTGGTGCCGAGCTGCAAATGGATCAGGCCAATGCCGATAAAAATATTGCCCAAGCAAAAGCCGAGGAGCGTAGGGCTATGGCCGTTGCACTTGAGCAGGAGATGAAGGCTAAGGCTCAGGAGGCTAGGGCTAAGGTTATTTTAGCCGAGGCTGAGGTACCCAAGGCTATGGCCGAGGCTTTCCGTTCGGGTAATATGGGTATTATGGACTATTACAAGTTCAAAAATATTGAGGCGGATACCACAATGCGCGAAAACATAGTTAAAGATCCCCCAAAAGGGAAAGGTAAAGGATAGAGTTGTTAAGTTAGTTTGTAAAGTAAAAAGCGGTTGTCAAATTTTCGACAACCGCTTTTTCTATTCTCAAATAGTACTATGATTTTTTTGGAGTTGCTCCGCTAGCAGGTTTTGTTTTGGTGGTAGCTGCTTTCTTTGGTGTTGAATGTTTCTTCTCTTTTACCTCATCGGTTTGGGGCGTAGCTTTTTTTTCCGCTGGGGTCTTCTCATCCTTAACCTCCTCAGAATCTTTTGTATTTTCCTCCTCGTTGGTCTCTTCCTCAACCTCCTCATCAAAATTGAGCATATCTATGCTTTGTAGCTGATTATACCAGGCTATTACCTTTTTTATATCCGATACGTAAACCCTATCAGCATCGTAGTTAGGTTCAATTTCACTAAAGAACTTCACTAGTTCATCCTTACTAGCCTTATGCGAAATAGTGGGGCCACTATTCTCTTTAGTTTTAATACTATTCATAATCTCCCTGAGCGATTTTTCACCATCGTTGGTAAAGATTGCGATATCAGACAGCGCGCTAACTTTTGCCGAAGCAGAGATGTGGCTTCTTTTACCATCGGTTAACGATTCTACAATTATCCCGTTTCGTCCTTGCGAAACGTACTTGTACAGGCCTGAGTAGCCAGAGATTGCCATTATTTCTTTCAATGCCATAGTTTAAATGGTATTTGTTTTTGTGAACCACAAAAATAGAAAATTGATTCTAATATAATGCAAGTTTCTTATAATTTTGATAAATCGTATTTCAATGTGGTTTATTTTAGGCTTCGGCTTCGCTCAGCCTGACCGTCAGTCTACTTAATCATTTCAAGCATTTTATTTCTATTCAAAATAGTTACCTCACGCCGTTTTACAAATATTATTCCCTCATCCTGCATTTCGCCAAATACCCTGGTTAGCGAGGGGCGGGTTACGCCAAAGAGCTCGGCCAGCTCCTGATGCGATTTAGAGAGAATAAGCGTAGTTCGACCCTCGTTTTTACTCAGTGAGAGCAGGTAGTGTGCAACCTTTTCTTTAATGGTTTTAAATGAGAGTAGCCAGAGCCGTGTGGTAAGAAAATGCGCCCTATTCGAAACGGCCATTAAAAAGTTGTTTAGAATAACAGCATTGCTCTGAAGCATTCTTAAAACATCGGCTTTTGGGATGTATAAGATTTTACAGTCGGTTAGAGCCACCACATCAACCGGAAGCCTGTTGGCATGGCTAAATATGACTGCATGAGCCAAGGGGTGAGGGGCGTGAATTTCTTCTACCTTAAGTATTTTTCCTGAGAAATCGACCATTTCACCCTTTACGATACCCTCGATGATAATCCATAGGTAATTAACCTCTTCATCGCGCTGCATAATGGTTTGCCCCTTTGTGAACGACCTTACGGAGTGCGGAGTTTTTTGAAATAGTTCGGCAAGCTCGGAGCTGGTTAAACCAACAAAAAAGGCCGATTTTGTTAGCGTTTCGTACATCTTTATAAAGGTTTATACAAATATAGTTTTTGTTTAGCATATACCATGCCTTTTGCCAGCGTGGAGCCAATTTTGTTGAAACTTTATGTGGAGTATTTTAAATTTTTGCTTTCTACGCTAAATCACCAAAAACCCCATTATCAAATCGTATTAACCCGCATTATTCATCGAATGTATTAAAGATGAATGTATGATTTCATTCGTGCCTTTGACACTGGCTTACCCAAAAAGCTAAGCAATTGTAAAGGTTATGATTTGGAAGTGCTTTTTAACCATCTGTTAATTAGCTATGTGAATTGAAATAGCTCGAGCCATCGAAGCAATGTGTACAGAGCTTCTCTTTGGGTAGGCCAATAGCCTTGACTAAATCGTTTACCTTTTGGAATTTTAGGGTGTTCAGACCCAAATTCTTTCGCATCTGCTCAACCATTGCAGCATAGTTTCCGTTTTTGGTATCGGAGTACTCGCGCATATCAACATCGGTTTTGCCGGTTAGCTGGTAAACCGCTTTGTGGGTGGCTAAATCGAGATTTGAGCGCGATTGACTAAAGTTTAAAAATTTGCACGGAAAGGTAAGGGGAGGGCAAGCAATGCGAATGTGTGCCTCCTTTATGCCTGCGGCATATAAATCCTTAGCGTTATCGGTAAGCTGAGTTCCCCTAACTATTGAATCATCGAGAAAAACGCCGCGCTTGTTTTTAATGAGTGCTGGATTAGGAATAAGCTTCATTTTAGATACAAGCTTTCGCATTTGCTGATTCTGAGGCATAAAGCTGCGGGGCCAGGTTGGGGTGTACTTTGAGTACGGGCGCATAAGCGGAACGTACCTCTGGTTGCTGTACCCAATGGCATGGCCAATGCCCGAGTCGGGTATGCCGGTAACAAAATCAACCTCCTCCGTGTCGTATTTTCCTAAAGCGGCTCCGCATCGGTAGCGGCACTCTTCAACATTAATGTTTTCGTAGAATGATGGGGGATAGCCATAGTAAACCCAGAGGAACGAGCATATCTGCATCTTATCGTGGGGTTTTTGTAGCTGCTCATACCCATCGGCAGTTAGTCGAATTATTTCGCCTGGCCCCATATACTTGTCAATTTCGTACCCTAAGTTTGAGAAAGAGCAGGTTTCGAATGCCACCGAGTACGTATCCTCCTTTTTTCCAATTACTATGGGTGTTCGACCCAACTTGTCGCGTGCAGCCAGTATGCCCTCATCGGTTAAAAGCATAATGGAGCATGAACCTTTAATCCTATCAAAAACCCTGCGAATACCCTCGACAAAGCTATTTCCTTCGGAAATAAGCATGCCAACAAGCTCGGTGGGGTTAATACCGCCCTGACTAGTTTCAGAAAATGTTCGACGTTGATCTATAAAGTACTTCTCAAGCTCGTCGAGGTTGTTTACCCGTCCTACGGTAGCAATTGCAAATCGGCCCAGATGAGAGGTAAGCACTATTGGTTGCGCTTCGGAATCGCTTATAACGCCTATCCCGCTATTTCCTACAAATCCAGCGATATCATCTTCGAACTTATTGCGAAAGTAGCCATTCTCAATGCTGTGAATTGCCCGTTGAAACCCTTTTTTGTTACAGTAATAGGCTAATCCTGCCCTTTTCGTGCCCAGATGCGAATGGTAATCGGTGCCATAATAAACATCGGCTACACAATCTGTTTTTGAGATGCATCCAAAAAAACCGCTCATAAAATTGTAATGTTTTAAAAATGTATTAGTACTGCTGTACTGTAAATGTGTGTGCTGAAGGTGTTTGCAAAAATTGCGAGATGTAATTTTTAGCTCAGGCAAAGTAACGTAAAAAAAATACGGTATCAAAAATGAGTTTATGCCAATTATGGCGGTTGCTGTAACTTTTTTGGGTTTGGTTGTGGGTGTGAGTGTGGTTTAGTTAATTAGCTTTCGCATCCAACTTATCCCCTTGATATCTAACTAAATACTTCACTTTAAACTTGTTTATATACTTGCTAATAAGTCACCTAATTATTTTTTTAAATTCTTTGTGTATTCTTTGTGCAATACTTCGTGTTACTTTGTGATATAGCCTATTACAATTACGCAAAAGACACAAGGAAGTCACAAAAGCCTCAAAGAGTTGTGTTTATGTTGCTATATTACAGGGGTATATACAATTCTATTATGCTTGCGAAAGTTAAGTTAGTTATTTTAAATGGTGTGAGGTGTGTATACGAAAAGATGAATTACTAGAGATTTCGTTTATTTTTTATTCAATAGACCCTTCGGTATTGAATGTTCATGGCATTTATGCTTGCCGTATCGTGTGCCACCTCGTTGGGGGCAAATACTATGTTTTTGTTTTATTGTATTAGGGGCATTTGAATCCTCCGAATTCGTTTGTTTGCCCTATGAATATTCGACTTTTAAAAATTTTGAATACCTTGGTTACACGGTGTTTCTATAAAAATACGTTCTCAAACACAAATAAATAGTCGAAAGTTCGGGTTTAACAGGATTTTTTCCTACTTTTGCCTCCCGAAACAAAAACGGTCCGGTAGCTCAGCTGGATAGAGCATCAGCCTTCTAAGCTGAGGGTCATAGGTTCGAATCCTATCCGGATCACAAGATTACAAATCAATAATAACAAAGGCTTACCGTATTCGGTAAGCCTTTGTTATTATGGTTATTTTGACTTTACTAAAACACTTGGCTATTTCGGTCTAATGGTGCCACCCTTTTCGGTCAAACCGTGCCACTTTGAAAGATCTTGCAATTATACAAAAAAAACAGGTGAGATTATTAAACGGCAGTTATTGATAACGGCTGAGGGTTTGGAAAGTGCCGGAGATTGGAACAGCGTCATCATCCCACGATAAAGAGCTAGATTGGAACGAAAAAGTTACCGTTACAGCCTAAAAACCAGCATTTTTTACACCCTTTGTTGTGCACTGGCAGTGTGTCCTGCGATGAATCAGGGCACTTTCAAATATAGTGAATTGTTCTATAAATTAGGACACGTTCTTTGAAATTGATTCATCATAACTTTAAATGAGATGAGAGGGGTTCAGATTATGTACACGCTGGACTGGTCTCTCGGATACGTTTTACTGGAAACGTTTTCAATCCACCCTGCGGTGCTTCCCTTTCAAGGGGTTGGTACTGAGCGGCAGGGCTAAAAGGCTGAAAGCGTCCACTGTTTTTGTGGATGAAATCTGTCAGGAATGGATATAGAAGCTGAGCGAAAGTGAACCGCTCGATGAGGCGTCGTTACTAACGAAATTGATACTGAAAACCGGCTGTCCGCCAGTCAGTCGGGATAAGTGCAGAGATTACCAGTTTATCGACTGCATCGGTATTCGGCGTAAAGACGGCAGGAGCTATATCTTGGCTCATTTAAGGAACAGGAGAACCTATTCAATGTTGTTAAGGGAACGGAACAAGTAGCCATTGCTGAAATGCAGAACCTGCGAGTCCAAATAACCAATACATTGAAATAGGGGCGGATTAGCCCGTAGTAGCTGGCTGTGCCAATTAAAGGCTTTGGAAACTTAGTCACAGCGAAGGGGCTGATGTACTCAAGGTAATTTTGCCAACTTACCCTTATGTGGGTTTTAGGATGAGCCTTTGTTTACCTGTCAACCTGAAATGGTTGCGCGAGTGCGAAGAGCCGTATGAGCTGAGAGGTTCACGTACGGTTCTGTGAGAGGTTTAGGGGTGAAATTCCCCTTTACCTACTCGACTTTATATCTTTACGAAATCACGAAAATTCTCCTTATTTATCAAGGATGTTTCCGCATTGTATGTCTCTGTAAATGTTTGAGGGAAATTTGCTTTTTTACTATTCCATTTGAATTCATATCCAAATATTTTACCACTACTCTCTTCCACTAAATCAATCTCTTGCTGTTGTTTAGTTCTCCAAAAATACATTTTTGAGAATGTGTCTTTGTAGAGGTTTTGTTTTCTCCTTTCAGAAACCAAAAAATTCTCCCAAAGCGCTCCTTTATCTACCCTTAAATCAAGCGGATTAAAGTTCCCTATTATCATATTTCTCACGCCATTATCATAGAAGTATATTTTTCGATTTTGTTTTATTTCGCTTCTCAGATTTCTACTGAAACTGTTCATTCTGAAAACGATATAGCCCTTTTCTAAAATCTCAATATATTTTTGAACAGTAACCTTATTAATCCCAACTGTCTGCGATAATTCATTGTAGTTTACTTCACTTCCCATTTGTAGTGCTAGAGCCTGCAAAAGTTTTTCAAGAACTTCTGGTTTTCTAATACCTGAAAATGCTAGAATATCTCTATACAAGTAACTATTTACAAGACTTTTTAGCGTTTCTTTTTCATTCCCTTGGTTATTAATTACTTCGGGATAGAAACCATATAATAAACGATTCTCCAGCTGTTGCTCTGAATTTACAAATCCAATTTTCTTCTCGTACTCTTCCCATGAGATGGGAAACAGTTCATACTCCCATTTCCTGCCTGTTAAGGGTTCATTTAATTCATTGCCAAGGTCAAATGAAGATGAGCCACTAACGAACAGCTGAACATCTTTGAACTGGTCAGTGATTATCTTCAGCGTTAATCCTATTCCTGAAATTCTTTGGGCTTCATCTATAAATACTATTCTATTGTCCGCTAAAATTGTCCTTATTTGTTCAGTGTTGGGATTGGTTAACATAGACCTAATTGTAGGGTCATCTGCATCTAAGAACAAAAAATCGCTATCCTTTAAAATACTTTTAATCAGCGTTGTTTTTCCTACTTGTCTTGCACCTACCAAGACAATTGCTTTACCACTGCCAATCTTATCTCGTATTTTATTCTCTAATGTTCTATTAATCATATCTCTTTTCTTTCAAAGATACAAATTAAAATTATAATAACCGTAAAGTATAACTAAAAGTCATTACAGTATCCGAATGTTGCTTTTTATGCACTTGTTTTTTGTTAACTCACTATCATTTATTGTAAAGCCAAGCTTCTGCTATTCTCATTGCTTCACCTGCAGATGAAGCTCTACCTACTTTTGTCCCTCCACCCCAACTGACATATACGTTACGGTCGGAACTATCCCATTTTACTTCATATTCCTTACGATTATTTCCAGATTTTACCCTTCCTATAAGTTGTGCTGCCATAATGTTATTTTTTAATAAGATGTTTAACTTCATGATTTTTTGTTATGCAACTTGACCTCAATGTTAAAGACTTAGTCACTCCATCTTCATTCTTAATAAGAATTGCGGAAGTATAAGAAATTTCCTCCTCTTCGTTATTCTCATTATTAATATAAATTTTAATACCAGTTTTTTTTGAAAACTCTGAAACCTCTATAACCCAAAAACCCTCCACTAATGCTTCAATAAATTCTAGAACATGATATGAATCAAGAGAATCAATTACTTGAATTGTTTCAATTTCAACATCTGTTGCTATGTTAAATAAGAGAGTATAATTGCCATTAAGTTCCTGATTTAATTCGGCAATATCAGTTTCATATCTATTTGATAGAATGCCACTTTTAGAGGAACTGGGGTTACTTGCTCTGACTGCACCATCGTCATCCATACCAAGTAATTCAGTCCAAGCTGGATAAAATGTTAGTAAATTATTATGTTCAAAATCATGAACTTTAATAATATTTTTAGTCAAAACTGATTCAAATTCGGAAAGTTCTAGATTGTCACGCGCAGAGTATTTCTCTTTCAATTTATTTTTTTCATCACTTTTACCAAAAGAGCCGATTATGACCAAACCAATAAAAATTACAATCACGATAATTACAATTGTTCCCATAAGTAAAAAAGATTATACGATTATTAATTAAAAAAAAAGTAAATAATTATTCTAAGAGGACTTATTGAGTGATGGTGATTTGTTTTTAACTAGTTGAGTCACTAAATTTATATCTAATTCTATACTTGTCTCTATAAATAATTTTTCCACGGTACTAAAATTTGATAATTTGTTTGATAATTTTTAAATAGTGCATAACGGTCTCGTGTATGAGCAGTAGCGGATTTCAAGCCACTAAACTGTCAGGTAGAACCGACCTTTGATTTATAGTTTTATGTTTCAAATTAGCACTTAACCCGCTATTGCTTATACACAATGTTAGCGGCTGGCTTTTATTTATTTCGTTCATTTCGAAAGTAGTTTTCAATCCGTTTATTTCGACTATTTACAAAATTTACGACTCCTGTTTTGTATGTTAAATAGTCTTCAATTCCCGAAAATGTTGGTCGAGATATAAAGTTGTCAAAAGGAAGATAGAATATAACTTTTAGATTGTCGTCAACTAAGGGTTTGTAATGAAATAAGTTGACTGTTTGAAACGAATCTATTTTGTTCGTTAACAACTTGAAAATTCTGCGCATAGCGTGCTATTTAATGAATTTTCAAGGAAGTTAAAGGACAAAAGAGCAAGTTTAAAGCGTCAAGTTATTTCGTCACAATCCCTTAATTCATCTATGGCTGAGAGAATTTATATTTTCGTTAAACAAATATCATCACAAATTAAAATGAAACCTATTTATATTTCTGTAAAACAGATTTTCC
>JAQVYY010000079.1 GCA_028708425.1 Bacteroidales bacterium
CTTACTCTAAAACAATGTTCTAGAATCCCTTATCCCGCATTATTCATCAACTTTGTAAAAGAGGAATGCAAATGCGGGTTACCCCGACATAGTGGAGCCCAATTTTGGGCAACAAAATTGGTTGTGAAACTTAGTGGCTGTCAGAGACAGCAATTATTCGAATGGATAATTGGGGCTAATAGTATCATATGTTTGAGATCTAAATTATTATGAGAAGAGTTTATACATATTATTTCTTTATACTGCTGTCTTTTTCATTCAGTTCTCATCTGTTTGCCCAGCCTGAAGATAGACCTGTTCAGGATGATGTGTATAGTGCTGTCGATTCGTTAAACAGTATTGCGCACAACTACCGCCGGACTAACCCAAAACTTTCATTGGAGTTCGCGCTAAAAGCCTATCAACTTTGCCAAGGCATCGATTATAAAGTGGGTATGGCAGCATCGTTGCACAATATGGGCACAGCAAAAGCATTACTAGGGCAGCTGGATAACGCGCTGCGCGAATTGGTGCAAGCTTCGCAAATTAGAGAGGAAATGAACGATTACCCTGGGCTTGTTTATACATATAATAACATTGGGCATATATATTCGGAGCTGGCTAATGATACTAAAGCCCTAGAGTTTTACGAACGAGCATTAACACACCAAGAGCTGGCTAGTGTAAAGGGCGTAGATGGTATTATATACAATAATATTGGCAGCGTTTATATGAGGGCTCAAAAGTTTGATGCTGCATTAAGCTATTTTAACAGGGCTCTTAACTATAATCGTAAGACGAATGACCGTAGAGGAGAAAGCAGCACCCTTAGTAACATAGGGCTAATTTACCATTCGCGCGGTGATTATAAAAAGGCTTTGCAGTATCATTTAGATGCATACGAGATGGGTAAAAATCAGAACGATAGAGTGGCAATGACAGCGATGCTAAGGTCTATTGCCGAAGCGTATTTTTCAATGAACCTGGATGTTGAGGCTACTAATTATGCTTTGCGGAGTATGCTGATGGCAAATGAGTTCGGATTGCATACAGAGAAAAGAAGTACTGCGGCAGTTTTAGCACGTATTTACGAAAGACGTGGGCGGTATAAAGAAGCTACAAAATACTATAAGCTCGAAAGCGAGTTGAAAGATTCGCTGTTTTTTGTTCAACGCTCCGATGCAGTTGAGAGGATACAGGCTGCATACGAAATTGAAAGCGAACTTAAGGAGAACGAGTACCTTAGAAAGGAACAGGAAGTTAATCAGCAGGTAATTAAAACGCAAAAAGTATTGCTTTTAGTTTCCGTTCTGTTTATTATTATAATAATCTCACTTTTAGTTATAATACTGTGGGTTAATAACCGAATGAGGCTGGCCCTTAAAGAGTTAACTTTAAGTAAAAACGAGCTTTCTGTTCAAAAGGAAACTATTCAGCAAAAAGTAGTTGAACTTGACGAGAAAAACGACGAGCTTGAGAGTATTAATAGTTTAAAAAATAAACTTTTTTCAGTTATTGCCCACGATTTAAAAAATCCTTTTAATAGTATTATCGGATATTCCGAGCTGCTTGTAAATAGCTTTAATAATTATACCGATAATGAGGTTTGGTCGTTTGTAAAAATAATTCACGACAGTGGGGTTAAAGGGAGTGGGTTGCTCGAAAATTTATTGCAGTGGTCTCGTTTACAAACTCGAACAATCCAGTTTTTGCCCGTAACCAATAGGTTGAGCAAGCTGATTTTCGAAGAGCTTTACTTTTTTCAACCCAAAGTTCAAGAAAAAAATATTTATGTTGAAATTGATGTAAATGAGGGACTTGAAGTTTTTGGCGATTCGAATATGTTGAAAACCATTATCAGGAATCTTTTTTCGAACGCGCTAAAATTCACCCCATCAAATGGTGTGATTTCAATTAAAGCGCTAAGCAGGGATAGCCATGTTCTTGTTTGTGTGTCCGATACTGGTCAAGGTATAGAACCCCATATAAAGGAGAAGCTATTTACCGGTGAGGCTGGGGTTACTACAGCTAATGAAATGGGCGAAAAGGGGACAGGCTTAGGCCTTATACTTTGCAAAGATTTTATAACCAAGCATAATGGCGAAATCTGGGTTGAAAGCAAACCAGGCGAAGGAGCCTCTTTCTTTTTTTCCTTACCACATCAAACCAACAGCGAATAATATATTATTCTACGGGTTAATGTACTGTAAATAGGGATTCACATGTTTCTTAACATAAGGATTTCCGAACCAAAAATATTTGATTTTTGGAAAACTTACACTAAGATTGTAATCATTAAATCTATTATTCGTAATAAGATAATTTTTTTTATGTATATACTAATCACTTTAATTTAAAAAGCTATGATGACAGCAAAAGATTACATGGCCCGTGAGGATAAATACGGTGCTCATAACTATCAACCACTTCCTGTAGTGCTCGAAAAAGGTGAGGGCGTTTTCGTTTGGGATGTTGAAGGAAAAAAATATTATGATTTCCTCTCGGCTTATTCGGCAGTAAACCAAGGGCATTGCCACCCCAAAATTGTGGATGCTCTGGTTAACCAAGCCAAAAAGTTAACCCTAACCTCAAGAGCTTTCTACAATAATGTACTAGGTGAATACGAAGAGTATATTACTAAATATTTTGGTTATGATAAGGTGTTGCCCATGAACACTGGTGCCGAGGCTGTTGAAACAGCAATTAAACTTTGCCGTAAATGGGGTTACCAAAAAAAGAAGGTGAAGGATAATGAGGCGAAAATTATTGTTTGCGAGAATAATTTCCACGGCCGTACTACCACTATCGTTTCAATCAGTACAGATCCCGAAGCTCGTGCCGATTATGGCCCTTACACACCAGGTTTTATTACAATCCCTTACAATGATATTCCTTCGTTAGAAAAAGCATTAGAGGATGAGAACGTGGTTGGTTTCCTTCTTGAGCCTATCCAGGGTGAGGCTGGTGTTTTTGTACCCGATGAGGGTTACCTAAAAAAAGCGTACGAACTTTGTAACAAGAAAAATGTTCTTTTCATCGACGATGAGGTACAAACTGGTATTGCTCGTACTGGAAAGTTGTTGGCTTGCGATCACGAAGGTGTGCGCCCCGATATTCTAATTTTAGGTAAGGCTGTTTCAGGTGGTGTTTTCCCTGTTTCTGCAGTTCTTGCTGATGATGATATTATGCTTTGCATACAGCCCGGGCAGCACGGCTCAACATTTGGTGGAAACCCAATAGCTTGTAAAGTAGCAATGGCAGCCCTTGATGTTATTAAGGATGAAAAACTAGCAGAGAAGGCTGAGCATCTCGGTAAAATCTTTAGGGATGAGTTTAAGTCAATTAAAACCGATATGATTGAAGAGGTACGTGGTAAAGGGATGCTTAATGCTGTGGTAATTCACAATAAACCTGGCAAAACAGCTTTGGATGTTTGTATTGCTATGGCTGATGCTGGCATACTAGCAAAACCAACGCATGGTAATATTATTCGTTTTGCGCCTCCACTTGTTATTACCGAACAGCAACTTCGTGAGGCAATGGAAACGATTAAAGGTGTATTCAAAAAGTTTGAATAGCATATTTATAGAATCAAAAAAAACCGTTACGTTGTTTTCGTAACGGTTTTTTTTGTAATTTGGCATTATAATTGTTTCTTAAAACAGATTAAATAAAAGCAGGATGTTGAAAATTAGATGTCAAAAGGTTATTATTTGGTTTGTTTGTCTGTTTATGTATATTTCTCCTTCAGTATCCCAGGAAATTATTGAAGTGAAAGGTGCTATTGGTGAGTCGGAAATTGTGGGGCGAATTAGCGAAGTTGAGGCCCGGCAATTGGCAATAAATAATGCTAAGGTTGAAGCGCTTCGCAAAGCGGGAGTGGGAGAGTACCTGAAAACCTACGAGAATCTTTTTCGCAGTGAGACGAATAATGATTTTAGTGAGTTTTTTAGTTCCGATATACATGCCGAATTGCAGGGTGCCATAAAGGAATACCAAATTGTTGACGAGAAACGAAAGGTAGATCAAATTACTAACCTGTTTATGTACGAGGTTACGCTTAATGCCTCGGTAATCTTATACTCATCAAAACCTGACCCCACATTTACTGTTAAGGTTGAAGGGGTAAAGAGCGTTTATGAGGATGGTGAGAACTTCGAATTCACTATTTATAGCACAAAGGATTGTTTTTTACACATCTTTGGTGTTGCCGACGGGTACACAGCGATGCTTTACCCAAATAGCCTTGAGAGCCAGAAACCTATTAAAGCAGATAAAACGGTTTCCTTCCCCTTAGGTTATATGGAGTACCCGCTGTTTAAAACTGGCGATAAGCCAGAGGTTACTCGTGTTATTATTGTTTTTACAAAGGAGCCCATTAGGTTTTTAAAATACAAACCCATGTTGGTTGATGGCTTCGAGGATTGGGTAACCACCTCGGAGGATATTTTTTCGTGGATTTATAGCATAACACCCGATGCGCGAATGGTAGAATATCAGGTTTTTACTGTACGATAAAAAATAGTTCATAAAAAAACGCCTCGAAACCGAGGCGTTTTTTATATGCAAAAAGTTTATGCTACTTCTGCTTAAGTATAGCTTGTGCTGCTGCTAGGCGTGCAATAGGTACACGGAATGGAGAACAGCTAACGTAATCCATACCAACAGAGTTGCAGAACTCAACAGAACTTGGTTCGCCACCATGCTCACCACAAATACCAATTTTTAAATCCTTTTTAGTTGAACGACCTCTCTCAACACCCATTTCAACTAGCTGTCCAACACCTGTTTGGTCGAGAATTTGGAATGGGTCATCTTTAAGGATGCCTTTTTCGATGTATTCTGGTAGGAAAGTATTAGCATCGTCGCGGCTAAAGCCCATGGTCATTTGGGTTAAATCATTTGTACCAAAGCTAAAGAACTCAGCATACTTAGCAACCTCATCGGCGGTAAGCGTTGCTCTTGGAACCTCAATCATAGTTCCTACCATATACTCGATACGATCATTGCGCTCGGCAAATACCTTTTCGGCAGTTTCGCGAATAATATCCTCTTGGTTTCTATACTCTGCAACACCACCAATAAGTGGAACCATTATCTCGGGGAATGTTTTAATGCCTTTTTTCTTAAGGTTAAGTGCTGCTTCAATAATAGCGCGGGTTTGCATCTCGGTAATTTCTGGATAGGTAACACCTAGGCGACAACCACGATGCCCAAGCATTGGGTTAAACTCGTGAAGCGAGTCAACCTTTGCTTTAACTTCCTGTAGAGAGATTCCAAGCTCTTCTGCCATCACCTTTTGGCTGGCCTCTTCGTGAGGTACAAACTCGTGCAGAGGTGGATCGAGAAGTCGAACAGTTACAGGTAGATCCTGCATTGCTTCGAAAATACCCTCGAAGTCCTCTCTTTGGATAGGAAGAAGTTTTTTGAGAGCCTTCCTACGTCCAGCCTCATCGTCGGCAAGAATCATTTCGCGCATGGCTTTAATCCTGTCGCCTTCAAAGAACATGTGTTCTGTACGGCATAGTCCAATTCCTTGAGCACCAAAATCTCTGGCAACTTTACTTTCACGAGGAGTGTCGGCATTTGTGCGTACTTTCATGCGGGTATACTTGTCGGCTAGCTCCATAAGTTTAGCAAAATCCCCACTTAATTCGGGTAGCATAGTTTTAACCTTACCCTCAAGTACTTGTCCAGTTGTTCCGTTTAGCGAAATCCACTCACCCTCTTTATACTCCTTATTACCAATGGTCATGGTGCGTGCTCTGTAATCAACCTTAATGCCACCTGCACCTGCAACACAACATTTGCCCATTCCGCGTGCAACAACTGCAGCGTGAGAGGTCATGCCACCACGGGCAGTTAGAATACCATTAGCTACGTTCATGCCCTTTAAATCTTCGGGTGAGGTTTCAACACGAACCAGAATTGTTTCTTTCCCATCTGCGGCCCATTTTTCTGCATCGTCGGCAAAGAAAACAACTTGACCAGAAGCAGCTCCTGGCGAAGCGGGCAATCCCTTGGTAAGCTCCTTGGCGTTTTTAAGGGCATCCGTATCGAATATGGGATGTAGAAGCTCATCAAGCCTTTCGGGCGCAACGCTAAGGATAGCATTTTTTTCGGATATCGTTCCTTCGGCTAGCATATCGATGGCAATTTTTACCATGGCTGCACCAGTCCGTTTTCCGCTACGGGTTTGAAGCATCCATAGCTTGCCGTCCTGAATAGTAAACTCAACATCCTGCATATCCTTGTAGTGCGCTTCAAGGTTTTTGCAAATATTGGCGAGTTCTTTGTATGGATTAGGCATAGTTTCCTCAAGCGAGGGGAATTTGGCTTTTCTTTCGTCCTCATTAACTCCCTGTAATTTTGCCCAGCGGCGCGATCCTTCGAGGGTAATTTCCTGTGGTGTGCGGGTACCTGCCACAACATCTTCGCCCTGTGCATTAATTAGGTACTCACCGTTAAAAAGATTCTCTCCGGTTGCAGAATCGCGGGTAAAAGCAACACCAGTAGCTGAATTGTCGCCCATATTACCATATACCATGGCCTGTACGTTAATTGCAGTACCCCAATCCGAGGGTATCTTGTTAAGCCTGCGATAGTATACTGCGCGATCGTTCATCCAGCTATCGAACACTGCCATAACAGAGCCCCAAAGTTGTTCCCAAGCATCGGTTGGAAAATCTTTTCCAGTTTTATCTTTTACAGCTTTTTTAAAGCGGGTAACCATCTCCTTAAGATCATCTACTGAGAATTCGGTGTCTAAATCAACCTTTTTCTCCAGCTTCATATGGTCGATAATCTCCTCAAATGGATCGTGATCCTCCTTTGATTCAGGCTTCATGCCAAGAACAACATCGCCGTACATTTGAATAAAGCGGCGGTAGCTGTCCCATGCAAAACGTGGGTTATTGGTTCTTTTTGCAAGGCCCTCAACAACCTCATCGTTGAGGCCCAGGTTAAGGATTGTATCCATCATACCCGGCATAGATGCCCGAGAGCCAGATCGAACAGACATGAGCAAGGGATTTTCTTTGCTTCCGAACTGGGCATTCATTATACCCTCTACCTGCTTCATAGCTGCTTCAACCTCGGCTTTAATTAGCTCAACAGTTTTTTCTTGGCCTAGCTTGAAGTATTCTGTACAAACCTCGGTGGTTATTGTAAAACCTGGAGGTACGGGTATCCCAATAAGGTTCATCTCAGCCAGATTTGCTCCTTTGCCACCTAGCAACTCCCTCATTTCACCATTACCATCGGCTTTTTTGTTACCGAAGGCGTAAACACGTTTTAAATTCAACATCGTAGTAAAGTTTTATTATTGATTTATATAGAATTATGTTTAATTTTCTGCGACCACAAAAATACAAAAAAAAATGATATGGCAATTTTAACCCCAATTATTCATTCGAATAATTGGAGCCTCCGGCAGCGACTAAGGTTCACAACCAGTTTTGTTCCTTAGAATTGGGCTCCTCTAGGTCGGGGTAACCCGCAATCTTTACTAAATTTGATGAATAATGCGGGTTAAGAAGCGAATGGACGATGGGGATTACGTTGTTCTCAACCCCCAAAGAGCGAGCCTAGAGAGCCGTCTGAAAATAGTACCCAATTATGCTTTGAATAAGAACGACAAAGAGCGTATTGTTTTTCAAAAAAAGATTGATACAATATCAGCACTATATATCCCCATTTCTTTACTGACCAGAAGTACCATCAGGCAGCAATGCTTCGGAAAGAGCCATAGGAAACATAAAGGTGAAAGAAAAAGTATCGGGTCAATTTAAATCGCCTAACGAAGTGTTTGAGTTTGCAGTACTAAGGTCGATTACTTATACTATTCTGAAAAATAATCAGAACCTCTTAAACTCTTTGAAAGTTAGTGCTAATTTGCACACTGATTATTTATCAAAAAAATGAAGCTGCATAGCTATGTATAATTGCTATGCCAGAGATTATGTGCAAACATTTCAGCGACAAATTTTACTGCTCCCTTTGTTTCTATAGCCTTCAGTGATTCCAATCCTCTTTACCAATGCATACAGTAATACAATGGATTTTATTGAAGTTCAATTTTAGAAGTCTTTTTGAATATTTTGATGTATATATCTGATTATTACCAATCAGAATCAGTTTGTATTGGTTATGTTGTGGTAAATAACACCTTATGTATGTTCATGTTGTGGTAGGATACTTGTTTTGACCTGCCGTTGAACGTATTTTTGACCAAATAAGTTAAACTTAAAAGTTATATTACAATGAAAAGATTTTTTACACTCATGTTTTCTTCGCTTCTGTTTTTTGGTGTGCATGCCCAAAATCCAGGCGATTTTGATGGTACATTTGGAACGGACGGGATTGTATTAACACCCATTGGAACAGCAAGTGGAATGGCTTACGATATAGCTGTTCAACCTGATGGAAAGATAATTATGGCAGGAAAGGCAAGCATTGGGACCTGGAAGTTTGCTTTGGTTAGGTATAATATCGATGGAACTTTAGACGAGTCTTTTGGAGACAATGGAATTGTTACCACAGCTATTGCCCATAGCGATCAGGGGATTTCAGTTGCCCTACAACCAGATGGAAAAATCGTATTGGGCGGTGCTACATACGATAATGTTGACTATACAGGAGCAGTTGTAAGGTATTTTGAAGATGGTGACGTTGACAATACATTCGGAGTAGATGGTGTTGCTCATTTAAGTAATATCAGTTTTCACTATTAACCGACTAAATTTTTATTTTCGACACTATCCCGTAAAGTGTGTAAGTATACATCAGAGGGTTTGACTTTATAGTTGAACCCTTTCCGCAAAAATAGTCAAAAATTGATTCAGAATCAATCCCCAGTTTCTGATCGGCCGGGTC
>JAQVYY010000040.1 GCA_028708425.1 Bacteroidales bacterium
AAGATAGTTTTGTGCACCCAAATGGTGAAGTGTTATTTATTAGTTTTGATACCTTTAAATTACACATTATCAGGGTATTAAACAAACTATCTTTTATCTTTTTTTGCACAAATCGCTCAATTTAGGTGTTAATAATAATCTTGAGCTCGAAGGGGTGCTTGACGGCGATGATGTTTATTTAACCAATATTGTTGCTGAATTTGAGAGTGAAGATGCTGGTGAGGGTATCACGGTGAGCATCACCTCTGCCGAACTCGATGGCGTTGATAAAGCGAACTACTCGCTTTCGCTTGCTGGAGCGCCAACCACAACAGCAACGATATCTCCAGTAACATACACGGTTACCTTCACTGTTACACATTACTCGGAGCCATTGGAGGGTGCAACCGTTAGTATAAATGAGCAAATGCTAACAACCAATGTTGATGGAATTGCTTCCATTAAGCTGGAGAATGGGGTTTATCCCTACTCGGTTTCCGCATCGGACTACGTAACATACGAGGGCTCAATTACCGTGGATGGAGCACCTGTAAACGAGGGAGTTCCCATGGTTCATGTGGGGGTTAATACGAATTTGCTCTCAAACATCAAGGTATACCCCAACCCGTTTACTCAAACGATAAATATTGAGAATGCGGATGAGGTAAATCGAATTGTTATACACGATGCTATTGGTAAGGTAGTTAAGATTATTAACCTGAGTCAGGCATCCACTCACGTAATAGAAACCAATCTGCCCTTGGGCATCTACCTAGTAACCATAATTGGCAACGATGGTGGTAGGGTGGTAAGGAAGATGATTAGAAAATAGTGAAAAATGAGTGAGCCTGACAGGTTGGTGCCCGAGCTGGTTGGTTAGGTTTTAGTCGAACCATCGAAGGGCAACCTGTTGAGACTATTCAGAAAAGTGACACGCTTTTCTGAATAGTTCTTGCGAGGAGCTTTCTTTACGACAAAGCAATCTTTCTCTCCATTCCGTCATTGCGGGTTTAAAACCCCTGACAGATTTTTAGAAACCTTTCAGGGGTAAGGGTTATTTAAGCGGTAACCATATCACAGCAACAGTATATGGGGGTGTGGTATTCCAGCCGAATTGCTTCATAAACTACCAATGTACTTGATTTCTTTCGCATTACGGGCTTAAGGTTTCTTCCGCGCCAGCCACCCTTTTTTTGTTAATTACGCTTTGCAAAGCCTGTTGTTATAAGCGATAAAGAAAAAAAAGAAATTCTTCCGAATAGTAGTATGAAAAAATTAAATTTATGCTTGAAGTTAAAGTTTTATTTATATATTTACGGTGAATCTTAATTATTAACCAAAAAGACAAATTATTATGAAAAAAACTTTACTTGTTATTACTGGACTTTTTCTTGGATTTTCGCTTTTAGCGCAAAATGCTGCAAGGGAAATTGAGGCAAGCATTAATAGTAATGCTAAATTTACAAATGAAAAGGCCGCTTTTTATTTCGAGGGTTTTGAAGAATCTCCTGATGCAGGCAATGGAGTACTTCCTACGGGTTGGGTACAAAAGCGTACCACAGCATTAGATGAAGACCCAACAACTGATGCTGAAAGCCCAATGTGGTTTCGTCAAGAGAATGGAGTTTATGGATTTGATGATCCAGATGGTGATTATGTTCGTACCGGAGTTGGTTCTTTGGCGGTAGGTTATACAGCACCAGAGTTTACCTGGGCAATTAGCCCCGAGATTCCAATTCCAACACCTGAAGAGGGTTCAACCTTTTTGGAGTTTTGGGTATGGTATGCTAATAATGGTGGTTCAGGGCCATATCCATCAAGTTACTATGTTAATGTTTTTGCGGATGGTGCTTGGACAAACGCACTTTCTACTGTTGGCCCAACTGAGCCAGAAAATAATTTTTATGAAACTCCAGTAGAGATAGATTTGACAGCCTACCATGGTAAAACAATTCAAATTGCATTTATTTATGAGTTTACCGATGGCTACCAAATGGCAGTTGATGATGTTACTATCTACAATAGTGATCCTGTTGGAGTTTCTACAAATCAGTTCGACAACCTAGCAGCCTATCCAAACCCATTTACCGACAAAATTAGCGTCAATAATGCAAAGGTTGAGCGCGTTGTTATTTACAACCTAATTGGCCAAGAGGTAATGAATGCTAGAGTTAATGGTAACACGGTTGACACAAGCGAACTTTTAGGCGGTGTATACGTTGTTTCTTTCGAAGGAGATGGCGAGCGTGTAATCCGCAAGATGATTAAGCAGTAGCATTGCCGAAAAATTTATAAAGAAAAGCTGCCCCTTGGGGTGGCTTTTTTTGTGCCACCTTTTCGGCACCGCTGGCTCTCATGGCGATTTGTCTATTCGTCATTCCGAAGGTAGGGAGCGTTCATTGCGATGATACAATCTTTATTTTGTCATAGCGTTAACCCCCTGACAGGTTTTCAAAACCTGTCAGAGTTGAGAGTTGTTTAAGCGGTAACCATGTAACAGCACCAGTATTTGGGTTGTGGTATTCCAAGCACATTGCTTCAGAAACTCCCAAAGAGCCTGAGTTTCTTCGCAATAATGAGGTGCAGTTTAGTCCCCCCCCCATTATGCTTTAGGTTCATAAATGGATAGTTATATCGTTTTTACATATACCCAAGTTTGTCATTAGATTTAAAAAGCAAATATATGCTATTTAATATCAGGGACTTACACACTCTTTTTTTTTAATGGCAAATCTGGGATAAATTAAAATGCATCCTATTTTTTATCTTAAAATAATATCATAAATTTGTGCCCTGTTGAGGCAGCCCTTTGCGACCTGTTGAGGCAGTTCTTACACAAAAGGAAGTTACCATTTAATTACTAACTAAAAATTAATCGATTATGAAAAAATTATTTACATTAACGCTTGTTTTTGCTAGTCTAATCTTTGGTGTCAATGCGCAAGAAAACAGCAATAGTATTAGCGTAAACCCTGATGCGCTTATTGGAGAAACCGTTCATTATGCTGTTCCTGCTAATACAAAAGAAGCAACAATGATTACCCTAAGCCAATCGCAAGATATAGTTGCAGGGTCAGTCGCTTGCGGTTCAGAGGGAATTACTTCAGAGAATAGTTACTATAGAGCTTTCGACTTAGCAAACGATTTCGAAATTACTAATGATTGGATAGTTAGTAAAGTTGATTTAGCAGTTGAATCGGCTATTAGTGCTAGCGGCGAAACACAGCCTGTATGGTTAAAACTTCATACAGCATCTTCAACCGATTTATCCACGGCAACCCTAACCCTTTTATACGAAGAGGAATTTGCCATTGCTAATACAGAAACGGTAATTGTGCCGCTTGAATTAGCGGTGCCAACAACCGTTCCTGCAGGTGCGATTTTAGCGGTTGAGATTTTTTCCGACGATTTAGGCAACACTTTTTACATTGGCTCTAACGGAGGTGGACAAGATGGACTGAGTTACTTACGAGCGCCCGCATGCGGTATTGAGGTTCCTACCCCTACAGGTGATATTGGCTTCCCCAATATGCACATCGTGCTTAATGTATGGGGCGATGCAGATGGTACCAACTCTGCACCAGTAAGCCAACTCTCTGAGGTTAATGCTTATCCAAACCCATTTACCGACAAAATTAGCATCAGCAATGCAAAGGTTGAGCGCGTTGTTATTTACAACCTAATTGGCCAAGAGGTAATGAATGCTAGGGTTAATGGTAACACGGTTGACACAAGCGAACTTTTAGGCGGTGTATACGTTGTTTCTTTCGAAGGAGATGGCGAGCGTGTAATCCGCAAGATGATTAAGCAGTAGCATTGCCGAAAAATTTATAAAGAAAAGCTGCCCCTTGGGGTGGCTTTTTTTGTGCCACCTTTTCGGCACCGCTGGCTCTCATGGCGATTTGTCTATTCGTCATTCCGAAGGTAGGGAGCGTTCATTGCGATGATACAATCTTTATTTTGTCATAGCGTTAACCCCCTGACAGGTTTTCAAAACCTGTCAGGGGTAAGGGTTGTTTAAGCGGTAATCATGTAACAGCAGCAGTATTAGTGAAAAATAACACAGATTATGGGATACTCCCTTTGCAAACCGATTTTATGCTATTTTAAATTTTATTTTACCTGCCCCCTAGAAACATGTTAGATAACATGCTTTTACTGCTCAATGTTTAGTTCAGTTAGACAGGGAAGACGCCGATATTGTTATTTTACCTACCTTTGCTCATTATAAAAATCGAATTATGCAGCTAACGTACCCCGAGCCAATACTAGATAATAAAGACTTTATTAGCTTTTTAGCATCAACGCCAAACCGTAAGGCATTTGAGGGGTTGAGGCGTGGAGAGAATTACTTTGTTGAGGGTACTTACGGCACCGCAATGGCCTTTTACTCGTGGGTAAAAAAGCAAATTAATCAGCTGTGCCCCATTACCGATTATCAGTCGTCGCGAGCTAACCGCAGTATGCTGAGGGAGCTATCGAAACGGTTTTTTGTTCGGATTGTTAATTCAAAAGTAGATTTGGCTAATGCCCCAAGCATCCCGTGGCTTGCCGAGTTTTACCCAAGCCTTACGGAGTTTTACCTTCCTTTTACCGATATACTGGGAATTAACGGCGCTTGGCAATGGTATAGTAATGGCGTATCGTTTCCAAACCTACAGCATCAGGTGCATCCATACTACGGGGCGTATTTTCCAACGCGCACCGAGCATCTAAAGCTTTTCGATGGGTGGTTAAAGCGAAGTAAACCCATTAAAAATGCCATGGATTTGGGTACGGGTTGCGGTGTGCTATCGTTCTATATGTTAAAGCATGGGGTTGCCAATGTGCTGGCAACCGATATAAACCCGAATGCTTTGCATAGTGTTAATCTTGATTTACAGAGGCAAGGTAATACCCCGCAGGTAAAATTACAGCAAACCGATTTGTTTTGTAATGTTGATACCAGCAAGTTGGATCTAGTGGTGTGTAACCCACCCTGGATTCCCGACAGGGTTGCAGGTAGTAACGATATGGCCATGTACCATGACGATGATTTTTTTGAACGCTTTTTTCGCTCTGCCCACGATGCTCTACCCAAGGGCTGTAAGCTGGTGATACTGTTTTCAACCTTTGCCCAAGCTGCAGGGCTAAGCGTTGAGCATCCAATAGCTCGTGAAATTACTAGTAATAATAGGTTTACGTTGGTAAATCGTACTCAAATTCCCGTTAAGCAGAAACCCTCAAAGCGAAAGAGTTGGCTTTCTGATATCCGAAAGGATGAGCGGGTTGAACTATGGGAGCTAGGCCGATAACTTTTGGTGCGGTATACTAACCCGTATTATTCATCAAATTTACTAAAGATGAATGCAAATGCGGGCTAAGGTATGCTGAGTATTTTGTTAAGTAGCTCCGCAGGCGAATCCACAATTGCAAAGGGTTCATACATTTCCAGTACGTCTCGGGAGTTAAACCCCCAGCTTACCGCAATTATGGGAATTCCAATCTTTTGTGTTGCCTCAATATCGCGAGCCTCATCGCCAATATATATGGCCTTATCTTTTGCAATACCGTGCTGCCTTATGTATTTGGCAATTACTTTATGTTTACCGAATAGATGCTTACTGGTGTGAATAGAGGAAAAAATATTGTCTAGCCCGTGCTCTTCAAAGAAATGCTCAACATTTTTTTGCGAGTTCGATGTAACTACACCTAGGTTATAGCCCATCTCTTTTAGCGTGTGTAGCACCTCATTAATTCCATCAAAGGTTTCCACATCTCTTATCTCGCTAAAAAGTTCATTCCTTACACGCAAAAGCAGTAGTGGAAGATTTAGTAGGCTAACCTCTAGCTCTTTCATTAAATCGAAAGGTTTTTTTCCTTGAAATGCTTTTGTGTCCTTATGATGAACTTTTTTGCAGCCATACTCATGCGCAACTCGGTTATAAATATCAACCCCCACATAAAGCGTATTGGCAATTGTGCCATCAAAATCGAATATTAAATTTGGTTTCTGCATGGAGCAAGCAATTAGTAAGACTACTATTTGGGGTAAAGATAAAGTAAATTGTTAAAGTATTCGTGTGTCAGTTTTTTTAAAGATAAGAAAAGATTTATTTTGAAATGTGGTACTGGTTGCGTTTTCAATTTCGGAAACCAGTCGTTTTAGTATGGTAATGGGGCCGCTTGCGTAGAGGTGGGTAAAGGGTATTTGTGCGGTTTTATTAGTGTTGCTTATGGGGTGTGCCGTTTGTGATAATAGGCTTAGCGCCTGTTGGGCAACCGCAGGGGCAGGGTTCTCAATGGCAACTGTTTCGGGTAGGATTTCTTTTAGAAGTGGAATAAAGAAAGGGTAGTGCGTACATCCAAGTACAATGTGGTCAATATTTTGCTGTAGCATGGGGGCTATGTAACTTTTTAGCAGTTTTTTAGCCTTATCCGATTGTGACTCTCCCTGCTCAACAAGCTCCACCAGTCCGCTTCCCACCTTGTAGCAAAGGTTAATATTTGCAGCATATTTCGATGACGTTTCTTGATAGAGCCGACCCTTAAAAGTACCCTTTGTGGCGAGTACTCCTATCGATTTTGTTTTGGTATTTAATGCGGCTGGTTTTATTGCTGGTTCCATACCTACAAAGGGTATGGGGTAGTTGGCTCTTAAATGGTCAATAGCCGCAGCGGTGGCTGTATTGCAAGCCACAACAATGAGTGAACACCCTTTAGAGATAAGAAACTCGGTAATGATTTTAGATAGGCGTACTATTTCATCGGTCCCTTTAGGGCCGTACGGGCAGTTTTTGGTATCGGCAAAATATATAAATGAGTGGTTTGGCAGTAGCGAGACCAGCTCTTTTAGCACGGTAAGCCCGCCAACACCCGAATCGAAAACGCCTATGGTGCTTCGTTGCATAGTGAAACTAAGAATTTAAGCAAAAACAGCCCAATCACTTATGGCGATTGAGCTGTTTATATAACCAGTGTTACTTTCTATTTTATGCCTAATTCCGCTTTAACAAGGGGTAGTAGGTCAACGCTTTGTTCGGAGAAATATACCACGCCCCCAGTGCTAATATCGAAAACATATATAAGGCCCTCTTGTTTAGCTACTTTTTTGATAGCCGCATCAGCTTTTTCCATAAGTGGGCGCATCAGTTCACCTTGCATCCGTTGAAATTCTTGCTGTGCGGTTTGCTCAAACTCTTGAATTCGCTGCTGAAGTTCAGTTAGCTCTTTCTCTCTAACCTGGCGAATAGCCTCGCTTAAGGTTTCTCGGCGTTGCATGTAGGTTTGTAACTTATTGTTATACTCAACATGTAGCTCTTCAATCTGATCAGAAAGATCTTGCCCATAGGCATTAAGCTTAACTTCTGCACTATCGCGTTCGGGCATAATCGACAGAAGCTCTTGCCCGTTAATATGTGCAAATTTTAGGTCTGTTTGAGCAAAAGTGCTGCCAGAGCAAATGGTTAATGAGGCAGCTAGAATAAACATTGCAAATCTTTTCATCGTGTTATCTTTTTATTTAACATACAAATTTAGTAATATATTAGTTGTAACCAAGTTTCTTAATCACATCATCACTCTTATCGTACCTGGGGTTTGTGTAGAGCATATTGGCCGAACCAGCCGAGTCGAAAATTACAGCGTAACCACCCTCGTTGGCCACCTCTTTTACAGCGTTAAATACTTGATCTTGTATAGGTTTAACCAGCTCCTCCCGTTTTTTAAAAAGCATTCCATCGCGTCCAAAGTACTTGGCTTGTAGTTCCTTTGCGCTTTGCTCAAGGGTTCCGATTTCTTTCTCTCTTTTCTTGCGCATCTCATCGGTTAGCAGAATTTTTTCTACCTGATAATCTTTGGTAAGCTGCTCTATTTCCTTAAATTTTTCTTGTAATTCCGTTTCGTACTGAGTGCTAATTTTATCAAGCTGTTCTTGTGCTGCTTTAAATGTTGGAATTCGGCTTAAAACGTAATCGGTGTCTACAAATGCAAACTTTTGTCCAAACGATATGCCGCCAAGCATAAGCACAAACAGTATGGATAGTGAGATTTCTTTCATTGTTTCACAGGTTTGTGTGTATAGTTCAATTACTGTGCTAAGTATGTATTCGTTTTATTAAGTAGTGTTAAAATTGCTGCCCTATGGTAAAGTGGAATTGTCCTCTATGTTGAACTTCTTGGCTATTGGGGATTTCGTCAAATCCATAACCCCAATCAATGCCAAGCATTCCAATCATAGGCAAGAAAATTCTGGCGCCAACACCTGCTGAGCGGTGAACGTTAAACGGGTTTATTGAGCGGAAATCTGACCATGCATTACCTGCCTCAAGAAAGGTTGTTACGTATATTGCGGCCTGTGGCTGAAGGGTTAATGGGTATCTTAGCTCAACGGTGTATTTGGTGTAAGCGTTTGCGCCTGTTTGAGGTGATAGTGAGTTGTCGTCGTACCCTCTTAGGCCTATGGTTTCGCGGCCGTATAGATTATATCCCGACATCCCATCGCCTCCTACATTAAATCCTTCGAATGGGGAGTAGCCAAGGTTTTTATTGTAATATCCGAGGTACCCAAATTGTGCTCCTGTGTAAAGCACTAAATCGGCCACTAGATTATGATACCATTGAACTTTACCAGACCATTTATGGTATTCAATCCATTTATATAGCTCTTTTTCATCTGTTATGCTCGAGTAGTCTTTGCCATTAATAATAGAGTAGGGTGGTGTTAGCTGTAAACTTGCCGAGAAGTTTGAACCCCTTCTTGGGTAAATTAGTTGGTCAATTGAACTTCGTGAAAAAACGGCTTTATAGCTAAAGTTATTAGATTTACCAGTTGAAATCATAAAGTAGTCCCACTTATTTAGATTGTAGTTTTGGAGACTAATCTCGTTGTAAAATTGGAAATAGTCATCGGGCCATTTAAGCCTGGTTCCTAAGCCGATTGCTGCACCGGTTACTTTCATCCTGCTATCGCTTACCGTAAAGATATTTGTACCAGGTAAATTTTGAATAGAGTGCCATGCTGATACGCTTAGGTTTGTTGGTTTTGTTCCACCCAACCAGGGCTCTACAAAGCTTAGGCTAATGTTTTTGTAATAACTCCCGTTGGATTGAGCTCTAATGCTAAGCGATTGGCTGTCGCCCGATGGTATTGGGCGCCACGCTTTTTTGTCAAATACTCGACCAATCGAGAAGTTCGAAAATCTTACCCCCAAAGTACCCACAAACATTTTGTTACCCCAACCGCCCGAAATTTCAAGCTGGTCGTTCGCTTTCTCCTCAACAGTATAAACTAGGTCAACCGTTCCGTCGGCTATATTGGGTAGGGGGGTTACATCCAACTTTTCGGGGTCAAAATGTCCGAGATTTGCCAATTCTCTAACCGAGCGTGTAATATGTGTTTTGCTAAATAAATTGCCTGGTTTAGTCATAAGTTCGCGCCGAATAATGTGTTCATGCGTTTTGGTGTTGCCCTTAATAATTACATTATTTACCCTAGCTTGCTCACCCTCATAAATTCTCATCTCTAGGTCAATTGAATCGTTGGCAACACGTACCTCAACGGGTTCAATGTTGAAAAAAAGGTGGCCGTCGTCCATATAGGTGGTGGTAATAGAGTTATCGTCAATATACAAACGCTCTTCAAGCAGAGTTTTATCGTATACATCCCCTTTTTCTAAGCCTAATATTTGGGTTAGCATTTCGTCGGGAATTTTAGAGTTGCCAATCCATGCTATGTTTCTGAAGTAGTATTTTGGCCCCTCTTCAACAGAAATAATTAGGCCCACACGATTTTCCTCAATAACAAAAAGCGAATCGCCCAGAACTTTAGCATCGCGAAATCCTTTTTCGTTGTAGTAAGCTATTAAGGATCTCTTATCCTCCTCAAAATCTTTCTCAATAAACTTTGATGCTTTAAAAATGTTAAGGTCTCTGCGCTTTGTATTTTTCATGGCTTTGCGCAATTTCCGATCAATAATATTTTCATTCCCTTTAAAAGCTATATCCTTAATTCTAACTTTAGGTCCCTTATCAACAACAATCTTTAGGCTAATGCCGTTTGCCATTGCAGTGTCTAGCTGTTGCTGTATCTCAACGGAGGTGTTTAGGAATGCTTTAGCATAAAAATGGTTTGTTATTAGTCTTTTCGTATTGTCGAGAATATTTTCCGTAGCTTTTCCTCCAATTCTTAGTTTTACCAATTCAAGCAAATCCTTTTCTTCGGATTTTCTAACTCCCGAAAAGCTAATATTGCTTATACGGGGTAGTTCCTGCAAGTATATATCAAGGTATGCATTCTTGTCCTCAATTTTGGCTGTAATTTTCACATCCGAAAACAGGCTTTGTTCCCACAGCTTATTAATTGCTGAGGTTACATTTTCGCTGGGAATACTAATCGTATCGCCTATAAATAGGCCGCTGAGGTTAATTATTACATTGGGGTCAACAAATTGAATGCCCGACACCGTAATGCCCGATAGAACGTATTTTTCGGGGTTGCTATAACTGAAAGGTGCTGTTTGCGCAAAACCTAGATGACAGGTTATTAGGATGGTTGCTATAGCTGCTGCAATTTTTTTTATCATTGTAGGGTATATACAAATTTTGTGCATAAGGTGTAACGGTATATTTCAGGCAAAATTATCTGCTGTAGACTTTTTCATCATTACAGTAAAGTAAAATAAAGCTGGGCAAATTTAACCATGTGATTTGTGCCAAGCAAGTTAAAATATGTAAAAAAAGACGATATTTCATTAATATGCAGTTAAAGGGGGGCGATTTCTGTTAAACTTTGTTATTTGCTATAGTTGCTCTGTAGTTTTCCCAAAACGGCGCTCCCTATTTTGGAAACTTAGAACAGCTTTGTATAGCTCTTCTTTATTAAAATCGGGCCACATCACATCGGTAAAGTATAGTTCGGTGTATGCGCTTTGCCAAAGCAAGAAATTACTTAATCTCAGCTCGCCACTCGTTCTAATAAGTAGCTCGGGGTCGGGCATGTTGGCGGTGGTTAAATAGGTTGCAAAAATTTTTCCGGTTATATCTTGGGGGTTAAGTAATCCTTTAGCTGCATCTTCGGCAATCTTTTTTACAGCATTGGTAATTTCCCATCGCCCACCATAACTAAGGGCAAGGGTTAGTAGCATGCCTGTGCAGCGGTTCGTTTTTTCTATTGCAAAATCAACCTTTCTTTTAACGCTAGCCGGTAGAAGCGACAGGTTGCCTATCACGTCAAACCGTATATTATTTTTAATAAGGTTGTTTAATTCCTTATCTATTGTCGATACTAGTAAACTCATTAGGGCCTCTACCTCTGTTTTTGGCCGATTCCAGTTTTCGGCACTAAACGCATAAAGGGTAAGGTACTTAATGCCAAGTTCTGCCGAACCTTCAATGGTTCGTTTTACTGCGCTGGCTCCGCTTTGGTGCCCAAAAACTCTGGGTTTATTCTGTTTTTTTGCCCATCTACCATTCCCATCCATAATTATGGCGATATGAACAGGTAGTTTGCTTATATCTATGCGTTCAAGTAATGACATATATTGCTTACGTTTAATAGTATGCAGGACAAACAGCCCCACTTTTTACGAGGCGGTAAGATACAAAAAAACCACCAACACCTATCCAGTCGTTGTTATGAATTGTAAGTTTTTTTGTATTGTTTTTTGTAATGTAGTTATCAATATTGTCGTTAAGGGTTTTATGTAGGCGCCATTCTGCGCCAAACGTCCAGCGGTTAAAAGGGGAGTACTTAATGCCAATTCCAAAGGGAATATTAAAAATTATTTTTTCGTTAATAAGAGCTACCCCACCACCAATAGTAACGTATGGCGAGAAATTGTAGTTGTTAGCTGGTTTGGTGCTGAAAGGCATAAACCCAATTTCGGCCGAAGCATTAATCTGTAAAACCTGATGCGAAAAATTAGCTGGGGGTTGAATATCTGGTAGGTAGTATGAGGTATTTACATGGTTCCCTTGAACCTGTCCGTACAAACCGGCTATTTTAAACGAGTAGAATTCGTTCAAATTATGCCGAAATAAAATTCCTATGGCCCCCGATGGTTTGTAAAATTGCTGGCCAAGGTTAAAATCACCCATGTAGTATGATGCACCACCCAGCACTCCGATATCGTTTTTTTCTAGTCCTTGTCCTTGAGTAAAGAGAGGTAAAAGCGCAAGAATGAAGAGTAGTTTTCGTTTCATTGGATTAAAAAGTATAAGACAGGGCTATCGTCTAAATTTTGGTCTGCGCTTTTGGTATATTTTATAGTTAACTTTTATAAGCAACGAGTGGTAAAAATCGTTATATTTTCCGTAAGGCGAAGCGTAACCATCTAATGCATTCGAGGTTGTGATTCTGCCAATGAATTCGGCACCAATCGATAATTTAGGTAACACGGTACACTTAACTCCAATACCTAAGGGGAGTATTACGGCCATGTTGTTGCCTTCAGAAAATTTTGGATGCCCATCGAGTTTTTGTTTAGGGGTAACTTTGTAGTAGGTTCCCCCAACACCTAGGGTAACGTATAGGCTAAAGGGTTGCCTAAAATGTTTAAGCCCCCCTCTAATTTGCATAATATCATAAAAGTAATTCTCATCGCTTTCGGGTATAATATAGTATTCGCCCATTATGGTTACTTCGTGAAACGAGGTGCTGAAAGCGAAATCACGTTCTTCGTTCTTCGAACCAAGGTCCGATTTTGTAAAATAGCCTGTGGCATAAGCCGCCTTAATCTGGATGGGCTTTGTAACTTGGTATCGAGCCCCCAGGCTAAATCCAGGTCGGGTCGAAGCCATATCAATGTCGAGTAGTCCAAGCAGGTTCGTTTCTGTTGCAGAACCGCCAATATCGCCAAAGTATTGGTAAGCGCTAACCCCACCAAATATTTCTACCTTAGCCTTTTTCCAGTTCTGAGCTTGGTTGAAACCCACCAGTAGTAAGCTTAGCAATAATGTTAAAACAAACCTTTTCATTAAAATAATTTATGGATGCTACACAAAGGTAAAAAAATAAAATTATTTACAGTTCTTTAGCTCTATTTATTATGGGTATTTTCAGTAATAGTAAATCAACTGATTTTTAGCCTAAACGTAATAAACAATGCATTGTTAAATTTACTTGGTAAAAGATGGGCTCAATTTGTTTCGTCTTGTAATCTATTTCTACTGTCGGCACCCCACATTAACTTGTTTCTGAGCGTTTTAAAGTAGTCGTTTTGCTGTAAATTGACCACTCCAATACAGAAGTTCGCCTTTTTTATTGTTACCGAAATCGTATTGCTTACATTTACAGAACGAGAATCGAGAGACATTAGTATTTCTTTGTCGCGCGTTGTGGCTTCGAGGGTAATGGTCGACGTATCGGGAATTACCAAAGGCCTTACCGTTAGGTTGTGGGGGGCAATTGGCGAAACCACAAAAGCATTGGTTGTTGGGCTTACAATTGGGCCGCCTACGCTGAGGGTATATGCTGTTGATCCGGTTGGGGTTGATATGATTAGTCCATCAGCCCAGTAGGTGCATAGGAATTTGTTGTCAATATATGCATTTATGGTAATCATAGGCATTCCTTTTTTCTGAATGGTAAAATCGTTTAGCCCAAAAGGAAAACTCTGGAACGGGTTATCGGGCATTCCTATCTGAATGGCAGTTCGGTTCTCAACGCTGAAATTATTTGTTGATAGCTGGTCAATAGCGGCCGAAATATCTTTTGATGAGATATTTGCCAAAAAACCTAATCTTCCAAAGTTAATTCCAAGAACTGGTATGCCCGAGTCTTCAACAAATGTTGCCGATTCCAGAAAGGTGCCATCGCCCCCAATACTTAGCATAAAGTTTGCCATTTTTTTTACCTCGCTGGGGCTTTTAAACGTCGATTTTACTTGTATGGGACGCCCAAACATGTTTTCTAAAAATTTGAGCAATGGCTCAAACATGATTATATCAATATTTTTCTCCGAAAGCTTGGCGAGAAGGCACTCAACGTCTGGTTGGTGTTCTTTTCTAATACTATTTCCGTAAAGGGCTATTAGCATGGTTATTTGTAAGTTAAGAATGGTGTTCCGAAATGAAAAAAGAGTCCGCCTTCACCAAACTTATTAAATGAGTACTCGATTCTAAAAACAATGTCGTAATAAGCTACAATATCAAATCCGACTCCGTATCCGTAAATAAAATCCCCCTCAAGATTATTACTTGGCAAATGGCTATGGGTTTTTACGTAACCCGCATCAGCAAAAACACTAAGGTAAAGCGCCAGATGCGTCTTCTTAAAACTCCCCTCAGGAATTAGCGGCAAGTTAATCACTTTTGGTGGGAGAAGCTCAAATTTTAACGAATTTTTACTGAGCATGAAGCTTGTACCATTCGTTACGTAGTATTCATAGCCTCTAATAAAATCAGTATACCCAATAGCTTGGTTGATAAAATAGGGCAGGTTTGGTTGTGAGCTAATTTTCCCCATTAAATCTAATCCCCCGTAAAGGCGGCTAAAAATATTGGTGTAGTAACCTGTCATAAATTGTGTGTACAGGTTATTTGGAGTAGATTTTTTTGAAAATGTTTCGTATCCAAGTTCCCCTCGTAAAATATATCCTTTTAGCGGGTAAATTTTGGAGTCCCTTCGATCGTGTGTAATCTCGTAATTAGCCAGATTGTACCACGATTCTTTTTCGTTATCGCCAAAGTAGTTAGGGTTAAGTATGGCTACTGTATCGTTAATGGTTGAGAAATATGATTTTAGCGTTATGCTGTGGTACCAGTTATGCTTAGGGCGAAATTTATATATCGCTTCCACAAATGCTATTCGCCTTGCTGGCCTATCTTTGGAAATGTAGTACTGGGGCCTGTTTTGTATACTCGCATAATTAATTTCGTTTTTAGTGTAGTACGATACCCCAACTGAGAGCCCATGTTTTTTATGTCGATCTAAATTATTGGTAATGTACTGAAAACTAATCTGTTTTCTGTGTCCTAGTATTAACTTTAGCTTGATTTGTTCGTTCATCCCCCTAAAGTTGTTAATATTTATATTGGTGCCATAGTTTACTCGCGATAGCTTCCCGTTTTTGATAAAGGCGCTAAAATTTCGGTCTTCGTATTCAAGTATGGGGTACGGCCATATATACCACCTCTCTTCAACGGCAATAGTCCATTCAATTCGACCATTTAGAATATGGTACGTAATAGTAATAAAGTTAAATAAGCGGGTGTTATTTAGGTTCTCCTTGCTTCTTTGAGCGTGATAATCAATTTCACTAGCCAGCAAGGTGTCATTAAGATTAAAGGTGAGCTCTCTATGTATAATCTTTTCATTTGTTTTATCATTTCCGCTAATGTTTATTTTGTAAACAATGATATTATCATCGGTGCTGGCACTTACGGGCGTAATTGATAAAAGGGTTGCAAAAAGTATCGTAAGAGGGATAAAAAGAGGACAACGACTCATATTGCTTTTAGGTATTTAGGTATTTCATCAGCAGGTTATAGCGGTCTTCAAGCAGATCCTCCTCGTCATCGTGCTTCATGTATGAACTTAATACGTTGTAGTTGTACCTGTTAAAAGTTTGTATTATAGATGTTAGGTCGGTTACATTTAGCTTAAGCGAAAGTTTAATTTGGGTGGTGTTAGCGCTAGAGGATAAAAAGGTGCCCAATATTTTAGCATCGTTTCCCTCAACTATTTGTGCAATTTGTGCTAGCGAGTAATCATTTTGGTTTAACTCAAGTACAATGATACCACCTGGGTTTTTTAAAGCGGCAAAATCGGCAAAGTAATGCAGCAATTCGGTGGTGGTAATAACCCCTAAGTAATGTTTACGGGTATCGAGAACGGGTATAAGGCTCAGCTTAAGTTTTGAGGCCATTTCCATAGCTTCTATGATATGTTGCCCCTCGTGTAAGTAGGGCCTAACCAGCGATAATTGATGATTCCCAAGGGGTTCTTCGGGTATATTCAGATCGTAAATATCACTTTCGGTTACTAAACCTAAAAAGTCTTTGTCGTTAACAATAGGCAGGTGGCTAACCTTAAAAATATCCATCCAATTAAGGGCCGATATCCCTGTATCGGAGGTTCTTAATGTGGGAATCACATCTGAAATCATCTCTTTTGCTAACATATCCTTTTTGGCTTTAAAAATTAGCTACCTTTGCAAAGGTAACCCCAAATATAATTCAAATGACTAGTTTAAGTGTTAATATTAATAAAATTGCTACCCTTCGTAATGCCAGAGGGGGAGATATTCCTAATGTGCTTAAAGCAGCAATAGACTGCCAACGTTTTGGTGCAGATGGAATTACAGTTCATCCACGACCCGATGAACGGCACATCCGTTATCAGGATGTGCGAGATATTAAGCCGATTATTTCTACGGAATTTAACATTGAGGGATACCCCTCCGAAAGCTTTGTCGAGCTGGTTTTAGAGGTTGCTCCCAATCAGGTAACCCTAGTTCCTGATCCGCCGGATGCTATTACTTCAAATACTGGATGGGATACAGTGAAAAACAAAACCCTCCTAAAGCAGCACATTAAGAAATTTAAGGATGCCGGAATCCGGACATCAATTTTTGTAAATGCCGATACTGAGCTTGTTAAGCATGCGGCCGATACGGGTACCGATAGGATTGAGCTGTATACAGAACCTTACGCCCTGGGCTATCCGTTGAATAAAGTAGAAGCTCTAGAGCCATTTTTAAAGGCAGCCATTGCGGCAGGTGAAGTTGGGCTTGGGCTTAATGCGGGGCACGATTTAAACCTGGATAATCTTAAGTATTTTGTTGAAAATATGCCTAAGCTGTTGGAGGTTTCCATAGGTCATGCCCTAATTTCCGATGCGCTATACCTCGGGTTAGAAAATACCATTCAGATGTACTTGAAAAGGGTTAAGGGGTAATTTAATGAAGCTGTTTGCTAGGGAGCTGGGACAAGGTAGCCCTATAGTTATTTTGCATGGGCTATACGGCTCATCGGATAGCTGGTTTACGGTTGGGCGTATGTTGGCGAAAAAGTATCGAGTAATTCTGGTTGACCTTCGAAATCATGGTAAAAGTTCGTTTAGCCCACTTCACACCTACGAAGTTATGTCCAATGATTTACTCGAACTTTTTAATCGTTTTAACCTTTCGGAGGCTCGTCTAGTTGGGCACTCAATGGGGGGCAAGGTGGCAATGCATTTTACGTATCAAAATCCTACTCGGGTAGCCTCATTGGTTGTGGTTGATATTTTGCCTTACAACTATTTTAATCAAGAGCAAGGTGTTGGGGAGGTTAAGCAGCATGCTAAAATTATATCGTCACTACTGGTGCTTAACCCCGAGCAGGCTGAGTCGAGAGATGAACTTGATAAAAAACTTGCGAAAACTCTTCCTAATAAAGCCCTAAGGAGGTTTCTGCTGAAAAATGTTAAGCGTAATGACGTGGGGCGTTTTGAATGGCAGCTAAACGTACCAGTAATTGGTAAGAGTATAGAGCAGCTTATGGGGGCAGTGCTTCCTGTGGGTGGGGCAGTGCCAATTACGGTAAATACCCTTTTTATAAAGGGTCAGAATTCAAGCTATGTGTTTAACGAGGGGATTAGTCAGCTGAAGCAGCTATTTATGAATTTTGAGGTTAAAACCATACCCAATGCTGGGCACTGGCTGCATACCGAGAATCCTGAGGCTATGATTAAAGAGATGTTGCAGTTTTGGAATTTCCAAAGTTAACCCCAGGCTTAGCTTGCAACCTCAATATTATCGGCAGGTATTAGGGGCTGATTTTTATAGCGTAAAAACAGCTGAGCAACCGCAAGCGCATCCTTTTCGCAGTACCTAACTATTCGGTCTAAATTCTTTTCGTTGTAGTAAACATCGGCTACCTGACTGCCATCAATATCATCCTTAGGGGTGGGAATACTGAAAATATGCGTAAGCAGGTTTAGCGAGGTGTAATGCTTGTAGTCGCCAAATTTCCAGAGTTCCATTGTATCTAAAAATCGAACCTCCCAAGGTTTTTTACCGGCAACATCGAGTAGCTTGGGAATAGTGATTCCGTTAACAAGCATCCGCCTGGCAATGTATGGAAAGTCAAATTCCTTTCCATTGTGAGCACAAAGGTTAGCCTGTGGTTTAGCCGAGAACTTCTCAAGCATATCGGCAAAATCTAAAAGTAGCTTCGCTTCGTTATCGCCAGCAAACGATTTTACCCTAAAAAACAGTTGATTCGCCTTATTTACAATTAACCCAACTGAGATGCAGATGATCTTACCGAATTCAGCATAAATTCCTGCACGTTGGTACGTTTCTTCGGGTGTTTGATTCTCATCTCCAATTCTTCTCGCTTTCTTGCTCCATAGCTCAGCCAGTTCCGATGGTAAATCGTTTAAACTAGCGTGCTGAGGCACCGTTTCTATATCAAGAAATAGTACGTCTTCGTTCTTTACATGATCAAGCATAGCTGTTATCGTTTTTAGCGTGACAAGTTTTTTTCAATTATCGATGACAATATATTAATTGCTACCGAGTTATTTCCTCCTTGCGGAACAATAATATCGGCGTAGCGTTTGGTGGGTTCAATAAATTGCAGGTGCATTGGCTTAACCGTTTTTTCGTACCGTTCAAGCACATTGGTAACCGAGCGCCCCCTTTCAACAATATCTCGCAAAATAACCCTTGACAACCGATCGTCGGCATCGGCATCTACAAAAACCTTAATGTCCATTAAATCTCGAAGCTTGGGGTTTGTAAAAACCAAAATTCCCTCAATTATCACAATGTTCTTTGGTGTAATTGAAATCGTTTCGGAGTTTCTTGAGCACGTAAGGTATGAGTATATTGGTTGCTCAATTTTTTCACCCCTTTTTAGCTTTGCCACATGGTCAACTAGCAATTCAAACTCGATTGATGAGGGATGGTCGAAGTTAATTTCCTGCCTTTCCTCAAGGGGTAAGTGCGAGCTATCGTAGTAGTATGAATCTTGTGGAATAACTACCACTTCGCCTGAGGGAAGACATTCTGTGATTCGATTTACAACGGTGGTTTTTCCCGATCCGGTTCCACCCGCAATACCTATTATTAACATTATGAGTTTAAATTAATATGATTAACTTTGTTATTGCAAAAAATGTTTAAACCATAGGGTAAAAATCTATGTTCGAGTATAACTTTAGGTATGACATTTGATGTTACAAGAATACTAAATGATTCCAAAAATACAAATCTTTATTAAGAATGCTATATCCATTAAAATTTTCGCCTCAGCTAAAGTATCGTATCTGGGGTGGTACAAAGTTACGCGATCTATACGGTAAAGAGGTTCCAGAATCGATGGAAAAGTGTGGCGAAAGCTGGGAACTATCTGCTGTTGACGGTAGTTTGTCGGTTGTAAAGAACGGCTTTTTGGCTGGTAATAATATTCAGGAACTGGCGGAAGTTTACATGGCCGATTTAGTAGGGGAAAAAAACTTTCATAAGTTTGGTGTAGAATTCCCCTTGCTTATTAAGCTTATCGATACCACCGATTACCTATCGGTTCAGGTTCATCCCGATAACCAAATGGCCGAACGGCTACACCATGCCTATGGTAAAACCGAGCTGTGGTACGTTTTAGAGGCAGAAACCGATTCGCAAATTGTTACCGGTTTTAACCGAAATATTAAGGCTAACGAGTTTCAGCAGGCTCTCAATTCAGGTCAATTGCCATCATTATTGAAACAGGAGTTGGTTCGAGCCGATGATATGGTTTATGTGCCAGCCCGAAGCATACATTCACTAGGCAAAGGCATTACCCTTGTTGAGATACAGCAAACCTCAGATATTACCTACCGGGTTTACGACTGGGATAGAACAGAACCCGATGGAACAAAGCGAGAGCTCCATACCGATTTGGCTATAAAAGCCATAGATTTTGAGGCAAATTCCCTGTTGCCCGAGCGGGTAGCTGTTGAGAAGAATATTCCTCAGGAACTAAAGCATACTCAGTTTTTTAATGTTAACAGGTTGTTTTTAACCCAAAGTGTAGAGCGTGATTTTTTTGAGCGTGATACATTCAGAATATACATATGTCTTGGGGGGGAAGCTAGCATCAAGTGTTCCAGAACCGAGGAGGTTTCTATAAGCAACGGAGAGCTTGTGCTTATTCCAGCAATCTTAACTTCAGCAGTAATTGTACCCCAAACAGAAGCGAGGCTCCTTGAGGTATTTTTATAAAATAAATAAAACCCTATTTTTATTCCAGGTCAATGAAATAATAATAAAAAATTAGTAATTTTATTCCTTAATGGACAATATTATTTATTTCATAAAATCTTTTCTCACAAGTGAGATGACCACTAGTGGATTCCCCGTTATATACAAAGGGGAGATGAGTCACCAGATAACCCGCTCGTTTGCCTTTATGGCTAGCCGTAAAATTACAGAGAAAAACCTGCCGACATCAACGCGTAAAAGAATATTTCATATAATGATTGAGTGCTTGCAGAACGTAACCAAGCACTCCGACGACTTTGACCAAAAGGATCATAAGGTTGGTAATGGGCTATTTATTGTAAGTCATAAAAAGGACTCGTTTTATGTTGTAACAGGAAACATAGTTAAAAATGAAAGCGTAAAACCGCTAGAGGATAGGCTTATTAAGATTAACGGCTCATCGGCTCAAGAGCTGAAAGACAGCTTTCTTAAACAGATGGTTGAGGGAGAGCTAAACGAAAGCGGAGGAGCAGGCTTAGGGTTAATTGACATTGCCAGAAAGTCGGGGCGTAAGTTTTTCTATCACTTTGTGCCTTTTGATAGGAACAGGCAATATTTTGTGCTTGTGGTAACAATCCCTATTGACAAGGATGGTTGAGAGGGAAAAAGCAACACTTTAACCTGCATTATTCATCAAATTTGTAAAAGATGAATACAAATGCGGGTTACCCCGACTTAGTTGAGCCCAATTTTGGGCAACAAGATTGGTTGTGAAGCTTTATCGCTGTCGGAGACAGCAACTATTCGGATGAATAATTGGGGTTAAGGGTTATTTCGTATCATTGGTGTCTGGTTAAAACTTATAGTTTCCTCCCTATGGTCGGAATGACAGGGGGTTGAGTTGTATTCGGGAAAGGAGGGCTTGGTTAGCGGCGAAGCCGCTAACCAGGCCCTCCCCCCTAAAAACTAAACATTTGTCATTGACAAAGCCATTTCTATTTTCAACGGTTTTGTCGAACATACGTTTCAGAGCGAAACGTAGTGAAGCGAAGAATCTAAAATACAGAATTATGTTTTTACCGGACAATAGTTATTTCGTATATAAAACTTTACTATATTTGATTTTGCATTGAAAACACTGGTTTATGAAAAATATTTTTTTAGTCTCTCTTCTTCTGGGGTTGTCGCTTAGCCTGCTGGGGCAAACTACCAACGAGGAGGAGGAAAGACACCGAATTGCAGAGAGTGGGATTAGGCAGGTTACACAATGGACATACAGGTATACTGGTAATAAGCTTAACCCAAAGGGTAATAAAACGAGCGTAACACAATACGATAGAAATGGCAATGCAGTTGAAGTGCAGAACTTTAGATCTAACGGTTCCGTCTCTTCAAGGTTGCTTTATAAGTATAATGAGAGTAATCAGCGAATAGAGTACTCTATGCATCAGAACCCTGATGGGCCAGAGCTGAGGCTTTCTTATAAGCAGGCCATTTATTACGATAGGGATGGAATAAAAACCCAGGAGGTTATTTTTGATGGAGCAGCAGGTTATCGTATAAATTACGAATATTATCCCGATGGAAAGCTTAAAGAGATTGTGAAGAAAGATATGGCAAATAAAGTTCATGAACGTTGGGTGTATGCCTATAAAGATAACATGCACGAAATAAGCGTATTTAAACCCGATAAGGTGCTATTTTCTAGAATGATTAAGTATACCGATGCGAATGGTAATATAACTACTGATATTAGGCTCGATGATAAAGGCAATGAGCTTAAAAAGGTAGAGCAAGTGTATAATGAGAATGGCAACCTTATTTTAAAGTCAGAATATTTTTCCGAAAAATTTGGGAATAGCATCGAGTATAAATATAACAATGATGGTAGGGTTATTGAGGTAATAAAGCATTTGCCCGATGGTTCAAAGTTTACCCAATCGCAATATGAGTACGACGAAAAGGGAAGCCTGATTGAGGAGCGATGGAGCGAAAATAAATCGCAAGAGTTCTCGCACAAGCAATCAACGTTTAGCGATAAGGGCAATGTTATTGAAACCGACTCGTATTTTGCCCCTTACCGCTATAGGGTGTTGTATAAGTATACCTACGAGTTTTACTAGCTGGACGACTTATTTATCCGCACTATTCATCAAATTTGTAAAAGATGAATGTAAATGCCCATTTTGCTTAGGGTTCAATTTTGCATACTTTGGTGTACCAATTAGTATAAGATCTGCGTGAAGCTTTGAACCCAACCCATCCAGTAGCCTTATAAATAGCGCAGGGTTACATTTTGTATGCGTGTAGATTGTTTTATTCCAACCATTTATTTTGATTTCAATAAAATCATGAAACGACTAAACGATTTTGAGCTGATTGACCCGTTTGCATTAAAAGGTAATGTTTTCGAAATGCTCGACAAGGAGTGGATGCTAATTACGGCGGGAGATAAAGAAACCTTTAATACCATGACCGCATCATGGGGAAGCTTTGGGTTTTTGTGGCGAAAACCTATTTCAATTATTTATGTTAGGCCTCAACGCCATACCTACAAGTTTACAGAAGCGAACAGTACCTACACTCTTTCGTTTTTTGGAAAAGGGAACCAGCGTAAGGCGTTAGCTTTTTGTGGTGCGAATTCGGGAAGAGATGTTGATAAGCCTAAAGAAACAGGACTAACCCCAGTGTGTACACCAGGTGGAGGAATTGCTTTTGCCGAGGCTCGGCTTATTGTTGAGTGCCGTAAGCTTTACACCGACGATATAAAACCCGAAATGTTTACTGATGTGGGGTTAGAAACCGAGATATACCCGACCAAAGATTACCATCGTTTCTATATTGGAGTAATAGAGGGTTGTTACGCTAAGAAAGGGTAGGTTATATATTTTAACCCGCATTATTCATCAAATTCGTTAATAAATGCAAATGCGGGTTACCCCTACATAGTGGAGCCCAGTTTTGGGCGAAAAAAATTGGTTGTGAAGCTTAGTCGCTGTCGGGGGCAGCAATTATTCGAATGAATATGGGGTTACGCGATGTAACTTATTACATGCTATTACTAGGCTTTTACTCGTGGTCAAATGATTTTCTGCGAATATTATCGAGAGTTCTTCGCTCTTTTTTTGTAGGCCGACCTGTTCCTTTGGGTCTAACCCCCTGAAAAGCTAAATACCCGGGTTTCAACTTGGCCAGCTCATCGCTGGGTGTGATGTTTTCTAAAAAATCGTTAACAAGTTTAGCCCCAATCCTGCTTTTGGGTATATCTTTTACAATGTATGAGTATACAACTGGTGGTTTGCGAACGGTAATGGTGTCGCCAATATTAATTTCTTTAGATGGCTTTACCTCAGCATCATTTAGTTTTACACGCCCTTTTTTACACTCTTCGGTTGAGATGCTCCGGGTTTTGAAAATGCGAACAGTCCAGAGCCATTTATCAATACGCGTTGTAAGATTTTTGTCCATGGCTACTGTTTCTTATTGTAAAGGTTCATTGTTCTTTCAATGCCTATTGACCCGAAGCTTAAAATTATTTCTGCTGATTTTTTGCAACCTTCGGGGAGAATCTCCTTTTCCTCTGAGGACCATTCGCTAAGTACATACTGTACCTGAAGCCCTTTGGGAAAATCGTTGCCAATTCCAAATCTAAGACGGGCAAATTGTTGGGTGCCTAGGGTTTCAATAATATCAAAAAGGCCATTATGTCCTCCATCGCTGCCTTTGGCTCGTAGCCTAAGGGTTCCCAATGGTAGCGCAATATCGTCAGTAACAACCAGCAACTTCTCGATTGGAATTTTTTCTGCTTTTAGCCAGTATGAAATAGCTTTGCCGCTAAGGTTCATAAAGGTTGAGGGTTTGAGTAAAATAAACGTGCGCCCTTTGTGCTTAACCTTGGCGATATCGCCGTAACGTTTAGTGCTAAAAGAAGTATTGGACGCACTTGCTAGGGCGTCCAATACAGTAAATCCTATGTTGTGGCGGGTGTTAGAGTATTCGGCTCCAATATTACCCAAGCCCGCAATTAAGTATTTCAATGCTGCAAAATTTAGGCGTGCTAGTTTTCCTCTTGCTCTTCCCCTTGCTCTTCTCCTTTTGCTTCATCTTGTACCTCCTCTTCGTCTTCCTCTACTCCTTCAAGACTTTCAGCAGTAGCAAAACCTTTCGCAACTCTGGCCACTTTAACGGTAGCAATAACAGTGGTTTTCGGCTCAACTATTTCAAATTTATCGAAAACTAAATCATCGGTTAAAAGGCTTTGGCCAAGCATAAGGTCAGCTATGTCAACTTCAATCGCATCAGGTAAATCATTTGGAAAACCACAAACCCTTACCTTGCGGTGGATTAGGGATAGATGCCCTCCCTCTTTAACACCTATGGATGAACCAACAAGCTTTACGGGTAGTGCAATGGTAAGCTTTTTGTCATCGGAAATTTGTAAAAAATCGATGTGAATAACCCTATCGGTTACTGGATGAAACTGAATATCTTTTATAATACACTTAATGTTTTTTTTATCAGCACTAAGGTTAATGATGAATACGTCGGGGGTATAGATAATGTTTTTCAAGTCCTTTTCAATCAGAGCAACCATAATGTTATCTTTGCCACCATAAACAACAGCGGGTACCCGCTCTTCTTTTCTAAGTTGCTTAGCAAACTTTTTCCCGCTTTCTGTTCTAATCGAACCTTTTAAACTAATTTCTTTCATTTTGTTGTAAACTTTATTGTTAATAATAAACGCTACTCAGGGCTGCCCCTCAATGTTAGTCAGCCCCCCATCACGTTACTACTAGTTGGTTGAGGGGATTTTGGGTTGCAAATATAGTATTTTTTTGAAGATAATGCTTATCTAGCACGCAAAATGCTAACGGGTTAAACTATAAATTTTTCGCTAATTGATTCGTGGTTGTAAACCTTATTTATTACATCGGCAAAAAGTTCACCTACCGAAAGCACTCTGATTTTTCGGGTAATCTTGTCGGGTTTTAGGGGTATGGTGTCGGTAACCACCAGCTCAGTGATTTTCGAATTTTCAATACGTTCGTATGCCGGCCCCGATAGCACAGGGTGGGTAACTAAAGCACGAACGCTTGCTGCCCCCTTGCTCATCATCATATCGGCTGCGGCGCTTAATGTGCCAGCGGTATCAACCATATCGTCCATAATAACAACATTTTTGCCTTCCACATCGCCAATAGCAGTTAGCTGTCCTACCTGGTTCGGTTTCTCGCGTGTTTTGTGGCAAATTACAAGCGATGCATTTAGAAATCGTGAGTAGGCATTAGCACGCTTGGTTCCACCCATATCGGGAGCAGCAATAGCAATATTTTCGAGATTTAAACTCTTAATGTAAGGAACAAATATTGATGATGCATAAAGGTGATCGACAGGAACATCGAAGAATCCTTGAATTTGGTCGGCGTGTAAATCCATTGTCATTATACGGTCAACACCAGCTGCACTAAGTAGGTTGGCAACCATTTTTGCCCCTATGGAAACACGAGGCTTGTCTTTACGATCTTGTCGTGCCCAACCAAAATATGGGATAACGGCAACCACTTTGTACGCCGAAGCCCTATGCGCAGCGTCAATCATCAAAAGTAGTTCAAACAGATTATCTGATGGGGGAAACGTAGATTGGATAATAAAAACGGTAGCACCCCTAACCGATTCGTCTAGGCAGGGCTGAAATTCCCCATCGCTAAAGTCGGTAACATACGATTTTCCAAGGGTGGTGCCGTAGTTTTTGGCAATTTCTTTAGCCAGATACTCAGAATTTCTTCCCGAAAAGAACTTTATGCAGTGTTGCTTTATCATTGGGTAGATTATTTTGGTTGCAAAGTTAGAGCAAAATAACCAATGGGTAAAATATTTACCCCTAATTTATTACAGTATCTAATAATACAAGGTTCAAGAAATATTTGAACAGATACGCTAATCTTTATTCTCCCGACTCTAAACTAGTGTTTACCTGAGCTATATAGTCAAGAATTTCTTCTCTCCCACTCCTATTTGTCGATGAGCTTATGAAGATTGGAGGTAGCTCCTCCCATGTTTCGTATAGGTGATTTTTGTATGCCTCTATGTTCGTTTTGAGCACGGCGGGCTTAAGCTTATCGGATTTTGTGAATATTAAGGCAAATGGAATTCCATTGGCACCTAGCCAGCCTATAAATGTTGTATCGATTTGTTGAGGTTCGTGACGCGAATCGATAAGTACAAAGAGACAGGTGAGGGTTTCTCGGTTGGTGATATACTTGGTATTCATTTGGGCAAAAACTGCTCGCTGTTTCTTTCCCGTTTTGGCGTAACCATAGCCAGGCAGGTCGACCAAATACCACGACTTATTTATTTCGAAATGGTTAATTAGCTGCGTTTTCCCTGGTGTGCTCGATACTTTCGCTAATGTATTTATGCCCGTTAGCATATTTATTAACGATGATTTGCCAACGTTTGAACGGCCAATAAATGCATACTCGGGGAGGTTGTGCTCTGGGCACTGTTTTAGCTCGGCACTACTTTTTACAAAATTGGCTGACCGTATAATCATTTTATTGTTTTTATTGAAAGGAATCAGCCAGCTTATCAGCTAGCTGTTCATTGTTTTTACTGTGCGCAAATGTACGGTATTTAATTCGTTGTTGTAACAAAGGGTTCAAAATGTCCTTGCACATTTCATTAAGCAAGTCTATCCTCTAGCAAATTAACTTGGGTAAGTGAATGATTACAATTGATTTTGTGCAAATGTTTCCACCTGTTTAAAAACACGCAGGAAGTTCTCTCCCCATATCTTCTTAATGTTTTCTTCGTTATACCCTCTCCTAAGTAGCTCAACGGTAATGTTTGTCATTTGACTGGCATCAGCACAATCTTTTAGCCTACCCCCGCCATCAAAGTCGCTGCCTATGCCAACGTAGTCAATTCCTATTTGGTTTACCACGTGGTCAATATGGTCAACTAAATCGGAAACTGTAGCTAGTTTGGGTGGGAATACCTCGTCCAAACCATACCACTCGTCAATGGCCTTACGGCGAATTTCGGGCTCAAGTTCCTGAAAGTTGCCGTATTTTTGGTGCAAGGCAGCTCTGGCACTGTCGCGCGCAGGGTAAGGCTCGTCGGGTTTTACGTAGCTGCTTAGCAAGCATATTTGTATTACTCCGCCATTCTCGGCTAGTTTAGTTAGCATCTCATCGCTAAGGTTACGAGGATTATCACAAACCGCCCGGGCGCAGCTGTGCGATGCGATAACGGGTACGGCAGAGTGCTCAATTGATTGGTAGAATGCTTGGTCGGATATATGGCTAACGTCAATCATCATTCCCAAACGGTTTAATTCTTTCACCACCTTAATACCAAAAGTACTCAGGCCGTTGTGCTCGGGACCACTGGGGTCGGTTGACGAATCGCAGATATCGTTGTTTTTTGTGTGGCAAAGTGTTAGGTATCGTGCGCCCATATCGTAAAATTCTTTTACCCTCGAAATATCTTTTCCAATAGGGTACCCATTTTCAACACCTATATATATGGCTTTTTTACCCTGTTTCTTAATTGATAACGCTTCACTTGCTTTTGTTGCCATTACAGCACGGTCGGAATTATCATTAATGCTACTTTTTACCCTGCTAAAAATATCTAGTGCCGCCGAGTGTACCTCATCGTACTTCTCGGGGGTTCTGTCGCCTTGGCCAATAAATACGGCAAAAAATGCGGCGTCTAATCCACCCTCTTCCATTTTTGTTAGGTCAACTCGACCCTTGTTATCAGGGTTTTTTCCGCTAAAATCGAAACCTTCTCGGTTGAACATAAGCGGTGTATCGGTATGCGTATCAATGGTTACAATGCTTTTGTGAATTTTATGCGCTTGCGCTAAAAGTTCTTCGTTTGTTTTATTTTGATTGCTAACGCAGCTACTTATTAGTGCAAAAAATAAAAAGAATGGTATTTTTTTCATTGGAAGTATTTTAAACTTTCTTTAATTCTGTAAAACAATCTAACTCTATATTGTTGGCATATTTAAATATGACTATCTCTCTTTTGCAAGGTTTAAGCTAGCCTTAATTAATAGTATAAAAAAGAGGCAGTCGGGTTTTAACTAAAATCCGACTGCCTCTTTTAGTAATTATCTTCGAAAAAGACTTGAATACTATTCTGTTATCAGCGTTATTTTAACGCCCATCTCGTCGTTTATAAAATTGTCTTTTAGGTTGGCGAAAATTGATTTTGACCCGTAGTTTACGTTCCACTCGGTGCGGTTAATAAAAAACCGAAGGGTTTGTGCTTTTAGGCCACTACTTGTAATGGTAATGCTAGCAGGGAAACTAATTTTTCTTGTAACGCCTCTAAGCGTAAGGTTTCCTTCAATGCGGTGAGTTAAAATAATACCATCTTCATTTGCCTCGTTATTTTCTATGGGTAAAACAGAGTTAAACCTAAATGTTGCTTTAGGAAATGAGTCAACGTGAAAAAAGTCAGCAGATTTTAAATGGCCCACCAGTTTTGCATTTGTTTCCGCATCCTGAATATCGAGCACTGTTATTGAATTCATATCCAACGTAAAATCTCCTCCCAACAGTTCTTCGTTCTTAACGTAGAGGGTTCCGTGTTCAATGGCAAGCGTTCCAAAGTGCTCGCCAGTAGGCTTGATGCCTAGCCACTCTATTCCGCTTTTGTCAAGGTCAACGTTATGGGTGGTCGCATCCTTAGGGAAACTTATTTCGGAAGCCTTGTCCGATTTAACTTTTTCACCACTTGGGGTTTGCATGCAGCTTGTAGCAGCTAGTACCACTGAAGCAATTAAAACCAAAAGTTTTGTTTTCATACTATAGTTTTTTTAGGGTTAAAGTTAACAAGCTGTATTTATGGTAAATCTTGTTTTCTGTAAAAGGCGAAACAAAAATACATTATTCTAGCTGTTATCTTTCTCAAAATTGTAATCAGAAACACTAAAACGTTCAAGGATCGATTTGTCGTTTATCTCTTTCGAGAGCGATTCTATGGTTTCCATCGGCACCTGGAAAAGGTCTAGAATTAGCAGTCCATCGAGCGCATTACTAAACTTTGGGTCAACATTAAAGCTAATAATCTTTCCGTTTAGCTTAATGTATTTCTTGAGCAACACGGGCATTCTAAACTCATTCGACTCAATATCTCTAATAAATTTATCGAGCTTATTAATATCGTTACTCTTTTCAAAAATTACCTCGGTATCGTCAATACTTACAGGTATTTTAAATGAGTGTCGGGGTTTAATTAAGCGCGCAAATTCATGGTCGTAGTAGTTCGATTCTAGGAAGTTGATAATGAGTCCTTTTGAAAAGTTCGAAAAGCGACTCGATATGCTAACCGGACCAATTAGGTAGCGGTACTCCGGGTTCTTAAGTAGGAAGTACAGAATCCCTTTCCAGAGTAGGAAAAGCGGCAAGGGTTTTCGTTGGTATTCTTTAGCTATAAACGATCGGCCTAATTCAATACTTTGGTTTAGTATAGGTAAAAAGGCGCGGTCAATTTTAAACAGGCTGTGTATGTAGAACCCTTTTTTACCGTACCGTTCCAAAATTTCTTGCCCTTTACCTACTCGGTAGGCGCCTACAATTTTATTTAGCTCCTCGTCCCAAATAAAAAGTTGGTTGTAGTAAAGGTCAAATTCGTCAATGTCAATTTTGCGGTTGGTGCCCTCGCCCACCTCCCTAAAAGTTTCTTCGCGTAATCGTCCAATTTCGGTCATTATGTTGGGCATATCAACCGAAGGGGCGCAGTACACGCAATAGTTTTTACTTTTAAAGAGTAGGTAATCATTGGTTAGTAAATTAACCTCATTCACAATAACTTCAGATGGTACAGGGGGAACAATAGCTGCAGGTGAGGGCTCACGTTTGAGCCTATAGTTGAAGAATTTTTTTACTTCAATAGATGAGCCTAACGCGTAGGTTTTAAGCCTCAAAAAGCGACCAAAGCGCGATATGTCTGTAAACTCATTTTGTTCCTTTACCGAAATGGGCTGCCCTATGCGTAGCTTCACAACTTTATTCTTCTTGTTGAATAGCTCTGATGGAAGCTTGGCTGTTCGGAGTATGGGGTGTATAAGCCCTAGAATATGGAACAGGCGACTATTTGTTCCCCTAAAGTAAACAGGAATTATTGGGACCTCTGCCTTTTTTATGAATTTAATTATCGAGTCGCTCCATTGCTTATCGGCAACGCCTGGCGACTCGGTATTGTAGTAAGTTGACACTTCACCCGCTGGAAAAATTCCCAGAGGCTTACCCTTGCGCACATGGCATAGCGCAACCTTTATGCCTGCTAAGCTGCCCGAGACTTGAGATTTTCCTTCAAAGGGGTCTACGGGAATAATGGTTTCCTTTATTGGCTCGATACGCCTTAGCAGAAAGTTTGCCATAACCTTGAAGTCGGGGCGTACTTCCGAGATAATTTTCAGTAAGATTATCCCATCAATCCCGCCGTAGGGATGGTTCGATACTACAATAAATGGGCCCTCCTTGGGAATGCGCTCTATTTTGCGACGCAATTTATAAAAATTTCTTCATTTTATTTTACGGGAGCTGAATTTATGTATATACCCCATACCAATTGTATTACGCTAAACAATATAGCCAAAATAATCCTTATAAAAGCGAGCACCTGGCGGTTTCTTGCAAAGTTTATATAAGTAATCACTACTGTCCGGTAAAAACAAAGTTAAACACTATAGATTCTTCGCTTCACTACGTTTCGCCCTGAAACGTATGTTCGACAAAACCGTTGAAAATAGAAATGGCTTTGTCAATGACAAATGTTTAGTTTTTAGGGGGGGGGAGGGCTTGGCTAGCGGCTTAGCCGCTAGCCAAGCCCTCCCCTCCCAAATACAACTCAACGCCCTGTCATTCCGACCGTAGTGAGGAATCTATAAATATTAACCAGACGCCAATGATAAGTAATGATGTTAATCCCAATTATTTATTCGAATAATTGGGGTTAAATTTGGTCTCAGGGAATTGATGTTAAAATGTTCATATTCAACATTAAATGCTGTTTTAGTATGGAGTAATTCTCCGATAAAACTAAATATTTTTAAATTCACAAGCGTTTTTTCATAATTTTCATTCATTTTATCATTGAACAATGAATCAATACATTAAATTTGCATTAAAATTAATTATTTACATCTAATGCCATAACTATCATGAAAAGATTTTTAGTTTTATTATGTCTTATTAGCGTTAGCGTAGCAACCTTTGCCGAACGTTATGCGTCTCGTCCTGCCGATATTAAAACATTTTTAGGAACCACTACCTATGTAGTTCTTGAGGACAACCCCATGTCGGAGTATAATTTTAAGATAAAGGAGGCGGTTGAGCGCTCGTGGACAATTACTCCCTACGAGTTTATTAGTGCTGCTGAGTTTGAGGAGATGCGTAGCGATATCAATAAATCGTTTTTAGTACAACTTCAAATTAAGTTTACTGGCGATAGGCTAGAGGCTACATACAGGTATTTATCGGTAGTTCTAGGCTCGGCTGTAAAAAAGCATACCGATTTACCCGACATTTGCTCACTCCCTTTAGGTTACAACAGTGTTGACGAGGAGAGCTACGCATTTAAGGTTGAGGGGCTTATTCGTTTGGCTCAAATGCATATCAAGAACCTTGACGCCAACCCAAAGCTCATAAAGAAGAATATTTTTAAACCCTACAATAAAAACCGTAAGCTTGTTAAAAATAAGGAGTTATGGGTTCTTGAGAAGGACTTAGATAAAGCAGTTCGTAGCTTAACCGACGTTCGCAATGCCTATCCACACTCGGTGAAAATTGTTACCCCCGATGATATTGAAAATGCTGTGAAGGAAAAAAACGAGAACGTAATCTTTTTGCATAAGGTAGGTCCCGAGGGTACTCGTCTTCAGGCCCGATGCTACAAATTGCTTATTGATGCAAGCAATGGTGAGCTGTATTACCATAACTACCATATGATAAGTAAGAAAAACGGCGATGGTTTTCTTGCTAAGGATTTTAAGAAAATTAAGTAGGTTAATGTAAGTATTTTTTAGGCATCGCAAAGCCATAGGGTTTGCGATGCCTTTTACTATAATAATTCGCATTATTCATCAAATTTGTTAAAGATGAATGCAAATGCGGGTAACCCCGACTTACTCGAGCCCAATTTTGGGTAACAAAATTGGTTGTGAGGCTTAGTCGCTGTCGGAGGCAGCAATTATTCATATGAATAATTGGGGATAAGTGGTTGATAAATAGAAACAATATAAGCGAATATGGCGGACGAAAAGATTATTTTTTCAATGGTGGGCGTGAGTAAAGTGTTTCCGCCCCAAAAAAAAGTTCTTAACAATATCTACCTGTCGTTTTTCTACGGAGCTAAAATTGGTATTATTGGGCTTAACGGTTCGGGAAAATCAACCCTGCTGAAAATTATTGCAGGTGTCGATAAGTCGTACCAGGGCGAGGTGGTTTTTTCTCCCGGATATTCGGTGGGATACTTAGAGCAGGAACCACAGCTCGATGACTCGAAAACAGTTAAAGAGATTGTTGAAGAGGGGGTTAAGGACGTGGTGCAGCTTATGCGACAGTACGACGAGGTAAACGCTAAGTTTTCTGAGCCCATGTCCGACGACGAGATGATGAAATTGGTTGAGTTACAGGGTGAACTAACCGAAAAGATTGATAATGTTGATGGATGGACGCTCGATTCAAAGCTAGAGCGGGCTATGGACGCTCTTCGCTGTCCCGACCCCGAAGCCTCGGTAAAAGTACTTTCTGGTGGTGAGCGCAGAAGGGTAGCACTTTGTAGATTGTTGCTACAGGAACCCGATGTGCTTTTACTCGACGAACCCACAAACCATTTAGATGCCGAAAGTTTGCAGTGGCTCGAAGTGCATCTTCAGCAGTATAAGGGTACGGTTATTGCCATTACGCACGACCGTTACTTTCTCGATAATGTGGCTGGTTGGATTTTGGAACTCGACAGGGGCGAGGGGATACCCTGGAAAGGGAACTACACCTCGTGGTTAGAGCAAAAATCTAATAGGTTGGCTCAGGAGGAGAAGCAAGAGAGTAAGCGCAAAAGAACCCTTGATCGCGAGCTCGAGTGGGTGCGCATGTCGCCAAAGGCACGTCAAGCCAAAAGCAAGGCACGTCTTTCGGCATACGATAAGTTGCTAAACGAGGATGCAAAGCAGAAGGAGGAACGTTTGGAGATTTTTATTCCTAACGGGCCAAGGCTAGGCGATAGTGTAATTGAGGCCAAAGACGTGGCCAAAGGCTATGGCGATAAGTTACTGTATGATAATTTGAACTTTAAGTTACCGCCAAACGGCATAGTAGGGGTAATTGGTCCTAACGGAGCAGGAAAAACAACCCTTTTTCGTTTAATTATGGGGCTCGAAACCCCTGATAAGGGAACCTTTGATGTGGGGCCAACGGTTAAGCTCGCCTATGTTGATCAGCAGCACTCAGCCATCGACCCTGAGAAAACCGTATTCGAAGTAATTTCTGGTGGACTCGATTTTGTGATGCTTGGTAACCGTCAGGTTAATGCTAGGGCATACGTAGCCCGATTTAATTTCTCGGGAGCCGATCAGGAGAAAAAATGCGGTGTGCTGTCGGGTGGTGAGCGCAACAGGTTACACCTAGCGTTAGCGCTTAAGGAGGAGGGTAACGTAATTCTTCTCGACGAGCCCACCAACGATATTGATGTGAACACCCTGCGTGCGCTTGAGGAAGGTTTGGAAAGCTTTGCTGGTTGTGCCGTGGTAATTAGCCACGACCGCTGGTTTCTCGATCGTATTGCAACGCACATCCTTGCATTCGAGGGTAACTCGCAGGTTTATTTCTTCGAGGGGTCGTTTAGCGAGTACGAGGAGAACAAACGCAAACGCCTTGGCGACGAGCAACCCCATCGAATCAAGTATCGCAAGTTAATGGATTAGATTAAATAGCAGTATTGGTGTTGTGGCTACAGGGTTAATGTAAACCTACAACCCCAATATTTTTACTTTTGCTCCCAACAACTTATGGAACACATAAACTACATTAACAGCGAAGAGCGCACCATGGCAATGCTTTGTCATTTAAGCGCATTGGCTATGTTTATAGTTCCTTTCGGCCGCATCCTTGGGCCACTAATTGTTTGGCTTATTAAAAGAGAGCAGTATGTTGAAGTGGATAGGCAGGGTAAGGATGCCCTGAACTTTCATCTATCAATATTTTTATACGCCATTGTAGCGAGTTTTTTTATTATTGTACTTATAGGTATTTTTATGCTGATTGCTGTGGGAGTTTTCAGTCTGATTATTACCTAAATTGAGCGATTTGTGCAAAAAAAGATAAAAGATAGTTTGTTTAATACCCTGATAATGTGTAATTTAAAGGTGTCAAAACTAATAAATAACACTTCACCATTTGGGTGCACAAAACTATC
>JAQVYY010000080.1 GCA_028708425.1 Bacteroidales bacterium
GTTTGCCGATTTTAAAGCCTTCTCAATAACAGACTTGTCAGACAAATAGGATTGACTTTCTGCATCCAGAATTTGCTTCACAGGGGTAGGACGCAACATATACTTGTCTAGTATCATCTGTAATTCATACGATTTCTCCGCTATATCACCATCTGCAAACATATTTCCCGTTACGGTAACAAATCGGTTTGTTGCCCCTGATACATAGATCTCAACTCCTAGCTTTCTGTTGTTGATATAATATTTTGTCTTGTCAAAGTTATAGCCAGTGGCCTTAAAGAAAATATGCAACCCTTTCCCAGATGGACTGTGTTCCATATAGCAACCACTAAAAGCGTCTACAACACTTTGGGAAATAGGCTTAAGCTTACCGCTGCTATCAAAGCAATCATCTAAGTCGATAACACATATGTCATTACCCACCAAAAATCCGATACCGTCATAATCACTTATAGCAGCTACCGCCAAACTAAAATCTAAAAATGTACTCAGCTGATCTGTTTTTGCCCTTTTTCCCGTTACTGGGTTATAGGGAACTTTGGTTTTTCTACCACTTCGCGCTTCATATTTCCAACAACAAAACTGTGGCTTATCTTTAAGCATCTGTGGCAAGTTATCATATTTTGTTTTCAGTTATTTCACCTCCTTGCCTGTTATAAATGACCCGAAAAGCTACGGTTCAAGAGGGTTTGCCTTGTTTGACACAACCTCGTTATCTTTCAAGGAATACGCTCGAAATTATCGTCATGGCATATTCTGCTTGAAGTATCTCTTGCATTTCGGGGTATTCAGTTGTCAAGGAGCAGTGAGAGAAAAACTATGCTTTCATTGATTGTTCATGAGAAAGGCAAATCCACAGAGTATTTTTAAGGCAATTTCCTCTCATCATGCACAAGACACAAGCCTGCAGTTTGATTGCCGGAACAAATATTTCTGTGAATTGCTTTCCTCTACTAATAGCCGAAATTATTAACCCCTTAGCTAATGTCACAACAAATAGCTAACTCTGAGGTCATGTTAAGTATTTTCCTCTCACCTTATAGCCTTGGTAGGGCACATTAGTTGAGGTTTTTCTAAAAATATTTTTTCTTCCTCATCCATAAGCGAAGAATTCTATTGATTCGAACCCCTAAAATAATAAAACAGCCTGTCTTTTTTCCAGAAAAGACGGCTGTAATGTTTATGCTTTTGCTCAAATTTGAGCGAAAGCGATATTGAGTTATCATTTTTGTCTTACAACAATGAACTTTCCGACTTTTTTGTCTAAAAGCTTGATTCAGAATTACCTATGTAAAATAAATTTTAAGAAATATATAACATATCAAAAGTCATTACTTTTATCTGGTCAAAGGTATTTACAATTATAATGATTAAATGATATAATTATTCAAAATGGCTGTCTTAAGGAGGTGTCCATGTGGTAAATGAAAAAGGAAATCCAATACCAGAATATCATTCTATTACTGAATTTTTAAAAGGACAGGCATCTCGAATATTCAGAGAGGTTAATGAAAAAGACAAGATAGTAATTGTTAACAAGCAGAATAAACCGCAGGCTGTTGTTATTTCATATGAAAGATATATAAGGTTAAAAGAGCAAGAAGGTGTCGACATATAATTGCTATCAGTTTGGTATGTAATTCATGAAAACCATGTTTAGCATTTAACATCATTAGTAATGGAGGAGTTTTATAATGGCTGAGTTAAGAAAAGAAGATTTATGGATAATGGCTGATAAACTTAGAAATAATATGGATTCTGCTGAATATAAACATATTTGTTTAGGACTTATATTCTTAAAATATATTTCTGATAGTTTTGTCAAAGCATATGCAGAAATTTCACAAGATGAGTATGCAGATCCTGAAGACAAAGATGAATATACTGCTAAGAATGTTTTCTGGGTGCCCCAAGAAGCTCGTTGGGATAATATTGTTGCAAGAGCTAAAACACCAGAAATTGGTCAAGTAATTGATAATGCAATGTATACAATCGAAAAAGAAAATCCATCTTTAAGAGGAGTTCTTCCTAAAGATTTTGCTCGTGCTTCTCTAGACAAAACTGCCTTAGGTGAGCTTGTTGATTTACTTGCAAATATTGAAATTGGGAATGACCCAAACAAAGATACTCTCGGAACAGTTTACGAGTATTTTCTAGGTAAATTTGCTAGGGCTGAAGGTAAACTAGGAGGCGAATTCTACACTCCTAGAAGTGTTGTTGAACTAATCGTAAACATGATTGAGCCACACGATGGAAGAGTATATGACCCTTGCTGCGGCTCTGGAGGAATGTTTGTTCAAAGCGAAAAGTTTGTCAAAGATAGGCAAGGACGAATCGACGGTCAACTTGCAATTTATGGACAGGAGTCCAATTATAATACATGGAGACTTTGTAAAATGAATCTTGCCATTCGTGGTATAGATGCGAACTTAGGTCAGCAGAATGCCGATTCATTCCACAATGATCAACACAAAAATCTTAAAGCGGACTACATAATGGCCAATCCCCCATTCAACATAAGCGATTGGGGAGGCGAGCGTTTAATTGATGATCCACGTTGGGGGAAATACGGAATCCCTCCTGCAGGTAACGCTAACTACGCTTGGATTCTACATATGCTATATCACTTGGCTCCGAGCGGTACAGCTGGTTTTGTTCTTGCTAATGGTTCTCTTTCGTCGTCCACTATAAGCGAATACACAATTCGTAAAAACTTAATAGAAGATGACAAAATTGATTGTATTGTAACCTTACCAGGTGGATTATTTTCGACCACCTCTATTCCTGTATGCCTTTGGTTTATAACAAGAAACAAATTAAAAAATGGGCATCGTGATAGACATGGTGAAATACTCTTTATTGATGCACGCAATATGGAAACTGAACCACTAGAAGATAGCCGTACACAACGAAAATTAACAGATAAAACCATCGATGATATTACATCAATTTATCATGCTTTCAGAAATCATGAAAAGAAAGCAATAAGAGCAGATGGTGCAGAAATAACCTATGAAGATAAGCAAGGTTTTTGGAAAGTTGCTACTCTTAAAGAAATAAGAGCTAAAGATTATAATCTAACTCCTGCTAGTTATGTTGGTGTTGCTCATATTGAAGTAGATGTTGAGCCGTTTGAAGAGAAAATGGAAAGATTGACAAAACAGTTGTCAAATATTAGAAAAGAGTCTAGAAGGCTTGATGAGAGTATATCCGTTCAATTGTTGAAATATGGCTGGAAAATTGATTAAGAAAGGGGCTAATGTTATGTTACTAGGTGATTTAATAATAAACTACGATTATATGCGTGTCCCTTTGTCTTCAAAACAAAGAGAAAACATAGATAAGGTATATCCTTATTATGGTGCTCAAGGTATAATCGACTATGTCGATAGATATCTTTTCGATGGAGAATATATGTTGATTGCAGAGGATGGAGAGAATCTCCGTTCTCGTAAATTGCCTATAGCTACAATTGTATCGGGAAAGTTTTGGGTTAATAATCACGCACATATTGTAACAGCCAATGAACACTCCAATTTAAGATTTTTATGTTATTGGTTAAATAGCACTGATATTTCAGAATATATTACAGGTTCTGCACAGCCAAAATTAAATCAAGCTAACTTAAATAAAATACCGATTCCTGATCTGTCTAAAAAGGAACAAGATGATATTGGTGCAATATTATCTGGCTATGAAGATAAAATCGAATCTAACAAGAAACAGGTCTCAATGCTTGCGGATACTATTAACTCTATATATTATAATTGGTTTTATGATTTTAATTATCCAAATCCTACTGGAGAATTACAAAACGGCATTCCTATGAATTGGGAACGGTCTAATGTTTTCGAAAGAGTTTTTGAAGTAAAAGAGAAAAATAAAAATAACAACGATTACCCAGTGCTTTCGGTTATAAAAGAAGGAGAATTCAAACTATCTGATGATGTTTTCACGAAACAGGTATATAGTAAATCAACTGTAAACTACAAAATTGTTAGACGAAATCAAGTGGCATACAATCCTGCTAGAGCAAATATTGGTTCCATTGCTATGCTGACTGATTTTGATGTTGGGTTAGTAAGCCCAATATATGTTGTCTTCGAATTGAAAGAGACCATAACCCCAACTTTTTTCTATTATTATATGAAACAGCCTATGTTTTTAGAAAATATCAAGCACCATGCTATAGGTACAACACGCCAGAATTTTCCGTTTGAAGCATTTAAAATGTTTGATATAATCGTACCTCCAATGGAGCTTCAGTTGCGATTTGAAGAAATAGCAAAACCTATAGAGCAGAAAATTGCAAAACTAAAAGAAGAAAATGCTGTTTTGGCTGAAATAAGAGATACTCTTTTACCAAAGCTTATAAGCGGAGAATTACCAGTGGAAGTAGGTGAAGCATAATGACTGATTATGAAGAATATGTACAAGAAGCATTCGAAGAGGAAGCTACAGTTTTTAGTGTTGGACACTTATTCGACAAGATTTCAAGATATAATAGCACAATTATTGAAAACAACACAACAGGCACTTTGCTATTTAGAGGGCAAGCAAATATTGACTTTCCAATGGATGCTAGTATTTTTCGCAACAACATGATTAGTAAAGAAACAGCTTTAATTAATGACTTGATTTTGCAAGAACCATATGAGTTTGGTAATCACATGACTGATTTTGAGCAGCTCGTGAAAATGCAGCATTATGGGCTTCCAACAAGGTTAATTGATGTTACAACAAATCCTCTTATAGCTTTATATTTTGCCTGCTCTGACAAAACTTGTGAAGATAAAGATGGCGAAATACTTATTCTCATAGAATCATTACAGCGTCCAACAGAAAAGCAAGTACAGTATTTTGCTGCGCTTGCTGAATATGATGGGAAAAGCATTGAAGCTTTTGTCGACTATTTTGTTCAAAAAGGTTTAATAAATAATGCTTTAGATTATAAAGAAAAGAATGAAAAACTCGAGAACATATTTAGAACAAAGTATATTCCTGTTGTTGCCCCCAAAAATAACGAACGAATTAAAAGGCAAAATGGAGCTTTCTTACTACTGGGTATAGACATTGAAAAACCAGATTATTTTCTTAAGAATACATTTAATTTAAAGGATCAGCTTATTAAAGACTTTGGCGACGGCATTCCACGCTCATTGGTTATTCCGCAAGAGCACAAACAATCGATACTTAAAGAACTAGATATTATAGGTATTAATGAAGCTTTTGTGTATCCAGAGCTTGAACATCAGACTTCATACATAAAAAGCAAACATCACATAAAGGTAGGTGAGTGATATGTCAAATTTTATTGAATACCATCTTGAGCAAGCAGTAATGGAATGGTTTCAAGATTTAGGCTACCAAACAATTTATGGCCCAGATATCTCACCTGGCGGCAGTTTTTCTGAACGGGAGAGTTTTGGAGATGTTGTCTTGTATGATCGTCTGCACAGTGCCCTCAAGAGAGTTAACCGACAGTACCCTGATAAGGTAATTGATGATTTGGTAAAAAAAATAACGCGCCATCAAAGTATGTCTATCACACAGAACAATGTCGCTTTTTTTAAAATGATAACTGACGGGATCGACGTAGAAATACGAAAAAAAGACGGAAATGTAAAAACTGAAAAAGCCTATATTTTCGATTTAACAGACATTGATAATAATGAATTTTTAGCTGTAAATCAGTATACAATTATCGAGAATGGTAAAGAACGTCGTCCCGATGTTGTTGTCTTTATAAACGGTATACCGCTTGCAATCATTGAATTGAAGAATGCGTCCAATGAAGATATTGGTATTGTTGAAGGCTTCAATCAATTACAAACATATAAAAAAGATATTCCTACTATTTTCAATTACAATGCCTTCTTAGTTACAAGCGATGGAATAAACGCAAAGGTAGGAACAATTTCTTCAGATTTTGATCGTTTTATGTTTTGGCGAACTGTTGATGGAAACGGTGAAGCACCAGAATCTTCGCCTCAATTGAAAGTAATGCTACAAGGAATGATGGACAAAAAACGTATTTTGGACATAATATCTAATTACACGTTTTTTGTTCATGAAGAGGATAAATCTTTTAAGATACTTGCTGGTTATCACCAGTATTTTGCAGTAAAAAAAGCATTATATAAGACACATATTGCTGCTGCAGAAAATGGAGATAGAAAAGTAGGTGTTATTTGGCATACACAAGGAAGTGGAAAAAGCTTTTCCATGCTAATGTATGCCCGACAATTAGTTCTTGAGCTAAACAATCCTACGATAGTTATTATTACAGATAGAAACGATCTAGATGATCAGCTTTACGGAACATTTGCCAAAAGTGCTCACTACCTACGTCAAATTCCAAAGCAAGCAGAAAACCGAAAACAATTAAGAGATTTATTAAGTGTTGAATCTGGTGGAGTTATATTTACTACTATCCAGAAATTTCTGCCTGATGAAAGTGATCAAAGTAATGAAGCACTAACAAATCGTCGTAACGTAATAGTAATTGCAGATGAAGCACATCGTAGCCAATATGGACTAGAAGCTAAAGAGAAGGATGGCAAGGTATCTTTTGGATTTGCTAAATATATGCGCGATGCTTTACCAAATGCCTCTTTTATAGGTTTTACTGGTACTCCAGTAGAATTGAGTGACAAAAATACACCTGCATTATTTGGAGATTATATTGATATCTATGATTTAACGCAGGCAGTCAAAGATAGAACAACCGTTCCTATATATTATGAAAGCCGAATTGCTAAGCTTGATATTCCTCAGGAGTTCAAGCCTAAAATAGATATTGAATATGCGGAAATTGTAAAAGAACAAGAAGAAACATATGTAATCAATCAACAAAAAAAGTGGGCTAGACTTGAAGCTCTTGTAGGAACCGATACTCGTCTTGATGTTATTGCAAAGGATTTTTTACACCATTATGATTTGAGACAGAGTGCACTTAGTGGCAAAGCTATGTTTGTAACAATGTCTAGAAACATTGCTGTTAAACTATACTCAAAAATTATTAAATATCGTCCAGAATGGCATAATTCTGAAGTGGATAAAGGAACAATTAAAGTTATTATGACATCAGCTGCGTCAGATCCACCAGAATTTCAGATACACTCAACTACTTCTGCTCAGAAAAAAATTCTTGCAAAAAGGATGAAAGATCCGCATGATGAGTTAAAGGTAGTGATTGTTTGTGATATGTGGCTAACAGGTTTCGATGTTCCGTGTTTGCATACTATGTATATTGATAAACCTATGAGTGGGCATAACCTAATGCAAGCTATAGCGCGAGTCAATCGTGTGTTTAAAGATAAACCTGGTGGATTAGTTGTAGATTACATCGGTATAGCTGATAATCTTCGAAGTGCCCTTGCACAATATACCCCTTCTGATAGAAAAACAACTGGTATTGATCCTCAGGTTGCAGTAGATTTAATGATGGAAAAATATGAGCAAATAAAAGGTTTGTTACACGGATTCGATTATAGCTGTTACTTAGATGGTACAGCATCTCAAAGAATAGATTGTATAGTTAGATGTGTAGACTTCATTCTTGGGAAAAAAGAAGAAGAAAAAAAAGACTTTCTAAACTTTGTAGTTGAGATAGGAAAAGCATATGCTCTATGCGCCACATCAGAAAAAGCACAAGAAATTAACCTTGAGATAAGTTTTTTTAAAGCGGTCAAAGCCGGAATAATAAAATTGTTACCCAAGGGTAAACCTAAGAAAACAAAAGATCAAGTTGAATATGAAATAGAACAACTAGTTTCAAAATCTGTTATTTCAGAAGAGATAGTAGATATTCTTGCAGCGGTAGGCTTAAATAGACCAGATATATCCATACTTTCTGATGAATTTTTAGAGGAAGTTAGAGGGCTTCCGCAAAAAAACTTAGCATTAGAACTATTACGTAGATTGCTTGATGGTAGAATTAAGGCGATTTCTAGAAAAAACGTTGTTCAAGCTAAAAAATTCTCAGAAATGCTAGAAGCATCAGTTAATAAGTATGCTAAACGGTCAATCGAAACTGCTGAAGTTATAAAGACGCTTATCGAAATGGCAAAAGATTTGAATAGTCTTCATAAAAGAGGTGAAGAACTAGGTTTATCTGATGATGAGTTAGCATTTTATGATGCTATATCTGAAAATGAATCCGCCAGAGAATTCTATGAAAATGATGTGCTGAAGCAAATTGCAAAAGAACTAACAATTAATATACGAAATAGCATGAAAGTTGACTGGGATGTACGTGAAAGTGTACGTGCTCAGATGCGCATTACCGTTAAGCGGCTTCTACGTAAATATAAGTATCCACCTGATAAACAAGCAGATGCAGTTAAATTAATTATTGAACAAGCAGAAAAAATGTCTGAAAATGAATTACAGTAAAATGACGGAAGATAAAGACCAGCCATTTCAAGTACATATGCTTGAGTATGGCTGGCCTTTTTGCCCCGCTTGAAGCTGTTCAGTTAAGTTTTTCTTCAATCCCTAAGTGAACGCTTCTTTGGGCGCTCCTTTTTTGTTTAGATGGCTTAATTTATACCTTTACCGTCCTTTTGCAAGGATACTCTATTTAATGCATGTAATGCACGGTA
>JAQVYY010000081.1 GCA_028708425.1 Bacteroidales bacterium
CTCAATAACTTGGTCAAACTCTATTTTGTCCTGTGTCGCTGTCATGGCTCTTTTTTTTTGCAAAGTTACGTTATTGCGAAATAATCATGCTCGTGTGTGTCTAAAAATTGTCATGGGTGTTTCATTTAGGTTTTTCTTATAATCAGCGGTTAAATTTTCAATCCACTCTCCCTTATTTGTGCTACTCACGCTATACGGCGGATTTCCAATTACGCACATCACGGGCGTATTGCGCTTAATGCGGTTCGCCTCGTTGGCTTCGGTGCTTAGCCAGCTGGCAAAAAGGGTTCCCGTATCGGGGTGGCTTTCTTCTAAACTATTGGTTAGGTATATCCTAAAGCGAGGGTTGGTAGTGGGTTTGTAGCCTGTTTCTTTTAAAAGCAAATCGAACTTTAGGTGCGCCATGGCGTAGCTCGCCATGAGCAGCTCAAAGCCATTGAGGCGTGGCAAGAGGTGCGTTTCAACGTAGTTGCTCCAGATGCCCTGTTGCCCCTCAAACTTCTTATAAATGTGCTTTATAACCTCGGCAAGAAAAGTACCTGTGCCCGTGGCGGGGTCGAGAATTTGTACTTTGTGTACGGGCTGGTCTATCTGCTTGTAACCTGTTGGCGAGCGCTTATCAACGGTTTGGGTATTTACCTTTATGGTGGTTTGGCTGGCATCGGCAAGCCCCTGCGGTAAATCGAATTCGGTTTTCAGAATATCGTCAACGGCACGAACAATAAAGTTTACCACGGGTTGCGGTGTGTACCAAACACCCCGTGATTTGCGTAATTTGGGGTCGTACTCGCTTAGGAACGTTTCGTAAAAATGGATAATGGGGTCTTCCATCTTGGTGCTCTTGCCGTAGTTTTTTAGTATCTTCTCCACGTTGCACGCCATAAAAATATCGGTTAGGCTATCCACCACCCACTTTATGCGGTCGTCAATATCGGGGCCGGCAATGTAGCCAAAGAGCTTGCGCAAAAACGGGTTGGATTTGGGGATAAGCTCGGCTGCTTCCTGTCGGCTAAAGGTATCGAGCGTAGGGTCATGCAATCGGGCTGCAAACATACCGTAAGCAATGGTTTGAGCGTAAACATCGGCAAAACCCTGTGGGGTAATATCGTGTATTAGGATTTGCTTAAAAGCGGCCTTTTGGTCTTTCAGCGTGCTGTCCTCTTCGTTAACCTCATCGCTGGTTAAGGCTTTACCAATAATATCGGAAAGTAGGCGTGCTTTGCCCGCCATCATTTTAGCCAGCTTCTTGCTGCTCTTTATGGTTTGCCCAATGTGGCTGCAAAAATTTTTGATTAGATTTTCGAAGCCCTCAAAGTTCTCGGGTAGCGCTTTTATACCCTTTTCGGTAATCTCGGCAATGGCAATTTTGGTAATAAATTCGCCCTCGTGGTACAGATGAAAATTGATGTAATCGGTAAAAATGAGGTTATCTAATGAAGCCTTATAGCGGTCGAACTGCTCCTTGTTTCCGGCTTTTCGCTGTCCATCGAGGTCGGTATTGCCAATGTCCTTGGCTTCGATAAAGCCAACGGGAATATCCTTTTTGGTTAGTATATAGTCGGGCGCACCGCAGCTCTGCCTTTTGGGCTCGTTGGTGGCTCTAACGTTGGGAACTATGCTCTCGATTAGCTGCTGTAAATCGCCCCGAAAGGTATGCTCAGTTGCATTGCCTAATTTATAGCGTTGATTTATGCTATCAATATACTGCGCTATGGTCATTTTATTGCATTTTTTTTAAACATCTATAAATATAGTAATTTTCTGTTGTATGTGTGAGTTATTTACTATACCCTTTTCTAGTATTTATGCTGTTAGTTGTTTTTTTGAGGTTGTTGGTAGCGGGTGGGGGTAAGTAATGTAGCGGCTTACGGAGCATCGTTTCTATCCCACACTAAAACCCACACTGTGGGCTACAAAGTTCCGAGAACCCCTGAAACCGGTATATTTTATACCAGTTGCTAGCGGCTGGGCTTTCTTTTTGGATTATTGATTTTTATTGGGTCTTGACGAGCATCAAAAACATCGGTAATCAAAATACCTTCTTTAACTTTCTTATATACAATCTTATAATTGTTGTTAACTAAATACCTGCGCTCTTCTTCAAGTTGTAATAAAGTTTCACCAATTTGTCCTAACTCTGGATGGTTAATCAGCTAGTCTTGTGGCTATAAAAATATTTTCTTTGATTTTTCGTACAATTGTTTCATTTGCAACTTCTTTGTAGTAATCATAAATATCTTTGAGCATTTCAGAAGCAAAGTCAGACCAAATAACTTTCATTAGATTACCACTTTTGGGATTCTATTTCTAATTGTTCTTGAGCCTTATATTTTCCCGCAAGGTAATCTTTATTTGATTTTCTAGCCCTTTCAATCAGCTGTTTTTCAGTAAATGGCTTTAATGCCTTTGCTCTAACATCTTTAGTCTTAAAGATAGTCTCTTCAATTTTCTTAAACACATCTTCATCTTGAATATTTATTAGGTATTCAACGGCATTTAACTTTCTAGTTTGTAAATCCATAGCGCATATAATTTATTTTAAAAGATATTAATTATCACTGTTGTCCGGTAAATCTTTTGAGATTCTTCGCTAATGCTCAGAATGACTAACCCCAATTATTATCCGAACAATTACTACCTCCGACAACGACTATGCCTCACAACCAATCTAGTTGCTCAAAATTGGGCTCGACCATGTTGGGGTGACCCGCATTTGCATTCGTCTTTAGTAAATTTGATGAATAAGGTAGGTTAATAATATATTAAAAAAGTAAGCTGTGGATCAGAATAAATCGAAGGAGGGTAAAAAAGGGCATAAAAAAACCCGCTATTTCAAAGGAACAGCAGGTTTTAATTGATTTGATTTAAAAAGATTAAAATGAACCTTTTTACTCTAGTCGGGGTGGCAGGATTCGAACCTGCGACCCCCTGGTCCCAAACCAGGTGCGCTAACCGGACTGCGCCACACCCCGAAAATTTACATGGCTGATAATTTCTATCCTTACCTCTCAGCCATATCCTAACATCAAATCTATTTGATGCGGAGAGAGGGGGATTCGAACCCCCGGTACAGTTGCCCGTACGGCAGTTTAGCAAACTGCTGGTTTCATCCACTCACCCACCTCTCCAAAACAACATTTCAATAACCACTAGTAACGGTTACCACAATTCTGCTTTTGGCAGGTTTACACCTCAACGTATCGCTAAAACCATACGTAATATTGGCACTCTCAATAATTAATGTTGTAATCCTGAAAGTAAATCCTAGCGTGTGTTGTGCAAGGATTAATTGCAGTGTGCCTTTCGTTAAAAGCACGACAAAAGTATAAAATCAATTTAATATGGCAAACTTTTAGGCAGAAATAACCACAATATTTTTTGGTGAAACACTTACTACCTGTCTTTCAAGGCTATAATAGAAATCATAAAATGGAAAGGTTCCTATATATTAGGTCTTCTTCGGTCAAATAGATTACATAGCATTAAGCAGTATGGTTTCGACCCGCTCGGGGGTAATCGTTCCCATTTCGCCCAGCTTCCATTTTCTTTGCTTAAACCTCTCAATAATAGGCAATACTTGCTCCTTTGTAATACCGTAGTCGGAAAGTTTAGTTTTTAACCCCATTGATTGAAAAAACTTCTCGGTTTTGTCTATGGCCTCTTCAATCTTCCTATCCTCGTTCCCCACCTTAATGCCCCACACCCGCAAGCCATACTGAACAAGTTTTTGTTTTTTCTCACTTTTAGTTTCACGGAGCAACGAGGGTAAAATTATGGCCAACGTTACGGCATGGTCGAGACCAAAAAACGCTGTGAGCTCATGGCCAATTGTATGCGTAGCCCAATCGGTTGGCACTCCTGCCGAAATAATACCATTTAAAGCCATTGTACTGCTCCACATTAGGTTAGCCCTAATGTCGTAGTTCATTGGGTTGGCCAAAGTTTGTGGTCCAATTTCAATAAGGGTTTGCATTATCCCCTCGGCCCACCGATCCTGAACATACGCTTTAACCGGATAGGTTAAGTACTGCTCGATAACATGAACAAACGCATCGACCACACCGTTAGCTACTTGGTTTACAGGTAATGAGTATGTTACCGTTGGGTCGAGTACGGAGAACTTGGGAAAGAGTAAAGGGCTACCAAAAGAGTACTTCTCGTTGGTTGATTTGCGGGAGATAACTGCTCCTGAGTTCATCTCGGAGCCCGTTGCCGAAAGGGTTAAAACCGATGCCAATGGAATTGCCTTGGTAATGGGTGCATCCTTCGGATTAACTATAATATCCCATGGGTCGCCATTGAAAGGGGCTGCCGCCGCAATAAACTTTGTTCCATCAATAACCGATCCGCCACCCACCGCTAGAAGAAAATCGATATTCTTCTCCTTAACAATCTCAACAGCCTTCATCAGGTTTTCATACTTTGGGTTGGGTTCAATGCCACCAAACTCGGTAATATGATAACCCTTTAGTGCGCTTATAACCTGATTGTAAACACCATTACGCTTTATACTTCCCCCGCCATAGGTAATTAAAATCTTGGCATCTTTGGGGATTTCGGTTGAAATATCAGCAATTTTGCCTTGTCCGAATATAATTTTTACTGGATTATAGAATTCGAAATTTGTCATATAATTATTTATTTGTGAAAAATTATTTTCCTGCCTCTCTGTCAATCTTCTTATTGTTGTACCACGCTAACCAGCTTATTAGTAGCAGTGCCCCTATCACAAAGTAAAACCACGCTGGAATTGGAACGGGGTCTCCACCTGCGTAGCTATGTAAACCCGAGAGGTAATAGTTTACTCCAAAGTAAGTCATTAATACTGAACCTAACCCAATAACCGAACCAAAATTAAATGAAAAAGCCGTTTTAAGCGAAGGGATTAATCGCATATGTAAAAGGAAAGCGTAAACCAGAATGGTTATTAGGGCCCATGTTTCCTTGGGATCCCATCCCCAGTACCTACCCCACGACTCGTTTGCCCAAACCGCACCTAAAAACGAGCCGATAGTTAAAAGGTAAAGTCCCAAGGTAAGGGTTAGCTCATTTATGGTTGTAATGCTTGAAATTTGGGCATCAATTTCGTTACTGTTACGCCTGTTCTTTAGAACCATTAACCCGAGATTAAAAAGTCCGAGAATTGCCCCCAAACCCAAAAACCCGTAACTAGCCGTAATAACCGCAACATGAATAGTTAACCAGTAGGATTTTAGTACTGGCACAAGGTTGGTTATCTCGGGATCCATCCACGAAAGATGCGCCACAAATAGCGTAAGCGTACTAAGCAGCGCGGTTGCAGGTAGCACTACCCTACTTCGTTTGGAGAAGATAAACCCTGCGAGCATGGCAGCCCAAGCCACGTAAACCATAGACTCGAACCCATTGCTTAACGGTGCTCGTTGGGCAATATACCAACGAAGCCCTATTGCGATTGTATGAAATATGAATCCTAAAACCAGTGCAACCGTTAAAACCTTGTATAGCTTGTTAAATATTTTGGTTTTGTAGAACAACCCAACAAATACCAGGATTAACAGCATGAGCCCCGTTATTCCATAAATTGGTATAAGCCTCTCAAAGGGTAAAAGCCTATTCGACAAGGTCTCGGCAGAAATACGCCTATGCGAGGGGATAACTTCCGCTCCATACTTGCCCTGCGAGATTTTCAGGCTATCCAGCAAATCACTCGCCGTTTCCCACCTGCCGCTTTTAGCGGCTTCTCTTACGCTTAAAATGTACCTGGCGTAAAGGTTTGCATGTGGTTGTACCAAAACAGAATCGGCCGTTTCGGTTGCATCCACCATTGATAGCCACTGATTATTGGGGTGATTTGGTATGGGAAAGGTACAAGCCATTTGCCCCGAAAACACCATGTAAAGCACATTTACCTTTTCATCGATTTTGATAATATCCTTTTGTAAAGCGGTTCTTTGCGAGGGTTTAACGGCGAATGCCTCTTGCACTAAATTGCCCAGCTTATATGTTGAGCCGGCCTGGTGGTTAAAAAAATCAACGAAAGGAACCATCTCGCCCTGCACGCCAAGCAAACCCCTTAAATCTTCATTTCCCACCTTAATAATGGGCGCACCCTGCCAATAGTCGGGGAATGCCGATATTGCCAAGAAAACCTGCTCGGGCGTGTACCCCTGAAATCTTGTAGACCTGTTAAGCTTACGCAACACCTCGCCAGCAAGCGTACCAATGGGTTTTATTCGCCCCCCCTTATCCTGCATAAGCAGCTCCGAAAACTCCTTGGCATGTGCCTTAGTGGGCACAGGCAGCTGCTGCGCAAAAACACCCGACGAGGTCAACAATATTAAAGTTGCAAGGATTGGTACAACGGGCTTATTTATCAACTTCCTAAAACGGCTAGCGGGTGCAAACAACGACCACATTATCCCCACAATTAATAGTAAGTACCCGAAATACGTTACCGCCGTACCCCAAAAATCTTTGTTTACCGAGAGGTAAGTTCCCCTCTCATCGGGGTCGTACGAACTTTGATAAAAACGGTAACCCTTATACGCTAAGATATTATTCATATATATGCTGAAAGGTTTAATAGGATTATCATCCTTATCGAGTACCTCAACATTCGAAATAAACGACGATGGGCTGTCGGAACCAGGATATCGCTCTAATTCAAAATTATTTAGCTTGATTTTGAAGGGTAAACCAATGTTTTTAGGGCCGTATGTAAACACTAAATTTGTACCATTAATTTGATGGGTTACTGGTATAAGCTCACTTTTTGTAACGGGAACAAACACTTCGGTAGACTTTGCATTAAAATCAACGGAAAAAGCCAGCACATCAACGCCATCAAATTCTGATTCCTTACTAGGTAACATTACAACCTTGCCCTTTGGCCAATGCGCCCTATAGGCAAACCGCACATAATCTGTGCTGTAAAAAGTTTGCGGGCTAAGTTTAAACCACTGCTGTGGTTCAATAACCGTGCTCGCATCACCCATCATTTGCTGCGAGGTAACAGGGAATACCGAACGGGCAACAATTCCCGAATCGGATAGGGATAATTCGATATCTCTACTCAATTTTTTATCGTTAAAACCTACCCCATTAATACCAATAGGAATGGTTTTACCTGGCCTAACGTAAACCTGCTGCGAGCCCACGCTATCGAGGATAACCAAATTTACCACGGGATAGCCATTGGAATGCTCAACAACTGCCTCGTAGGCATTGGGAATATAGCTGGTTAGCCTCAACCTAACGGGGTTACCGTTTACCTTTACTGTTTTTTTAAATCTATTGCTCGAGACGGGGGTAAAATCAACCTTTTTCTCCAGGAGCTCGCTCTTTCCGTGGGTAACCCTAAAATAGCTTTCGGATGATTTGAACGTGGTTGCAACCTCCCCCTCCCTAACATGTAGCATCCCTTCCTGGCCAATGTATCGGGTAATACCAGCCCCAATAATAATAACAACAAACCCCAAGTGGAATAACATAATTGCAAGCTTACCCGAGGTAAATAGCTTTCGGTGAAATATTGAAGCAATAAAGTTTGCACAAAGCAAAAGCATTATAAATTCAAACCACCAAGCGTTATATATTAACGTTCTGGCTGCCAATGTACCGAAATCATTCTCTATAAAAGTGGCTATTGCGCTAGATACTGTAAAAGCAATAATTAGAATGGCCATCAGGACAGGGGAGGCCAATAATTTGGTAAATTTTGGCATGAAAAGTTTTTTAGGTTGAAATAATGAGAGCCTATACAATAACTTGAATTACTTTTCGTACATCAACAAGAATTTCTTCCTCTTCGTGCTTATAATCTGGTTTTACCGCAACGTAAAAGAAATGTTTATCCGTTTCGGCCAAAAACATAAGCTCAAGTTCGGGTAAAGCGGCTACCAAATTTTCGTATAAATCAAAATCATCCAGATATTCGTAGCCCCCCAAGGCATTATAACGCAGCACAGAAATTAAATCCTCAAGAGACGATTGAATAATACTTTTAGCTATTTTTTCGGAAAGGTAATCGCGTACTCGATTTTTAGGTATCTTGAGGGTTTTCATAGGAAATCGATTTGATTAATTCTTCACATACAAATTTAACCAAAAAATTAAAACAAACTAGCACTTAGCATCTTTTCAGCAATTACACGTACAAACCAAGTACTTAAACGCTTACTTACTCAATATTACACCTCATTCTTCGTTTGAAATAAGATAAGCGAAAAAAACTAAACAGATATTTTTTTTACTATTTTTGCTGAAGAAAGTAACTAAAACCTAAATTGAGCGATTCATAATTCCACTGTTTCTTTTCTTCTCGCTTGGCTCAAAAAATTAGTTGATTTTTAAGGACGGGATTGTGAAAATAATTCTTTTCTCTGGTTTAGGGTATTTTTTCTTA
>JAQVYY010000082.1 GCA_028708425.1 Bacteroidales bacterium
GGCACAAAACGAACCGTTACCTTTTCGAATTCATTATGCCTTAATGCTAAAAAATGGCACAGTTTGAACCGAAATCACTGGCACTATGCGACCGAAATCACTGGCACAAAACGAACTGGAATAGCCACCGGATGATGACGCTGTTCCAATCTCCAGCACTTTCCAAACCCTCAACCGCTGGCGTTCATTGTGAAAAAAGATACAACATTGGAATAATTGATTATTTTTGTTGGAAAAGAATCAACTATGAGTAAGATTAACGTACAGGACAAAATCTTCTCAATTGTCTCTCAAAATGAACAAGATTACATCTGTTTGACCGACATGGTTTGAAATGATGAGGGTAATGACCATATTCGAAATTGGTTAAGAAATTGGAATACGGTTGAGCTTATTGGTTTGTGGGAAACGATTCATAATCCCGATTTTAAACCTGTCGAATTCGACACCTTTAGAAAACTGTCAGGACTTAACAGTTTTAATCTTACCCCTAAAAAATGGATTGAATCTACTAATGCAATAGGGATATTCTCGAAATCGGGCAGATATGGGGGACATATGCACATAAGGATATTGCTTTTGAGTTTGGTTCATGGATAAGCCCAATGTTCAAACTATTGCTTATTAAAGAATTTCAGAGATTAAAAGAAATTGAAACAAATCAATACAATCTAGAATGGAACGTTAAAAGAATCTTGACTAAGACAAATTATCAAATACATATAGATGCAATTAAAAATCATATCATCCCAATTAAAAGTTATTCGAACGACAAAGAATGGTTAGTATATGCAGAAGAGGCCGATTTATTAAACGTAGCACTATTTTAAACGTAGCACTATTTGATTGTACAGCAAAAGATTGGAGAGAAGCAAACAAAGCACATTCTAAAAAAGGGCTAAATATTAGAGATTTTGCAAGTATTAATGAACTTGTTGTGCTTTTTAATTTAGAGAATTTAAATGCACTTATGATTGGTCAACAGATTGAGAAATCTGACCGCTTTAAACAACTAAAGATTATTGGAAAATCTCAACTAGAGACACTTGAGGGAAAGGGTTTTATTCGTTCGATAAAAAGACTGTCAGACAAAACATACCTAGATATCAAAAAGAAAGATATTTAGACTTAACAACGAAACGCCAACCGTTGGCGGTAATACAAACAAAACGAATGTGGTTTGAACAATTAACAGGATTCAAAGAAGAATCACCCGAAAATGTGAGAAAGAATATTGAGGTTAAAGGGAGTGAAATTATTTCAATCGTAAACTCTAAAATTTTTTCATATGGAAAGCTACATGTTCCAACCCTAGCTGAACTTAAAAAGCAGAACGAAAATATCAAAGAATACAATGGGGAAATTCAAGTAACCGAAATTGTTGCTGATGTACAAGAATTACATTCACAAGTTGAAAATTCAAACGCCTTATTTCAAGCAGCTTCACAATTTAATTTACTTGAAATGGTTAGCCCTTATGTAACACCTGAACAAGGAATAGATAGATATGAATATGATTACACTCAAGGCCCAGCTTGCGCAATTTCCTGTGGTGCTGGAACGATATATCGTAATTATTTTGTAGAAGTAAACGGCCAAATTGGCCAAACTGCAAATAACCAAAATAGATTGTTTGGATTTAATTGGTAAAGAATTGAACAATGACCAGTTGAATCTTTGGAAGATGCAAAATGGATACGCTTTGGTAAATCATAACGGACTTTTAGCTATCAATAAGAAAATTGCTCAGCTGACCGAAGTAGAAAGAGAAAACCTGAAAGAAAAGCATAAAACAGGAATACAATGGAATACAGAAGTTGCCAAATCGGATACAAAGCATAAGGTTTCCCAAATATATTGTTCGGCTCTTCCTGTGGCATACAGCTATATAGAATCTTTCTATTGGTAATCCTTCGCGAGAGTCATTTTAGAGGCTACTTATGAATCAGCTCTTTATGCAGGAGTGCTTAATATGAAAAATAATAAATCAAATAAAGTATTTCTGACTTTGGTTGCTGGTGGCGCATTTGGAAATGAGGAATATTGGATTTTAGAATCTATGCAACAAGCAATTAGAAAGTTAAAAAATGTACCTCTTGATATTAGAATTGTAAGTTATGGTAGCTCTAATCCAGATTTGATTAAATGTATTAATGAAATCACTACTGTCCGATAAAAACAAAGATAAACATTATAGATTCTTCGCTTCACTGCGTTTCGCTTTGAATGACAAATGTTTAGTTTTTAGGGGAGGGCTTGGCTAGCGGCTTTGCCGCTAGCCAAGCCCTCCCCTCCCAAATACAACTCAACGCCCTGTCATTCCGACCGTAGGGAGGAATCTATAAATATTAACCGGACACCAATGTAATGAAATATAAAATTCTACCGCCAACCGTTGGCGGTAATTAAAAAAAACAAAATGAAGAGATTCTTTTTATTTCTGATGGTAACTCTTATGACAAATGTATTATTTGCTCAAGCTGAAAACTATTCGGCTGCAATTGACAGTTTTCAAACGAATTACAATACGGAGAAGTATGACGAAATTTTCAACAGCTTTTCGTCTAAAATGAAACAGTCTTTACCACTCGAGAACACTAAACAGTTTCTAATGAATTTGAGAACTCAATTTGGAAAAATCGAGAATAAAGAGTTTGTAAACTACCAGAAAGGAGCTTATGCAAGCTATAAAACTCAATTTGAGAAAGCAATTTTATCGGTTAATATCTCACTTGATGACCACAATAAAATAAATGGACTTTCAATTAAGCCTTATGAAGAAGTAAAGGTAAATGAAAGTAAGGCAATTAATGCTTTGGGTAATTATCCAAAAGAGATTTCAAATTTATTTTTCTCGAAATGTAAAAACTTCCCAAACAACACGCAGCTTTCCGTTGCCATAATTCATAACGATGAAATTAATTACTACGGAATAATAAAAGAAAATGACACCATAAAGCCCATTGACAATAAAAACAAAATATTTGAAATCGGTTCCATTACGAAGGTATTTACATCAACCGTTTTAGTATCGTTGGTAGAAGATAATAAATTCAAATTGGCGGATTATATCAACAGCTATTATTCTTTCCCTTTTAAAGACAATACGAAGATTACTTTTGAGAGCTTAGCCAATCACACTTCTGGATTACCTCGCCTGCCTGAAAATTTGGATTTAACTAATGCACACAATCCGTACAAGAACTACGGAGAAAAGGCACTTAATGAATATCTTGAAAACATGCTAAAACTTGAAAATGAACCTGCAAAAGTTTATTCTTATTCAAACCTGGGCGCGGGGTTACTAGGTTATACGCTTGGCGTATCTCAAAAAACAAGTTTTCAAAAATTACTGCAGGATAGAATTTTTGAAAAATTCAGGATGACCAATTCATTTACAAGTTCAAATAATCTAAACAACAGCCTTGTAAAAGGGCTAAATTCAAATGGTGAAATAGTGTCTAATTGGGATTTTGATGCTTTGTTTGGTGCGGGTGGGATATTATCTTCTACCGAAGATCTGGCAAAATTTGCAAAAGCTCAATTAAACCCAAAAAACAGAGAGCTTGCCCTAAGCAGAAAGCCAACTTTTAATGTCAACGAAAAGATGGAAATCGGTTTAGGTTGGCATATACTAAAATCTGAAAATGATAAAGAGCTGTTTTGGCATAATGGAGGAACGGCAGGATACTCTTCTTCCATAGCCATTAACCTTGAAGGTAGAAACGCCGTAATCATTTTATCAAATGTTTCAGCGTTTAATCCCAAAATGAAAAATATCGACAACCTATGTTTCGAATTAATCGGAACATTAGAAAATAAATAACGAACCGCCAACAATGTATTAAAGTAATAACCGAAATAGCTGTAATTTCAGGGGTTATAGCTCGCTTCAACTTTTGTGTAATTTAATCCGCATTACTCATCAAATTTATTACAGATGAGTGCAAATGCGGGTTATCACAACCCAGTCGAGCCCAATTTTGGGCAACTAGATTGGCTGTGAAACTTAGCCGCTGCCGGAGACAGCAATTATACGAATGAATAATTGGGTTGGCTTCAATTTACCCAGCTAAAGGCAGACAAAAAGACAGTTGCAGGCACTGTTGTTGCCATAATGACATCGTTGTGGCAGGACTTGAAGCAATGTGATTCTAATCAAATATTGTTGATAATCAGGATATTAAAATCCTTAAGATTAAAAAGTATTGTTGTTTTGGTATTTTTTTTGATGAAATATTAATCGGAAATTAAATTAATTGTTTAACTAAAAGTATGGAGGATAAAATTATGTCACTAGTAAGATTTTCAAACCAGATGCCTAGCTTGTTCGACCGCTTTTTAGAAAATGATTTATTTGATTGGTCGAACCGAAATTACTCAACTACGAACACCACACTTCCTGCCGTAAATATAAAGGAAGATAACGACGGTTTCGAGGTGGAAATGTCAGTACCTGGGTTGGATAGAAAAGATTTTAACATTGAGCTGAACAACAGTGTACTGACTATCTCTTCTGAAAAAAAGGTTGAAAACGAAACCAAAGAGGGGCAGCGATTTGCGCGCAGAGAGTTTAGTTATCAGTCGTTTAGCCGTTCATTCACACTGCCTGACACTGTAGAGGATGATAAAATTAAGGCTAAATACGAGAATGGAATACTTTCTGTTAGCATTCCTAAAAAGGAGGAAGCGAAACCAAAACCTGCAAAACAAATCGAAATTAAGTAATTTTAACCCTTAACCCGCTACTCATCGAATACATTAAAGATGAGTGCAAATGCGGGTTTCCCAACCTAGTCGTACCCAATTTTGTGAAACAAAATTGGGTGTGAGGCATAGTCGTTATCGGAGGCCGAATACCGACGAATAATTTGGGTTAACTACTGATTACAAGGTGAAAATATTTGAAACTATTCATTGTTTAATTAACTAAAACATAAGATTATGAAACGCATATGGATATTACTATTTGCAGTTACACTAATCTTAAGTAGCTGCAATGGACAGGAAAAACAAGCTGAAAGCCAAAACGATAAATTAAGTAGGTTAAAAAATGTACCGAAGGAGGATATAAAAATAAATAGGGAGTATGATGAGGATGGTAATCTGATAAAGTACGACTCAACATACACCTACTTCTATTCAAACATCGAAAATGATAAAGCTGCAGAAGACAGTATTTTTTATGATTTTAGAAAAATGTTCGATGCATTATACCCATTTTCTTATAAACCATATTTTAACGATTTTTTCTTTGAAGATAGCTTATTGAAGTATGATTTTTATAAAAGAGATTTTTTTTCAGAGCGCTTTAGGCACAATATGGAGGGAACTGAGAAGATGTTTCAAGAAATGGATTCTATAAAAAACAAGTACTATATGGAGAAATTTCCTGAAGAAGAATAGCCGTTGAAAAATATACAGCACTTAACCCGCATTACTCATCAAATTTGTAAAAGATGGGTGTAAATGCGGGTTACCTCATTCTAGTCGTATCCATTTTTTTACTCAAAATTGGCTGTGAAACGTTGTCGCTGTCGGAGACAGCAATTATTTCAATTAATAATTGGGTTAACAAAACCACACAATTAGATGTTTATAGTAAAACAAGCAGAACACTTATCTTTACAAAAGCGTAAAATTGTATGAAAATAAAGCAGGTTGACAGGGAAACCAAAGGGCATTTTAAAATCGAGGAAAACGGAATAGAAGCAGGAATAATGACCTACACATGGGTAGGTAGGAATGTGTTTACCATTGACCACACCGAGGTAAAACCCGAATATAAAGGGAGAAAGTTTGGAAACCAACTGGTAATGGCTGCTGTTGATTTTGCAAGGGAAAAAAATGTTAAAATATCCCCTATATGCCCCTTTGTAAAAAGTATTTTTGAAAAAACAACCGAAATTAATGATGTTCTACTTATGAAGCGAAAAATTATAGCCTTTGCTGGAAGCAACAGCTCAAAATCGATTAATAAAAATTTGGTTGCATACACCCTAAAGGCATTTGCCGAATACAGCGTTGAATTTTTGGATTTGAACGATTTTGAGATGCCAATATACTCCTTTGATAGGGAACAAAAAGATGGAGTTCCCGAGAAAGCCCTTGCGTTCAGAAAGCACATGGCCGATTCCGATGCGATTATCTGTTCGCTGGCTGAGCATAACGGGAATTTTTCTGCTGCTCTAAAAAATATACTCGACTGGTGCAGTAGGGTTGATGCTAATATTTTTGCTGGTAAACCAATGCTTTTAATGACTACATCATCTGGTAGGTTTGGTGGTGGAGGTGTAATGGATATAGCAAAAAAATCTTTTAAAATATTTGGAGCCAGCATAGCCGAAACCTTTTCATTGCCATATTTTAATAAAAGCTTCATCGATAACCAGATAGTAGATGTGGCTTTAGAGGCAGAGCACAGCCAAAAAATAGAATCGTTTAAAAAGATACTGCAGTAATAAATAGTTGTATCTTTAAGCAAAGCAAACACTTAAAGCAATTACGTATTATGAAAAAAAGGGTAGCAACACAAATTATACGAGGGCAGCGTGCCATTGATGGTGCAGGTGTGCATTTAAGGCGGGTGTTGGGCATAAAGAATATTAAGGATTTCGACCCATTCTTAATGCTCGATGGTTTTGATTCCACAAATCCAAACGACTATATCAAGGGGTTCCCATGGCATCCCCACAGAGGAATAGAAACCATAACCTATTTAGTTAAAGGCAATATTGAACATGCTGATAGCCTCGGGAATAAAGGAACTATTAACGATGGGGAATGCCAATGGATGACCGCTGGCTCGGGTATTATTCATCAGGAAATGCCCCAAGCATCCGAGAGAATGCTGGGATGCCAGCTTTGGGTTAATCTCCCAGCAAAAGATAAGATGACAGCTCCGGCTTACGGAGATATTACCCATGACAAGATTACATTGGTAGAAGAAGAGAATGCCAAAGTCAGAATACTAGCAGGCACATATAAGGGTAAAAATGGTGTTTTTGAAAGTAGGTACGCAAAGGTTAAATATTTAGATATTGACTTAGCACCTAGCAGCACATGGAGGTATAACGAAACCCCCAACAACGAAACCCTATTTATCTATCTGTTAGACGGAACCCTTGCCGTTGATGATGCGCTTTCAGACTTTGAAAATAAATCGTGCGCTGTTCTATTTACTTCAACAGATAAAAATGATGCTGCAAACGATACTGTTACTGTTCGTTCGGGAAATCAGGGAGCCAGGTTTATACTATTGGCAGCAAAACCTTTAAACGAGCCCGTATCCTGGGGAGGGCCAATAGTAATGAATACAAAGGAGGAGCTGGATCTTGCTTTTGAAGAGCTGGATAAGGGCACGTTTATTAAACACAAAATGTAATTCATGGGCTTTACGCTTAATTATTAAGGTAATAAAAGAACATACAAACGAAAATATTGCCATTACTTAACCCGCATTATTCATCAAATTTGTAAAAGATGAAAGCAAATGCGGGTTAAAAATCGAGTAAATTAAAATAAATAACATGAAAGCTATTTACCATAGGGCCAACAGTAGAGGCCACGCCAATCACGGATGGTTAGATACCCATCACACCTTTAGCTTTGCCAATTACCATAATCCCGAACGAATGAATTTTGGAGTACTACGGGTGCTAAACGACGATGTGGTAGCTGGTGGAATGGGCTTTGGAGAGCATCCCCATCGGGATATGGAAATTATCAGTATCCCTTTGGAAGGGAAATTGAGCCATGGTGATAATATGGGCAACCAGGGCATCATTAGTAAAGGCGAAGCGCAAGTAATGAGTGCTGGTACGGGCGTAGTGCACAGCGAAAAAAACGCCGATGCTAACAAACCGGTCAAGTTTTTACAGATTTGGATTATTCCAAACAGGATGGGAGTAGAACCGCGCTACGACCAAATTACCATATCAAAAAGGGTCCCCAATAATTTTCAACAAGTAGTATCCCCAAATAAAGATGATGATGGAATGTGGATACATCAGGATGCTTGGATGTTCTTGGCAAATTTCGAGAAAGGGAAAGCTAAGGAATATAGGGTTCAGAATAAGAACAATGGGGTGTACATTTTTATTATTGAGGGGAAAATCCAAATTAACAACCAAATATTAGAAAAACGGGATGGGTATGGGATTTCGGCAGCGGACTCCTTTATAGTACCTAAATTGAGCGATTCATAATTCCACTGTTTCTTTTCTTCTCGCTTGGCTCAAAAAATTAGTTGATTTTTAAGGACGGGATTGTGAAAATAATTCTTTTCTCTGGTTTAGGGTATTTTTTCTTA